>MHBK01000009.1 GCA_001804865.1 Lentisphaerae bacterium GWF2_57_35
CAGCGAATCCAGCGATTTCATAAGTTTTTCTTTATACAGGCGTACGTTTACGCCTGTTCACCCGAGAAAAGCAATATAAAAAACAAAGGAAATTCCAGAATTCGCTCGCAACGAAGCTATTCACCTCCGAAATGGGCTAAACTGTTACGGCAGGGGAGTCCGCACATAGCTGCAAGATCCTCTTAATTCGTTTACGATCTCGATCTTTCGGCGCCCGGTAGATTCGGGCGGCTCGACTGAGATTCGTTCGCGATCCCATCTCCAATTCTCGGCATATCCAGTCATTGCCTATGACCGTCTTGGACTTCACCAACCAAGCCAACCCCTGCTTGAGGGAAGAGTTCTGGCGAGCGGCCTTCACTTCATCCAGCGTAACTTTCAATCGGGCCAGTCCGAAGGGCATCAGGGTCAGGCATGACAATAGATTCTGCTGAAAAATCCTGTGTGTTAGCAATAGCCCCAGGGTGATTGTCCCACGTCACTTCCTGCTCATACTCTTACTCATACTCCTGCTCGATATCATGAGGTTGTCGAGTATGAGTAAGAGCACGAGTATGAGGAGGTGAAACAACGAAAGGGATTGGGCCCCACCTTTCGACTTTTTCAGCAGAATCGACTATCGACAATTACATCCTATGTAGGCAAGGATGACGGCACGTCAGAATGTTGATTAGAGTTAAATGTCGAAGGTCGAGATGCGCCCTAAATGCTCCCTGACTAAATCCTTGCATTGCGGTGAAAATATCGCAATGGTTTTAGGCAATTCAAGGGATAATCTTCTGACAGATTATGAATCAGCAACGGGCTAATCTCAATCGGCATTCCGCGCCTGCGGTCAAAATTGATCTGTTCCGATCTCTTTTTCGCGGACGGGAGGATGTCTATCCGCGACGTTTCGAGAGCCGAAAGACCGGCAAGTCCGGTTACAGCCCCGCCTGCGCCAACGAATGGGCCAGAGACTTGTGCGACAAGCGCAAGCTTCGATGTCCCGACTGTCCAAACCGGCGATTCCTGGCCGTAACCGACGAAGTCGTCATGCATCACCTTTCCGGCCAGGATCAGAGCGGGCGAGAATTCGTTATGGGCATTTACCCGATGCTGCTGGATGAGACCTGCTGCTTCTTGGCTGCCGATTTCGACAAGAAAAACTGGCGCGAGGATGTGGGCGCCGTTTGGGAAACCTGCCGTCAACTGGGGCTTTCGGCCGCCATAGAAAGATCCCGTTCGGGCCAGGGGGCTCACCTTTGGTTGTTCTTCGCAAATGCCGTGCCGGCGGCCTTGGCGAGAAAACTGGGCGCCTACATTCTGACCGAGACGATGGAACGTCGGCCTGAAATCGGATTGGATTCTTATGACCGCTTTTTTCCGAATCAGGACACGTTGCCCAACGGGGGCTTCGGAAATCTGATCGCCCTTCCGTTACAGAAACGTCCGCGCGAGCAGGGCCATAGCGTTTTTCTGGACGAGCAGTTGCGGCCTCATGAGGACCAATGGGCCTTCCTTTCCACGATCAAAAAGATCGAGCAATCCGAGATAGAGGGGCTTGTCCGTGCTGCTGAAACTCGTAATCGAGTGGTCGGCGTTCGTTTTGTGCTGAGCAACGAAGACGACGATACGCCCTGGACCGCCCCACCCTCGCGGAACGTGAAAGGACCTCCTATCGCAGGCCCATTGCCGAGGAGTCTTGATTTGGTTCTTGGGAATCAGATTTACATCGCCAAGGATCCGCTGCCGCCAGGACTGCTCAACCGGCTTCTCCGATTGGCGGCATTCCAGAATCCCGAGTTCTACAAAGCGCAAGCGATGCGATTGCCGACGTTCGACAAGCCGCGCGTTATCGCCTGCGCCGAAGACTATCCTCATCACCTGGGTTTGCCGCGAGGTTGTCTGGAGGAAACTCTGGAACTCCTGTCCGGGCTGAAGATCGAGGCCATCGTCCGTGACGAACGTTGCCTTGGCGCGCCTTTGCAGGCTTCCTTTCACGGCCAGTTACGGCCGGAACAACAGGCGGCCGCTAACGCGATGATCGGCCGCGACACGGGCGTGCTGTCCGCTACTACGGCCTTCGGCAAAACGGTGGTGGCGGCCTGGCTCATTGCGCAAAGAGGCGTTAACACTCTGATCCTTGTACACCGGCAGCAACTGATGGAACAATGGGTTGAGCGATTGTCGGCCTTTCTGGAATGGCCGGTCAAATCTATCGGACGAATCGGAGGCGGACGCAAGAAAGCTACGGGCGCGTTGGATGTGGCGCTCATTCAAAGCCTCGTAAGAAAAGGGGTCGTGGACGATCGAGTCGGAGAGTACGGTCATCTGATCGTGGATGAATGTCACCACCTCTCTGCTCACAGTTTCGAGCAAGTCGCCCGACGGGCGAAGCCGAGATTCATCACGGGTTTGTCAGCTACCGTGACGCGCAAGGACGGCCACCACCCGATTATCTTCATGCAATGCGGACCGATCCGACATCGCGTCGATGCCAGACAGCAGGCGAATGCCCGTCCATTTACCCACCTTGTCCGGGTCCGCCCCACCTCGTTTCGGACGCAGGAAGCGCCCGGCATGGACAAACGCCTTGAGTTTCATGCGATTTACGATGCGCTCGTCGCCGACCATCGCCGCAACGAACTGATCTGCGAGGATGTTCTCGCAGCCGTCAAGGAAGGCCGTTCGCCGATCGTATTGACCGAGCGCACCGATCATCTCCGGAAACTGGCGGAACAATTGGCTCCTGCCGTACGTCACCTGATTGTCCTGCAAGGCGGGATGGGCCGAAAGTCGCTGAACGAAGTGCTCGCTCGCCTGGCATCGATCCCCGAGAATGAGGAACGCATCTTGCTGGCCACCGGCCGCTACATCGGCGAAGGCTTCGACGACGCCCGGCTTGATACGCTGTTCCTGACCCTGCCGGTGTCCTGGCGCGGAACGATTGCACAATATGCCGGACGACTGCACCGCCTGCACGATCGAAAGAAGGAGGTCCGCATTTATGACTATGCCGACCTCAATGTGCCCTTGCTGGCAAAAATGTTCGACCGGCGATGCCGGGGATATGAAGCCATCGGCTATCGAATTCTGCTGCCGGCCAGCGCCGTGCCCGGCTGGCCTACTGACGTTCCGCTTCCCATCGAACCCGAGTGGAAGAAGGACTACGCAGCCAGCGTGCAGCGACTGATCCGCGATGGGGTGGATGCGCCATTAGGCGACTTATTTGTCCATGCGACGCGAACGATACGCCAGGATTCTACCGGCGTGGAGCGCGCTCGAAGCGCAACAGAAGCCTTCCTGTACAGGAGATTGGAAACGTTGCCCGAGACGGCCGGGAAATTCCGCCTCAATGACTGCTTGTCGATCCCTTTCGACGAACAGAGCCGGATGGAAGTAGACTTATGCTGCCCGGAGATGCGCGTAGCCATCGAACTGGACGGGCCGCAGCATCTGGCCGATGCCGAAGCCTATCGCCGCGACCGGCGCAAAGACGCCCTGCTGCAGGAAAACGGCTATTTCGTGCTGCGTTTCCTGGCGGAAGATGTCGGCAAGCAGCTCGATCGCGTACTCGACGCCATCCTTCGCACGCTTGCGCATCTTCGCTCTAAATGAAAATCAGGCCCGAGGACTCGTTTCGCATTTTTGTGCCTTTTGCGCTTTTTCGCGGCCAGCCCTCATGAAGATTTTTTGCCGCAAAAAGACGCAAGATGCGCAAGCGAATGGCGCACGAAGCCTTGCATCCTTGGCGAACGGGCCACCCTGGCCCGTTCGCTAAAGATCGGGGTGATGGGCTCTATAAAGACGAATTGACGCCGCCAACCGCAAGAGTATATTAGTAGTATGAAAATAAAGACATCTATCACACTCGAAAGGGATGTGATCAGCGCCATCGATCAGCAGGTCGAAGAATACGGCAGTCGCTCTGAGTTTCTCGAAGTTGCTGCACGTCGGTTTCTTGCTCAACTGGAAAAAGAGGAAAAAGACCGCCGGGACCTGGACATTATCAACCGCCGCGCGATCAAGCTAAATCGCGAAGCAGAGGACGTGCTGGACTATCAGGCGGCCCTATGAGACGCGGCGAGTTCTATCGGGTACTCCACCCTTCAGACGATCCGAAGCGTCACAGGATCTTTATCATTGTCGGCCGGCAAGTGGTAATAGATTCGCGTTTTTCAACGGTGATTTGTGCGCCGATTTATACCGTGCACGACGGCTTATCAACGCAAGTATCGGTTGGACATGACGAAGGGTTGAAACACGCCAGCAGCATTCATTGTGACGAACTGGTCAGCCTTCCTAAATCCAAACTGACGAATTATGTCGGCGCACTCTCTTCGCACAAGCTTCATCTGCTAGACGAAGCATTGAAAATCGCACTGAATCTCGATGAGTGAAGGAGTCCGATCGGGATAGGGACGCACCCCATCGACGCCTTGCGCAAGGAGAACTGCTAAGACGAAATTGGATTTCCAATGGTTGGAAAATTGGGCGCCGCGTTTTCCAATGATTGGAAAGCCTACGGCAAGTCTTCGATGTCGAGGTCCAGCAAGGGATAGGCGGGCCAGTCGGAGTCGTCGAAATGCCACCATTCGGTGAGAAAGGCCGCAAAGCCGTTGCGGGTCATGACGTCGCGCAGAAGTTGCCGGTTTTCCAGGACCTCGGGGGGTAGATTGGTCCAGGCATAGCCGGCCCGGTCCGTGAAATCGTCGTAGGGGGTAGGCATGGGCAGTTCCTGGCCGGTTTCGAGACGGACGAGGGTGACGTCTACGGCCGAGCCCCGGTTGTGCCGGGAGCCTTTTTTCGGATCGGCCACGTAGCGCTCGTCGGGCAGGATTTCCCAGAAACGCTTTTGCACGGCGATGGGGCGGTAAGCGTCAAAGACCTTCAGGCCCAAGCCCTGTTTTTCCAATTCGGCTTGAGCGGCAGCAAGCTTTCGGGCCGTCGGGATCAATAGGCAGGCTTTGGCGCTGGGATAGACTTGTTGGCCGGTGAAATTGTTCGTCGTGGCATAGCGAATATCGAGAATGATATTGGGACAAATCGTTGTAACCGCTACCAAATCTTGTCCCGTGGCCCAGAAAACCATGGAGCCGATTACTATCGCAATTCCAAACGCCCATTTAACATTCTGTAGCTTCATAAGTTATAATGATAATGTTTTCTTGTTTACGCGCCAATCAGATTCTGTTACCAAATATGAAAACTTGGGAACGCTCCCTATTCATTGAATTTACTCGCAGGAAAGAGGTCTATCATGAAGGTTTCGGCGCCGCTGGCCGTATTGTTGTTGTCGCTTTGCTCGTGCGTATCCACCCAGTCTCCGCCGCCGGAACAGACGGCGGCCCGTCCGAAGAAACAGGAGCTTTCGTTCCTGAAAACCCAGGGTCGGATCATTGTGGACGAACAGGGTCGGAAGGTGGCGCTGCGAGGTTGCAATGCCGGCTCCTGGCTGCTGATCGAACCCTGGATGCTGGGGGTGGACGTCCCCGCGGAACTCCAAAGCGAAAAGGACTTATGGGATCTGATGGGCAAGCGGTTCGGAGAGGAAGAGAAGCTGAATCTCATCCGGACGTTCCGGAACAATTTCTTTACGGAGGCCGATGTCCAGCGCATTGCCGGCTTTAACATGAACTGCCTGCGAATTCCCCTCTGGTGGAGGGCGACGGACGATCCGAACTATGCCGGCGACATGGCCTGGCTGGACGATTGCATTCGCTGGTGCCGAGATGCCGGAATTTACGCCATCATCGATTTACACGGCGCTCCGGGCGGACAAACCAAAAACGGCGTGATTGTCGGCGAGCGTACGGATGCGGATCTTTGGAAGCAGGCGAAGTATCGGGAGCAGACCGTCGACTGGTGGAAGCGCGTCGCCACCCGCTACAAGGACGAGCCCGCCGTTGCCGCTTATGACCTGCTGAATGAAGCCATTGACGGCCCGTTCAACGCCCTGATGGAGCTGAATGCCCGGCTCTATAGCGAGGTGCGAAAGATCGATCCGCGCCACATCATCATCGTTGAAGACGGTCTGCACGGCTTTCATCGGCTCCCCCACCCGCGCCAGATGGGCTGGGAAAACGTGGTGTACAGCTTCCACTATTATCCGCAGTCCCCGGACGAAGGCGTCAGCGCCGACGCGACCATTTACCAGAAGTTCAACCGGGCGGGGCTGTACTTCGACGTGCCGGTTTATGTGGGGGAATTCAGCACCCTGAAGATTCAACGTGGCGGCGTGGACACCCAGCTTCGCTATATGCAGGCATTCGACTTTTTCGATTGGTCGTGGACCTCCTGGTCTTACAAGAAGATGGAAGACAACTGGGACTACAACTGGGGCATCTATGGCTATGACCGGCGGCCGAGAATCCGCTTCCAGACCGATTCCGCCGAGACCATCCGCAAGGCTTTCGAGAACATGCGCACGGAACAAACCGGCGAGCAGCCGTTCTTCCCGACCGCGTTTGCGCAACCGCCGCGCCTGCCGATCGTGCCGGCGGACCTGCCCGAAAACGCCATCTTTTTGGGCGTCAAGGACGCCTTTTTGCTGCCGGAAGGCGGACGCGAATTGCGCATGGACTGGAGCGGCGAATGGCCCAGCGCTTCGTATTGGGGCAAAGCGGACCGAGCCGCCTGGCCGGTCGAAGTGGCGACAGCAGGCCGCTATGAGCTTAATTTGATGCTGGCCAATGCCGCGCCCAACGTAGGGGTGCAAGTTTGGCTGGATGGGGTACTGACTTTCACTGGCCGCATTGAAAAACCCACGGGGGATTGGAACCGTTTTGAGACGCGTACGATCGGCACGCTCGAATTGAGCCAGGGCGGGCATGTCATCGAAATTGCGTCGGCGCGGGATACCGATTCGTTCATGAACATGCGTTATGGCATGCTGGTTCCAACCACCGGCGAGGCGACCCAGATCGACGAGAGCAAGGCCCGGCTGTATGCGGTGAACATGAATCCCCTGCCCAACGAAAGTCCGATCCGCGCCGAATGGCTCAACGATCCGACGGCCATTGGCTATTGGGTTCCCGGCGAAAAAGTGACGTGGAACCTCAACCTGACCAAGGATCACGAATACCGGGCGATCATGACCTATGCCACGCCCAACACCGGCACGGTTTGCACGATCTTCATCGACAGCGTCAAAGTCCTGGAAAGCACGATGCCGGTCACCAAGGACTGGAGCGCTTATGAGACCAAGACGATCGGAAATTTCAGCATTCCCGCCGGGGCGCACAAACTCATCATACAGTGGAACGGCGACAATCCGGAAGGGTGCGGCAACCTGGCGGAATTGATGCTGAGGTAATCAGGCGAAGACTCGTTTTCCGCAAAGTTCCACGTAGGTGCGGGTCCAGGCCTTTACACATTTCGTATAGCTCTTTCGGCGGCGACGGTCATAACGAGCGTCGCACAGCGCATACGTGGAGACCTTGGGATACAATTCCTTGGGATGCCGATTCACACGCACCGGATGCGGCGCCTTGAATCTTCGGCGGATATAGCAGACAACGCAACCACGAGCCCACGATTCCTCAATGCGTTCTAACTCGCCGGAACGATGCGCGTATCGAATGAACTCTTGAATTCGGACGCTTCCCTTGTACATACCCGCGCCTCCCCCCCCTGCTGCACCTTAGTCGCCCCTACCGCTTGGGCAGCGACAGTTTAATATAAGGCACAACGCCCAAAATGCAACCGCTCTCATTTAGTTGTAACCATCAGTCTCTCAGATCGATGAATTAGTATAAATTCCCGTCAGGCAAATACGTTTTTCCCGCACAGTTCGATGTAGACATTCGTCCACGCGCGGGACCATTTCGTATAGCTCTGCCGACGGCGACGGCGCTGTCGCAAGTGAAGAATCTCCGACGGATGAATCTTCTTCCACCGGTCGAAGGGAAGACGGGCCTGGAGTTTGACGGGATGGGCGCCTGTAAAACGCCGACGGATATAACAAACCATGCAGCCTTGACTCCATGAGTCGTGAATCCGTTGAAACTCCCCAGCTTGAATCCCTTGATGAATAACTGACTCGTGACGCTTTCTGTACCCTCTCATAACCCGTTGCCTCCACTGCTTATCGTACTTCCAAACTCTGCTGCAAATGCGTGGCTCAGTGCTCCACTTCGATCATTAAAATTCTCGTTTCGGCGCTAAGGTCCGAATTGGTAAACGTATTCATCGGCGGCGTAGCCGCCACGTGAGCGGCCAGTGCGGTGCGGGTCCCGCCGACCAGATTCGTCATCGACCACACGGTGTAAAACTTTCCGGCTTCGCTGCTCCAGGAGAAGGTGCAACCCGAGGGCTGAACCGCCGCCTTATTCTCCAGGGTAAAGATGGACTCCTCGTCGTTCATGTCGGTGCCCGCGACATATTCCTGCCAATTCATCGCGTGATCCTGATCCGCATCCAGCAGCCCGTCCACGCCATTGCCGGGATCGAGGTCATGGCTCAATTCCCATGCATTCGCGATCTGGTCGCCGTCATCGTCGCGGGAAGAATCCGTGCTGGCGGAAAGGACGACGCCGGTCGAATAGATGGAGTAGTTCTCCGTGACGAGTTGGTAACGGTAGGCGGTCGTGGGCGGCAAGTTGGTATTGGAAAAGAGCGTGGCGCCTCCGCGATAGACGCATTCGCCCTGATCGCTGTTGACGCTGCCCGGCAGATAAGTCTCGCCGTCCACCGGGGCCGCGAACTCCGCATCCGCGCCGGTCTTACGGAAAACGACCACCCAGTGCACGCCGTCATTTTGGTATTGCACGTCAATCTGGCTGTCGCTGACGTAGCGCGCATAAGCGTTGGAAGGCGCCGTGAGCGGGGTGACCGTCCAGCCGATGGACGAAAACAGCTTCGTGTTCCAGTCGCCCCAAGACCCCATGGTGGCCGGATTGTAATAAACGTGGCTGCCTTTGACGAACTTGGCGGCTACAAAATACGCGCCGGCCGAAGCGCGGCTCACGCTGCCCGTAAATTCGTAGTCCGCGCCCCCGTTCACCACGCCGTATCCTTCAATGGGAACCCAGGTCCAGGTCGGATCATCCATGTTTTGCGTGCGGCCGTAGCCGAAATAGACCTGATCGGGCAACCCGTTGCCGACGCTGTGCCGGATATAGGCCCGCGCCGGATTCAAATCCCCGGCGAGCGTCGTCCCCATGCCGCCGCCGTCGATCCAGGTCAATGCGCACCAGGAGGCCGTCTGCTGATCGCCGGTATCGGGTTCGAAGCGAAACAGCGTTCCATAATCCCCCGAACCGCCGCGCAGGGTCGTTCCATAAAAGACATTGCCAACGGACAAGAGGTCGCCGATCGGTTCGCCGCCGGAGGCCCACATGTATTGATTCGAATAGGCCGAGCCCAGCGAGCAAAGAACGCCCTTGGAATGGGCGCCGCCGTAGCGCGTCACGCCGTAAATTTTTGTGTCGTGCCGTATGAGGCTGCCTTCCGGCACGCCCCCGTCGTTGGCGCCCGACGTAAAGGACCGAATAAACGTGGCGGCGCCGCCGTCCGTGCACAAATAGAAAGCCGAACCGGCATTTCCTTGCGCGGCGCCCACCGTGCCGAACAGCGAAGTGCCGTCCTTCACCAGTTGGCCGACCGGATTGCGCCCATTGCCGGGCTTGCCGGTGAATTCGTACAGGTTGGCATACCCGCTGCCGTCCGACGCCATGCGGAACACCACGCCGGCATTGTTGGAGCCGCCTTCATTGGCGATGCCGTACAGAATTCCGTTATCCACGATCAGATCGCCCTTCGGATGTTTTCCGTCGCCCGCGCCGCCGACAAAGCGGTGCAGGTTGGTATAGCCCGTGCCGTCGGGCTGCATGGAAAAAATAACGCCCCGATTGGTGGGCCCTCCGTTATACGTCATGCCGTATAAAATTCCGTTGGTCGTTATCAGGGAGCCCCACGGCAGAGCCCCGTCGTTTTCGTTTTCCGCATCGAAATGATGCAAGACCGCGTAGCCGGCGCCGTTGGTGTCCATGCGAAAGATCACGCCGTCGTTATTCGTTCCGCCCAGACTGGTCATCCCATAGAGCAAACCTCCGTAGGGCAGCAACGATCCAAAGGGATGACGCCCATCGAGACCTCCGAACGCGTGCAGGTTGGTGTATTGATTGTCCGAAAGACGAAGGCGATAAACCACGCCCCAGTTGGTGAAGCCGCCGTACGGCGTCATGCCGTACAGATAGCCGCCCAGCTCCACCGGAGGAGCGACCGGGCGGCTTCCATTATTCGCCGACGGAACGAATTGATGCAGGGTTTGATAATCGCCCGGAGCAGCCATCGCCGCAGTTCCCGCAGCCATCGCCATCACCCAAACAGCTTGAATCCATATGAGTTTCTTTTTCATGCACGCCTCCGCCCTAGTACTGATTGGAAAACCGGATGTTATCGATGAAGTAAACCGCCGCATCCGCCGACACAGGCCGGCATTGGAACAGCTTGAACGTATGATCCAGGTGATCGGCCCGGAAGCCCAGCGAGCGCAACGGGATCACGACTTCCTCCCATTCGTTCGCGCCCGACCAGTTAAAGCCGCTCAGCTTGGCCGAGGGCTCCAAACCGCCGGCTTTCATGGAAATGGACAGATCCGCCGGGCTCTTCACCCAGAACTTGAGGAACCCATCCACATAATCCGCCAGATCCACGGAATCGCAGTCGGTGGACACATCGACCACCTTCAAACCGCCCGCGTAATCGGCCACATAGGCGATGTTGCCCACCACTTCGACGCCGTAGGAATAGGAGCCCAGGTTGTCGCTGTAACCCACCAACACCGGATGACTCGGCGTGCTGATGTCGACGATCCGCAATTGCCGGTCGCCGGTCACATACGCCCGCGTCCCGACGATTTTCACTTCGCGGGTGTAGCCGCTGTAAGCCAGGGAACCCACTTGCACCGGCGCAGCCGGATTACCGATGTCGAAAACCGTCAAGCCGCCGTAGCCGCCGACATAGGCATACGAACCGGACAGGTCGACGCCCATCGCGTAGAGGAGCCGGTTCGTGGTCAGGATCACCGGATGGTCCTTATCCGCGACGTTGACCACATGAAAGCCGGTGTCCTGCAAGGCGACATATGCATAGTTGTTCGAGATCTTCACATGACAATCGATCGAGCCCACGGTCGCTTCGCTCTGCAAAACCGGATGGGCAGGATCGGAGACATTAAGAATCGCCAGGGCGCTCCGATTGTCGCGTCGCACCACATACGCATGAGAGCCCTCGACCTCCACGGAAAACGCGCTTCCAATGTCGATCGAGCCGACCTCCGCCGGATGGGCAGGATCGGACACATTGAAAATCTTGAAGGGAACCGACGCCACATAGGCGTAATTCCCGACGACTTTCACATCACGCGCATACTGAGGCAAGGCCACCGAAGCCGTCTCGACCGGCGCCAGCGGATTGCCGATGTTCACGATGCGCAATCCCTGGTCGGCGGCGGCCAGGTAGGCGTAGGAACCGCTGATGTCGATGTTCCACGCCTGGCCCGGCAGCGCCAAGGAGGCGACCACGGCGCAACGCTGGGTATATTCGATCGCCCACGTCCCGTTGGCTTCCGATTGAATCCGCAGGCAGGAACTGCCTTCCGGGGGACTCTCCCCCACCCAATTCGGATTGGCCGTCACCGTTCCCTCCACAACCTGCAGCCCCGTGTCCTCCGGAATGCCCGCGTCGTCCAGAACAGGAAACGCCGACATCGTCGCCGTCGAATTGGTAATGGGGTCGTCGACGATATCGTCCGGGACATACGTGTCGGAGTACGGGCGGAAGTCGTCCACCAAAACATGGTAGGGAACGGCGGCTTCGCGCGACGGACCGTATTCGATAATAACGCGGCGGATGTTGCTCCAGTCGCCCGACCACACCACCCATAGAGACGGATCGTTCGTATCCACGGTGTCCGTCGTCAGGAATTTGCTCTTCGGGAACAGGATGTAGTCCTCCCATTCCGACGCCCCCACCGAGTACCAGCGGGTACGGGCCACAGGATTCTCGTCGACGGCCACGGCAAAACGAATGCGGCCGGCGGCGGTTCCGGTGTTCGTGAAGCCCGCCGGGCGGCAGGCCTTCAAGGCCAGGCCGCTGAAGGCGGAGAAGTTCGTCCGGGTTTCTCCGGTGTCGTAGGGCGCCACAAACATCCCGCCCAGCCAGTCGGAGGAGGTCGTCTTCAGCACCAGGGATCGATTGCCTTCGGCCCGGTTGGTCGAAGAATCCAGCGACGAGCCGGCGATCCAGTTTCCGATCCAGCCGTTGTCGGCCACGAATCCATATTTCGCAAACTCGGCGTCGTCGAATTGCACGGCATTGTCCGCGTAGGGCGGGATGATGCCGCTGTCGGTGCGCAACCGGACCCGGACTTTCGCCGCCGTATCCGGCGCCCAACGCCAGGTCAGCGTGAAGGCCTGGGCGCTTTCCGTAAGGTCATCGGTGATATCGAGCGAATCGGTTCCCAAGTGCAGCGAGGAAGCGTTGTACCAAGCCATTTCGATATAGGCTCGTCCGTTAAAGGCCGCATTCTTCCACGCCTTGACCGAGAACTGGTAAGCCTGCCCCTCTTCGACCGTCACGTCCTGCCATGCGCTGCCGGTATTGGTGCCGGTCCAGTTTTCCAGAACCAGCCGCCAGTTGCCCCAATCCTCGTTGGCGGCATTGCCGGTCAGCGTCCAACCGGGAGCGCCAGGTCCCGTGAAGCTCTTGTTGGTCAGGTATCCGCCGTCGAAATCCTCCATGCTGACCGAGTTCTTCTTGTTGTAGACCGCATGCGGCAGGTAATACTTCGAGCCGCCGAACAGCGAGAGATCGTCGATGTAAATCCGGTTGAATTCCCCGTCCGCCTTGGAGGCGAACTTGAATTGGATCGCATTGACGTTCCGCAGAGCCGTTTCGCGTTCGATCGCCAGATTGCCCCAGCCCTCCTGATTGAAGTCGCTAAAGAGCAACTGGTATCGGCGCCAGCCGCCGGTGGGACTGTGCTCGATCGTGAAGACATAGTCGTCATAGTTGGTGATGGCCAGCGACTTCAACACCACGCTCACCCGCTTGCCGTTGCCCTGGAGCCAGAAGCTGATGCCCTGATAGCCGGAGGTGCTGGACAGATCGCAGACCGCGGCCGCCACGTCGCTGGTATAGGCGTTCAGCTTCGTCATCACGCCCGCAAACAACTGATTGAAGTTGCCGCCGGTCGCCAGCTTCAGCGTGCCTTCCGCCATGATGGACTGCGTCGAATTGGAGTTGGCCGCGAGGGGCGACGACGCCATGACGACCGCCGACGAATTGCCGTTGGGCAGGTCGTCGTAGGTATTCCACACGCCTTCGAAGGCGTTGAACTTGTCGGCGCCGTCTTCAATATGGTCGATCACGGTTTGCAGGCCGTAGGTTTGCGGCCCGATCGTGCGGCTCACGAAGTACCCGTTGTTGCTGACCGTCAACGAACAGCCTTCCGAGACGGCGATCTGTCCGAGCACTTCGTCGCTGAAAGCGGCCAGCCGGAACCGTCCGGTGAAAACCTTCGAATCGAGATCCGTTTCTTCCAGGACGATTTGAATGGGATTCACGTTATTGTGGGAATCCGTTCCATAGGTCGTCGTGCTGGACAGCCGGGCCAGGGTGAAATCCCGTTCGCCGGGCACGCCGCCCGCGAAGCAGACCAGCTTCACGAAGACATCGAGACAGTTGCTGGCCACGCCGGCGATTTCGTCGGTCATCGCCTCGTCGCGATACAATTGAATGTCGGACGGGAACAAGGTCGGCTGGCAGTTGACGATCACCTGCGCGGGATTGCGGCTCTTCAGGCCCTGGTTGTCGGCGACCGTCAGCTCGATCGTATAGGTCCCGGCGCCCGGCGGCGTGAAGGTGGTGTCGGCGGCGTGCGTATCGGCCACGCCCGCCTGTTCGCTCCATGTCCAAGAGGCGATGCTGCCATCCGGATCGTAGCTGTCGCTGCCGGTCAACGTCACCGTCTCGTTGGTGCCGATCAAGCGGACATTCTGGCGCGCCACGGCGACGGGGTAATGAGATCCGTTGCTGGAGACCGTTTCGATGCGCATATTATCGAGCCACATCGTGCCCTTCTTATCCTCGCGTCCGCCCCACGGACAGAACTCGACCTGCTTGATCTTCGCAAAATTCAACTCTACCAAGTTTCCGTTCTGGCCGCCGGGATAGATCCAATCGAAGAAATTCGTCCCCAGCGGGATCGCGACGGTCTGCCAGTAGCCGTCCGTGATTTCCATGCTCTCCTTGAAATCGGCAATGCCGACATCCGGCTTCCCTTTCTGGCCGTCGCCGTCCGTGATGACCATCACCAGGCGCGTCTTGGTAAAACCGGGACCTTCCGTCTTGGTCTTGATGTCGAACTTGAAGACGTAATTCGTCGGGCTCGCGTTGGTCGGCACCCAGATCGACGTCGGGCCCAGCAGCCCTTCGTTGCTGATATGGCCGTAGGTGCCGAACGCCGCATAGAGACGTCCGCCCGCCGAGTCGCCGGCTGAACGGTCGAAATCGATCCGCATGGAGGCCAACCCGCCCAGGGCCGAGTGCTCCGAATAATCCATGGTGAAATCGTAGATAAACGGATAGAGCCGATCCTCGGGGTTGCCGTGAATGTCGTAGAAGCCCACGGACAGCGGCTCCCCCGCATTCCACGTGTGAGCCAGGGACTTCGTCTCCGCATCGAAAAATCGTTTCTCGCCCTCGGCCATGCCGGGGATGATTTCCATCGTCACGGGCGCCCAGAGCGAGCCCTGCGAGGTGACGACATGAACGTCGGCGCTGTACACGCCCACGGCCATCGAGCGGTTCGTGACGATCACCGGGATCACATCCGTGACCGTGGCCACGCCCGAGGTCGGCCCCACCACCGCGAGCCAGTCGCACGATTCGGAGATCTGCCAGGTCGTATTGCTGTTGCTGTTGTTGATGACCTTAAGCGTATGCGTGTAGTTGGTCGTGTACCAAGTCGAGGCCGTGTGTTCGTCGTGATGACGAACCATTTCCCAGCCCGGACTGTACGGCCCGAAATCGAGGCGGCCCGGCTCGACGTTCAAGTACGTGGACGGCGCTTGCTCCGCCGGAGGCGTCGCGGCGCCGTGGAACTGGAACAGGTAGATCGAGAGCGGCTCGAACTCGTAGGTGAAGGAGTTCCCGCTCACTTCCACGCCGTTCGGCGCCATGGCAACGATGCGGGGATCGAGCCGCCCGTAGCGCAGCACCTTGCTGACCCCGGTGATGGTAAAGTTGCTGACCACAATGGTGGCGTTCGAATTCCCCTGGTCCAGAATGAAATCGCCCGCATGATGCTCCTCCCACCAGGGAACGTATTGGCCTTTGTAGGCCGCCACCACCGTCAGTTGGGAAGACGAGGTTTCCAGGCCCGCATAAACGCTGAACATACTGTTGTCGGACGATTCGGTGCGGACGGATTGATCGCGGAAATGATCGCTCATCAACTTGAGCGCCCAATATTTCGGATTGGGTTCGCCGTCCTCCTTGAACATGGCCTGCTTGGCGGCGTCCGCCGAGTGTTCATAGCCGCCCCCGGACTGATCCGGCTCGCCGATGTACCAATTGCAGGCCAATTGCACATTCTGGCGCGGGAAAATCCCCAGATAATCCATCTGGCCCAAAGCGGATATCTGCATCTCGGCGGGAAAGCCCTGCCAATAAAAGTAATCGTACTCGGACAGCGAGGGGCACAAGTTGGTGTAGTAGTGATCGATGATGTTGTTGAACCGCACGAGGATCTTGGTCTTGGTGCCCGAGCCGCCGGTTTCTTTGTCGAAGCTCATGTACTCCGGGTCCCACAGGTCGCGGGTTTCCTGGACGGCCGTCGCATCGTTGGCCGTGTTCATGTAGCGGTGGAAATCCAGGTAATCGCAGATTTGCAGGCCGTTATGGTTGGTAGCGTATTCGCCGATGCGCTTGGCGAACTGGCACATGTTGCGCTTGTCGTGAAATTCGCCCGTCGCCTCGTTCTGCTCCCAGCCGATCACGCCCGGATCGCCGGCGCGATCAGGAAAGACGTGCGAGTCCCATTGATTGGCGGAGGCGCCCATGGTGTACCAGCCGTTCTCTCCCGCGTGGTCGCCCGGATGCTCGCGCGTGGACGGACAGAAAGGCGAATAGTCGGTGGACCAGTACAGCCACCAATTGGCCGGCGTCGGCCCAAGAATCTTCGCGTTGGGATTGGCGGCCCGGATCGTCGAAGCGATGCTGATGTATTGCGGAAAAAAGCGATCCGCCGCGATGTCTTCGTTGAAAATCTGGTCGCCATGCGCGCCGTCGTTGTAGGCATAGCTCTCGTCGTCTTCCGCGCGTTCCCCCTTGTAGCCGCCCAGCTTCCACGCAATGAACGGCTCGTTGCCCACGCCCCACACCGGCACGTTGGTTCCCGCGGCATTCACCCAGTCGGTAATGTCCTGCAAGGTCTGGTTGGTATTATAGTTTTCGGACCCCTCGTCGGAGGCCACATGAGCAAACACCGCGGCCTGCAGATACGGTTCGGCATGCAGGTCCTCCCGCACCCACTGCACAAACGCCTCCCAGCTCGTCGGCACATATTGATTCGTCCGGGAAATGACGTTGTACATCCGGTTGTTGCGCCAGTTATAGCGCTCGATGTTCGTCGCGCCGTAACGCACCAGGGTGATGCCGGCGTTGGTCAGCATCGGCTGGCAGAGCTTCAGGTAATAGGACTGGCACCAGTTGGCAATATTGATGCCGTAGATGTGGCGATTGATCTTCTTCCATTCGTTCGTGCCGGCATCAACCGTCAACTGGGTCGCCTGCACCGTAAGTTGAAGTCCCAGCACTCCAGCCAAACACCACCAACCCAAACGTCGAATTTGCATACATCACCTCTTGTTCAATACACACATTCGGGAGCGCTCCCGTTTAATGAGATAGTTTTTAGCCCTTCTCGATGGCGATGTAAAGCAGAAGTTACGATATTATTTTGCCGGCCTCTACACCGGGACGGCGGGTTTTCGCATGGACGTCGATCGCACGACCAGGGCCATTTGGACAATGCTCTGCCGGGCGACGGGGGAAATTTGCTTCTGGGCGCGCCGTTCGAACAGCAGCCGGGTGGCCTCTTCGCCGAGTTCCACCATGGGCATGTGCAGGGTGGTCAACCCCAGGATTTCGGCGGCCGGCTCGTCATCGCAGCCGGTGACGACGACGTCCTCCGGCGTCTGAATGCCTCGCCCGCGCAAGGCTTGCAAGGCGCCCATCGCCATGTCGTCGTTGCACGCGATCACGGCGTCGAAACTCTCCGGCTGCTCGTCCAGATGCCGATCCAAGGCCTCGCGCGCCTGGGCGCGGGTTTCGCCTCCGCTCAGGACGGTCCCTTGCAGAGTCGGATGCAACAGCAGATACTCTTCAAACGCCCGGCGGCGTTCCGCAAAATCGTACACGTTGGCGAGACCGGTCAGATGCAACAAGCGCCGACAGCCCTGCTGTCGAACGTGATCCAACAGCTCGTTCATCGCGCCGGCATTGTTCAAAACCACCCGATCCATGCGGTCCCAGCCGTTGTCCGGGGCATAGGAACCGACCAGGACAATCGGCACGATCGTGCGCGGCGCCCGCTGCTTGAATACCTTCATCCGGGGCGCCACCAGGATCATGCCGTCCACCTGGCCGGGCTGAGAAAACCGGTCGATCATATCGGGATAATCGTCTTCCCCGCGCGCAAAAGAAGAAATCACATGCACGTCATGCTGGCTGGCCACCACGTCTACGCCCTTGAGAATTTCGGCATAGTAGCCGCTGAAGATGCCCGGCGTAACCACTGCGATCATACCCGTACGCCCGCCCGCCAAGCCTCGCGCCATCTGGTTGGGATGGTACCCGCTCTCCCTCATGATCTGCTCGATCTTCCGGCGCGTCTCCGGCGAGACCCCGGCTTGATTCATCAACACCCGGCTTACCGTGCTCTTCGACGTGCCGGCGAGTTGGGCAATCTCGTATAGCGTGATTTTTTTCCGTTCCTTCATGGGGTCCCTTAACAAACCAATCAAACTTTCGTAGTGTTGTAAGATATTTCATTAACTGAATCCAGTGCCGATGCAGATAATTTCTGACCCGGTGCGGGAGCGCTCCCCTTTATCGCTCAATTCTTTGCGCTTTTTTCCGTTTGCAAAAGGCGAAGAGCGGTTCCGATCGTCGCCGTCGCGGAATAGGCGAACGGAACCCTCCGGGAGCGAAGATGCGGATTCTTGCTGTTTGGAGGGGCGCGCTCTGTCGCGACCGGATGAAATTGAGCGGCATCTGAATAGATGCCCGAGGGGGGTGGGCCGGTTTGGAAAGAAGGAAAGAGGTTCCGACGGAGCGGAACCCTCCAAAAAACGAAGACGGATTTCGGATACAGCTCTCTCTTTATTGCGGCTCGACCTCAATATGGTAGAACAGGAACGACGCTTCAGCCGACCGATCGGTGTAGGTATTTTCCGGCGGCGTGGAGGAGACATGAACCGCCAGATTGGAATCGAAGCCGGCCAGCAAGTTGGCCGCCCGCCGGATGGTGTATTGCTTTCCGCTGACGCTGGACCAGGACAGGATCGAGAAGCCGTCGAAAAAGCATTGGTTGAGGCAGAAGACGGAGAGCCCGTTGGTGGGATCCGTGCCGGCCACAAATTCCTTCCAGTTCTCGGCGCGGTCGGCATCGGGGTCGAGGCCGAAGTCGGACGGATCGCTGGGGTTCAGGCCATAAACCGTTTCCCATTCGTTAAACATCGTATCGCCATCGTCATCGCCGGACGACCGCGTACTGGCCCAGGCAACGGCGCCGGAGGAATAAAACGAATGATTTTCCGTGTAGAAGCGATAGTGATAATCGGTGTTGACCGTCAAGCCGGTGTTGTGGACCGGCGTTTCAGAGCCCAGGTACACGCATTCGCCCTGGTCCGCGTACCGGCTGCCGGTATAGTACGTGACGCCGTCCACGGGCGCCCGGAAGGACGGACTCGCTCCGGATTTGCGGAAAATGGAAACCCAGTGAACGCCATCCCGCTCATAGCTCGCGTCGATGGCGTTGGTATGGACAAAGCGGGCCTGGGCATTGCTGGGCGCGGGCAAGGGCGTAACCGACCAGCGGTGAACGGCGTCGAGCGGCGAATGCCAGTCGCCGGGGACGTTGAAGGTGGGCGGCGGATAATAGACATGCAGGCCCTGGATAAACTTGGCCGCAACGAGATATTCGCCGGGCGAGGCGCGGCTGAGCGTTCCCGTAAATTCGTATTCGGCGCCCAGGTCGCCATATTGGGTGATGGGAGTCCAGGTCCAGGTGGCGTCGTCGGCGTCGGGAGTCAGTCCATGGCCGATGAAGGCCTGCGGCAGACCGTTCGTCGTCGTGTGCCGGACATACAGGCGCCGCCAGTTTTGATCGCCGGCGGCGTTGGTGTTCATGCTGCCGGTGTCGATCCAAGTGATCTTGCACACGTCCATGACGCCGTCGCTGGGGTTGCCTTCAAAGCGGAAAATGGAGCCGTGATTGCTGACGCCGCCGCGCAGGGTCGTGCTGTACATGGCGTTGCCGACCCACAGCGGATCGCCCAGCGGTTCGCCATCCGTCAGCCAACTGAGTTGGTTCGAGAAACTCGCGCCGAGCGAAAACAACGTACCGCCGGATTGCCCGCCGCCGTAGCGCGTCAATCCATACAACTTGGCGTCGTGCCGGATGAGATTGCCGCACGGCCCCGCGCCTTCGCCCGCCGTGCCCGCAAAGGGCCACAAAATCTGCAAAGCGCCGCCGTTCGTGGCCAGCGCAAAAGCGATGCCGGCGCTGTGCCGGCCGCCCTCGGCGGCCAGGCCATACAGATAGCCGTCCAAAGCGGCCAGGCGGCCCGCCGGATTTTGTCCGTCGCTGGACGCTCCGGTGAATTCATAAAGATTCGTGTAATGCGTTCCATCCGGCAGCATGGCAAAAATAACGCCGGCATTGCTGGCGCCGCCGCCGCTGGCCGTGCCGTAGAGCCAGCCGCCCTCCAGCAGCAGATCGCCTTTGGGATATTTTCCATCGCCGGCCCCGCCGACGAACCGATGCAGATTGGTATAGCCCGAGCCGTCCGCTTGAATGGCAAAAACCACGCCGCGATTCGTAAAGCCGCCGAAACACGTCGTGCCATAAAAAATCCCGCCGGATTCCAGCAGACCGGCCCAGGGCATGGCGCCATTGTTTTCGTCGGCCGCATCGAACAAATGAAGGACCGTGAACGCTGCGCCGTTGGCGCCCAGGCGAAACAGGACGCCCGAGTCGTTGGTCCCGCCGCGCGGAACCAGGCCATACAGATTGGCGCCGCTGATCGTCAGGGCGCCCAGGGGATATTTGCCGTCGGCCCCGCTGAAGCTGTGCAAATGGGTGTAATTCGCGCCGTCCAAATCCATCGCGTAGATCACCCCGAAGTTGCTTGCTCCGCCTAACTGGGTCATGCCGTACAACCGGCCGCCGCTTTCTATGGGTCCTGCCATCGGCCAGTCGCCGTCGTTCGCGCCGCCGATAAACGAATGCAAATTCGTATAATCGCCCACCGCCCCAAAACCCGGCAAGACGCTGACGCCCAGCAGAAGCGCCGAGATCCACAACCCGTATTTATGCGTAGAAATATTTTTCATGGTCGTGTCCTTTAATGCAAATAGGTTCCTTTGCAGGGGCGGAAGTCGTCTAGGAACAGGTCGTGCGGATCGGCGCCCTCCTGAGCGGGGCCATATTCGATGAGTATCCGCCCGATGTCCGTCCAGGTGTCGGTCCAGGTCGCCCAGTGGGCCGGATTCACGTCGTCCACCGTCCCCACGGTGTAGAAACGGTCCAGCGGGAAGACGAAATAATCCTCCCAGGCGCTGGCGTCGACGTTCTGCCAAAGGGTCTTGGCATTGGGGTTGGTATTGGTGCCGGCGCATACCGACAGGCGGATGCGGGCGTTGGTCGTGCCGGTGGCCGTATAATTATCCGCGCGGCGGGCCTTCAGGGCCACCGCCGACCAGTCGGAGAAATTGGTCATGACCGTGCCCGAGCCGTAGGGCGCCACGAAGAAGCCGGCCAGCCAGCCCGGATGAGCCAGCGTTGTGCCCACCCGCGCGGCCTTCGCTCCATCCGCCCGATTGGTCGTGTAAGTAACGACAAAGCCGTTGCTCCACGCGGTGATCCAGTCATTGTCAGGCCGCTGGGCGCCATAGAACAAAGCGTCCAGCGCGCGGCAATGCTCTGCGGTGACGCTCGCGGCGCGGATACGCGCCTTCACCTTGACCGCCCCGCCCGGCGCGGTCAGATAGCCGGTCGTGTGCCAGGATTCCGCGCCGTCGGTGGAAGACATGCTCGGCGCGAGATCCGGCGTGGCGTTGGTTTGAATGGCCAGATCTCCAGCCGTCAACCAGATGAGTTCCATGTAGGCGGCGCCGGCGAATCCCGATTCCTTTTTCATCCGGGCTTCGAACGTATACGCGTTGCCCTCGGAAATGCCGGCAATCGTCTGCTCCACGGAGCCCGCGCTTCCATTCCACTGCTCGAACACAACCTCGCCCGAGCCGGACCAATTCTCGCCGCGGGCATCGCCGGCGAGCGACCAACCGGGAATGACGAGCGTCGAGCTTCCGGCATTGGCGAAGGATGAATTGGTCGTCATTCCGGCATAGCCTTCCATGCTGTTGGTGTTGTCTTTTTGATAGACCACATTGGAGCCATAGGTCAGTTGGCCGCCGAACAACGCCAGGTCATCGACAAAAACTTCATTGGTTTCGTTGTCGAGTTTGGAGGCGAACTTGAATTGAATCGCGTTCACCTGCCGCAGCGCCTCATCCCGATTCACGGCTTCCCCGCCCCAGCCTTCCTGGGTGAAGTCGGTAAAGAGCAGGATGTATTGCTTCCACTGGCAGGGCGTGTGCGCGAGCGTGTAGACGTAATCGTCATAATTGGTGATCGCGTTGGATTTCAGCACCACGCTAAGTTTCTTGCCGTTGCCCTTGAGCCAGAAGCTGACTCCGCGCAAGCCCGTCGTGAGGCTCAGATCGCTGACGGCAAAGGAGCCGTCGTTGGTGTAAGGCGTCAGCTTGGTCATGATCCCGCCGAAGACATGGATCGGCTGGCCGGTCGTCGCCAGCCGGAGGGTCCCCCACCCGCGCATCGATTGGCTGGAGAAGGCGGACGCGCCATTCGTCGCCCCCGCCATGAAGACGGTCGAGCTGTTGTTGTTCTCGCGATCGTCGTACGCGTTCCACACGCCGCCGAAATAATTGTATCGCGCGTCGCCGTTCTCGATGTGGTCGACATATCTCTCATAGCCGTAAGCTTGTGAACCCACCGTGATCCGATTAGTCAGCCCGACGCACTGGAGCGCGACGTCGCTGCCGATGCGGCATCCGATTTCATCGCGGATGTCGTCGCTGAACGCCGCCAGGCGCACATGACCGATATAAACTTTCGAGTCGGCGGCGGTCTCCTCCAGCATGATCTGGATCGGCCGCACATCGTTAAGGGTATCGCCCGTGTAAGGATCGGAGCTTTGCACGGCGGCAAAGGTGAAATCGCGCTGATCCGGATTCCCGCCGGCGCCGCACGCCAGTTTCACGTACAGGTCCAGGCAATCGGCCGCCGTACCGGAGACGAGGTTGGTCAGCGTCGCGTCCCGATACAACAGCAGGCTTTCGCCGACGAGCGTCGGGATGACCCGGATCGTCGCCTGGGCCGGATTGCGGCTCTTTAAGCCGGTGCTGTCGGCGACCACCAGGTCGAACACATAATCTCCGGGCCCTGTGGGCGTGAAGACAACGTCCGCCGTGTTGCTCGCCGAGAGTCCCGAGGCCGGCTGCCAGGCGTAGGTCAACGCGCCGCCGTCCGGGTCGTAGCTGTTGGTAGCGGTCAACGTCACGGTTTCGTTGGTACCGATCAGGCGCGCGCTCTGTCCGGCGACGGCCACCGGGAAATGACGACCGTCCGGCGTGGCGGTTTCGATGCGGATATTATCGATCCACAGGGCGCCGCGTTTGTCCGCACGTCCGGCCCACGGACAAAACTCCATCTGGCGGATGCGCGAAAAGTCCAAATTCACGAGGCTGCCGTTTTGACCGCCCGGGTAATGCCAATCGTAGAAATTCCCGCCCAGGGGAATTGCGATGGCCTGCCAATAGCCGTCCTCGATCTCGATGTTGGCGTCGTAGGAGCTGAGCAGGACATCCGGCTTGCCTTTTTGCTGATCGTCGTCGGTGATGACCAGCAGGAATTGGGTCTTGGTGAAGCCCACGCCTTCGGTCTTGCTCTTGATGTCGAACTTCAACGTATAGTTGGCCGCGTTGGAACCGGCGGGCACCCAGACTTCCGGCGGGCCGGGCGGTATGGAAACATGCCCGTAGCTGCCGAAGGCCGTGTAGAGCCGTCCGTCCGCCGTGTCGCCGTTGGCGCGGTCGAATTCCACCTTCATGGACGCCAGGCCGCCCAACGCCGATTTTTCGGCGTAATCGAGCGAGAACACATAAATATAGGGGCCGTCGCGATCTTCCGTGTTGCCGTGGCCGTCGTAAAAGCCGATCGAATACGGCTCGGCGGTGTTCCAGTTGTGCGCGAGCGAGCCGGTATCGGCATCAAATATGCGGGTCTCTCCGCCGGCCCGGCCGGGGATGACTTCCATCGTCACGGGCACCAACAAACTCCCCTCCGAGGTCGCCACGGAAACATCCGTGCTGTACACGCCCACGGCCAGGGCGGCTTTGTTCGTGACTTGCAGATAAACCAGGTCCGTCACCTTTGCGCTGCCGTTGGTTGAGCCCACGAACGCGAGCCAGTCGGACGAGTTGGACACCGACCAGGCCGTATTGCTGTTGCGGTTGTTGACGATCCGCAGCGTTTGCGTGTAATTCGTGGTCACGCCCAGAACTTCCAGCGTGTGCTCGTCCACCACCTCTATCAGTTCCAGGCCGGTGTTGTAAGGCCCGAAATCGACTCGGGCCGGATAGACGTTCAGCCCGCTCGCAGGAGCCTGCTCCGCCGGCGGATTGGTCATGCCGTGGAATTGGAAAAGATAAATCGAGAGCGGCTCAAATCGGTAGGAGAAGGATGGTCCACTCCCCAGGTTCACGCCGCCGCGGTCCATGTGCACAAGCTGCGGATCGTTGCGGCCAAACCGCAAAACCTGCTTCACGCCCGTGATGTTGAAATTGCTGATCACGAGGGTCGCATTGGAAGGGCTCGCGCCTTCGATAAAGGCGCCGGCATTGGTTTGCGCCCACCACGGCACATATTCCCCTTTGTACGCCGCCGCCACGCTCAGCACCATCGTATTGGTGTTCAGCTCGGCATGGACGCTGAATTGTCCATTGTCCGTCGAGACGGCCGCAATCGACTGCCCGCGGAAATGATCGCTCATCAACTTGAAGGCCCAGTACTTCGGATTAGGCTCGCCGGTTTCCTTGAACATCGCCTGCTTGGCCGAGTCGGCGGCATGGTGATAGCCGCCGCCCGACTGATCCGGCTCGCCCATGTACCAATTGCAGGCCATCTGCACGCCGCAGCGCTGGAACGCGCCCAGGTAATCCAACTGGCCGATGGCCGGAATCTGGCGCTCCTCCGGATACCCCTGCCAATAGAAGTAGTCGTACTCCGAGAGCGAAAGATTCAGATTCGTGTTGTAGTGATCGATGATGTTTTGGAAGCGGGAGAGAATCTTGGTCTTCGTTCCGCTGCCGCCGGTTTCCTTATCGTAGCTTTGATAATCAGGATCCCACAAATCGCGGGTTTCCTGCACGGCCGAGGCATCGTTGTCCAGATTCATGTAGCGGTGAAAATCCAGGTAATTGCAGACCTGGGTGCCGCCGTGCGAGACGGCGTAGTCGCCCATCCGCTTCGCAAACTGGCACATCGTGCGGTTGTCGTTATAGACGCCGGTCTTCTCGTTCTGCTCCCAGCCGATCATGTCGGGGCTGCCGGCGCGGTCCGGGAAGACGCGCGGATTCCACTGGTTGGCGGCCGAGGACATCATGTACCAGCCGTTGTCGTCCGGATGACTGCCCGGATCGGATCGCTTCGCGGGACAGAACGGCGAATAATCCGTCGACCAGTACAGCCACCAGTTGGCCGGCGTCGGCCCCAGGATGGTCGAGCCCGGACTGATGCTGCGAATCGCCTCCGCTACGCGGATGAACTGCGGGAAATACGAATCGTACTTGATGTCTTCGTTGTAAATCTGGTCGCCGTGCGCACCGTCGTTGTACGAATAACCCGATTCGTTGGAACCGCGCGTACCGTGATAGCCTTCGAGCTTCCAGGCAATGAACGGCTCATTGCCCACGCCCCAGATCGGCACGTTCGTACCGGCCTGCGTCACCCAGTCGGCGATATCCGCCGGGGTCTGCTCGACGTTATAGTCGGCCGCGCCGTCATCTGCCGCCACATGGCCGAAGACCGAAGCTTGCAGGAACGGCTCCGCGTGCAGATCTTCGCGCACCCAGTCGACAAACGAGCTCCAACTCATCGGCACAAACTGGTTGGTTTTGGAGATCACGTTGTACATGCGGTTGTTCTTGTAATTGTAGCGCTCGATGTTGGTCGCGCCGTAGCGGACCACGGAGACGCGCGCGTTGGTCAGCCAGGGCTCGCAGAGCTTGTAGTAGTAATACTGGCACCAGTTGGCGATATTCATGCCGTAGATGCGCGGATTGATCGGCCTCCAGGTGGAGGACGCCGCATCGACGCTCAGCGGCAAGCCCGGGCCGGGACTGGGAGCCGGCTCGACCTGCGGAATCACTTGAATGGCCACCGGCGCCGAGACGGCCGAACAGCCCAGATCGTCATAGGCGCGGGCCGTGAGGGCATAGGTTCCCGTCGCCGCGCCCGACCAGGTAAAGCCATACGGCGCGACGGCATCCGCGTGCAACCACGCCCCATCGGCGTAAAACTCGACCTGGGTTACCGTCCCGAGGGCCGAGGAAGCCTGCGCGCTGACGGTCATGGCCGCCGGGGCTTCGTAGCTCCACCCCTCTTCAGGGCTCGTCAGGCTCACCCGCGGAGGATCGATCGCTTCCACCTGCACCGGCAGCGACGTACGGCAGTTGCCGTAATCGTCCCAGGCCACGGCCGTCAAAATGTACGACCCGATCGTGGAGAGGTTCAACCCATAGGCGTAGGGACTGCCCGTGAACGTGTGAAGAGGATCGGCATCGGCATAGAAGACCACTTGCGTCACCGTGCCGTCCGGGTCCGACGCCTGCGCGACGATCAAGACATTCGTGGGAACGCCAAAAACCGTGCCGGAGTCTGGCTGGACGATCGACACGCTCGGCGGATCGTTACGAACGCTGATCCGCACTTCCGCCGAAGTGCCCGGCACGCCGAGATCGTCCCAGGCGACAGCCGTCAGGACATACTCGCCCGTGGCCATGCCGGACCACTGGCACGTGTACGGACTGGCCGTATCCGTCCCTATCCAAGCAGCGTTGGCGTAAAAACTCACCTGGGTCACCAGGCCGCCGACATCGACGGCCGTGGCGGCCATGTTGACCGGCGTCGCCACATTGCATATGGCCTCGTTGGTAGGCTGCGTAATCGAGACATCCGGCGGCCCGTTGACGCGCAAGCCGACCGACGCCGACAAGCCCACTCGCCCCTGATCGTCGAAGACCCGGGCGCGCAGCGCGTAGATGCCGGCCGCCGCGTTGGTCCAATTAAAGCTGAACGGTTCGGACAAGCCGGCGCCGATTTCGGACGAGCTTGCATAGAAAACCACTTGGGTTACCGTCGCCCCCGCGGCCGCCAAACCGACATCGATTTCGATGTTCGACGACGCCGGCAGGTTCGTGGCGGGCGGGGGATTCGTGATGGTCACGCTGGGCCAATTATCCAAGCAGAGCGTTACTTGTTGCGACGCCGCCAAACCTCCATCCGCCAGCGCGCTGAACCAGAGCGTGTTGGTTCCGGCCATCAGGTCCAAGCCCTGCGTCCACGGGCTGCCCGCAGGCAATACCCCGCCCAGGCCGGCCGTCAGATTGGTCCACGCCAAGTCGGTCACGTTCCATGAAGTCCAGCCCGATACGTTCAAGCTCGTCGCGGAGCCCCCCTGCGGGGCCGGCTCCCAAATCGCCAGGTAGGCTTGGTTGGTTGGAATCTCGTACATCGCAGGAACCGACCACGGGCTTTGATAGCCGCTGCTGGAGAACGTCCTGACCCGCCAATGATAGATGCCGGCGGCCGGGCAAGGCACGCCTTGCCGAATGGTCCTGACGCCATCGCCAATGTCCGAGGAATTCGTGATGCCGCTGTCCCAGATCAGATTCGCGCCGGCGGCCAGGTCGTCCGCGTCGGCGGCCACTTGAACCTGATAGGCAATCTGGACATAGGGCATCGACGTCGGGTTGTGGAGCCAGAGGTAGGTCTGCTTGGCATTCAGGGCAGGCCCTATCACATCCAACCGGCTGTCTCCCGTCAGGTCCCCGACGCAAATCGCGGACGAGCCCCCGTTCGTTGGGAAGCTGCCCAATTGAACCTCGGGCCAGGTGTCGGGCAAACCACCGTTGCTCACGAACACGGTGTTCTGCGTCGGGGTGGAATTGCCCGCGACCGCGTCAAGCCGCCCATCCCCCGTGAGGTCCGCGAATTCAAGGTCGATCGCCGTGCCTATGGCGCGCCCCAAGTTCACATTCGTGAAGCTGGGCCACAAGTTGATGTAGACGCGACTTTGCGAGTTCCAACTCGAATTTCCGACATCGAGCCATCCGTCGTTGTTCACATCGCCGACGCACACGCCGCGGCCGCCGCAGGCGCCGCTGAGCAGCGTGGTGCGCGGCCACACCCCAAAATTGGTTCCGTTGTTCACGTTAATGAAAACACTGGGGTCCTTGGTAGGCGCGATCTCGGCCACGTCCGGATATCCATCCCGAGTGAGATCGCCGGCCGCCGCGGAGTAGGCTGCGCTGGCGATGCTGCCGTAGACGGTCACCATGGGCCAGGTGTCCGGGCTGCCGCCGTTGTTCACAACCACCTTGGGAGGAAAGCCGTTTTGTACGGCCAGATACACGTCCGGCCGGCCGTCCCGATTCAAATCGGCAATGGCCGCATCCTGGCCGGCATGGACGGTATTGCCCAGATAAACCCGCGGCCAGGCGTCCGGGCTCCGGCCATTGTTCAAGTAAACATAGGGTCTGGACAGCCAGTTGACCTGCACCACATCCGGCCGGCGGTCGCCGTTCAGATCGCCGATGGCCACGGCCGTGGTCCACCGGACTTCGGGCGCACCGAGGGTCACTCGCGGCCAGGCGCTCGGGTCGCCGCCGTTATTCAACCACACATAAGTTTGCAGACTGGAGGCGCCCGACCCCATGACCAAATCCGCCCGGCCATCCCCGTCCAAGTCGCCGACGGCGGCGCCCGACAGATCATAGTCCATCGGACTGCCGGCCGTCGTCCGGGACATGTGGATCGACGAAGCGTCGTTCAGCGCATCGCCGAACTGCCAACTGAAGACCGGGCGGGGATCGTTGATCGTAATCGGCGTCCATTGCCGATTCACCTTCAGCGAAGTCGCATACACCGCGCCTGTCACATAGTCGACGAGATTCGCTGGGAGGCCGCTGTCGTCATACGTCAACCACACCGTGCTCATCGTGCTGACATTGTTGGAAGCATCGACGGCTGTGATTCCAAATTGCTGCGGCCCGGCGACAAGGCCCAAAACGGGCGTTCGCCACAAGCCGCTGGTCTGCCCGGCGACCCATTGCACCTCGATGTCGCCGCCTAGGCCGGCGGTGATATTCGTCCATGACCACCGAATCAGCGGCAGCATCCCGCCGATGGCGCCCGACAACACCACGGTATTCGTATAGACCACGCCTCCCGTCGGGGAATGAAACGCGATGGAGGGCGGCGGAGTGCGCAACAGCGTAGCGATTTGCATCGCCGCGACATCGCCCTCCGCATGGGCCGTGAAGCGTATCGTGTTGTAGCCAACCACAACCGAGACGTCCTGAGTCCAATCCCCGGTCGCCACAAAACTGCCGCTCGCTCCGCTCACTTCATTGGACCACACGATGTTCGTGGCGTTCCAGGAAACCCAGCCGCTCACGGAGCCAACCGTTGCCGTGCTGGACACCTGGCCCGGTGGATGCAGCAAGAAGTAGATTTGGTCAACGGGTATCGTATAGCGCGCGGGGGCGGACCAGACGCTCTGATACCCGCTGTCCGAAAACACCCTCGTGCGAACGTAGTAATCTCCGTTGTTGGTACAGGCCGCGCCTTGACGGATGCTGGCCACCCCGTCGCCAACCCTGGCCGAGGAGGTTACGCCGCTGTCCCAAAAGAAGATTCCATCCGCCAGGTGTTGAACGCTCCGAGCGACTTGAATTTGATAGGCCGTCTGCTGGTGCGGCATGGCCGTCGCGTTGTTCTCGAGCAGGAAGTTTTGCCGATAGGCATTCCCCACCGCGATGTCCAGCCGGCCATCCGCGTTCAGGTCGCCTACGGCCAGGGCAACGGTCAGGTCGTTCGTTCCGCTGCCCAGCGCAGCGAGTCCCCAGTTTTCGGGGCTTCCGTTATCGTTGACGAAAACGTAATTCTGCGCGTTGTAACACGCCAGGCTGGCGTCCGGCCGCCCGTCGCCCGTCAGGTCCGCGATACAGACCTTGTAAGTTGCCGCAACGGTTTCATTGCCCAGGTTTTCGCGCGACCAAGTATCCGGAGTCCCGCCATTATTGATGAGCACGCAGGTCCGCTGCAACTCGTTGGCCAACGCTATGTCGGGCCGACCATCGCCCGTCACATCGCCGATCGCGACGCTCATCGTCGTAAAGATCTTTGGGCTGCCCAGAGTGTAGCGGGGCCAGGTCTCAGGGCTGCCTCCGTTATTGATCAGCGCAAAGCTTTGGTTCGTGTAGTTGCCGACGACGACATCCGGAAGGCCGTCGCCCGTGAAGTCGTCTACCGCGATGCTGACGGTCCAATCGTTAGTCGGGCTGCCCAGGTCGACGCTCGCCCAATTCGAGGGATTCCCGCCGTCGTTGACGAAGACTAGATTCTGCGCGCCCGCCGTCGTCGTGCCGTTGCCCGCTACGACATCCGGCCGCCCGTCGCCGGTCACGTCCGCAATGGCCACGCTCCGTATCCAGTAGTTGGTCAAGCTTCCCAGTTGGAGGCGGCCCCAGTTCGAAATGCTCCCGCCATCGTTGATGAACACCCAACTCGGCTCGCCCCAGTTCCCCGCGACGATGTCCGGCCGGCCGTCGTCCGTCAGGTCGCCGATGGCGACGCTCCTTGTATTGTCATTCAAGCTGGAACCCAGAGCCACCTTGGCCCAATTGGTAAAATTGACTCCGTTGTTCACCAACACGTAATTCTGCTGCGTCTGATTACCCACCACCACATCCGACCAGCCATCGCCCGTCACATCGCCGATGGCGAGATCCCTCGTCATATCGGCCAGGGCCGGGCCCGGAATCCATCGGACCATATTGCTGGCGATACCGGCGTTTAGTCCGTCGCCAAACTGCCAACTAAACTCGGGCTGGTAATCGCTCAACGAGACGGACAAGAGCTGTCCGTTGATGCGAGGCATGGCCGCGCAGACCACGCCGGTGGGATAGTGGGTCACGTCAACGGGAAGCCCACTCGCGTCGTACGTGACGGTGAGCGTGTCCGGCGTACTGAGCTGGTCGAAATAGTCGATGGCCCAAACCCGGATTTCCTGCGCCCCCTCCACCAGGCTCAACGCCGAAACCTGCCACCGTCCGTTCGTCTGTCCCCAGGCCCATTCGATCGTCAAAGCGCCGCCGATGCCGGTCGTGACATTGGTCCAGACCAGCGCGCGGATGCCGCCGTTGTCCGACATCGTGCCTGACAGCGCGATCGTGTTGGTGAAGGTCGTCAAGCCCAAGGCCCCATTGAAGCGATCGATTTCCAGCACGGGCGCCTGGGTATCGTAGCATCCGATGGAGATGGCCGCTTCGGCCGGCTCGCTCACGGTCGAATTGCACCAGACATGAACGACATTGTCCGTCCATCGCTGGAGTGGAACCTCCACGCAGTCCGTCGCGGGCCATTGCGATTGATGGTTGGTCCTGCCCGTGGCGCCGACGACGCCATTGGCGGTATTGCTCCACCACACCAGGGGGCCATACGGATCGAGCGGCCAGCGCAGCGTTCCGGACATCCGCACGCGCAACGCCGCGGTAGTACAAGCCTGTCCGGAGTTGGGAACCAAGATCACCGGGCCCGAATCGCTGTCCGCACGAACCACCGTGAGCGCCTGCGCCCGGGACGGCCCGGAGGCGCCCGCGGCAACGAAGACCAACCGGTTGCTGCCCGACGCCAGGGCCACCGTCTGCGTCCATTCGCCCGGCACGTCGATCTCGCCGCCGATGCCCGTCGCTTCGTTGGTCCAAACAAGCCCAACGGCCATTTCCGAAACCCAGCCTTCGATCCTGCAAAGCGAGCCGGTCGTCCAGGCCGCCGGAGGCAACGGTCTTTCCACCGTCAGGATAACGTTGTTCGTCGGAATGACGTACCTCATCGTCTCGCTCCAATCGCTCTGATAGCCGCTGCTGGAGAAAACCTTTACGCGCCAGTAGTATTCGCCGCTCTCGGCGCACGCCAGGCCCTGGTGGACGGAACCGGCCCCATCTCCCGAGATCGGCGAGGCCACGACGCCGCTGTCCCAGAACAGGTCCCCGTTCTCCAGATCGGCCGCGCTCCGCGCCACTTGAAGCCAATACCCGCATTGCGCGTTGGGCATGGAGACTTCATTGTGAACCAGCACGTAGTTGGCCGGATGAGAGCTTAAGTTGTAATCGCCCTGTACATAGTCCGGCCGCCCATCGCCGGTTACATCGTAGATCGCCAAGCCTGCGGCGGACGCGGAGGTCACTGAGGGATTTGCACGCGTAAGGGGCCAATTCGTCGAACTGGCCCCGGCATTAAGGTATAGATACGCGCCGGCCGACGAGCCTAAAGGGATATCGAGGCGTCCATCGCCCGATATGTCCGCGACCCCCATACAATTAGCGCTTGAAACGCCAAGCCCCAATCGCTCGCGAACCCAATTGCTGACGCTATTCCCATTGTTCTGGATCACGTAGGGCGGTTGAGCGTAGTTCATCACCGCGACATCGAGCCGGCGATCGCCCGTTAGGTCTCCAATGGCAATGCTCGTGGTCTGGTCCACCAGGTTCGTGCCCAGCGAAATGCGAGCCCAGTTGGTCGGCGAGGCCCCATCGTTGACCAGCACAAAATTCGCCTGCGCATAGTTCCCCACCGCCACATCCGCCAGCCCGTCTCCCGTCAGATCGCCGATGGCCAACGACTGGGCGGCGCTGACCGGATTGGTCCCCAGCCCCTCGCGCACCCAGTTCGACGGCGAGGTCCCGTCATTGATCAGCACGTAACTGGCCTGTTGATAGTTTCCCACGACCACATCCGCACGCCCGTCTCCGGTCAGGTCGCCGATGGCGAGGACATACGTCGCATCGCGGAGTTCACTGCCCAGATTCACTCGTTCCCACGTCTCGGGACTGCACCCGTTGTTGATGACGACATAATTCTGCTGCGTGTAGTTTCCCACTACGACATCCGGTCGCCCGTCCCCGGTCAGATCGCCCAGGGCCACGCTCCTGGTCATGTCGGCCAACGGACTGCCCAGGGACACCCGCGCCCAATCGGCGGGGTCCACGCCGTTGTTGATAACGACCGTGTTCGGCCCGCCGGTCGAACCGAAGTAGTTGCCCTCGACCACATCGGGCAACCCGTCTCCCGTAAGATCGCCCACCGCAATGGCTCGGGTGAACACCTCCTGGGCCGGTCCCATGTAGATGGCCGTGGCTTTACCCACCGAGGCCGTGTTCAGCGCGTCGCCGAAGCTCCAGCTAAAATACGGGCGCCGCCCGTCCAAAAAGGCCGACGTAAACTGCCCGTTGGCCTTCGCGGCCGTCGCAAATACGGCGCCGGACGGATAGGACCCCAGACTGGACGGCAGGCCATTCGTGTCGAAGACGATGACGATCGTATCCGGCGTGCTGGTGTTGTCCAAGGAATCGACGGCCCAAACGCTGCACGTGTTGTCGCCGGAAAAAAGCGTCATGGGCGGAGATCGCCACCAGCCGTTCGTTTTGTCCTGCAAGCGGTCAAACCGATTGATCAGGCCTCCCTGCCCGCTCGTGTCGTTCGTCCAGGTGATCGACTTCAGCGGATTTTCCGCGCCGGCGCAACCGTATAAGACCACGGGACTGGAGTATACCGTGGCATCCACCCCTCCATTCGGCTGAAGGAGCTGGACCAGAGGGGCTCCGTAGGATGGCGAGATCATGCAGGCAAGCAGGACAAACAATAATCGCGAGACGACAAACTTCCCCATCGAAGGCCTCCTTACGACAGAATTTTCCTTACATCAGGACACCATTAAAACGTTTGGACTTAACGATCGAAGATGTTGCTTTTTTCCAAGATTACATCTGCCGGCGGCGACCTCCAGACCATGTCGAACCGATGCTAACGGAATTACCCCACCCTTTGTGAAAAAGATACTCATGGGTCAAATGAAGGTGCTGCGGTGAATGAAAAACGGAAATACCTGCTGCCAACCACCCCATAATCCGTTCTGCACACGACGCCTCCTTTTCGAAAAAATCCGGGAGCGACAAGGGAGCGCTCCCGTGCACGGATTAGAGTCGTAACTTATTGAGACGCGCCTGTAAAGAACATTTAAGCAAAGATAATTTCCGTCCGCGACGAGGTGGCTCGCACCACCAACCGTTTCTGGACGATGCTCTGCCGGGCGACAGGCGAAAGCTGCTTCTGGGCGCGGCGCTCGAAGAGCAGCCGGGTGGCTTCCTCGCCGAGCTCCACCATGGGCATGTGCAAAGTGGTCAGCCCCAGGATTTCAGCGGCCGGATCGTCGTCGCAACCGGTGACGACAACGTCCTCCGGCACCCGCAAGCCCTGATCGCGCAAGGACTGCAGGGCGCCCATCGCCATGTCGTCGTTGCACGCGACCACGGCATCGAACCCCTCCGAATGCTCGTCCATATGCCGATCCAGGGCTTCGCGCGCCTGCGCGCGGGTTTCGCCTCCGCTCAGGACGGCGCCCTGCAAGGTCGGATGCCGCAGCAAATACTCCTCAAACGCCCGGCGGCGCTCCGAGAAATCGTACACGTTGGCCCCGCCGGTCAGATGCAACAGGCGCTGACACCCCTGCTTCTGGACGTGATCCAGCAGTTCGTTCATTGCGCCGGCATTGTTCAAAACCACCCGATCCAGGCGGTCCCAACCGTTGTCCGGAGCATACGAGCCGACCAGGACAATCGGCACATTTGTGCGCGGCGCCCGCTGCTTAAACACCTTCATCCGCGGCGCCACCAGAATCATGCCGTCCACTTGACCCGGCTGCGAAAACCGGTCGATCAGCTCAGGGTAATCGTCCTCTCCTCGCGCAAAAGACGAAATCACATGCACGTTATGCCGGCTGGCCACCACGTCGACGCCCCGGAGGATTTCGGCATAATAACCACTGAAGATGCCCGGCGTGACCACCGCGATCATCCCCGTACGCCCACCCGCCAGGCCTCGCGCCATTTGGTTAGGGTGATAGCCGTTCTCTCTCATCGTCTGCTCGATCTTCCGGCGCGTCTCCGGCGAGACGCCGCTTTGATTCATCAACACCCGGCTTACCGTGCTCTTCGACGTGCCGGCCAGTCGAGCGATCTCGTATAACGTGATTTTTTTGCGTTCGCTTATGTCATCCCCTGACACACCATCCCATGATTCTGTCGTGTTGTAGGGCATTTTTTACTCAATTTCAGTATGGACCGCAGTTTTTACTTAACAAACCGGGAGCGCTCCCGTATGATCGTGCTAGCTTATAACTCATTTATCCAATAAAAGGAAGTTCGAATGAAAAAACAATCCGCTTTATCGATCGCCCCGATCCGGCTGGCGTCGCCGCGTTGCACCGTCGGCATCAGCGACGGCTCGGAGCGCGGCAGCTACGTTCCGCAAGCCCACTTGCTGAACCAAATGGGACGCCCCCATCACACCATCAACCTGATGTTTCAGTATTATCCGGACATGGAGAACTGGCCCACGCAAGGCGTCAACTATCTCGGCTTTTATCGAAACACCCAGTTGAACAAGGGCGACGGCTATTTCCCGTTGGTTCTGGAAGAGAACGGTCCGTGGGGGCAGCAATATCTGCGCCAGATCGAGGACGTGCGGGCGCATGGCCAGGAACCGCAATTGACGCTGACGCTGCACGCCGACACGCCCGACAGCGTGCTCAAGCAAATCGCCCTTTCGCTGGTCCCCTACGGCCGCATGCGCATCCGGATCAATCACGAATGCAACGGGGTCTGGTTCTACTTCAACCAGCGCTGGTCCTACAAAGAAGTCAGCGATTTCTTCATCCGGTTTCACAACATCCTGCATGAATATGCCCCCGAAGTGTCGACCTGCGCCTGCTGGAACGGCCCCGGCGAAGACTACAACAAGCCCGACGGCGCCCAATGCATGCGCGGCCAACTCACCGACGACAGCCTCGGCCCCATGTTCCGCGCGGCCGATATCGTATCGTTCGACCAGTATGCCTCCCTGCACTGGGGCTGGCCCAACCCGGCCTTCGACCCGAAAAAGCCGACCGAATATTTCGGGCTTCCGTTCGAAATCTGGTGGAAGTTGCTGGACGACTGCCATAACAAGATGTGCGACTTGCGCGGCGAAGAAGTGAACATCGAGGTGCATGAGATCAACGAGGATGCCAACGTCATTGGCGCCCAAGCCCAGGCGGAGTGGGTCACGCGCTTCTACAACGAAGCCGCGCGCCTGAACTTGCCGTGGCTGACCAACATCACCTATTACATGTTCCGCGACCGGGGTGGACTGGGACTCGAGAAGGAAGACGTGAACAAACCCGACGTGTACTCGGAGCAACCGGCGCTGGCAACCTATCGTGAAGCCATTCGCCATGCCAACTTCGAGTTTCGGACCGAACCCCTGCCGGCTCCGGCCCCATCGCCCTTGTCGTTCAAGTGGGTCACCCCGGTTCAAGCCGAAGGGATCCAGTTCTCTTATGCCATTCCCCAGGGAACGCCCAACGCCACGCTGGCTTTTCCGGCTGACCGGAATTTGCTGGTCGGCTGCGATCGCCAATGGACCATCAAACCGGTCGGTCAGACCTATGTCAAACTGCCCTGCCAGCCAGGTGAAGAAACCTTGGCCGTAAAAGTGTTCGCTCCTCCGGCCGACGGAAAGAACAACACCGCGGGCGCCTTCGTCACCCAATTGGCCGAGCCGCCGGAATTCGTTTAACGCGCGTTCACATCGCCCCGGCTTCAAAAACAATACCGCAATGGAACCCCATGTCCAGTTTACTGGCATGGGGTGGCTATCGCTTGGCCCTTCGACCCGCTCAGGCCAGGGCGCATGGGGTCGGCGAACGCAGTGAGCCCAAAACGGGGGCGCGCCAGTTGGGTTCGGCTGCAAGGCGGTGCAAGCAGGGCTGGACTCCTGTCCGCCCGGCTTGCACCAACGCAGCAGACGGACCCAAATGGCGCGCCCCCGTTTTGCCCCATACGCCCGGCCTGAGCGGGTCGAAGGGCCAAGCGAGCCTTGCGTTGGAGTTCAAAAGCCGCATCAAACCCCTCCTCCCTTGATACAGCAAAGAGAGATTATCCGTTCAGCAAGTGCAAGCCCGGCGGCAGGGAATCGCCGAAGACGGACTGCTCTTCCTCCGCGTCCAACAGGCCGCCCTCCTGAACGAGGGCCGTCCAATGCGGGGGCGTTTCGCTCGAAGACAACCAGGCCAGCACGCGCTCGCGGGAGTCTTCAGACACATCCCGGTATCGGTCGCCCGTGCGGCGCGCCATCTGTACGACGGCAAAGATGGCCTCCGTGGACGGCGGGGGCTGCCGAATAATCTCCATCAACCAGCCTTCGACCGTTTCCACCGGGACCATGACGTTCAAGGGGCCATAGGCGGGAATCCGCGCGCCGATCCGGCCCAAGGCCCACCACAAAGCACGCGCCAGCGATACCTCGGGTTTCTGTTTCAGCCGGCCCTGCATTTCCTTACCGAGCAGGATCTTCACTTCCTCCGGCAGCAGCTCCAGCGCGCCCATCAAGCGGCATAGTTCCGCGCCCTGATGACGGCTCAGATGCGCGTCCGTGCGCAGGGATTTGATCAAAGGATCTGCCAGCGCCTTCTGCTGGCCGGTCAGAAGGCCCCCGGCGATCCGGCGCCAGAGAATCCACCATTCCGCCTGGCACCACTCGTTCTTGCGATGCACGACGCCTTCGTGAAAAAACTTCCACGTCTGCTCCACGCGCCAATCGTCGACGGCGTAGCCATAACCCGGCCTCAACGAAAAGCCCAGCAGGTTCAGCCAGCGCGTTTCGTGCGCCACGCTGCGGCGGCGACCTTCGGCCACATCCATCAGCGATTCCCAAAGGGCTCTCAGCAGAGAAAGAGGCCAGGCATCCCGAGTCAAACCCGCCGCCGCTTCCAGTTCCTTCATCAGGGGCGCCGGATCGCGGCCGCCGGTAAACGCTTCGGTCACCAAGGCCCGACCTTGCGTCAAAACGGCTTCTTCGACCGACCCCACCGCGATCCGTTCGCCCAAGCGGCGGGACGGCCCGCGCGACGAGCCCCGCACGTCGAATTCAAGCTTCCAAGACCGACTGCCGCCGACTTCCAGGCAGCGTACATCCAGCGTGCCAATCTCCGATAATTTCACACTGATTCGAACATCGACGTGATCTTTTGTAGCGGATTTGCCGGGTTTGATGACCGTCCGCAACGGCGGCAGCGCCGCCATTTTCGCGGGATCGAGTTCCAGGACATCGCCGGCCTTGTCGTAGAGCCGCACGTTGGAGGCATACAGCGAGAATTCGACCGGCTCCCGCAACTGCAAGGCAAAGGTCTGCTGCAAGACCAACTCCGATCCCTCCTCCATGCCGGCCGGAGCCAGACATACGACCATCGGCGTTCCGGCCTCCCGAGAACCGACTTGCACATAATAGGCGCGCGCCAGGCCGGCGGAGATTCTTCGTCCCCGGCGGCGGCGAACCACTCCAAACCAAGCCGCGCCGGCCGCTACCGCGAGATCCAGCCGCTCGTTCGGTAAAATCCGGATCGGGGCAGCGCCGGGATCGGCGGCAGCCCTCCACGCATTCAGCACCTCGGCCAAACGCACTTTCAACGCCGGCGATTCGAAGACGCCGCCGTTGAAAAGCAACGTATCCGGCAACGCCTCGATAAGGCGTTCCGCGCCCCCGGCCGTTTGGTGCCCGGTTAAAAACGCCGCCAAGTGACGCGTCACCGCCGGGTCCGCCGCATACGGAAGGCCAAATTCCTGAAAACCCGAGGAGGCTTGCGAAGGTTTGTCGTGCGCGGAAGTCCGGGGAAAGAAGCCATCCACCAGCAGCCGTTCCACTTCGTCGCGCGTCAATTCGACCTGGAGGGCGCCGCCTATCAATCGCGCGCCGCCGGCCACGTGAACCGCCATGCGCGGCAAGGGCGACGGCCCCAGCAGCGATTCCTTGACGTGTCGGCAAGCCTGAACCAGCATGCCCCAGCGGCGCGGTTCCAGGCGGCTTTGCGTGCGCTCCTCTACATGCCGCGCCAGGGCCAGATCCATGTTGTCGCCGCCAAGAATAAGATGCTCGCCGACCGCAATTCTCCGAAACTGCAACTCCCCCTGCTCGTCGGCCTGCGCTTTGATCAGCGTGAAATCGCTCGTCCCGCCGCCCACATCGCAAACCAGAATCAACCGTCCGGCCTTCATCTCTTCGGAGGCCGAGGCGGCATGGGCTTGCATCCAGGCATAAAAAGCCGCCTGGGGTTCTTCCAGCAAATGGATTTGCGGCAGGCCGGCCGCCTCCGCCGCCTTGACGGTCAACTCGCGGGCCGCTTCGTCAAACGAAGCCGGCACCGTCACCATTACGTCCTGCTCCTGGAGCGGGAATTCCGGAAAAGCCGCATCCCAGCGTTCGCGGATATGGCGCAGGTAGCGGGCGCTAACCTCCACCGGCGACGCCTTCCGGACGTCCGGCGCGCCGTGCCAGGGCAGCAAGGGCGCCATCCGGTTGACGTTCGGATGGCAGAGCCACGATTTGGCCGACGAGATCATGCGCGCGATTACCTCGGAGCCGTGTCGGCGCGCAAACACTCCGACGACATAATCCCGGTCCGCTGGCTCTCCCGGCAAGAGGAGGCTGTCCGCCCCAAATTCGCCGGCCGCCGGTTGATAGCTAAAGGAAGGCAAGGTATCCAACGCCTCGGACTCGCCGGGCGCCGTCGCCTGCTCCACTTTAAAAATCTCCGGCTTGGGATGCTTGCGCTCTAAATCCACATAGGCCACGGCACAGTTCGTCGTGCCCAAGTCAATGCCTACGGCGTATCGGGGCTGGTCTTCGGTGGACATGTCATCCTTTTACTCTTTTATCTCCCTCATAATCGTAATCTTAATCTCTCATTGATGTATCGATGAAGAGATTACGATTATGAGTGTACCGCGCCATCAACTCGGACATAAACTACTCGTTTTCCCGCACGCTGAACTCCAGTTTCCAGCGATCGTCCGAGACCGTGCTGACGCACCACAATTCCAGCGAGCCGAGTTCGGTTACCTTCGTGTGAAAACGCACCGGCACGTAATCGCCTTCCGCGCCTTTGGCGGCGGGCAACGCGGTCTTCAGCGAATCGGTTTCGCCGACCTCTTCCTCTTTCCACTTCGGCAGCAGGACGCCCGGCGCGTCTTTTCGAACCGAAGAACTGAAGAAACGGAAATGGGCCTCCTCGCCGACAATAAGGCCGATTTCTTCGCTAGGCACATCCAGTTCGGCCCCCTCCTCCATGCCCATCGGCGCCACGCACAGGCATTGCAGAGGACGAATCGCCCCCGGAATGGCAGGCCCGGCGGTCTCCATGCCGACATAATACGACCGGCCGATGCCGCCGCGAATGCGGATGCCCCGGCCTTGCTTGACCGTCCCGTAATAGGCCGCCCCGCGCGCCACGGCCAAATCGAAATCCGTGTTGCCTTCGAGAATCTTCGGCTGGCGGTCGGCGCCGAACCAAGAGCCCAGGGATTCCAATACGCGCTCCCGGAAAAAGCCCGCCTTAAAAACGCCGCCGTTGAACAACACATGCGTCGGCTGCACGCCGCCATGCTGCTGCAGGAAAAACGCCAGGTGCCGCGTAATGCCCGGATCGGACTCGAACGGCAGCCCGAGCTGCTTGAAGCCCGAAGCGGCGCGACGCACCGGCTTCTCGTCGAAACGGCAGGCCGGGAAAAAACCGTCCGTCAGCAACGTCGAAACCTCGTCCTTGTGCATATCCATCGAGATGCTGCCGCCGATCACCTTGCGGCCGCGGCCGAGGATGGCCACGGGATAACGGTCCTTGCCTTCGGTTCCCAACAGCACTTCCTTTGCCGTACGGCAGGCATGCCAAAGCGAGACGGACTGCCACGGATCGAGATTCGTGCCCTTTTCCGCAAAGGCGGTTTGCGCGACATGCGCCAACGCAAGATCCATGTTGTCGCCGCCCACCAGAATGTGATTGCCCACCGCCAGCCGCTGCAGCGACAACTCGCCGTTCTCCTGATTCACCTGCGCGAGCGTCAGGTCGGTTGTACCGCCGCCCACGTCGCAAACCAATAGAATGTCGCCTTCGTTGACCCGCTTCCGCCAATTCTTTTCGTGCTCGGCCAGCCAGGCATAAATGGCCGCCTGCGGCTCTTCCAGCAGCACCAGCGAATCGGGAAGTCCGGCCTGGATGGCCGCCTCGTGCGTCAGTTCCCGCGCGGCCGCGTCGAAGGACGCCGGCACGCAGAGCACCACTTGCTGTTGCTGGATCGGCGCATCGGGAAACGCCGCCGTCCAGGCTGCGATCATGTGTTCGACATAGCGCCGCGACGCCTCCACCGGCGAAATCTTCTGCACATCCTCCGGCGCGTTCCACGGCAAGATGGGTTGATGCCGGTCCACGCGGCTGTACGCAAGCCACGATTTGGCGCCGGCAATCGTGCGCGTCGGAACATCCGCCGACTGCCGCCGCGCCCACTCGCCGACCGCATAAGGTTTGCTGCCCCACGGCAACGCAAAAGCGCCCTTCTCTTCCTCTTCCTTTAAACCGATGTATATAAACGACGGCAGCATCGTCCGCGCTTCCACGGTCCCCGCCTCAACGAGCTGGGGAATCGGCAACACCTGAATATTCGGATGTTCCGCGCCCAGTTCCGTATAAGCCAACGAACTGTTCGTCGTACCCAAATCGATTCCAATTGCATATTTGGCCGTCATAAGAACTCCTTTGAAAAAAAGCGATCAGTGGTCAGTGATCAGTAATCAGTGATCAGTAATCAGTGATCAGTAATCAGTAATCAGTGATCAGTAATCAGTAATCAGTGATCAGTGGTCAGTGAACGCTGTCTACGATTCTCTCTTATCTCTACTGATTACTGTTCACTGCTTACTGTTTACTGATTACTGTTTACTGATCACTGATTACTGATTACTGATTACTGATCACTGTTTACTGATCACTGACCACTGTTTACTGCTCACTGCTCCCTACTCCCTCTCTTACTTCAACTCCACTTCGGCCGGGGCAATGACCGGGATGGATTCTTCGCTGCCGTTCCATACAGGCAGTTCGCAGCGCGTGGCGGCCCAGCCGCTGTGCACCAGTGTGCCGTTATAAGGCGGTTCGCCCGCCACATTGCCCAGCAGCCGCATGCGGCCAGGATCGTAATCCTTGCCTACCTGCACCGCCTCCCCCTCCGCCTCTTTCAACACAGGGCCGGGCGCGAACATGCGCTCCAGCGCGCTGCGGCAAGATCGATGCACATCGCGCACCGCCGCGCCGACCTGCGCGTCGCTGTACGAATCGATGGTCTCCTGCAAGAAATCCACCAGGCGACCTTCGCGCTGAAGCACCGCCAGCAACGTCACCGCCTCGCTGCGCCGCGCGGCCGGACGCGAGCCCTGCGCCCGCTCGTCTTCCTTCTGCTGCAACCACTGCGCATACTCGGCATCCCGCAGGATCCTGAAAAATACTCTAAAAGCCTGTTTCCACTTGTTCATAATCTCCTCGATTTGAAAACAAAAAGGTTAATCTGTACCACCCGGAACGCCCCTCGGGCTCTCGCGGTATGAATGAATCGGCTGTACGACCTCCAAGGCCCAAACACCTTACGTCGAAATGACCCGAAATGCAACTGCGTTTAATGGAGGGCTGAGGCTGTGCGGAGCGCATACTCTCCGGACAGTCAGTACAGAAGCAACGCGGCGGAGATGTACCAGGTGTCGTCCACGTCCTCGTCGAGCAGGGTCCGATCCCCGCTGCGCGCCTCGTAACGGCGCGCGAAATCGAGACCGCCCGCCGCGCGCAGCCAGACGCTTTTCCAGATGCGGCGTTCGGCGCCCACCCCGGCCCGCCAGCTTTCGATCACAAAAACCTGCTCGCCCGCCTTGTCGTCAGTCACGATCCAACGGTCGCCCGCCGGCTGCGCGATCGCGAAAAGACCGAGATCTTTTGTCGGCGCCCAGTGCAGCAACGGGGCGGGCAGCACCAGACGAGCCGTTACGGCGTCCGTCATGCGCCAGATCACGCCTCCGACGGGATACGCCCGAGGCTCGCCGAAGGCGGTGTCGTAGGCCACGCCCATGTCGAGCCGCAGCCGGGACGAAAGCGGGTATTCCGCTGCGGCGTGGACCAGGAGCTTGCCGTCGCCTGTACGTCCGTCGCGCAAGTCGGTGAAGTATCCGGGCATACACAAGACCGTCCAACTCCAGCCCGTCTCGGACGGTCGAGACGCGGCCAGAAAGAGAGCCAGGCCGTACAAGTCCTCGGTATCGAGTTCCGGGTGGCCGCCAAAATCCAGCCGGGTCCAACCGGCCCAAACGCCCGCCGCCAGCGAGGCGGCGCCCAGCGCGTACTCTCCCAGAGGGGTCATGAGCCCGACTTCCTGCATGCCGACGCGGCCGGACAGGGCGGGATCGTCCGGGTCCTCGAACCGGACCCGCCCGGTGGAGACGAACGACAGTCCGGCGATTTCCTCGCCAGGCGCGCGGGGCGCCTCCTGCCCGACGGAGCCCGAGGCCAGGACCAGGCACATTCCAACGATCCCGACGCACAGGATTCGAATTCTCTTCACGATGCCTCCAGGGTTCGCACGGCCATTGCGATCGTGACGGCCCCCAGTAGTGCCCAGACAAAAAGGATGATGTAATAGGCGGCCAATCTTTTCGGATGGCCGATTCGAATGCCATGCCGGCGCAGGACTAGGCGCACGACCGTACCGCGCCCGGAAAAATAGATAAAGATGCCGCCCCCCACAAGCCCGAAGTACGGCCACCACGGGTGGTCCAGCAGGAGCAGCACCCCCGCAACAGGCAGCGGCCATATGCTCAACACGTCCCAGAAGGCTTCCCCGCGGCTGTCCGTGTAAAACACCGGATCCACCTCCGCCTGCGGTTCGCTCAAGCCCCAGCGCTCTGCCCGTTTCGGGAACAGGGCGTTGACGACCTGGCCGCCCCAACACAACAGGAGCGCCACGACGATCAGGATCAGACCCCAGAGCGTGCGCATGATCATCCTCCACCGCGCTCCGTCGTGGCCGAAATCCAGGGATTCTCCAAATCGCCCGCCCAGATTCGCGCCTTGACGATGACGAGATCGCCACCCTGCTCGTTCGCCGCGCGCGAGGGAAGATCAAGACTCAAGCACGGAGGCAACATGCACGAACACAGCCCCGCCGCCATCAAAACCCGTGCGCCTGTCATTCTCATTTTCATGCGATTCTCCTGTTGCGAAATGCATTATATGCAATGGCGCCATTGCCGCGACACATAAAAATTGCGTTGTCGAGAGCATTGCCCGCGAGTAGGAGTGAAGCTGTGCGAGAATGCAGACTGCTATGAAATGGCCGCGAAAAGGAGCAAGAGACGCAAAATAATGGTCAAAAAAAGCTGCGTTGGCAGGCACATTAGAAGATAAACGACCCGCTAAACACGCGAAAAGGCGTGAAAAATATCCTGAAGTGCTAATTTCTAGGTTTGACCCTAATGGCCCAATTTCTAGGTTTGACCCTAATGGCCCAAGTTGACCGGACCCATCGAATAAGGAGCGTAACATGAACGAAGAGAAATGTGAAGCGACGAAAAAGACGGTTAGGGCTCATCGCGACTGCGCTCGATGGGCAAACTAAACGCGCCCCAGGCGGAGCCGGGGAGGCTCGTTCAGTCTGCCAATCGAGCGCGGGCATTCTTATGCTGGGGAAAACGACGGAGACCTTGCACACCGCCGCCGGCTGTTCTACTATGTCGCAGTTTTCAAGCATAACCATTTTTCGGAGGCATTCATGGGCGGTTTTTTTGCGGTGGCATCGAAGGACGATTGCGTGGCGGATCTATTCTACGGCACGGATTACCATTCTCATCTGGGGACCAAGCGGGGCGGCTTGGCGGTCAAGAATCCCGAGGGCGGGTTTACGCGGTTTATTCACGACATTACCAATGCGCAGTTCCGGTCCAAATTCGAGCTGGACATCCAAAAAATGCATGGACATCGCGGCATCGGCATCATCAGCGATTACGAGGACCAACCCTTGCTGATCGGCTCGCATCTGGGCAATTACGCGATCGTCACGGTCGGAAAGGTCAACAATGCGGAGGCGCTCATTCAACAGGCCTTCGGCAAGCGCGCGACTCATTTCTGCGAGATGAGCGGCGGGGAGATCAATCCCACCGAACTGATCGCGACGCTGATCAACCAGGAGGAATCTTTCGAAGCCGGCATTGCAAAGGCCCTCGAAGTTATCGACGGCTCCTGTTCGCTTTTGCTGCTGACCGATAAGGGCATTTATGCCGCGCGCGACCGGCTGGGCCGGACGCCCATCGCCATCGGCCGCAAGGAAAACGCCTGGGCCGCCACCATGGAGACCTGCGCGTTCCCAAATCTGGATTATAAAACCGAGCGATATCTGGGCCCCGGCGAGATCGTCCTGATAACGGAAGACGGCCTTGAGCAAAAGAAGGCGCCCGGGACGGCCATGAAGGTTTGCTCCTTTCTGTGGGTCTATTACGGCTTTCCGGCGTCCAGTTACGAGGGCATCAATGTCGAAGCCTGCCGCAACCGTTGCGGCGCCCGGCTGGCCCGGCGCGATACCGTCAAACCCGATCTGGTGGCCGGCATTCCGGATTCGGGCGTCGGCCATGCCATCGGCTATGCCAACGAATCGGGCCTGCCGTATCAGCGTCCGTTCGCCAAATACACGCCCACCTGGCCGCGCAGTTTCATGCCGCAGGATCAACGCATGCGCGATCTCGTCGCCCGGATGAAGCTAATCCCGATCCGAGAGCTGATCGCCGGCAAAAAGCTGCTCTTCTGCGAGGATTCCATCGTCCGCGGCACCCAATTAAAGGACACGGTCCGGCGACTGTACGATAAAGGCGCCCAGGAAGTGCACATGAGACCGGCCTGCCCTCCCTTGATGTATGGCTGTAAATATCTCAATTTCTCGCGGTCGCGTTCCATCATGGATCTGGCCACCCGAAAGGCGATCAAGGAGCTGGAAGGCCGGCAAGACGAGCATCTCGAAGATTATGCGAAGGAAGGAACGGTCCGACACCAGGCCATGATCGACCTGATTCGACGGCAACTGGGACTGACCACCCTGCAATACCAGACGCTGGGCGACCTGGTCGAGGCCATCGGGCTGCCCGAGGAAAAGCTCTGCACCTATTGCTGGTCCGGGAAAGAATAGCCGTTGCGGTTCGGATCGCTATTTGCCATATTGACGATTCTGTCCGGCTGTCAGGAGTGCCGGATAACAAAGGGAAAACTGGATATGTTAAGAACCAGAACAATCTTGAGCCTGATGATACTGGCTGGAGCGATGCTGGCAGATCACAGCCAGGGCCGCGGAACGCCGGTGGACAGCTACGCCGCCATGATCAACAACCGGGTCGTCACCGCCGGAGAGGTCTTGTCGATGTACCAACCCATCGAACAACAACTCCGCGACGCCTACGACGGCGACGAGCTGGGAAAGAAACTCGAAGAAGCCTACAAGAACGCGCTGAACGCGCTGATCGACAAGGCGCTGATCCTGGAGGAGTTCACCAGCGAGGGGGGCAACCTGCCCGATCGCGCCGTGGAGGATTACGTCAACAATATCATCCACGAACGCTTCAACAACGACCGCACCGCCTTCTTCAACGCCCTGGCCGACGAGCGCATGACGCTGGAAGACTGGAAGGCGGAGATGAAAGACCGGCTGGTCGTCACCCTCATGCGCCGCCGCGAAGTTAACGACCGCGTCGTCATCACGCCGGGCCAGCTCCGGGCGGTATACGATGCCCGGATCGAAAAGTATCGCGTTCCCGAGCAGGTGAAGTTGCGGTTGATCCTGATTCATCAGGGAGAAACCGACAGCGACCGCGAAGCCAAGCGCGCGCAAGCCGTTCAGATTCGGGAGCGGCTGAAACAAGGCGAGGATTTCGCCGCGATCGCCAAGGAAGTATCCGAAGGCGCCAAGGCCTCCCAGGGCGGCGACATGGGATGGCTGGAGCCCTCTTCGTTGCGTCCCGAGCTGGCCCAAGTAGCCCTACAGCTCGCTCCCATGCAATACAGCGAGGTCGTCGAAGCAGGCAAGGAATTTTACATCGTTCAGGTGGAAGCCCGCAAAAATGCCGCTCTGCGGCCTTTCGAAGAAGTACGAGCCACCATCGAGGAGGAACTTCGGCAGGAGGAAAGCGACCGCCTCTACGATGCCTGGACGGCGCGGCTGAGAAAGAAGTTTTACGTCCGGGTTTACGAGCCGCCATCCTGATGGGCGCCGTCATGAGCAGGAAAATCCGGCTGGGCATAACCTTGGGGGATGTCAACGGCATCGGCCCTGAAATCGCGCTGAAAGCCGCCTTCGAACACCGCTGGCCCGCCGCTTGGCAACTCGTCCTGATCGGGTCGGCATCGATCGTCGCGGAACAAGCCCTCCGCCTGGATTTTCCAGCTCCGCCCGCCTGGCAACCCTCCCAAACCCGGGGACGGCAACCGCGGGTGGTCTGCTGGGACCCGGCGCCGGCTCTTCAGCCGCGTCTGCAACCGGGACGGCTGGCCGTCGACAGCGCCCGCGCCGCCGACGCCTGGATTCGCGCCTGCGCGGCTGCGTGCCTAAAGGGCGACCTGGACGGCATGGTAACGGCCCCCATTTCCAAGGAGGCCTTTCATAAGGCCGGCATCGACGTTCCAGGCCATACGGAGCTGCTCGCCGAACTGACCCATACCCGGGATTTCGCCATGATGCTGTTTGGCGGGCCTCTGCGCGTGGTGCTGGCCACCCGACACCTGCCCCTGGCGCGCGTGGCCTCGGCGTTGAACCGCACGGAGATTCTTAAAGTCATCCGCCTGACCGGCCAGGCGCTGCCCTGGCTCGGCTGCCGCAAGGCGCGCATCGGCGTGTGCGGGCTCAATCCCCATGCCGGCGACGGCGGCGCGCTCGGTCACGAGGAAAAAGATCTCATCGCGCCCGCCATACGAACCGCCCGGCAAAAAGGATTTCAGGCGGAAGGCCCCATCCCCGCCGATGCCATTTTTTATCAGGCCGTTCATGGCCGTTACGACGCCGTGATCGCGATGTATCACGACCAGGGCCTCGCCCCCTTGAAGATGATCGCCTTCGAACAGGGCGTGAACGTGACCCTGGGTCTGCCCATCGTGCGCACCTCGCCCGATCACGGCACGGCCTTCGATATCGCGGGAAAGAACAAAGCCAATCCCTCCAGCATGATCGAAGCCATGCAGTGGGCCGGACGGCTGGCGCAACGGCAGAATCCGTGGAAATAAGCCTGGAGCGAGCATGAAACTTACCCGTCCGTCCGAGGTCAAAGCCCTGTTGCAGGAACTCGAATTCCAACCCAGCAAAGTGCTCGGACAAAATTTTCTCATCGACGGCAACATTCTGAGAATCCTCGTCGACGCCGCCGAAATCCACCCGGGAGACCAGGTATTGGAGGTTGGGCCCGGCCTCGGCGTTCTCACGGAAGAAATTATTGCGCGCGGCGCCCGGCTGATCGCCGTGGAAAAAGACAAACGGCTCTATGCCTACCTGCTTACACAATTCGCACAAGGCCCCGACCTGGAGTTTCGAAACGCCGACATCCTGGAGGTCGACCTCAATGCCCTGCTGGTCATGGGCGTCAACAAGGTCGTCGCCAATCTGCCCTACTCCGTGGGCAGCCGTTTCCTGGTCGATTTGTTCGAAGCGGAACGCGCCGTGGAAGGCATCGTGGTCACTGTTCAAAAAGAGGTCGGCGCACGGCTGGCCGCTCGTTCGGGCTCGTCGGACTACGGCTTGCTAAGCGTTCTGGCGCAGTTGCGCTACGAGGTTTCCATGGCCAAAACGGTGAGCCCAAGCTGCTTTTATCCGCCGCCCGAGGTCACCTCCGCCATAGTTCGTCTCAAAGTAAAACCGCAGTCCCCTTCCCGTGAAGAGATGATCCGAACCCGCAAACTGCTCAAGCTCTGTTTCTCGGCCCGGCGCAAGCAGCTTCTGACCACTCTGAGAGGCTATTTGCAAATTGACAGCAAATCTCAAGGCAAATTGGAAAACTTGCTGCATGGTATAGGCATAGGCCCCAAGGTACGACCGGAAGAAATTCCGCCGTACCAATGGAGGGAGTTGGGACGAAGTCTATTAGGCTATTCAAAGGGCGGTGCAGATGAAAAGAGCATTTCGGATGCGACGTAAAGGGGCCCTCCTTCGATGGGTTCTTGCGGCCTGTTGTTTTGCGCCTTTGCCAGGCATGGCAGCCAACTTTTTCATGGAAGACGAACCGCCCTACCTAAGCCTGGGCATTGGCACGAGCGGCGTCTTCGATCCGCATCAGGATCCGTGCGTGTCGATCGAATACCGCCCCGCCTTTCGATTTTACAAGATCGGGCCTTGGGTCTACTTCAAACGCGGCAAGGACGACGATTCCTATGTGGCTGGAGGGATCTTCACAACCCTGGCCCTGGGGGAACGCTGGGCGTTCACTCCGAAGTTCGGGCCGGGATACTACGATAAAGGGGACGGAACCGACCTGGGCAGCGAATTGGAGTTCCGCTCAGAATTTGAAATCAGTTATCGATTTGAGAACGAGCACCGGGTGGGCTTGGGTCTGGCCCACTTGTCCAACGCAGGAACCGCCAACTGGAATCCGGGCACGGAGGTCGTCACGCTTTCCTGGGCCATTCCGTTAGGCGAAGGCCGTCGCAGTCAGGAGTAGAGGAGGCGGCGGACAGAAATATCCGCCCTCCGACAGGTCCTATTATCTTCGTTCCGAGAGGGCTCTCGACGCTTCGCGCTCGGCGGTTTTGCGCTTGAGGGTTTCGCGCTTGTCTTCTTCCAGCTTACCCTTGCACAAGGCCAGTTCCACTTTGATCAGGCCCCGGTTCAGGTAGACGCGCAACGGCACCAGGGTCAGCCCTTTTAAGGCCAATTGGCCGGCCAGCTTATCGATCTCCCGGCGATGCAGCAGCAAGCGCTTGGGACGGATCGGATCGTGATCCACATGCTGGGCGCAGGCGTAGGGGTTGATATGAAACCCATAGAGGAAAACGCCTCCGTTTTCAATGCGGGCAAAACTCTCGTTCAGGCTGACATCGTGTGCGCGAAGAGATTTGACTTCACCTCCGCGCAACGCGATGCCGGCCTCCCATTTTTCAAGAATATGGTAGTCCCGCCGGGCCTTTCGGTTCGTCGCGAGGGTATCGGACGCCGTATTTTCCTTGGACCCTTTCATGGCGGGTACGAGAGCAACAGACAGACTAGAGCGAAATCATGCTGTTTTCGTCCGGCCCCTTATTAGCCGGAACAAACGCGATTTCGGCGGACAATTTGCCTTCCGCAATTTCCTTCAAAGCCAAGTCCATGTTGGACATATGCGGACTATCCGGCTTTGTCAGAGGGCGCTGGCCCTGGATTAATTGGCGGACACGTCGAGACACAACATTGATCAATAGAGGTACATTGGGCATACGCTCTTTGGCCGATTCCAAATAACTTTGATTCACTTTACGTCCTCCGATCCCTTAAATAGAGAAGCGGGGCGCACTATATGCGCCCCGCCCCCTTGGTGTCAACCGGCAATTTCCGGATTAATAATCCATACCGCCCATGCCACCCATGCCGCCCATGCCGCCGCCCGGAGGCATCGCCGGAGCTTTATCCTTCTCAGGAAGCTCGGTTACCATGCACTCGGTGGTCAGCAGGAGGGACGCGATGCTCGCGGCGTTCTGCAACGCGCTGCGGGTCACCTTGGTCGGATCGATGATGCCGGACTTGACCATGTCGACATACTCGGCCTTGGCCACATCGTATCCGTAGCTGTTCTTGCCGCCCTTGCGAACTTCCTGAATAACGATCGAGGCGTCGAGGCCCGCGTTATTCACGAGTTGGCGCAGGGGTGCTTCGCAGGAACGGCGGACAATGTCCACGCCGATGGCCGCGTCGCCCGTGAGCTTGATCTCGTCCAGAGCCGGCATGCAGCGCAACAGCGCCACACCGCCACCCGCGACGATACCTTCTTCAACGGCCGCGCGCGTCGCATGCAAAGCGTCTTCCACGCGGGCTTTCTTTTCCTTCATTTCGCTCTCGGTCGCCGCGCCGACGTTGATCACGGCTACGCCGCCGGCCAGCTTGGCCAGACGTTCCTGGAGTTTCTCGCGATCGTAATCCGATGTGGTTTCCTCGATTTGGTGACGGATCTGGCTGATCCGGCCCTGGATGTCGGAAGCCTTGCCAACGCCTTCGACGATCGTGGTGTTATCCTTGTCGATCGTGACGCGTTTGCAGCGTCCGAGGTCGCTCAGCTGGATGCTTTCCAACTTGATGCCGAGATCCTCGGAGATGAACCGGCCGCCGGTCAGCACCGCGATGTCGCCCATCATGGCCTTGCGGCGATCGCCGAAGCCCGGGGACTTGACCGCGCAAATCTGGAGCGTGCCGCGGAGCTTGTTCACCACCAACGTGGCCAGCGCTTCGCCTTCCACGTCTTCAGCGACGATCAACAGCGGACGACCCGCCTTGGCAATGCTCTGGAGCAACGGGAGGAGATCCTGCAGATTGGAGATCTTTTTCTCGTACAACAGAATGTACGGATCGTCCAACAGGGTTTCCATCGTCTCGGCATTGGTCACGAAGTACGGGGAGAGGTATCCCTTGTCGAACTGCATGCCTTCGACGACGTCCAGCGAGGTCTCGATGCTCTTGGCTTCTTCGACCGTGATGGTGCCGTCTTTGCCTACTTTGTCCATGGCGTCGGCAATGATGTCGCCGATGGTGGTATCGCCATTGGCGGAAATCGTCGCAACCTGGGAAATCTCCGAGCGTTCCTTGATCTTCTTGCTCATCTTGGCGAGGGCCTCGACAATCGCTTCGGTGGCCTTGTCGATACCGCGCTTGAGTTCCATCGGGCTGGCGCCGGCGGTAACGTTCTTGAGGCCTTCGCGATAAATCGCTTCGGCCAAAACCGTCGCCGTCGTGGTGCCGTCGCCGGCGATGTCGCTGGTCTTGCTGGCGACTTCGCGAACCATCTGGGCGCCCATGTTTTCAAACGGGTTTTCGAGTTCGATTTCCTTGGCGACCGTCACGCCGTCCTTGGTGACCGTCGGGGAACCGAATTTCTTGTCGAGAATTACGTTGCGCCCACGGGGGCCAAGCGTGACTTTTACGGCGCGGCTGAGCTTCTCAACGCCTTTGAGAATGAGCTGTCGCGCTTCCGATTCGTACATTAACTGCTTCGCTGCCATACTATGTTCTCCTTATTAATAGTGATCGAATGTTTCGGCGATTAGCCTTCGATGATGCCGAGGATGTCTTCCTCGCGCATGATCTGGTATTCCTTGCCGTCGATTTTGACTTCGGTTCCGCCATACTTCGGCATCAAAACCTTGTCGCCTTTTTTCACATTGAATTCGATCTTCTTGCCTTGATCGTCCAGCTTGCCGGTTCCTACGGCAATGACCTTGCCCTGCTGGGGCTTTTCTTTCGCGGTATCCGGGATGATAATTCCACCCTTATTGACTTCGTCTTCCTTGACCGGCTCCACCAGGACGCGGTCTCCCAACGGTTGAATCTTCATACTGTGCATCTCCTCCTGTTTCTTGGTTTACTTTACGTCCAACGCACATGCCTTCTCCAGCCGTCGGGTTTTATCCCGACGGTTCGATCGAGAAGGCATGAAGTCTTTATCGCTATTTGTTGTTCTTCTTTTTGTCGTCGACCATCTCAAAGTCGGCGTCAATCACATCCCCTTCCGGCGCGGCGCCTCCGGGAGCCTGCTGTCCGCCCGGCGCGCCCTCTTGGGAACCCGCTTGGGGACCGGCGTCTTCCGCACCGCCCTGCTGTGGACCGGGACGAGAGGCCTTGGCCTTGGCATACAATTCGGCCGAGAGGGCCTGCATGGCCGTGTTGACCGCTTCGAGCCCGGATTTCATGTCTTCCGTGTTGCTCGCCTTGATGGCTTCTTTCAGCTTCTCCAGGCCTTTATCTACGTCGGCCTTCTTCGAAGCATCCACCTTGTCGGCGTTTTCCTTCAAAAACTTTTCGGTTTCGTAAACGGTCGCGTCCGCGCGGTTCTTGGTCTCCGCGGCTTCGCGGCGTTTCTGGTCCTCGGCGGCGTGCGCCTCGGCGTCGCCCGTCATCTTCGAGATCTCGTCCTTGCTCAAGCCGCTCGAGGCGGTGATGGTGATCTTCTGTTCCTTGCCGGTGCCCAGGTCCTTGGCGCTGACGTGCAGGATGCCGTTGGCGTCGATGTCGAAGGTCACTTCGACCTGCGGCACGCCGCGCGGCGCCGGGGGAATGCCGTCGAGATGGAAGCGGCCGATGGTCTTGTTGTCGCCGGCCATTTTGCGTTCGCCTTGCAGCACATGGATTTCCACGGTGGACTGATTGTCCGCCGCCGTGCTGAAGATTTCGCTCTTGCGCGTCGGGATGGTTGTGTTGCGTTCGATCAGCGGCGTCGAGATGCCGCCGAGCGTCTCGATGCCCAACGTCAACGGAGAGACGTCGAGCAACAGCACGTCCTTGACCTCGCCCTTGAGCACGCCGCCCTGAATGGCCGCGCCGACCGCGACGACTTCGTCGGGGTTCACGCCCTTGTGCGGCTCTTTGCCGAACATCTTCTGCACCACTTCCTGCACCTTCGGCATACGGGTCATGCCGCCGACGAGGATCACCTCGTCCATGTTGGAGGTCGCCAGGCCGGCGTCCTTCAAACAGGCCTCGACCGGCCGGATGGAGCGGTCAATCAGATCGTCCACCAACTGTTCGAGTTTCGAGCGGCTCAGGGTAATGTTCAAGTGCTTCGGGCCGGTGGCGTCCGCCGTGATGAACGGCAGGTTGATTTCGGTCTGCTGCGAGCTGGAGAGTTCGCATTTGGCTTTTTCCGAGGCTTCCTTCAAGCGTTGGAGGGCCATCGGGTCCTTCTGCAGGTCGATGCCGTTCTCCTTCTTGAATTCGGCCACCAGCCACATGATGATGCGCTGGTCGAAATCGTCGCCGCCCAGATGCGTATCGCCGTTGGTAGCTTTCACCTCGAAGACGCCTTCGCCGATTTCCAAAACGGAGATATCGAAAGTGCCGCCGCCCAAGTCGTAAACGGCGATCTCTTCGTCTTTTTTCTTATCGAGCCCGTAGGCCAGCGAAGAAGCGGTGGGTTCGTTGATAATGCGCAGCACATCCAGGCCTGCGATCCGACCGGCGTCCTTGGTGGCTTGGCGCTGGCTGTCGTTGAAATAGGCCGGCACCGTGATGATCGCCTGCGTGATCTTTTCGCCGAGATAGGCTTCCGCATCGGCCCGCATCTTCTGCAAGATCATCGACGAAATCTCCGGCGGAGAGTAGTCCTTGCCGCTAACGCGAACATGTACATCGCCGTTCGGAGATTTGACGACTTCATAAGGAACCAAAGAGATCTCATGAGCCACTTCTTCATACTTGCGCCCCATGAAACGTTTGATGGAATAAATCGTGTTTTTTGGGTTCGTCACGGCCTGGCGTTTGGCCGCCTGGCCCACCAACCGCTCGCCCGATTTCGTGAACGCCACCACGGACGGAGTCGTCCGGCCGCCTTCCGCGTTCGGAATCACCACCGGCTGGCCGCCTTCCATGACCGCCATGCACGAGTTGGTCGTACCTAAATCGATGCCCAATACTTTTGACATGTTTCTTCCTCAACTTTCCGCGTTTTTAACGCAATGAAATATGCGCCTTAAAATTCAGTTAGCAATATAGCATCTAGTGTGCCAAGTGGAAAGGCATGGGGCGCAAAACAATGCTCAACAGCTTTAAGACAAAGGTTTTGCAATATTTAAGAGACTAAAGGGACAACAGGGACCCGAGGGACAGCAGAGCCATTATGTCTCACATCGTGGCGCAAGGGCACTATGGTGTCACAGTCGCAGAGGAACGCTAGAACAACTCGCGTTGCGATTTTCCGCCGGGCTTCAGGCCGAATTTCTCGTAGCAGCGGTCCGTGGCGACGCGGCCTTGCGGGGTGCGTTTCAAGTAGCCCTGCTGGATCAGATACGGCTCGTAGACTTCCTCGATGGTTCCGGTTTCCTCGCCGACGGAAACGGCCAGCGAGCTGACGCCTACCGGGCCGCCGGCGAACTTGTGCAGGATGGTTTCGAGGATGCGCTTGTCCATCTCGTCGAGACCGTGTTCGTCGATGTCGAGCATGGACAGGGCTTTATCGGCCACATCCTTCGTAATGCGGTTGTCCGCGCGGACCTGCGCGTAATCGCGCACCCAGCGCAGCAGGTTGTTGGCGATGCGCGGCGTGCCGCGGGCGCGGGAGGCGATTTCCCACGAACCCGCTTTTTCCACGTCCACATTCAGGATGCGGGCCGACCGTTCGATGATCTGCTGGAGATCCGCCGCCTCGTAATAATCCAGCCGGTTGTTCAGCCCGAAGCGCGATCGCAGGGGCGCGGTCAGCAAGCCGCTGCGGGTCGTCGCGCCGATGAGCGTGAACTTCGGCAGGTTCAGGCGCACCGACCGGGCATGAGGGCCCTGGTCGATGACGATATCGATGACAAAATCTTCCATCGCCGAGTAAAGATATTCCTCCACCGCTTTTTGCAGGCGGTGGATTTCGTCGATGAACAACACGTCGCCCCGTTGAAGGTTTGTCAGCAGCCCGGCCAGATCGCCCGGCTTGTCGATGACCGGCCCCGAAGTGACCTTGATGTTGACGCCCATCGCCTCGGCCAGAATAAAGGCCAAGGTCGTTTTCCCCAAGCCCGGCGGACCGGACAGCAGGACGTGATCCATCACGTCGTTGCGCCCTTTTGCCGCCGCGACAAACAGCTCCAGGCGCTCTTTAACCTTTCCCTGCCCCACAAAATCGGCAAAAAGACTCGGACGCAGACTAATGTCGAAGTCCGTTTCCTTCTTGTTCAACGTTTCCGTTACGAATCGTTCGGTCATATCCGCTTTTTCCAATCATTGGAAAACTTTTGCCCTATTTTTCCAAACATTGGAAAATTTATCGAGGTTTTTTCCAAACATTGGAAAATCTCGTGTTCATCTTGATGCGGTCGAGGGTTCGCGCGCATGCCGCCGGCTTACGCGGACGGCTGCCGCATCGACGGAGCACCGTCTCCCGACAAAGCCTACTTGTTTTTTACAAAAGATGCGGCCTATACTCGCGAAATCGATTTCAAAAACAAATCCGGCGCAAGCCGTCCGTCAGCCTGGAGGATAGAAATATGATCCGTTTTAGTTGGTGGTGGTCGATATCCGTGCTCGTGTTGTTCATGTCCGGTTGCGCCAGCGTTCCCTCCTCGGTCTCGTCCGACTATAAAGTTCCTAAAAATACCGGCAAGGGCGTCGTGGTGTTGACGACCTCGCTGACGGGGGCGGAAACAGAAGCCATTCCAAACCTTTACCTGCGGGGCACGACGCGCACCTACAGTCAGATGCTGCCCATGTGGAACGGCAAACTGCTGGAGACGGGAAAGGATGCTTTTCCGATGCGGTCTTTGCTCAAGCCGAATCAGAGCCTGCCGGAAGGCCAGGCCATGGGGATTCTTCATGTGCTGGAATTGCCCGAAGGGTCGTATGAATTCTACGATGTCGGCGGGCAATCGACGTCGGGCCACATCAAATCGATCAATCGTTTTTCGCAGCCGTTCATGGTCCGGGCGGGCAGCGTGCTGTATCTGGGCAACTTCAATATCGACTATCGCCCCTACGACGCCGTGCCGCGATCCCAGTTCACCATTTGCAACCGGCAGGACCGGGATTTGCCCCTGTTGAAGGCCCGCTATCGCCATCTGGCGCTGGAACCCATCCACATCGGCATCGCAAACGACAAACTCGAGACGGCTAAGCAATAAGCCTTTAGATTCTTACGGCCGGAGAACGCCGGCCGGGCCGATGGTCACGGGACCCCGCCAGATGCCCCCGCCGCCGCCCCAATCGTCCACGCGGACGGCCAGGACATTTTCCTCCCGTAGCAGCGTGGGCTCGAATTCGTACACCCGTGGCTGATCCCAGGCGGTGATTTTTGCCGGCGAAAATTGACCCATCGCGCCGATCTTCTGGCCGTTGAGGTAGGCTTCGTCGGCATCGTCCACCGAACCCAGGAGCAGTGCGAGCGTATTCGTGCCCCATCGTTCGGACTGCTCGGCCGAAACCGTGAAATGGAGCCGATACCACGCAAGACCGTCGTATTTCGGCAAAGCATCCCCTTCCCAACCGCCGGGAACGGACGTCGAAACCCAGCCGTCATCGTCGAAATCCATAGCAGAGCGCGCCGGATCGTCCCCGGCGGCAATTTGCCACAGGCCTTTCAAGTCCACAAAACCCGGCAACGCTTCGGATTTGAATCCGAACAACAGCATTTTTCGGAGCGTAGACAACGGCTCCCCATTATACGTCGCCAGTTCGAAAGCGCCGTCCGATTTCTGAACCAAACGAGAAAGAACGGCGTTGGCCGGGCTCAACGAGCCCTGGGGCGGCAGCCCCAGAAACAGCTCCATCAAGCGGCCCCCGGTGCAGGAATGCGTCACCAGGAGAATCGACTGCGTCGTACCGCCGAAACGGACAAGGATCTGGTCGACGGCTTCGCGCAGAATGGCCAACCCCTCGGCCGTATTCGTCGGAGCGTACCGCGCCGTCGCCGGATCGCCGGAGACAACATATAGACCACGTCCGTCTTCGATGAGCTCCACCGGCTGCTTTTTCGACGTCACGCTCACCGACGGCTCCTGGCCGGTGATCCCGCAGTCCGCCTCCTCGATCGCCGGAAAAATCTCGCCGGTGCGGCCGGCGGCTTTCAAATAAGGAAGAATCGTCTGTTGCGTGCGCCACGTCGGACTGACAAGAATCTGGTCGAACGACAAACCTTGCAGCCGGCCCGGTACGGCCGCGACTTGTTCCAGCCCCTTCGGGGAAAAGGTCCGCTGGTTGGTCTCCGAATAGTCGCCCGTAACATTGCCCATGGTTTCCGCGTGGCGCAGGATGTAGATATCCAAACCCAAGGCGGTCGAACTCAGAAATGCGGCGGCACACAACAATACAAGGAACTTCATTGATTTCATAGTGGGAACGATCTTAGAGATTGCCGCCAAATTTAGAAGCTTAACAATAGAAAATCTCGTCATGAAACCGTCATCGAGGCGGCCCCGCTTCTCCAAAGACGGGTTTCCGTTCGCTACTCGCTTCGTATCCGGTAGAATCGGTTTGTGGCATTCGAAAAAGACCGGCTCCACAAGAGGGCCGATCCATTGCCCTGGCGTGGGTCTTCGGAAATCCAGGAGGCGCCCACATCCACACTCGTTTCCAGAGTGTAGTTCTTGCCGGGTACGGCGAGGGCGCCCAACCACCAGTGGGCGGCGGCCAGGTGAGGCGCGCCTGAAAGACGCTTTTCGCATCGATCGGGTCGGTTCCCGCCAGGTATTCGTCACGGTTATTCGCTCCGTCGTAATTTCCGAACAGCTTGAAGGCCTGATAAACGGGCGAGTTGCTCGGAGGCGTCGTCCTGGGCGCCATATTTGGCCACAGAAAAGCTATGGGAAAAGTTGTCTTTGGCCACCCAGCTTAACGTCGGCAAAGTGAGCAGCGTTGCCGCCCCGCCGGCAGCATTGCGCAAAGCGAACCCTTGGGCTGAACTCTCGGCACTCTCTCCATCCCAATCCCAATTCTCGTAGAACCAATCACCGGCGGAGCTGGCGACGCCCAGGGTCCAGTTGTATTTCGAACTTCGGTTGCCGCCCCATCGATTGACGGTGATTCCGGCCTGGCGAAGGTATTCCGAATTGGGAGCGAAAGCGGCGCCATAGACGAACGGACTGATGCGGTGCAGATCGCCCGTTGCATGGATGTGCACGGCGACGGCATTCAGCGAAAAAGTTCCGACGGCCGCGGAATCCATGGCCAACCCCGAGGAGTTTGTTACGCCGAACACCGTGAGTTGGTAGACTCCGGCGGTCTGAAACAGAAAAGGAAACGAAACAAGGGCTTCATTATTGCGTCGAGGTAGAAGGCCGGCAACGTCGAGCCCGAATTATTAAAGAAATTGATTCGCGTAAACGACGAGGGAACGTTGGGAAGCGACGAGAGCCGGATAAACGCTCTTTTCCATAAGCCGGTTTCGATGGCGCCGCCGCCGATGTACGAGGACCCGTCAATTTGAACAGCCTCCGAGACTTGCCCCAACTCGTCCTACCCCAGCAAAAAGGCCAGATCGTCCCGCGTCAGATTGCGCAGGAGGGCGTTGTCCTGGTTGATCAAGGCGTTGGCGAGGTCGCGTTTGGTTTCCTGGAGGGCCAGGACTTTTTCCTCGATGGTGTCCTTGGCGATGAGGCGGTAGGCGAAGACCTTGTTGGCCTGCCCGATGCGGTGGGCGCGGTCGATGGCCTGGGCTTCGACGGCGGGGTTCCACCACGGATCGAGCAGGAAGACATATTCCGCCGCCGTCAGGTTGAGCCCGAGGCCGCCGGCCTTGAGGCTGATCAAAAAGAGCGGGCACTTCTTGTCGGATTGGAAACGATCCACGACTTGCTGCCGATGGCGGGTTCGTCCGTCGAGATATTCGTAGACGATTTTCTGCTCGTCCAATTGAGCCCGCACGATCGAAAGGAAGCTGGTGAATTGCGAGAAGACCAGGGCCTTGTGTCCTTCTTCGACGACTTCCTGAATCTGGGGCAGCAGGGTCTCCAGTTTGGCGCTGGCGGCATTTTTCTGTTTTGCGTCGAGCAAGCCCGGATGGCAGGCGGCCTGCCGCAGGCGCAGCAGCGCTTCAAGGACATGGATCTTGGAACGATTCAGGCCGTCCTGATCGATTTTCGTCATCAGGGACTGGCGGTAATGCTCCTTCAATTCGTCGTAGAGTTTTCGCTGGGTCGGGGGCAGCTCGCAGTAGAGGGTCTCCTCCTGCCGGGCCGGCAGATCGGGGGCGACCTGCGCCTTGGTGCGGCGCAGGATGAAGGGCCGCAAGGCCTTCGCCAACAGCGCGCGGGCTTCGGCATCCGGATCTTTCGTCCATTTTTCGCCGAACACGGCCGAGACGCCAAGCAGGCCGGGATTGAGAAATTCGAACAGGCTCCAGAGTTCGCCCAGATGATTTTCGATGGGCGTTCCGCTGAGGGCGAGGCGGTATTGGCCCTGCAACAGGCGTACGGCTTTGGCGGTCAGCGCGCCGGCATTTTTGATGGCCTGCGATTCGTCGAGGACAAGGTAATCGAAGGGATACTCCTTCAGCAGGCCGATGTCCTTGCGCAGGGTGCCGTAGGTGGTCAAAATCAGATCATAGCCGTCCAACGCCGACGTGTCTCTCATGCGCGTCGTGCCGGTATGATCCAGCACGCGAAGCTGCGGCGCGAAGTTTGCCGCTTCGCGCTGCCAGTTGAAGACCAGGGAACGCGGCGCGACGACCAGGGAGGGCCGACGGATCTCCGCCGAACCGGCGGCGCGCAGGGCACGGCGTTTTTCCAGCAGGGCCAGCACCTGCACGGTCTTGCCCAGGCCCATGTCGTCGGCCAGGCAGCCGCCGAACCCGAATTGCCGGAGAAACTCCAGCCAGCCGAGTCCGATTTTTTGATAGGGGCGCAACGTGCCGATGAAATCGGACGGCGCCTCTTCCGCTTGAATCGAGTCGAACTGCATCCATTGCTGTTTGACGCGGGCGAAAACTTCGTCGATGCGGGCTTCGGGTTGGGCGGCCAGCCAGGCATCGAGCAGGCCGGCTTGATGGGACTTGAAGCGGACGGCATCGCCCTCCACCGTTCCCATGGCGGCCACGAGGCCGTATTTCTGGAGCCATTCCTCGGGCAGGATGCCCAAGGAACCGTCATCCAGCTTGACCCACGATTCCTTCTTGCGCAAAGCCTCCAGCAAGGCGGGCAGCGATGCGGTTTTGCCGTCGAAATCGCATCGAACCTGCAAATCGAACCAGTCGATGCCGGACTGCACCTGGACGTCGAAGGCGCCGGACTTCCGGTACAACTTGCCCTTGGCCTTTACCTCCCAGCCCGCCGCCACGAGGCCCGCGACCAGCCGGGGCAACAGGCTGGCTTTGATTTCGCAATTGTCTTCCCGCGTCGAATAAGCCGCATAGTAAGAACTCGTCCGCCCGCCCAGACTGAAGAACAACTCCCCGGCGGTTTTCTCGGCCTCCCGATCCCGCACGTAGAGCTTGCGGTTGCGGACGTCGTGCACCACGGGCGATTCGTCCATGGCATCTACGATGCAGCCGTCGTAGTCGAAGGACCACTGGGCGGTCAGAACATCATAGGACTGATAGCCCCGGTTGGCGGAAGAGCGGATGGCCAATTGCGGTTTAGGCGTCGCCCGCACTTCGGCAAACTCGAATTCCGGCGGCAATTTCAAGCGGGGAACACGCTGTGTCGCAAGGAGGGAGGAAACGAAATCGCGACCTTCGCGCTCGGGCATCGAAAGGGTTTCCCGCTTTTGAAAAACGGCCACCCAGGCGTGCGAGGCGGGATCGTTGACCAACGATATGCGGTCGGGCCAGATAATCCAGCCGCTGGAAAGAAACGCCAGCGGCGCGGACAACGGGCATTGCTCGTCGCCCCGCACCAGTCGTCCTCGAAGACGGTATTCCTTTTTTTCCGCATCGGCCGTCATTTCCAACTCGAAGGACCAGGGGCCTCGATCGTCCCAGGCCAGCGGCCCGAACTCCCGGTCTTTCTTGCGGGCATACAAATGCCCGGTCGCGCAAAGCCGGGGAATCAAACGTTCGCCAAAGCTTTTGTGAAGGACATACGCGTTGTTGTAACCGTAGCCGTACCGATTGCTAATCGACTCCCCAATCAACGCCGCAGCCAGCAGATAATCCTCCTTATCCATGCCCGCGGAAGTATTCCCCAATTTGAGGGCCTTCCATTTGCCCCAATCGCCCGATTGCCGCCGGATCCGGCACAGGGGCCGAATGCTCAGCTCGCCGGCGTACGAATATTCGTCCAGCGAAATTTCGAACCGCGCTTCGCAGCCGACGCGAACCACGGCGTTTGCGGAGGCGGAAAACGACGGCGGCGGCGCATACCGGGTCTTTTCCTCGACTTCCTTCATGGCGACCTTCCAATCGGACGGGGGGGGAGGAGGAGGCAACGGCTTGAGAAAAGTCTTTCCGGCGGCGATCGGAGACAGGGACGGTTCGAAACGGCTGTCCAGACGGTCGCCGTCCATGAACGGAGAGTCCAGGAACAACGACTTCCCGTCGTCGGGCGGCTGCAAGATCCCCTCTGCGTCCGCCTGAAGCAACGTCGCCCAGACGTGCTTGCAGAGCCCGATATCCTCAAAATAAGGGCACGAACAATCGGCGTAGAGGACGCGATCGCCGCCCTCCTCCTTCAGCGTCAGCAGGATGTCATAGCGCTTAGATCCCTTGACCCAGGCCTCCAGCAAGTTTTTATCGGACTTCTCGATGCGAACCCGCTGCTCGCGGAAATAGCCGTCTCCCCGCTGCCGGATCGAATAGTCGAACTCGCCCTTTAACAATTTTGACAACCGTCCGCTCATGCGCGTCAATCCCCTTATCGAAAGCAAACCTCCATCAAAGCAAAAATACGGAGCATAGTCCAAGAATAAACCGTCTCGTTGCGCATGCAAAAACATGGGATTGCATTTCCCCGGCGCTCCCCGCAATATATTCGGCATGAATTCGCCGATAAAAGTTTCCGTGGTGGTTCCCGTTTATAACGAGGAGGAAAACGTCGAAAGCCTTTGCCAGAAGCTGCACGACGCCCTCTCGAAACTGGACCGCAGTTATGAAGTGATTTTGGTCGATGACGGCAGCAAGGACGACACGTGGCCCCGATTGAAAGCCCAAACCGCCCGGCTGCCCCACTTCCGTTTGATTCGCTTTCGCCGCAATTTCGGCCAGACGGCCGCGATGAGCGCGGGCTTTACGCACGCCCGGGGCGAGATCATTGTGACGATGGATGCCGATCTGCAAAACGATCCGGCGGATGTCGCCCTGCTGCTCGACCACATGGACAAGGGCTTCGACGTGGTCAGCGGCTGGCGCAAGGACCGCAAGGACGCCTTCATCAACCGGCGGCTGCCTTCCATGATCGCCAACAACCTGATCAGCCAGATCACGGGCGTGTACCTGCACGATTACGGCTGCACGCTCAAAGCCTACCGCAGCGAAATTATCAAGAATGTCCGGCTTTACGGCGAAATGCATCGATTCATCCCCGCCCTGGCCAGTTGGGTCGGCGGCGAGATCGACGAAGTGGTCGTGAATCACCACCCGCGGCGTTTCGGGAAATCGAAGTACGGCATTTCCCGCACGTTCCGGGTTATTCTCGACTTGCTGACGGTGAAGTTTCTGCTCCATTACAGCATGGGCCCCATTCAGCTCTTCGGAAAGTTCGGAGGACTGTTCGGCATTCCGGGCCTGCTGATGTTTGCCTTAATGATCGGAGGAAATGCCTCCTATCACCTGTTTGGCACCGAATGGGCCTCCACCCTGATCAAACGGCCGTTTTGGATCATGACCGCGTTTATGTTCGTCTTCTTCGGCGTGCAATTCGTCAGCATGGGCCTGTTGGCCGAAATGCAGATTCGCACGTATCACGAGTCGCAGGACAAACCGATCTACGTGATCCGCGAAACCTGCGATTCGCCGGCATAAGGCGCCGCCCCGGGGGTCCATGAACAATCCGCTTTCCCAAGCCGCCATCGAATGGGGCCATCATGTCTGGCTGGTTTATCTGGCCTTGCTTATAGCCGGCATGCTCGCGGATGTATTTCTGCTGGTGTATTACTACGCGCATCCTCCGCATTGGGACGAGAACGCCGGCTTGCTGCGCCAAAAAGCGGCGCCGGCGGGATTTATCGTCCGGCTCCTGCTTTTCCTGGTCTCGATCTTTATCGTCATCCTGTCGGCGCGCAAAATTGCCGGCGCTTGGGGAGGTCCCGCCGTGCTCGAAAACGAGCCGCTGTGGATCATCGTGCAGAGCGTGGGATTCCACGGCATCGGCCTGCTGGCCATCGCAGGACTCCTGAAGCAGTTCGGCGCGACCTGGAAAGGGGTGTTTGGACTGCGCTCCAAACGCTTCTTCAAGGCCCTGGGCACGGGGCTGGTGTTCTATCTGGCTTCCATGCCCTTCCTCTGGTTCTACTCCCTGCTCTATCAAGCCGCCTTGAAGCACATCGGCTACGAGCCGTCCTGGCAGGAGGTGGCGCTGGTGCTGACCGGCGATCAGCCGCTGTGGATTCGCATCTACTTTTTCTTCATGGGCATCGTGCTGGCGCCGGTTTTCGAGGAAGTCGTGTTCCGCGGCATTCTACTGCCCTACTTTGCCCAGAAATGGGGCGTCAGCCGGTCGGTCATCCTGATCTCCCTGCTGTTCGCCGGCATTCACTTCCACATCCCTGCCCTGGGGCCCCTGTTTGTGATCTCCCTCGCATTATCGCTGGCTTACATCTCGACCCGATCCATCCTCGTGCCGATCGCCATGCACGGCATCTTCAACGCAGTAAATCTGACGTTAATGCTGGTGATGAGGAACTGAAGGGGATCGAAGATCTCGAATTTCAGATGTAGAGGGCTTTTAGCATCTTTGCGGCGGAGACATCCAATTGTTCGTCGCGGCGGACTTCCTCGAAACGGGCCATGAGATCCTCCACCCGAAGACTTTTCTTTGCCATGCCCTCGGCATCGAAGATGATTTGTCCTTTGTTCATCATGATCAGACGGTCGCCGAGATGTACGGCCTGGGCCATCGAATGGGTAACCATCAGCGTGGTCAGCCGGTCGCGCGTAACGATTTGATGCGTGAGCCGGATTACCTGGTCGGCCGCCTTCGGATCGAGCGCGGCGGTGTGTTCGTCGAGCAACAGCAACTGCGGCCGCACCCAGGAAGCCATCAGCAGCGTCAGCGCCTGGCGCTGGCCGCCGGACAGGCTGCCCATCTCGCTTTCCAAACGATCTTCCAGGCCCATGTTCAATTCGCCGACGCGGTCTTTCATCTGCCGCATCAGGCCCGGCAGGAGCGCCCAGCGCAAGCCTCGCGCCAGCCCTCTCCGGGCCGCCAGCGCCAGGTTCTCCGCCACGGTCATGTGCGGCGCCGTGCCGCTGAACGGATTCTGAAAAACCCGTCCGATCAGTCGCGCCCGCCGATGCTCCGGCCAGCGGGTCACGTCCTGCCCCGCCACTTCGATGCGGCCCCGCTCCGGCGGGAACACGCCGGCCACGGCGTTGAGCAAGGTGGACTTGCCCGAGCCGTTGGTTCCGATCACGACGACAAACGAGCCTTCCTTCACTTGGAGCTGAATCCCGTCCAGCACGCAAACTTCATCGGGCGTTCCGGCTTTGAAGCGAATGCTTAAATCCTCGATGCGCAGCATGTCACGCCCTCCCCTTGCGACGCGTCCATTGACCGATCAACGACGGCAGGACCAGCGCCGCCAGCACAAAGACCGCCGTGATCAATTTCAGGCTGTTGGGATTGAGACCCCACCGCAAGGCGATGGCAATCAGCAATCGGAACAGCACCGAGCCCATCACGCACCCCACGATGGTCAGCCCCAGCTTGCGGCTCTGAACCAACGCCTCGCCGATGATCACGCTGGCCAGACCCCACACCATCATGCCGATGCCCATCTGCACATCCGCGAAGCCCTGATATTGCGCGAGCAGCGAACCCGACAGCGCGATCAAACCGTTGGACAGCATCAAGCCCACGACAATCATCCAACCGGTCGGCACGCCCAGCGCGCGGATCATCAGAGGATTCTCGCCGGTGGCGCGCATCGCGGTGCCCACCTGCGTACGAAAGAACAGATAGAGCGACCCGCAGGCCGCCAGTACGACCGCGGCGATGCATCCGAGCATCGTCAGATCGCGAACCATCACCGGCCAGCCGAAAAGACTGATGTCGGCGCGCCCAAAGAAATCGACGCCGGCGGCCTCGGCCAGCGAGTTGAGGCTCCGCACGGACAGCAGCGGCACATTGCTTCGGCCCATCACATAAAGATTCGTCGAATACAACGCCGTCATTACTAGAATGCCGGACAACAGATTGTTGATGCGGAATCGCGTGTGCAGCAAACCGGTGACCGCCCCGGCCAGGACGCCCGCCGCGGCTCCTGCCAGGGTCGCCCATACCGGATGCAGACCCTGCACCAACAAGACAGCCGATACCGCCGCGCCCAGAGCGAGGGAACCGTCGGCCGTCAAATCCGGAAAATCGAAAATGCGGAACGAAATATAAACGCCCAGCGCCAGCAGCGTGAGAATCAATCCAATGGTGAGGGAGCCCAGTAATAGCGTCATGCGCGCACCCCATGCCGTGCGACGGAAGAAATGGGACTCAGCCAGAGCGTTCCGCGGTTGAACAGGCTTTCGCCGACGCCCGCCGGCAATCGCAACTCCGGCAGCAGATGCAGAAGCCCGGTCAGGCGGCCCTCCTCGAACAGCGCGTTGACGGCCGTCGGGCAATCCACCTTCCCGCGCGGCAAGGCCCTGAATTGGAAAATCGCGGCATGCTGATGCGAAAGCGGCAATTCCTCCGCCCCGGCAGGCCGCAGAAAATCGGCCAGGCGATGATCCTTGGCTGCCGTCGCCACCCCGGCCGCCAGCACGTGCGATCGGCGGAATTCTCCGTCCGACGTATGCATCAGCCACTCCCGGATGCCCGGATGCTCGAAGATCGAATGGTCCAGCCGTCCCGAGGCCGGCGACCGCTTCAAGGCGGCTCCGATCAGGCCGTCCGATTCCGCCATCAGCACCCAGCCGAAAACCGGCGCTTCGAGAATTTCGAATCCGGCCCGAATCAGCGTGGACAGCGGCGCCGGGCCGTCCTGTTCGCCCGTCTCAAAACAGTATTGGCAGGAAAAACCGCCTTCGCAAAGAATCGCATACAGCACCCGCACTTCCGGCACGAGGGAGCTTTTCGAAATCACGTAGTCGGGCGTCCGTTCGCCCCCGGTCGGCAGGCAAGCCACAGCTCCCCCCGCGGCCAGAAATTCCCCAAATCGCGTGCGGCAGTCGTCGAAGCCCGTTCCCAAAGCTCCCAGGCCGATGGCAAACGACTGACGGGTCAGTTGGAGCGTGGTCATGTCGGCCGCCGAAAAGAAGGCCCGGTCAAGAGCCGTAGGATCGCCGATCAGCCGGCAGGAGAGCGAGGCGCCGGGGGCTTCGCGATAGATCGTACCGCTGGCCGGCCCAAAGGTTCGGCGGTCCGGGTCCGGCCCCATGACTGGAACGGAAGACTCCGGAGCCGTCTTGACGGCGACCAGCATGTCCAGCAGCCCGCTCAGAGCCAGGACGGTTCGCACTTGTTCCGACGGCTGCGTTACCCCAAACGTTCCTCCCAGTTTTTTCAAAAGCTGGTACGTCTTTAGCAACACCCGAATTCCGGCGGAACTGACGAAGATCACCTTGGACAGATCGACGCGCACCTGTTGCGCTCCGTTCCGGATCGCTTCTTCCAGTTCGGCCTCCACCCGTCCCGCCTGCGCCGCATCCAATCGTCCTTCCAGATGCAGTTCCAAAACCCCATCCCGTTTGTCCGCTTCGTTGTTCATGCCCAATTCATTTCTTCCTAATAACCGATCACCGCCCACTGATTACTGATCACTGTTTACTGATCACTGTTCACTGATCACTGTTCACTGATCACTGTTCACTGATCACTGTTCACTGATCACTGTTCACTGATCACTGTTCACTGATCACTGTTCACTGATCACTTCCCCTCCCCCTCCCTCCCCACCACCTCATCCGCCCGTTGCACCACCGCCTCCGGCACGTAGAAATTCATCTCGCGGGCGGTCGTCAGATTAACGGTCAACCTCACTTTAGTAATGCCCACATAGGGAATCGAGGCCGGGCTTTCGCCCCGCATGATCCGCGCGGCGATCAGCGCCGCTTCGCGACCGCCGTCTTCGTGATCGTTCGACAACGTCAGAATGGCCCCGCGCCGGGCCAGCCCGGTGCTGAAGCCAAAAACAGGAAGACGAGCCCGTTGAGCCGCCTGGACAATGGACGGAAAAGCCGCTTCGTTTTGATTGTCGTTGATCTGGCAAATCAGGTCCACGCCGCGTTCGGTCAGGGCCAGAGCCGCATCGCCAACCTCCGTGGACGAATTGGCCGGCATGGCCGCCAAGCGATAGCCGGCCGCTTCGGCGGCCTTTTGCATTTCGTCGCGAAAGTTGACCGAATTGGATTCCCCGGGCGCATACAAGGTTCCAAGGGTCTTCGCCTCCGGCAGGCATTCACGGATCACGCCCATCATCTGCTCGAACGGGCTGCGGTCATAGACTCCGGCCACATTGGGACGGTGCCGCTCGTGAGTGCCCGTATCGCCTGCCAGCAAAGGGTCCAGCGCCAAGGCATATACAATGGGCCGGTCCGTGATCTTCTGCATCGCCATCTGCAAGGCGGGCGTGGTGATCGTAAAAATCAGGTCCGCCTTTTCCGTGAGGGCGGCATCGAACAGGCTGTTCATCGTGGCCAGGTCCCCCTGCGCATCGCCAATGTGCAACTCGTAATCGCGGCCTTCCACCAGACCCGACTCTTTCAGGCCGGACAAAATGCCCTGGCGGGTTTCCTCGATGGCCGGGGCCTCCACCAGTTCAATCAGGCGGAGCTTCCACTTGCGGGCCGGCGCCGGGGAGGCGACCCCGTCGATGCGTTTTCCATCCGCGCCGATAACGATGGCCGCGGATTTCATCAAGTCATCCGGAATCCGCCACGGATCGCGCAATTTCGCCAGCGTAGCCAGATTGACAGCAAGCTGCTGGGGCACGCAATTTTCAATGGGGATGGAGGCCGGCTTGCGCCCGTTCAGGATGTCCGCCGCCATGTCGCCAGTCGCCTTGCCCACTTCATAATAATCGGCGCCCAGCCCCAGCAACGCGCCGGCCTTGGCATGGGCGGGCTCATTGGCAAACACCGGGATTCCCGCCTCCATCGCCGGCTTGACGACGGACGCCACGGAGGTCTCCACAATGTTGTCCCCGCCGATCCATAAAGCTTCCGCGCCGCGGGAAATCAGGGAGCGGGCCGCGTCCAAGACTTCCACGGAACTCTGCACTGGCGCCTCCAGCAGCGTAATGCCCAGTTCGGCGCATTTCTCGCGCGCCAGTTTCAGGCAGGCCTCGGAGCACGTTTCGGAGGTACACCAGACCACGCCGACCGTCTTGAGCGCCGGGAAACATGCCCGGGCCATGACAAAAACTTCCTTCACCGGCTGGAAGGTGCCCAGCCCGGCCAGCCAGGCCGGACGGCTGGCGAGATTGGTCCGACACAGCCCCACGCCGGAAACGAAGGGATCCGTCACCGTGCCGAACACATGGACGATGCGCCCTTCGCGGTTGGCCGCCGCCATGACTTGCAGCGCGGGGGTGCTGAACGTGATCGCCATGTCGAAGCCGCCGCTTTCGATGGCCTTGGCGATGCCGTTGGCCGTCGGCAAGTCGTTCTCGGCATTGAATCGCTCCAGGTCCATGGTAAGGCCCGGCTCAAATCCCCGGACCGCCAAAGCGTCAAGACAGCCTCGCACGCTGTCGTCCAGCGTCGGACGACTCGCAAAAGAAAAAATGGCCGCGCGCGGTCGGCGGTTGTTCCGCGCCGAACGCTGAGGTCTGTCGGAAAGCAACAGGACGGACGCCGCCAGGGCCATCAGGATCAGCCCCAAGGATGTTCGTTTCAGTCCATGCCACATCGGGTACCTGCCATGCAATTCATGCCGTCAAAATAGAGGTTTGCGACAGCCCTGTCGAGAGCGAGTTCGTACGCTCTTGCCGGCTGGGGACCAGCAGCTCGAACGCGTCAAACAATTCCCATCCCCCCTTTTTGACAATGACCTCCCTTCCCGTATATTGAGAGCGAATAGTATTAGATCCTTCGTCACGATAGGCAGGGGCGAGAGGGAGGTTGGAAGGAAGCCGCGACGTAACGCATTCTTCTCACGGGACGCCAGCAACAGCACGTCTTCCGGTCCACCGCCAGAAAGGCACGGGTATTCGGATTATGTCGAAGCCAGGATTAGATCAAAAGACTTCCACGCCGTGGAAAATTGTGGAGCCGCAAAAATACGGCGACTGGAACGACCGACTGCCCGCCACGGTTGGGAGCTTGTTTTTTCATACCGCCAACTGGGCTCGCGTGCTGGAAGAAACCTATCGATACAAGCCCCTGTATTTCATCGAAGAGTCGGGGACCCGCCCCACCGGCTTGATGCCGGTCATGGAAGTGAACAGCCCGCTCACCGGGCGTCGCGGCGTCTCGCTGCCCTTTTCCGACTACTGCCCGCTCATCGAAAGGGACGCCCCCTGGGCCGGCCAGGGGCTCGACCAAGTGCTGGCTTACGGAAGAAAAGCCCGCTGGAATTATTTCGAATGGCGAGGCCGCCGGAACGGCGGCTCCGCCCACCGGCCTTCAGCCAGCTATTATCGCCATGTGTTGCCGTTGGATCAGGAAGATAAATTGTTCTCGCACCTGCACGACGCAAACCGGCGCAACATCAAAAAAGCCCTGCGCGAAAAAATCCAGGTCGCCTTTTATCGTTCGCCGGAGGCAATGGCCGCATTCTACCGCCTGAACGCCATGACCCGCCGGGAACACGGCTTGCCGCCGCAGCCGTATCTCTTTTTCAAAAAGATTCAGGAACATGTCGTCGCCAAAGGAATGGGCTTTGTGGCGCTGGCTTATCACCAGGACCGGGCGATCGCCGGCGCCGTGTATTTTCATTTCCGCAAGGAAGCGCTCTATAAATACGGCGCCTCGGACGCGGCCTTTCAGCAGCTTCGCGCCAACAATCTGCTCATGTGGGAGGCCATCCAATGGTTTTCACAACAAGGATTTCAAAGCCTTTGCTTCGGGCGGACCGATCTGCATCACGAGGGCCTGCGGCGATTCAAGCTGGGTTGGGGCGCCCTCGAAACCACCCTCGATTACTATCGCTACAATTTCAAACAGGAGGCATTTGTGGAGGCTCGTTCCAAGGTATCGGGAATCCACACGCTGGTCTTCGGCAAATTGCCGGAGCCGTTGCTGAGAATAGTCGGGACGGTGCTCTACAAACACATGGGGTAGCGTCACGGCGACAACAAGGAGGCATTATGAATCCGAACGGACAGGCCCATCGAATCGTGCGGACCCTGTTTTATGCGGTCAAGCCGCTGATTCCCAGAACCGCACAGCTTTTTTTACGCCGGGCGCTCATGAACCGGCGACGCCAGGCCTGCGCCCAGATCTGGCCCATCGATCCCCAGGCCGGAGATGCGCCGCCCCAATGGAAGGGCTGGCCGGACGGCAAGAAGTTTGCCCTGGTGCTTACGCACGACGTGGACACCCAAGCCGGCCACGACAAATGCCGGAGACTGATGCAGGCGGAAGAGGAGCGAGGCTTTCGATCGTCCTTCACGATCGTCCCCGAACGGTACAACATTTCTCCGGAGTTGCTCAAGGAAATGACGGCCCGAGGCTTCGAAGTGGCCGTCCACGGCTTGAAACACGACGGCAAGTTATTCAGCTCCCGGGAAGTGTTTCTTCAGAAGGCCGCGTGCATCAATCGCTACTTAAAAGCTTGGGGCGCCGTCGGATTTCGGGCGCCGGCCATGCATCATAACCTGGACTGGATACTCGACCTGGACATCGAATACGACATGTCCACCTTCGACGTGGATCCCTTCGAACCGCAACCGGACGGCATGGGCACCATTTTCCCGTTCTGGGTCGACGGGACCGCACGAGGCCGGAAGGGATACGTGGAGCTGCCCTACACGCTGTCGCAGGATTTCACGCCGTATATTCTTTTCAGGGATAAAGACAACGGTTGCTGGAAACGCAAGCTGGATTGGATTGTCGAGAAGGGCGGCATGGCCTTGATCAACGTACACCCGGATTATATGGGCTTCGACCCACTCCGTCTGGGCCGGGAGGAATATCCCGCGGCCTTCTACACCGACTGGCTCGATTACATTAAATCGCGGTATGCCAACCAATATTGGGCCGTCTTGCCGCGGGACATGGCCCGCTTTATCAGAAGCGAAACGCCCCGGGCGCAGGAGAAGTTTATCAAACCGTTTGCGACCGAGGAGAAGCCCGCATGCTCACTGACTTAACCAAAACAAACGATCGGCCCCATCGTAAAATCCCGGCCGTAGTGCTCTCCTGCCACACGATGGGTCTCGGGGTCATCCGGGCTCTGGGCGTCATGCAAGTGCCCGTGATTGCCCTGTTCTACGAAAAGGCGGATATGGGACAGGTTTCGCGCTATGTCCAGCGCGCCCAGTTCATCCCGCATCCCAAACAATCGGAAGGAGCCTTCATCGACGCCCTGGTCGAGCAGTCGCGCCGACTCGGAGAGAGCGTCTTGATCCCCGTTGACGACGCGACGCTGGTGACCGTTTCCCGGCATAAAGCGTATCTGGACGAACACTTCATGGTCGCCTGCGCCGAATGGAACATCGTCGAACGGGTGATCGACAAGCACTATACCTATGCGCTCGCCGAAACCCTTAACGTATCCGCGCCTTGGTCCCACTCTCCCGAATCCGAGGCTGAGGTGGAGCTGCTCGAGAAAGACATCTCTTATCCTTGTCTGGTCAAACCCCGGCAAAGCCACCTCTACTTCGAGCGCTTCCGCAAAAAAATGGTCCGCGTCGAAAACAAGGATCAACTGATGGCCGCCTACCGGGAAGCGGCTCAAGCCGGCCTGAAAACCATGCTGCAGGAATGGATTCCCGGAGACGACGCCCAGGGCATCAACTACAATTCCTATTGTTGGAACGGCCAACCGGTCGTCGACTTTACAGCGGAAAAAGTCCGCTTGTCGCCGCCTTCGTTCGGGGTGCCCTGCGTGGTCGTCAGCAAGCCGATTCCCGAAGTGAGCGAGCCTGCCGCAAAAATGCTGAAGGCGTTGGGTTTTTATGGATACTCCTGCATGGAATTCAAACGGGATGCGCGCGACGGAAGCTACAAATTCATGGAAATAAACGCTCGGTACAACCGGTCCATTCTGCTGTCGATTTCCTGCGGGATTAATTTCCCCTGGCTTATGTATTGTCACCTGACCCAAGGACAACGGCCGTCCGCGATGCCGTACGCCAACGGGATCTATTGGATCGACGAACTTCGGGATATCGCTGCCGGCGTCCAGCGCATCCGGCAGGAGCGCTACTCGCTCTCGAAATTTATCGAACCGTATGTCGGTCCGCACATTTTTGCCGTTTTCGACTGGAAGGATCTTCGCCCATTCGTCAAACGATGCCTCGATCTCTGCCGAATAGCAGGGACAAAATTCTTGGAAGCAAAAGGGTGGTTCGCTGCCCGGAAAAGGAACGAAATCAACAAACCGGCTCAGGTCCTTCAAAGGGAAGAGAGGGGATTATGAACACAGTAGCCATACGTCTAGAGGAAAAACGCCTTGAAAATGTTAAAAATATCGCCGATTACAACATGGTGCACGAACGACACCGGATATTTCCAGCCCTGTTTGAGAACCGGCAGCATCGAACGATACTCGATATGTCCGCGGGCATGGGCGTGGTCGCCCAACGAATACGCGACCAGTATCCCTGCTCGCTTATTTGCAACGATATTTGCCCCAAATGTCTTCAATCGCTGAACGACTTGGGCCTCCAAACCATATCGTTCGATCTGGACAATGCAGCAGTGCCTTTTCCCTTTCCGGCCAAAAGTTTCGACGCCATCATTTCGCTCTCCACCATCGAACACCTGATTCATCTGGAACACTTCCTGGAGGAAACCCGCCGCATCCTCGACGATAACGGCTTCCTGTATATTTCCTCGCCCAATTATTCCAGCCTTAGTTACATGCTTCCGTTTGTTCTGAAAGGCCAAACCTTCCACGACCCGTTCTCCCAAGCCGACCAATACGAGTTCTATGCGCACTATCGCTATTTCACCTACAAGACCCTGCTCCAGTATGTCCGCGCCTTTGGCTTTTCCCCGGTAGCCTCGTACATCGGAAAACCCCACGGCAGTTCCTATTATCAGCGATTGAAGCGGCAATCCAAATGGAAGTCGCTGTGCTTCAAGGTTGTCCTCTCCTCCCTTTGCCATCTGCTGCCGCCCCGGTGGTCATCCGAGCCCGTCCTTTGTTTCCGCAAGGGATCCGGAGGAGCCCCATCGCCGAAAAAAATCGTGCTCTAACGTCCTTGCTTTGGAGGCGGGGCCACATGGCCCCGCTCCCCCTAAAATCAACCTTGCCAAGGGCGCCTTTCCCGCCGGGCGGCGGGAAAGGCGCCCTTTCGGCATCCTCAAGCGCCCGAAAAGTTTTCCAATCGTTGGAAAAATTCTCTACACTTTTTCCAATCGTTGGAAAACCCAGGAAAACTGCCCATGCACTTGAAGACGATCGAATGGATATCGACGCAAAAAGGTTCGCTGACCCCGGGCTACGCGCGCCTGATCGACCAAACTTTGCTGCCCGGCCAACTGGCCTACCTTGAAACCGACGACATCAAGACCGTTTGGAACGCCATCAAGACCCTGCAGGTGCGCGGAGCCCCCGCCATCGGCGTGGCTGGCGCCATGGGCATCGTCGCGGGCATTCAACGCAGCCGGGCGCGCACGCCGGACGATTTGATCCGCGCCGTGGAAAAAGCCGGCGACTACCTGGCGACCTCGCGGCCCACCGCCGTAAATCTTTTTTATGCCATCGATCGCATGAAGCGCGTGGCCCGGCAGAATCGAAGCCTGCCGCCGCCGGCCTTCAAAGAGCGCATGGCCCGTGAAGCCGTCGAGATCTGCGAGCAAGACGCCGCCTTGTGCCGCGCCATCGGAGCGCATGGCTCCAAGCTGTTGAAAAACGGGCAAACCATCCTGACGCACTGCAACGCCGGCAGCCTCGCCACGGCCCAGTTCGGTACGGCGCTCTCCCCCGTTTATGTCGCAAAGGAGCAAGGTAAAACCATCCGGGTCTTCGCCGACGAAACCCGCCCCCTGCTCCAGGGCGCGCGACTCACCGCCTGGGAATTGATGCAGGAAGGAATCGACGTCACCCTGATCTGCGACAACACCGCCGCGCAAGTCATGAAGGAAGGCCGCATCGACGCCGTGCTCGTCGGCGCCGACCGCATTGCCGCCAACGGCGACGCCGCCAACAAAATCGGCACCTACTCCGTCGCCGTGCTCGCCCGCGAACACAAAATCCCCTTCTACGTGCTCGCCCCGACCACGACATTCGATTTGACCCTTTCCACCGGCGATCAAATCCCCATCGAACACCGCGAAGCCGAGGAAGTCACCCAAGGCTTCGGCAAACGCACCGCCCCGGCCAACGTAAAAGTCTATTCCCCCGCCTTCGACGTCACCCCGGCGCGCCTCATCGCCGCCATCGTCTGCGAAAACGGCATCGCCCGCGCGCCGTTCGGGAAAAGCTTGAAGAAGATGACAGAAGAAAATTCATGACCACCTTGCGACAATTGGGCGAACGGGAAACGATCCGGCGATTGGCGGCGCTGCTGCCGACGCGGCCGGATGTGCGCATGCACATTGGCGACGACGTGGCGGTGGTTTCCGCGGGCGAATACGATTTTCTGCTGACGTCCGATGCGGTCATCGAAGGCACGCATTTCCTGGCGGACGCCGTGCCGGAACAGATCGGGCACAAGGCCATCGGCCGGGCGCTGAGCGATCTGGCGGCTACGGGCGGCGAACCGCTTTGGGCGTTGATCGATGTAGTGGCGCCGCCGGAGCTGGAAGCCGAACGGCTCGAACGGATTTACCAAGGGCTTGCGAAACTCTCGTCGACGTACAGCCTCGCCGTGGTCGGCGGCGATCTGGCCCAAGGCCCGGTGCTGGAGTTGCACGTTTTCGCCGTCGGACGAGTGCCGGCCGGCCAGGCGGTCCTGCGATCCGGCGCCAAAGCGGGCGATGCGATCTACGTCACCGGCCAACTGGGCGGCAGCATTCAGGGCAAGCATTTAACCTTCGAGCCTCGCGTCAAGGAAGGCCAATGGCTGCGCCAAAATCAGTGGGCCACGGCCATGATCGATTTGAGCGACGGCTTGGCGACGGACTTGAATCATATCCTCGAAATGAGCTGCGTCGGGGCGGAACTGGCGATGGAAACCATCCCCATTTCCGACGCCGCCAAGATCTCCCCCTCACAACAGACGCCGCTGGAACATGCGCTTTACGATGGCGAGGATTTCGAGCTGCTCTTTACCGTCGCCGATGAACGCCGGCTCGCTTTTGAAGAAGCTTGGGCTCAAGCGAATTTCCTCCCATGCACTCGCATCGGTCACATAACCCAAGAGCCCCGCGGCATCCTCCTCATCGATGCCGAAGGACGCCGCACCCCCTTGGCGCGCGACGGCTTCGAACATTTTACGAGTTGACGGAGGCACGGCCTTTTTCAACTGAAACAGCCGTCCATTGGCGTATCGTGATCCCTCTTTTGGAGGGTTCCGCTCTGTCGGAACCTTCTTCTTCCGGTCGCGACGGAGCGCGACATCCATGCTGAGCGGGCCGCCGCTTCTTCAGTTTTTAGGGATGGAATCGATGGACGTCTTCTTGATGCGATCGTCGACCATGCGCCCCAGATAATCGGGCAGTTCGACGCCGGCCATGGAAGCCACATCCTGCAACGGCGGAACGCTCTTGATCAGGCTGGAAACGAAATTGGCCGTGGAAGAACCTTTACCCTCGCCATTGGAAGAATCCCAGACGGTGATCTTGTCGATCTTGAGGTGGCTGATGGCCTCGACCTGTTTGGCGACTATATCTTCGAGTTTTTCCACCATCAGGAAGGTGGCCGCCGCCTTGGCATCGCCATTGCAGCTTTTGACAAGCGAGGCATAGCCCGCGGCCTTGCTTTCCAAGACCTGCCGCAAGCCTTTCGCTTCCGCCTCATACTTGTAAAGAATTCCGTCGGCCTGACCTTTCGCTTCGCGGCGCATGCGTTCCGCCTCGGCTTCAGCGGAGATTTCGATCTTTCGCCGGTCGATTTCCTTCTGGACGACTTCTTCCGCATTGAGTCGCTCGGCTTCGGCCAAGTATTGGGCCTTCTGAATTTGGACTTGGGCTTCGCGCTTGGCGACCTCGGCTTTCTGCATGGCCGCGGCCTGTTTCGTAGCCAACTGCGCATTCGAATCGGCAATCTGCGCTTTGGCGGTATTTTCGCCCGTCACCGCTTCCGCTTCCTGACCCTGCACATAAATCCGCTGATCCGCTTCCGCCTTTTTCTTGCCCTTTTCTGCGGCGGCCACGTTTTCCGCCTGGCCAATGGCGCCGTATTTCTCCTGAATGGCCACATCGACCCGAGCCTTGTTGATCGCTTCGGAAGCGGCCTTCTTGCCGATGCTTTCGATGTAGGTCGATTCGTCGGTGATGTCCGTGATGTTGACATTGATCAGGTAGAGGCCGATCTTGTTCAGTTCGGGTTCGACATTCTTACGGATCGATTCGAGGAAACTCTCGCGGTCCTGATTAATCTGCTCGATCGTCAGCGAGGCCACGGTCAAACGCAGTTGGCCGAAGATGATTTCCTTGGCCATCGCCTCGATGTCGCCGCTTTCCAAGCCCAGCAGACGTTCGGCGGCATTGAGCATGATGTTCGGATCGGTGCTGATGCCGACGGTGAAGGTGCTGGGAACGTTGATGCGGATGTTCTGCAACGACAAGGCATTTTGCAGCGGGATGCTGATCGTCATGGGCGTCAAACTCAGGTAGGAGTAATCCTGAATCAACGGCCAGACCATCGTACCGCCGCCATGTACGCACTTCGACGAACGGTTGTCGGCCACCTTTCCGTAAATCACCAGAATGCGGTCGGACGGGCATCGTTTATACCGCGCCGCCAAAAACAGGATGGTGGAAACAATCAGGATTACAAACGCCAGAATGACAACAGGCCACATGAGACTACCTCCGTTTGAGTTATTAAACTTTCGTCACGACCAGAACATTTCCGCTGACCACGCGCACCACAATGACCCGTTCGCCGGTCTTCAAGTCGCCCGCGTCTTCCGAGCTGGCATCGAAGATCCGAAGCTGCCCCTGGACCGGGACACGGACTTGTCCGGTCTTGCCGGGATGAATCGTCAGATAAACCGACCCTTCCTGTCCGATGGCGTTTTCCATGCGGAGGGTTCCATCGGATTGCAGACTTTTCATGCCTACAAAAATCTTTCCGATCAACCACACCGTGGCCAATCCGGCGACTACTCCGCCCAGCATCGCCCAAACCTCCGCCACGTGATTTTGTTTGGACAACGCCAAGGCCACCAAACCGAACATCATGAAAAAGGCGGTCAACCCCTGAAGGGACAAAATCTTGAAGCTGGCATCCGCATCGCCATGAACCTCGCCGCCATGCAGATCGGTTTCAACGTCGCCGCCGTGGCCCACCATCATCAGGATCGTACGGACCAAAAAAAGAGCGCCGCCAAACAACGCACAGGCGGCATAGAACTTTTCCATCGAGGTAAGATTTTCCATAAAATCGATCATAGGTCCTCCTTAGTTCTTTATTAAACACAGATTATGTAGAAAATCCAATCATTAGTCTGGAAAGAAACCACCGGCTTACGCCGGCGGCTACGTAGCCGCGTCCGTAAGGACGTGGATTCTTATTCATATGCGCGGGGGCCGCATCAAGATGCACCCGGTGGCGCCGTCCATGCTTAACCCATGTTGTCCGTTCCAAAACAGGGAGGCGCGACAATGAAATTAGAATCTCAGGCGGTGGTCGACAACCGGATGCAGCCGATGGCGAGTCCATTGAGTGTTCGAGCCCATTATTACGGCGTCTTTCTTTCGTTCCGATGTCCCTTTTCGTGCAGTTTTTGCGTCCGAAGATTCCATGCCGACCGCCTGGCCCAATATGAGGAAATCTCCGGCAATCGTTGGATCGATTACCTGTCGATGCTCCATACCGACGGCCTTCCGTTGGTTTTTCAAGGCGGCGAACCCGGTCTGCACCGCGATTTCGCGGAAATTATTCATTTTCTAAGCCCGTTACATCGCATTCAAATCGTCACCAATCTGGCGTTCGATGTACGCAAATTTGCCAAGACGGTGGACCCAGCCCTTCTGAACCGTGAAACGGACCTGATTCCCATCCTGGCCTGCTTCCATCCTGAAGAATTTACGCCGCAGGAATTTGTCGAACGGGCTTTTTATCTGCACGCGGCCGGGTTCCGCATGCGCATCACCGGTTTTACCGACTCCACCCGCCAACGAGCCATGGACGAAATGATCCTGTTAAGCAAGGATAACGGCCTGGACTTCAAGCAAGCCGAATTTCTCGACTGGTATCAAGATCGATTTTACGGCGGCAGCGAAGGGTTGCTCTATGCCCAACTCGACCACGAGGCCAACCGCCTGCCGGCGCTGCTGTACGCCCCCGATGGCAGCATCCACGGCAGTCATCATCATCTTTATGAAAAGGCCCAGCCCATGGGACATATTTTTGACCGCACATTCGTCTGCCCCCATCCGCCGGATGCCCACGTCTTTTGCGGAGCGCACGCGTGTGCGGAGGCGTGAAAGAAACGGAGAGACTTACATGTATCTGACTCCCATCATGGCTTCGGTGCTGACCAACAAATCGAACGAAACCGCCGCCCCTTCCCGTGAGGTCCAGGAAATCCCCTCCGAATCCTTTGGAAGCGTTTTGAGCCATCAAATCGGGTCCACGACGCCGTCCCTATACTCCTCCAGCGTCTCGCCCCTCCGCCGCAACACATCGCTTTATCCGACCATGATCCCAGGCGTGCAGATTGGCGAAGCCGTCGCCGGCAATCGCGCGTTGGACGGCAACCGGGAAACCCAGAACTTCGGCAACGAAAAAATTTGGCGCAACGGCAGCAGCAACCTGCCGGTTCGATGCCTGGCCAACGACGGCAAGACCAACGGCCAGGGCAAGGATTACTTCTGCGACAACATGGTCAGCGCCACCGGCGCCCTGGAAATGCGCAAGAATGCCAACGGCTCCATCACCGCCATCGGCCGCGATTTCATCAGCCCCGAAACCGGGCTGTATTACAAATTCATGGGTTACACCGTCATGAAAACCAGCAATCCGTTGGTGACGGATAATGTTCTCACGCTGGGCTCCGGCCAGCAAAAGGAAGTGTTCAGGGCCTACTGGAATACCTACAAGGTCTCCGACCTGGGCTCCTCCATCGCCACCGGACGAGCCGCCGCCACCACCGAGGCCCAACTGCACGAACTGCAAAAAAACACGTTGATGAATCTGTAGTCCCGCCAGAACAGGCAGACAACTTAAGAGGGTTTTTCAAAAGGCAATTCGGCGCGTTCCAGAGCATCGACCATGCGCATGACATCGTCGGCGCCTCCAGCGGTTTGCCAATCGTAGAACTGTCGTTTAGTCATGCCTTACATTCTAGTCCAGACGCCATTTCCGAGGCGAGTTCATTTTCCGCCCTCCGTCGCGACCAGGTGCATCCTGACACGGCCCCTCCTCAACGTCTGGAAAGAAACCACCGGCTTACGCCGGCGGCTACGTAGCCGCGTCCGTAAGGACGTGGATTCTTATTCGTATGCGCGGGGGCCGTGTCAAGATGCGCTCGTCGCGACCGAAAGAAGAAGGTTCCGACAGAGCGGAACCCTCCAAAATCTTTGAGAGCTTTTTTGGCGCATCTCTTCAGATACAATTTTCTTCCGAAACCAGCGTCAGGATTTCCCCCTCCCTGCGCAAGCAAAGGCAGGGGCTGGAACGATCGTTGAAGCGCCAGTTCACAAACAGCATTCCTTCGTTTTCCATCGATTGGAAAAGGTGGGTCAACAACAACATCTGCTCGGGCTCGGTCAGGTGTCGGTGTACATTGGCGAGCAGAATCACGTCGTAACGCCGAGGCAAGGGACGCCGGAGAAGATCCGAACCATACAGCAAAATCCGTTCTTCCCTGGCCACTTGGCGCGCCATTAGGCGATCGGGAGGAATCACATCGACGCCATGAAGGTCTTCACAAAGCCCTCCCGCGCGCAACATCTCGGCCGCCAGCCGCACGCCCGGAGCGCCGCCGGCCATGGCGCAACCCACATCGACATACGAACATCCGCGCCGGCCTTGCTCCGTCATCAGGCGAGCCATCCAGGCCAGAACCGGTTTAAGCCGGGTTAAATCCGTGGTCGAGTTGAAGGTCAACCCCCGGTCTACGGCGCGATAGACCTTTTTCAAATAGCGTCTTCCAAAATGACGGGAACTTGCCAACACATTGTCCAGCAGCAAAACCTCCAGCAAGCCCAACCGCCGAAGCATATCGCTGGGCACGTCGTCGGACGATGGAATGTAGCCTCTCAGCGAGACCGGAATCAGATCGGACAGTCCGGCCAAAACCCGATCGCGCAGATGCGAGGAAACCCCGGTCCCCACCATCTGCCGAAGCCGCTCCATCCGCTGCAACACCGCTTGAACCAGTTCCCCTTCTTTTCCTTGGACTTTGGACTCCCCCTTAACCATCCACGTCCTCCCCCAAGCATAAATCCGGTTCATCTCGTCCAGAATGCTTTTGGGCGTCTCGTCGGAAGAGCTGGGCATATGTCGCAGCCGACGAAGGGTCCGGTCGCATTTTTCAACAGCCAGGGGCGACGACAACGGCGCATAACAAGCGCTGCCCTCAAAAAGCGGATGCAGCCGAAGCTCAGCCGGCAGCAAAGTCGCGGGCTCCCCACCTGTGAGAATGGTCGTCATGATTCGTTAATTAGCAGCCGTCATGCCTAATAAACACGGGTTTAAGCAGAGCCCATGCCACACAGGTTCAAAGCCTTAGTCCTATTTAGGCGCAGGCAAAAATTGCCGCACGGCATCCGACCTGCTACAATGCACTTGATCGGCCTTTCTTATGAAACTTTCGGATAGAGGACCTGGGAATTGACGGGGACGAAGTCTGCCCATATCCAATTCATGCCGAACAAAATCAATCTTAACCACGAATGAACACGAATAGACACGAATTAGTTCATTCTGCCATTATGGGCTCCTTTCTTTGCGTTGATTCGTGTTCATTCGTGTTCATTCGTGGTTGAATCCCGTGACCCCTCCCCTTTCATTGGAGATTTCGCCGTTGCTGGCACGCAACATGGACGTTTTGCGCCGCCGATTTCCGGCTCTCGCCCAACGCCTGGACGCTTTTCCCGGCAAGGATCACGTCCGGATTCTTCGAGCCCAAGACGGCAGCGTGGCGTATGGCGTCGAACAAAACGGCCGCGTCATTCCCGTCACCGACGTTCGGGAACCCACCCGCCGCATGCAGGCGCAACTGGATCAAATGAGCCGGCAACTGACGGACTTCACTCGCCCCGTTCTGTTCGTAGGGCTTTATCCAGGCAACGAATTAATCGCCATTTTCGACCAGTGCGAAAAAGTCTCCACCCCTCATTGCCCCCAGCCCATCACCGTCTGTGTGGATTCGACCGTCTGCCTCCAAGGCTTCCTTCAAACCTGGGATGTCGCCAATATCCTGGAATCGCCCAGGGTTCGATTCGTCTGGCACGAAGATATCCCCGAACTGATTGGCGCGCTGCGCGAACATCCGGAAATACCGCATGTGTTCACCCTCGTCAGCGGAGCCGGCGACCGAACGCTCAACACGATCCTTCCGCCGTTGGCCGCACTGATCCAGGAACGCGAAGCCGAAACCCGTCGCCTTCAGGAGGAAAACAACGCCTATTACAACGGCCTCGATGACGTTCAACTGGCCCAACTCATCTCCGGCCAAGGCGGACGCAAGCCCCGCCTAATGATGCCCACCGCCTCCTGGTCCACCTTCATTCAGCACAGCACGCGCGACACCTGCGCCGCCTTCGACGCGCTTGGCTGGGAGACGCGCCTGCTCAGGATGGAAGCCATGATGACCCCCTATTACCTGGTCAGCCAGCTTCACGAGTTCAAGCCGGACGTCTTCCTCTTCATCGACCACCTGCGCTACGAAGCCGAAGAAGTCTATCCCCGCAACATGATGTACGTCGCCTGGGTCCAGGACGAAATGGCCAACATCCATTGCCTACAAGCCGGGCAGAAGCTGCAGGAATACGCCCAAGCCGGCAAGCGCGATCTCGTCATCGGACACACCGAGCGTTTGGACTCGGTCTTCGGCTATCCCAAGGAACGCCTGACCCCCATGATCATCCCCGCCGATCCGCGCGTTTTCTATCCCATAACCTTGTCCAATCTCGACCGGAACAAATACGGCTGCGAAATCGCCTTCATGAGCAACTGCGGCCTCTCTTCGGAACGGGCTGTCGACGAGAAAATCGCCCCGGTCGTCGAATCCCTGGGCATCTCCCGCGCCACCGTGCAATCGATTCACGATCGGCTCTGGACCCTTTATCGCGCAGGCGCCGTCTTCAGCGAGCGAGAAGCGTTTCTCGCGGAGATGATGAAATTCCCGGAATTCGAGGCCTCCTATAACACAAACAACGAAGCCGCCTCCCCCGCCGGCGAGAGCCGTCAGGACGCCCTTTTGCGCATCTTCCTGTGGGGATTCAACGACACGATTTATCGGCATGTAGCGCTGGAATGGCTCGATGAATTGGGCCTCGACCTTCATCTTTACGGACACGGCTGGGAGCAGCACCCGCGGTTTTCGAAATATGCACGAGGCATCCTGACTCACGGCCCCGAACTCAACATCGCCTATCAAGCCGCCCACTTGAACCTTCACCTAAACATCACCTACGGCATGCACCAGCGCCTGTGGGAAATCATGGCCGCCGGGGCTCAACCCCTGCTGCGTTATCCCCGCCCCAAGCCCAACGAACCGCCCGCCTCTGTGATGCGCGAATTCGCCGAAGTGCTGCTGGAAGGAAAAGACTTCTCCCAACTGCCCGAATCCAGCCAGGAAGTCATTAACGACTATGTCTTCACTATCGCTTATGGAATGGCGCAGCTCGACGCCAAGGAGCCCAAGCCCAACCAGGAACCCCTTGAAACCCGCGTGATGGCGCGCCTGGAAGAAATCGTCATGAATCGCCCGGCCTGGCTCATCCCTGATTTCGAAAAATACGCCTTCCACGACAAAGCCACGATGACTGAACGGCTGGAATTTCTGCTGCAGAAGACAAACGGCAAAGAGTTTTAACGCAAAGCTCGCGAAGAAATCATGAATTCTGAGAAAGAAATACTTGGCCCACAGATCACACAGATAAACACCGATAAAATCCACTCTAATTTATCTGAGTCAATCAGCGTGATCTGTGGGCAACAAATCCCCTCTTGCCTTTGCGTTAAAAAATCATCTCTTCCCTCCGTTTTACCCCCTCTTTCCGTTCGGGTACCTTTTTCTTTAAGGCGGCCCATGAAATCATTTAAGCCAACACTTCAACTCATAGCTATGGCGGTTATGGTTTCGTTGTCCTCCAAGGCAGGGTCCGCGGACTCCACGCTGCTCTTCAGTCCGTCCCCCACTTCCCGAGGGCTTGACGCACGAAGCGGTCCCAGCCAGGGCAACCCCATCGAACTCAATTCGGCGGCCTTTGAACCCGGAGCCGTCCAACCCGGCAACACGCTCCTGATGGAGCCGCTACCCGGAACGTTTTTCACCGTGATCGTGGAAAAAATCGTCACCGACGTGAATGGCACGCTCTCGTGGAAAGGCCAAGTCCAAGGTTATCCCAATGCCTTCTTCCTGCTGTCTTATTCCGATGGCCAAGCCTTGGGCTCGATCGAGTTCCCGGATGAAGGAAAACGGTATTTCATTCGATACGACGCCGCTCTGCAACAACACGTCGCACAAGACGCCCTGCCGGCCGAATGGAAAGAACTGGAAGATTCGCCTTCTTTAATTCCTCCTGCCCTCAATCTCCAATCTCTAGTCACCCAATCTCCCCCCACGCCAACAGGCCCCACAACCATCGATGTGATGATCGTCTACACCCCCAACGCCAAAACCTGGGCCAACACATCGGGCGGAGGCATTAACAATGTGATCGCCCAAGCCATGTCGCGAGGACAACAGACCATGGACAACACCGCCGTCCCCGTCACGCTTCGGCTCATTCACTCCGCGGAAGTCAGCTATACGGAAAGCGGCAACTCCAACACCGATCTCAACCGCCTGACCAACCCGTCCGACGGCTACATGGACAACGTGCATACCTTGCGTTCGACCTACGGAGCCGACCTCGTCGCGCTCTTCACGCAAATAGAAGACACCGGCGGTCTCGGCTGGCTGTTGGACCTGACCACCGGACGCCCCACCCATGCCTTTTCCATCAGCCGGGTCCAGCAAGTCGCCTCAGGCTACACCACCATTCATGAACTGGGGCACAACATGGGCTGCCACCATCGCCGCAATCAGTCCACTCAACCCGGGCCAGGCCTCTATTCCTATTCCGCCGGCTGGCATTGGACCGGCGTCAATAACGGGAAATATGCCTCCGTCATGTCCTATGAAGACGGAGGCTACTCGCGCGTCGCCTATTGGTCCAGTCCCACCAACAAATACATGGGCGTCGCCACCGGCTCCGTCAACGACGACAATGCCCGCACCATCCAAAACATCAAAAACGTCATCGCCGCCTATAAGTCGGCGCCAGCCGCCGCCTTCACCTTCAGAGCCGTCGCCCTGACCAATAACGTCATCCTGCGGTGGACCAATCCGACGAATTGCGGCATCACCAGTCCCTACGTATATATCGTTACTCACGCCAGTCGTTACCCCACCAACACCTCGGACGGAACGCCGATTTACTACGGAACCAACCAAGTCTACGAACACACGGGACTCCCGTCGAATCAGACCAACTACTACACCATCTGGGTCAGCAACGACGGCTTCAACTTCGTCGATCCGCCATAACACAATGCTTAACCACGAATGAACACGAATAGACACGAATTAAGAAATGCCCCCTCTTCATTAGTGTTAATTCGTGTTCATTCGTGGTTAAAAAGTCTTCTTTTCCGAATTCGCAGAACCGCTTAAGCAGAAGGGCTCTATTGACGATTTCTTATGCGAGGGGGTACTTATAAGTGTGGAGGTTATCCAATGAAAAAACCCGCGCGTAATATTAAAATCAGCCGGCGCGCTTCATGGAATAAGGAAGCGTGGAAACTCATTCTAACCCTCTGTATAGCCTCCGCTTCCACAACCTTCGCCAATCCCCCCGACATGACCGGCATCTGCATCCAAGACGGCAATTTGTATCTAGCCGCCGACACCACCAATTCTTTCGTGGTCGAACGCAAAACCCCTGACAGCGATTGGGAAACCTTGGGCATATTTACCCCCCCACCCGAAGGCGACATGGAATGGTTCCGCGCCATAAGCAGCCTGAGCACTTTGCCTAAAACCCAAAGTGATGCCATCGTTTTCGATCCAGCCAGTCCGACTCTACCTTCCGAGACGGATTCATCAGGCGCACTTGACGGCTGGACTTTGATTGGCCGGTATTATGAGGACGCAGGAACTGTGATATATGGCCCCGTCGTCGAAATGAAAAGTGCTGCGGATGCCCCTACCACAGCGGGCAACAATCACGCTGTGGCCACGCCGGATCCAGGCCGAGTAAAAATGTTCTGGTACAACACGAGTTCGAGAATGGTTGCTGCTTGGATGCTGTCGGCCACTGGAACGCTTAAATCCTCAGGCACAAGTAACTCTGGAGGCATGAGCGCAGGCTGGGTGTTGAAGGGCGCAGGAGACATTAACCGAGACGGTATTGATGATATCATTTGGCACAACTCCAGCACGCGTATGGTCGCATACTGGATAATGGCGGCCGATGGCTATCTGCAGAGCTCCGGCCTCGCAAACGATGGAGCCATGGCAGCAGGATGGGAGCTTAAAGGCGTGGGCGATATCAATCGCGATGGAACGATTGATATTCTTTGGCACAATTCTTCGACACGCATGGTGGCTTACTGGCTGCTGAATCAAAACGGAACGCTGAACTCCTCTGGCTTTTGTACCAGCAACACCATGTCTGCCGGGTGGGTCCTTAAAGGCGTGGGCGATATCGATCGTGATGGAACGGTTGATGTTCTTTGGCACAATTCTTCGACACGCATGGTGGCTTACTGGCTGCTGAATCAAAACGGAACACTGAATTCCTCTGGGTTATGCAATCCCAGCGGGATGTCGGCGGGCTGGGAATTCCGAGCGGCGGGCGATATTGATAACGACGGAACCATTGATGTGTTCTGGCATAACGCATCCACTAAACGCGTAGCCTTCTGGACCCTCAACGCAGACGGAACGCTAAAGGCTTCGGGGTTCTGTTTCGACGGCACGATGAGCGGCGGCTGGGTTTTGGAAGCGGCTGGCGATATCAACAACGACGGAACTTCAGATTTGCTCTGGTATAATTCTTCCACATGTCGAGTGGCTTATTGGCTGCTGAATTCAAGTGGTGCGATGACCTCATCTGGCTTCTGCACCGATAGCGCCATGTCATCCGGATGGGCTCTTGAAGCCTCCGCTTTGTGAGTCTCTTCGCGTAGATATAGGCAATGCTCGAACTCTTAGTTGTCTCATCAACGTTTTGTGGTCTCCTAGGGCGAAGAGGACTCGAAGCCAGTTAAATCCACTATCCACCGGGCCTAGAGGCCAACATCAAAAATACGCACGGAGTTCTTACTAAATCCCCAGCCTCCACCTCCTGACTAAATAGCAAAAATGGATTTCTGCCTGACAAACGCTAACGAAAAAAATGTGTGCCGTCAAATTGCCGCCATCACATATGCCGGCATTACCGCCCAAATACGGGAACAGATGCTTGGACTTCTTGATCGCAGAAGCAACGCCTCGATTTTTTCATATCGGCAGGCGCCATCCAGTATACGCGAGATCGTGGAATCTGTTGGCCGCTTAATGGAATTGAATACTAGGGATAGCGAGCCAGAGTTTCATCGTTTGCTACAGCGAATCTTGTCTAATTCAGCTATCAACGCCTTGATCAAACTGCAAGTCGCCGAACAATATTGCGCATTAACCGGCGGACAAAATGCCGCATGGGTTATACAAGATCTAAACGACAATGAACTGACAGCTCCGCATCAGCAACTGCCGTTCATCAATCTATGTCTATGGACTAATCAGTTTGCTAAAGCAAAGACGGCTGCGGACAAAGTCATCGAGTCCAAAGCTCAATCGATCTGTGACCATTTAGCCGCAAAGGCTGTTAGCTGGCATGTTCGTGACCGTCGTCGCGCGTCCCTATTTTGCTGGCATCAAGCTGCAAAGACCGGTCCACTGAACCCGGCGCAAATCCTTACGTTCTGCATGTTGTTGCTGGATATCGGACGGGTAAGTGCCGCCAAGCGGATTTTCCGCAAGATTGAGCACAGCGCATGTCACGCCAACCCCGACGATCAGTTGCGCACGGCCTTTGCACGCCACATGCTGAGTCTCTCATCGGAAGAAGACCTCCGAAATGAAGCAGAATCACTCCTCCAGCGCACTTCATTGAATGCGTCGTTCATTCGTCTATTTCATCCGTGCTGCAATCAGCTGTTTTACAGGCTCGAGATTCCTCATCCGAATGCGTGCGACAAGAAACTGGCTCGCGCCTATTCACAATTATTGCTAGCGGAATGGCATCTCAAGCGTTTCTCACCTGAGTCCTTGCTAGTGGGCAGCAAATTCTTGGCATATTCAGACTTGATGCCGCAGGCCATGGAAATCATGGGGGAGCGTCAGATCAAAGATTCCACGTTCGTCGATGGTTTTTCGTCATTGGCGGTCTACGCCTGGATTGCAGGTATGAATGATGCGGCACAAGCCTGCTACGCGCGCGAACCCTTGGAACGACCCCATACGTCCCTAGGCTGGCTTAGGATGGCGCTTGCCGCCGCACTGCTCGGCAAAATTTGCGAGGCCGAACGTTTTCTAAAAAGACTTTATGATCAAGCTCCTGATTTTTTTATACAGCAACCATCCTCCACTCGACTTTGGGGTATTTTATCTATTCTTCTTAAGACGATGGGATGGGAAAGAGCCGCCAAACAAGTCGCGATCTTTGCAAGCAGCGATCCCTACTGGAAATATCGGCAACATCTCTTTGTGCGTTGTCCAATAGCTGAAAAAACAGCTGCGATTCCTGCCTTTAAATGGCCCGCTTTTTTCCAGCAAGACTCGTTCTGGAATTGATCGCTTCGTATTGTTTGATGAACACGACCGCAATGAGAAGTTAAAATGAAAAAACCTGTTTATTATCGGTGGTATAATTATCGTCGTGAAGCTTTGCCTAATGCTTATTTGGCTTCTTTAGAAGAAGGCGTCTCCTGTTTAGAAGAGGCTCAGGCCAAGACCGGTTATTCCATCGGCTATCCGGGCTGGAATTTGCTGTATTATGCGGCCGTGTGCGCATTGGATCCCCGCAAGGAGAACGTTATTCTTGAAACAGGAAGCAACATCGGCTGTTCATCTATTGTTCTTGCTCAAGCGTTGCGTGATGCAAAGGTGCGCGGTCATTTGCATACGATCGAAGCTGATCCTGCCGCGCATGAAAAAGCCGTGACCAACATAAAGCTCGCGGGATTAAGTGACCTCACTACAGCTCATCTTGGTCGCAGCGCGGAAATTCTTCCAAGCCTTCTGGCTTCACTTCGCGAACCCCTTTCCGTTGCGTTTTTGGACGCATCCCATCTCTTTGATGATATCATGTCCGAATTTTCGCTCGTCCTTCCGTATTTAAAAACGGACGGGGTTGTAATCTTCGACAATACTTACCCGCTCGCGGATAAAGGCGAGGATCCGCGTGTTCATGGCGCGCTTCTTGAGATTACAAATCGCTATGGGGGAAATGTTGTGCATTTTCCTTTTGTTTCCTGGTACACCCCAGGAATGGCTGTTTGGCAGCCGGATCAGGAAGGCACCTCAAGAGATCTCATCAAGGTGCAACGACACGACGCCACAAATCAGGCTGTCGATGGGATATCGAAAACTCTTTCCTCGTGTAGCTTTGCCGTCACAACTTCATTACAGCGGATATTCCCTCACGTAGCGTACGAATCATTTTTGAAGGCTTTTACAGCTGTATTCCAAATCTATAGCAAGATCAGCGGACGATTTTGCGGCGATGGAGGAGATCATCTTGCGCAATACTGCGCTTGCATCGAATTCCTGAATACACAACCGGACACAGAAGTCTTCAGGGCAGTCGAAATTGGCTCTCTTTTCGGAGGAAGCGCCTCTCTCATCCTTAGCGCAGCCAGGGACAGGGGCAAGGCAGCTAAACTGACTTGTATCGACCCTATGTCTGGTTTTTACGCAAAACCGGACATATCGGGAGTTGAAGTTTCTCCCAAAACCTTTTGGACCAATATTGGCCACATGGGCTTTGGACACGAGCAAGTGGATCTCCAGATCATGACAAGCGATGCTTTCGATGTTCGCACAAATATTGCCAATGAATCCTGCGGGATATTGCTGATTGATGGAGATCATTCATATCAAGGAGTGAAGTCTGATTGGGAGAGATATTCGCACGTCGTCAGTCCAGGCGGATTCGTTCTGTTCGATGATTACGGCGATGCCGCATGGCCAGACATCACACGCTTTGTCGATGATCTTGTTGCGGACTTGCCATGCGGATGGAAAGGATTGGGAGCCATCGGCACTACGTATGTTGTCTCGCGTTCTTACAGTGCGAAACCCACCGCAGTCCCGACAAAAGAGATTAGCGACGACTGGAATTCAACCATTGAATCGCTGGCCTTGGCAGATGAATTGATCGGCAACAACATAGCTGACGGCTTCCAGCGCACGAGGAGGATCACCCAGCTGCTTTCTAATTTCCTTGGTCACTATCGCCACGTCACAGAGAAACACCGGAAAATTCAGCCCGTTTGCCCGACTTCGCAACCCAATCGAGCTCAAATCCGTGCTGTTCAACCACCGACTATTACTAGCGAGGGTCTAGAATGTGAATTTACTCACGCCAAGAATGTCTTGAATGAATTCGATAAAGCTTATCAAAATAGAATCGCAGCATATGACCGTCTTCGCAAGACCCACGGTTTGTTTATTCGCGATTTGCTGAAAATCAAATGGCAGAGCCTTCTGGAAAATGGCCATTTAGAACAAATTTGGCTCTACGGCGCAGGACAGCATACACGATGGCTTCTCCGCCAAGTGGCTCATCAAAAAGGCCCTCGAATTATAGGGATCATTGACGACGCAGCAATATCAGGGCAAACCATCGACGACATTCCTGTTCTTTCATTGAAGGCGGCATTAAAACACGATATTAAAGCCGTCATCCCATCCACTGACACGCCCAATAGCCCCTTGACACGCAAAGTAGCGCAAGTGTTTCAGCATAAGGCGCAAATTATTTCTCTTTATTCGGATTGGCCTCCGGGGCCTTATCCCAAAGAGGAGGATACGAATAGTTCTCAGATTGAATGAATCTGGAAAAAAACAGCGAGCATCTCTCATCATGCGGACCGGGAATGACGGTAGATAAGTTGGCACATCTAACGATGAAGCGGCGATTCTCGTCTGTGATCGAAAAAGATAAGGGAATAAATGATGAAAGCTTCAGAATTTCATATTCTTGATTATCTGATCAATCATTCCAAGAACATGCCTGAAAAAATTTTCTGTTTTTTCAGGACGGGCGCTGCTTACAACCAGATAACGTATGGAGATCTCCTCAAAAAATCTGCGACTTTCGGAAACTACTTCAAGAATGCCGGCATAGTAAAGGGCGATGTGGTCCTTATTATGCTCAAGCATTGTCCGGAAATGTATTTTTCCTATATCGGCGCGATGTTAGCGGGGGCGGTCCCGTCATTCATTCCACCCCTAACGGAAAAGCAAGATTCATCCATTTTCTGGTCTTCTCATGATGTGTTATTCAGACGGATTGAGGCGAAGGCATTAGTCTTAAGTCGATTGCATGAGGACATGGTAAAGGCCAATTTGAAGGAAGTTCCAACGGTGATTGCAGTAAACGACATTAGCGATAGCACCGAAACGGGCAACTATGACATCCAACGCTATCCGCTCGCGCTCCTGCAACACAGTTCAGGAACCACGGGACTTAAAAAGGGGGTTGAGTTATCGCATAAGGCTATCATCGAACAAGTCGTTCGGTATTCTGATGCGCTGGGACTTGAACCATCAGACCGGTTCGCAAGTTGGTTGCCATTATATCATGACATGGGGTTGATTGCTTGCTTTCTACTTCCGCTTATCAAAGGTCTTTCAATTGTGTCTCAAGATGCATTTGAATGGGTATCCAATCCGGTAATTTTGCTCGAAGACATCGACGCTTATCGATGCACTCACGCATGGCTGCCTAATTTTGCTTTTCATCACATCCTGCGATTTCTGCATTCGGAACAATCATATAATTTGAGCAGCCTGAAAGCTTTGATCGATTGCTCCGAGCCTTGCAAGCCGTTTACAGCCAGTATGTTTATGAAAGAGATTGAACGCATGGGGTGTAGTCCGGCTGTTTTTCAGACATGTTATGCAATGGCTGAAACAGTTTTTGCAGTGACCCAAACCGATCTTCATCGTCCCCCCTCGGTCATACGCACCGACAAGGATAGCTTTCAAACTCATCAGCGCATCAAACTCTGCGAGAGCAATAGCTTGGAATTCATTTCTTGTGGCCGTCCTATCTCCGGCATGACGGTTCGGATTGCAGACGAAACCGGCAGAACACTGAACGCGGGACAAGTGGGTGAAATCGTTGTGTCGGGACCATGTCTTTTTGACGGGTATTTCCGGTTGCCGGAAAAGTCTGCGGAACGATTGAAGGGGGGAGAGTACTACACCCATGATCTGGGCTTTATACACGACGAAGAGCTGTATGTGACAGGTCGTGTGGACGATCTAATTATTATTTATGGAAAAAAGTTCTACGCACATGACATTGAATTCATTGCCAATCAGTGTGCCGGCATCGCCAAAGGGCGCTGTGTAGCCATCGCCATGGAAAATCAGATGGCAGGGTCTCAAGAAATTGTGCTCTTGGCTGAAACAGACGAAACACAGGCCGAAACGAGAAAGAACATCATGTTAGAATTGAAACGTCAACTGTTGGCGCAGATGGGGCTGGCCATTCAACGCATCGTTTTGCTTGAAAAGGGACATTTAGTGAAAACAACCAGCGGCAAAATCAGTCGGGATATGAATCGAAAGAACTATATTCAGTCCCTGCAAGCCGCAGGAGCAATGGCATGAATGAAGAAGAAGTATTCAAGCAGGTTATCGATTCCATACGGTTGATATTTGGTGATTACGATGTGGTCATTACGAAAAAGACCGTCGCTGACGAAGTAAATGGCTGGGATTCTCTTTATCATTCATTGTTCATTCTGGATCTCGAAAAAAAATTTGGGATAACAATCCCTCTAGAAGTAACATGCTCGCTGAAAAATGTTGGGGAATTAGTCGAGTATATGATGAGGCGCATTCATGAAAACAGTCGTTCTTGAAGGCAATTGCCAAGCCGGAATAATGGCACGATTTTTAGGTCTTTGCCCTGTTTTGGCAACGGAATATGAATTCAAGCATGTGCCTAATTATGGCGAGGCAACGGCAGAACAACGCGGCCAATATAACCACTGGGCGACAACATGCGCTATCTGGATTGAGCAGGTCGGGACCACGCGAACGACCGATTATAGCGGATATTTGGCGTCCCACTGTCGCCGCATTCGCATCCCGGTGCTGATTTGTTTATCATTATGGCCGCTAATGGCAAAAGATCCGCGAAGCAAACCAGAGTTGCCTGCCTATCCTTGGGGTAAATTCCCTTATGGCGACAAATTAGTTATCAAACTGTTGTCACGCTTGAATGACCCAGATCAAGTGTTCCAGGAATATGTGAATACGGATATCTCCTCAGAGGTAGATTTCAAGATGGTACATGAGATGACCTTGGAACGGTTTCGCCGCATTGAATCAACCTGTGATTTTGGTGTTTCGGATTATTATGTTGAACACATTCAGAATGAACGGCTGTTTCATGCGGTCAATCATATGTCGGCCAATTTGATTGAGCAATTGGTGCAATCGATAAGCTCTTGTTTGGCTTCTGAAGCCGGTCTTGCAGGGGCCGATTTGAGCGAGGGACAGCATAACCGCCACACAGCTTACGTACAACAGGAGCCTTTGGGAGGGGTGCAGCTTCCAATCCATCCCCAAGTCATAGAATTTTTCAAACTAACTTGGGTCAAGCCGGATGATTCTTACAAATATTTCAAGCAACATTTGAATTGGCGTAACTATCTAATGAAATATATTCGATACGAACTTGATTAACTGCAATCATTAGTCACACCTAAGAAGAAGGAAAATATGAATCAGACACAGACCGGAATACAGGCCAGAATAAAAGGCCTTGAGCAAGACATGCAACGGAATTACGCCGATCGGGTCACGTTATTTAAGAAGGATGTCATCGATTATGCTTTCAGCGCTCTTAGCATCAAAAAAGTCGCAGAACTGGGTTGTATCTGGGGCGTGGATGGCGCATATGGTCAATACATTCATGATAAATACGCGCCGACAGAAGTAGTGATGGTAGATGCCATCTGGAATGAAAACGCCTTGCGTCTATGTCGAGAAAGAAAAAATATCACAACCGTGGATGGGAATTTCTGTGATGTTTCCATGCCCCAACGAATTGGGAAAGTGGATGCGATAATTTTCTTTGATATTTTGTTACACATGGTATCCCCCAATTGGGACGAGATGCTTCGAATGTATGCCGATTACACGAACGCCTTCCTCATTGTGAATCCGCAGTTTATGGCTACTTCTACAACGGTCCGACTCCTCGATCTAGGCGTCGACGAATATTTTCGAAATATCCCTCATGCCCCAGATTACCCAATCTATCAAACAGTCTTTGCAGATCCCTATCAAATGGATGCAAAACAAAACAAACCCCTTCGGGATGCTTTTTACATCTGGCAATGGGGGATTACCAATCATGACCTGATTGACAAGATGGACCGCATGGGCTTTGAGCCGGTTTTAATTCAGAAGGACAAGCTTTACTATGGCAAGGCAAAGAATTTCGCCAACTACGGCTTTATCTTTGCTCGCTCCCGCAAATGAAAAACTCGTAAATTACTTTAAACACAATGGAAACTGCGCCATCCATGTCACGGACTATATGGAAGGATCGTTCAAAACATCCTTGCCATATGAGAGTTCCTTCAACATCGCGACCTGCTGCCGGCTTAAAGCGGGAAAATCAATCTCACAACCGGAAGAGATGCTGATGTGACAGGATTATTTGTCATTCGCAATGCGTACGAATTAGATCACCTGACTCCAATGATTTCGCTGCTGGCTCAAAAGGACGATCTCTTTCAGCTTCTTGTATTAAATGAAAACATTGCCCAGAATGATTATCGGCTGCATCACTTGGAAACGACGGGGCTGACCAAGATTGTTCGACCTCATGATCTGTCGTTGTTATCCAGCGATGAATCTAGTCTAGCTACATGGCTGAATCTGCCGTGTCGGGGAGAGACTGGCTTCATCGCTTTCGGTTGGCTTCGTCATGGCCAATACGGATTGGCGTTTGTCAAACGACTCATCGCTGCGGCAACCAAGCTGGGCATCCAAACGCTTTGCCTGCCTTCGGAAGCCTGCAGCTTTTCAAACCGTCTTGTCGCCCGTTCGGATACGGAAAGCAGCGTTATCCTTCGACATGAACCCGGCTGCTGGGTAAATCGCGTATTTGTAACATCGGACGTTTGTGAATCGAATTATCGGCCATGGGTGGAGTCTGAGCACTTAATTCGGACGGGATATGCACGATATTCCAATTCGTGGATATCCACACTCACTAAAATCGCTCCAGCTTTCCAATCGCCTGAAGCATTGGGTCATATAAAAATCGCCCTTTTTCTGCCGCGATATGAAATCCCCGCTAATTGGGACGAACTATTGTCCATTATTCATATGCTTGCCCGCCAAGATCGCTTGTCTATCGCGATCAAACCGGATGACCAAGGGGCAGGACTTGAACGATTACAGAGGGCTTATCCAGCCTTGCGGGAGCTGGATGCGACCAACATTCGTTTTGTGGGTCACACGGTTGACAACATTTCACTGGTCCAATGGGCGGACTGGGTCTTGGATGCAGGTACAGAAGCTGTTTTTGATGCCATTGCACTGAACAAGCCTTTTCGATTGCTCGACTATCTCCTGTGCAATCGTTTAGTGGCTGCTGAGTTCTTTCCAAATACGCGCATTGGCTGCAGGGATGAGGTGGTGCAGTGGATGACGGCGCTTCCAAATGAAGAGCCGGGTGTATTAAGCAAATGCGAACGCAAAGCTTTTACTGAAAAAGTAATCAGAGAGTCCGCGTTGGTCTCACGTGACGATCTGTTCTCCGAGCAGCCACCGTCCCCCCGTTCGAAATCGCGTGCGCATTCCAATCAAATGGCGGGGACCACTTGTGACGATCTGATCGCGAAGTCTGATCTTATGTTGCGAAATGACCAATTGCTCCGATCCATTGCTGCGTGTCATAAAATGATTGCTGCACGGGACAAAATGATCCAGATGAGAGAGGACTATCGCAATTCGGTATCCCGACTAGTTAAAGGATGTGTCAGAATATGCTGGGAACGGCTGGCTATCCAAGGTGTTACGAACGTCATTTTGTTCGGCGCCGGCAAGCATACCGACTGGTTGCTGCACGTTACGCATGACATGCCAACGCCTGCGGTCAGACTGATTCTGGACGATGCGGCCATTCCAGGGGAAACAAGGTTCGGCATTCCCGTTCTCCGACCATTGGATGCAACGCCGAACGGCGATCCCATCATTCTGTCAACGGATACGCATCAAGAAACCTTCCGAGCACGCTGCCAAACGTTGTTTGGCGAACGGATCAAATTGATAAATTTGTATGAGGAGCTACAGTTCCCTGGCCCTTATCCTAAAGGGATTTCATAAAGAAGAGTCTTTCTCATAAAACAGAATCATACGATGACTCCTCAACCTCTTCTAAGCATAGCCATCCCCTCCTACGGGCGCAGTCGCGAGCTGCTTCATTCACTCTCAATCTTCGCCGATCAGATAGCGGCACAACCACCCGGTGAAATTGAGTTACATGTCGTAGATGATGCATCGCCAGACGATACCGGCGCAATCATGCAGAATTACATTTCAAGATTTCCATTCATGCACTATCACCGGCATCCTGAAAACCGGGGCCTTGAGCGAAATCTGATTGACTGCACGGATTCTTGCCGCGGAGAGTATCTATGGATTTTTGGGGATGACGACTTCCTTGAGCGGACAGATTCGTTAAGCGTCATATTGCATCAATTGCGAAAAAGAGAATTCGATTTCTATATACTCAACCGCACGCGTAGAAATGCCGATTTGAGTCGCATCTTGAGCAACAACTGGATGCAGATGGATACCTCCATCGATATTCGGTTCGAGAGCTTGAAAGCTTTTTGTCTGCGCTGGGGTTTGATCAGTATCATTGGCTTCATATCCATCAACATTTTCCGTCGAGACCCTTTTGCCCGTCTAAGTCCATCTCCCTATGCCGGCACTATGTACCCGCAACTGGGTATGATGATGGAAACGTTTCATGACAAACCCTGCCTGCTTCTTACCCAACCGCTTGTCTGCCACCGCACACAAACTGCGCAAGAAAAGAAAAATTCGTGGGGACGAAAAACTAGTGAACGTGATTTTTTTGGTGACGATAATTCGCGAAATGTGACGCACTTCGGAATTCGCTGGATTCGGTTGTTGAGGGAACTTGTGCACCGTGGCGCGCTAGAATGGCGCGATATTAGCTTTATCCCTGAAAGCACGGTCATTGATGGCTATTTGGTGGATTTCCTTCTGGATAATATGGAGTTGGCACTCGTTCTGGGACATCGCGAAACAATCTCAAATTGGCCGATTGTCGACGATTTTTTAAGCAGAGTGAACCTAGTGGGAGAACGACGCAACCGATGGCTTGCCATGAGATGAAATGCTGGGGAATAAACTGACATGAGCAATAAAACTGACTTGACCATCTCCGTTATCACGCCGAGTTATAACCAGGCAGATTTTCTGCCTTACTGTCTCGATTCCGTCGCCATGCAAAACTATGCGCCTATCGAGCACCTCGTCTATGACCCAGGCTCGACGGATAGCAGCCGAGAGACCGCTCTCCGCTATCCGCATGTCACGCTGCTCGCTGAGTCGGATCGCGGCCAGGCAGAGGCCGTAAACAAGGGGTTCACGCGCGCCAAGGGGGATATCCTGGCCTGGATCAATTCCGACGATTGTTACGCGGATGAAGCAGTTTTCGCCCGTGTAATCGCGCGCTTCAACGAGAGCGATCACCCGGACATCGTGTATGGGAAAGGCATTTTTACCAACGAAAAAGACGAATACCTGCGCGACGCCTATATTCACACCCGCTCGGACTTGCTTTTCTGGTTGTTTCAACAAGGAACAGGGATTCTTCAACCGGCAACGTTCATACGCCGCGAGGTGTTCGAAAAAGTCGGACGGATCAACGAATCGCTTCACTACAGTATGGATTACGAATACTGGATTCGGTGCGTCAAATCGAAGATTCAATTTGTGTACCAGGATGATTGTTATGCAAAAGCGCGTTATCACATTAAAAACAAAACCTTTGGCATGAGGGGTGAAAGCTATCGTGAGGTTTGCGAGATGTTGCTCTCGCAGTACGGTTATGTAAATCACAACTGGTTACGGCGTTATGCAGAATACCGTGTGCAAGGGTTTGACGGCGTGCTTACTCATACAGGCAATCATCCATCCGATACAGAATCCATTGAAGTCGAATACAAAAAACTTCTCAAGGCCTATAACGGTGGATTTGATGTGCGACGCTACATCACCGAACACAAGGATGAACGAGGCTGGCGCGACACGCAGAAGGAAATGGATCGTCTGAAGATTTCTGAAGGAACACCGTGTCATTCCATTCCTCTTGATCAAGCGACAGAGCAGGGAAATGTCTGTTATACCGTTGGGCCGCGTCGTTGGGCTTTCCGAGCCGATTGGAAAAAAGAACAAATTGTTAAAACGCATATGTTTCTTCGAGAGCGAATAGCCCAGCGTCACACCGATACTTGCGTTATCGTAGGTAATGGGCCAAGCCTCAAGCAGACCGACTTGAGTTTGCTGGTTGGGCAGGACGTAATCATTTCGAACAATGCGTTTCTAAATCCTGACTTGATTCGTCAAGCCGCCTTTTACACCGTGGTCAATTATCTCGTGGCGGAACAAAGTGCACCTTACATCAATCTTTTGCGCGGGCCCTGCAAAATCCTTCCTTATTGGCTCAGCTATTGCCTCAACGAGGGAGATGACACCTATTTTCTAGATGCGGTAGGCTATCCAGAATTCAGCACGGACATTTTCAAGAACGCATCGTGGCGGCATACCGTCAGTTTCTTCAATATGCACTTGGCCTATGGCTTAGGATACAAACGGGTTGTTTTGGTTGGGTTTGATCACTCCTACACCCAACAGCAAGGCATCAAGGAAGGAGACGTTATTACTCAGTTGGAGGATGACATAAACCATTTCGATCATTCTTACTTTCGCGGACGCAAATGGCAGGCCGCCGATGTGGATAACATGGAAAAAATGTATGAATTGGCCAAGAACGCGTATGAACAGGATGGGCGTGAAATCGTTAATGCAACCGTCGGCGGCCATTTGGAGTTGTTCAATCGCATGAGCCTGAAAGAAGCGTTGATAGGGAGCCCCTGATGAAATTAGATGAAACAAGAATAGCCTACGAATATCTCTCCGCGACGCGAACAAAAGGCGTCATGCTGGATGTCGGCGCACATATCGGAGGATCGGCCCTACCCTTTCTTGCGAACGGCTGGCGAGTATGCGCTTTCGAGCCCAATGATGAAAACCGGGAAAAACTTACCCGTTTGGCGGAACAGTACCCGTTGCTCTCCGTTGACCCCAGAGCGGTCTCTGACAAATCCGGGCAGAAGGCGCCCTTCTATGCAAGCCATGTATCGACAGGAATTGGGTCCCTCAGTCCATTTCACAGCAGTCATGCGCTCAGCAGCCACGTAGACACCGTGACGCTCGTTGACTTCTGCAGGGAAAAACAAATTAGCAAGGTTGATTTCTTGAAGATCGATACAGAAGGACACGACTTCTTTGTTTTAAAAGGTTTCCCCTGGGACACACTTCAGCCGGACATTATTGAATGCGAATTCGAAGACCGCAAAACGAGCATGCTGGGATATTCTTTTGGCGAGATGGCCGATTTTCTGACAACGCGAGGCTATGAAGTGCTGGTGTCGGAATGGGACCCCATCGTGGAATATGGGGGAAACCATCAATGGCATGCATTTAAAGCATGGCCATGTACTTTGGAAAAAGCCGAGAGCTGGGGCAATCTGCTTGCGTTCCGTGGAGGCCTGAACAGGGAAAGGCTATGCAACGCCATCGCCCAAACGCTTGGGCGCGACGTTGAGCGCGTGAGTCAGAAAAAAGCTCCCGCATCTACGCCTCAAAGAAATCGCGACGAAATGATGCGCGCATATTTACGTTTGCGTTGGCGCGGCTTGCGAGCGGAAGGCGTTCATAGCGTCTACCTTTTTGGTGCAGGCAAGTTCACAAAATGGTTTATGCCGCTGATCCACGACGCACAGGGACCCTCCATAATTGGCGTGCTGGATGATCAGGCAGTGTGCGGACAGACGATCGGAAGCACGCCGGTCTTACGTCCAGACAAAGTTGATGTCGGGCTTACCGATGGCGTAATTCTTTCAACGGATTCCCTGCGCAATGTGTTTACAGAACGCTGCCGCAGTCTGTATGGAATGGATGTGAGGCTGATTGATCTCTTTGAGGATCTAGGGGGCGAAAGCCCCAAGACCGTCAAAGGAGAGTAGAACAATTTTTTGCCGAAGTAGAATCGGCATTTGACGATCGAGGCAAACATTGTCGCGAGAATATATATTTCGTGAAGCCTATTTCCGTGAAGTCTGGCAGCGCCTTGTCAGACACTATAAATCTGTCGCTATTTACGGCGCGGGTAAACACACGGATTGGTTGCTTCATCATGTGGTTTCTCCCGAACAAATCGAATCCGTTCGCGTTATTCTGGATGATTGCGCACCTCTAAACGGTTCACTGCAGGGGCGACCTGTTATTGCGACCGCGGATTATGTCCCCCGTCCGGATGAAGTGGTTTTTGTTTCATCGGATGTTCATGAACGCGTCATGGCGGAACGGATATGCAAGATGTTCCCCGAGACGGAAATAGTCGCCCCATATGCCAATACAGGATATGGACCTTTCGAGCTGCCGCTCACGTTGGAACTCGATGCATGCGCAAAGAATCGGGCTGCGATAGCGTCGTTTTCCCGACGTCATATCGGACAACGGTGCTTTATCCTGGGCAATGGACCCAGCTTGCGTGATACGAATTTGTCCCGGTTATCAGGCGAAATCACCTTTGGCTTGAACCGCATCTACCTGATGGAAAAGCTGATGGGTTTCAAGCCGTCGTACTATGTAGCCGTCAACCCTCACGTGCTTGAGCAATTTCGAGACGACATTTCCAACAAAGTCCAATGCCCAAAGTTTATCAGTTCTGCCATGGCTCATCACTTTGAAGAACGGGATGACGTCATGTTTTTTGATCATCAGTCGATACCCACTTTCCAAACCAATTTATTGGATCCCCTCTGGATTGGCGCTACGGTAACGTATGTGGCCATGCAAATCGCTTTTTATATGGGCTTTCAGCAAGTCATTCTACTGGGCGTCGATCATTCTTTTACGACGCAAGGCAAGCCTCATGCCTTGGTTGAGTCCACGTGCGCCGACCCCAATCATTTTTGCGCGGATTATTTCGGTCAGGGCATCCGATGGCAATTACCCGATCTAGCCACTTCAGAACTGGCCTATTCATTGGCCCGATACGCCTATTCGCAGAATGGACGCGAAATATTGGATGCGACCTTGCGCGGTCATTTAACTATTTTCCCGAAGGTGGATTACAATCAATTGTTTTAAAGCAACAGACGTGATCTTCGATCATGGGTCTCCTATTATCGAAGCAGGGTTTCACTTGGCATACGGAGGTTTTGCTCATGATCGGTTCTGACAAAATAGTGGCGCTTCTGCCGATGAAGGCGCATTCAGAGCGTCTTGCGGACAAGAATATCCGACCCTTCTGCGGGCGCCCGCTCTATCATCACACGTTGCACGCACTGGCGGCGATGACCGAAGTGGATGAGATTGTCGTCGATACGGACAGCGAACTAATTTCAATGGAAGCCCCGATCCTTTCGCCCAAGGTTCGAATTATCGAGCGTCCGGTGGAGTTGCGCGGGGATTTCGTGAGTATGAACCGGATTATCGAGCATGATTTGAGTCGGACAGACGGCAGTATTTTTTTGCAGACGCATTCAACCAATCCGCTGATTCGCTCGGGAACTTATGCACTCGCTCTGCGTTGCTTTCGAGAAGCAGAGGGACAGGATTCGTTGTTCAGCGTGAATCGTTATCAGAGCCGTTTTTATGACGCAGATATGCGTCCCATGAATCATCAGCCGGGGCATTTGATTCGCACCCAAGATTTACCCCCAATGTTTGAGGAAAACTCCTGCATCTATATTTTCACCAAAGAATCGTTTGCCCGAAGTGGCGCCCGCCTGGGCAAGAGTCCCCGTCTGTTTGTCACCCCCCGCTTGGAGTCGGTGGATATTGATGACGAAGAGAGCTGGCGACTCGCCGAATTGATTGGCAAAACGATGACCATTCATCCAGACTGAACAGGGAACACAGGCTCCAAACGGGAAGTCCATGACAGCCACAACGCCTATAATTTCGATCATTATTCGCTGCCGCAACGAGGAGCGGCATATCGGACGCCTGTTGGAAGGCATTTTGAGTCAGCAGCGAAAGGATGCAGAAATTATTGTAGTGGATTCAGGCTCGACGGATGCAACGCTTCTCATTGCGCGTCGATATCCGGTAAAAATCATCTCTGTTGAGCCAGCCAGTTTTTCATTTGGCTATGCCTTAAACCGCGGATGTGAGGAGGCGCAGGGCGAGTTTCTTGTTTTCGTCAGCGCCCACGTCTATCCGGTTTATCGCAACTGGCTGGATGAAATGCTCCAGCCTTTTGCGGACGAAAAAGTAGCCTTGGTTTACGGACGACAATGCGGCGATATACGCACAAAATATGCTGAACGCCGTATTTTTGCCAAATGGTTTCCGTCCGAATCAAGTGCATGCCAAGCCCATGCCTTCTGCAACAACGCAAACACCGCCGTACGTAAATGCGTGTGGATGACTCATCGTTACGACGAGTCGCTGACGGGGTTGGAAGATCTGGATTGGGCTCGTCGAGTAAAGGCGCTGGGTTATCGGATTGCTTATCAAGCTCAGGCCGAGGTGGTGCATGTGCACGAGGAAACATATCGGCAGATTTATACGCGCTATTATCGCGAAGCCATAGCCATGAAACGGATGTTTCCGGAAGAGCAGTTCTCATTCTTCGACCTGATTCGCGCACTTACCGGCAATGTGATCAGCGATTGGCGTTATGCGCTTCATGAGCACGTCCTACATCGAGAGTGGATTAGGATTGTACGTTTTCGAACCATGCAGTTTGTGGGAACGTTCAAGGGTTACCGTATGCGAATAGGCATGCTGCCCGAATTACGCGACAGGTTCTACTATCCAGATGGCCGCCCGCCAGCAACCGCATCGGTAGAGGCAGCGACAAACAATCTGATTATTGATTATTCACGGCAGGATGGAGGCCACGATGATAATTGACATATCCATGCCGGTTCAACCAGGCATGCCGATATGGGAGGGAATTGAACCGTCCCGTCTCGAATGGACGCTTCGCATGGAACGAGGGGACGCCGTAAACAATAGCCGGATTGAGATGGATCTTCACAGCGGGACGCATATTGATGCGCCTCTGCACTTCATGCAGGATGGATATTCAGCCGATATGCTACCCCTGCAGGCATTTTGCGGAGCCGTTTTCGTAGCCGGTGTTCCGGGTGTGAAGCATATCGGCGAGCGAGAAATCGAAGCCCTCAAACTACCTTCACACGTGGAACGCGTTTTATTCAAGACGGACAATTCCAGGCGGCGGCTATATGAAAAACCTGAATTTCACACGGATTTCACTGCACTGACCCCATCTGGAGCACGATCGTTGCTTAAGCGGGGAACAAGACTGGTCGGCATCGATTATCTGTCCATTGCCCCATACGGTGATGCAAAAGAGACTCATGAAGTTTTGCTAAGTGAGGGAATCATTGTGCTGGAAGGGCTCTGTCTGCATGATGTGGAACCCGGCTTCTATGAGTTGATTTGTCTGCCTATTCGTCTAGTCGGGACGGAAGCCACGCCTGTACGGGCCATATTGAAACCGAAAGCAAACCAAGTCGGATGAATTTATGACGATTACTGCAAAGTGGAAAGTCCTCATGTCGGCGCCTTATATGATGAGTGTGTTGAAGGATTTTCGAGACGAATTTGAACGAAATGAAATAGAGCTGATTGTGCCGGAAGTGCATGAACGGCTGGAAGAAGAACAGCTGTTTGAGTTGATTGAAGACATGGATGGAGTAATCTGTGGCGATGACCGTTTCACAGAACGGGTTCTCCAAAAAGCGAAGCGACTTAAAGTTATTTCCAAGTGGGGCACAGGGATCGATTCGATTGATTTAGCCGCGTGCACTCGACATGGCGTTCGTGTCTGCAATACGCCCAATGCGTTCACCGATTCCGTAGCAGACAGCGTTATGGCTTATATTCTCGCTTTTGCGCGCAATGCTTTCCGTATGGATGTAGCCATGAAGGCCGGGACGTGGGAAAAAATTCAAGGCCACGCGCTTTGTGAATGTACACTGGGGGTTATAGGGGTAGGCAACATTGGGCGTGCCGTGGCCCGTCGTGCACAAGCTTTTGGCATGACATTATTAGGCAACGATATTCGTACACTTGATACGGCCGTTTCAGGCACACTTGGCATAAGAATGCTGCCGCTGAACGACCTGCTTCGCACGTCGGATTATATCAGTGTGAATTGCGATCTGAATCCAACAAGCCGACATCTGCTCAATGCAGCGACTTTTTCCCTGATGAAACCAACAGCGGTGGTTGTAAACTGTGCTCGTGGCCCGATCATCGATGAACTAGCCTTGACGGATGCCCTGAAAAACAAAAAAATTGCAGGCGCAGGACTGGATGTTTTTGAAGAAGAACCCCTGCCGCTAGACAGTTCTTTAAGGACTTTTAGCGAGGTGTTGTTGGCGCCTCACAATTCCAATAGTAGTCCAGCGGCCTATCAACGAATTCATCGAAACACCATTAATAATCTCATTAAAGGACTGAAGGAATTGTCATGAAAAGAGTAGCGTTGATCACGGGCGTACTGGGCGGAATTGGGAGGGCAACAGCCGAACTGTTTGTTAGCAAAGGATGGAACGTTGTAGGAGCGGACCGCAACGCACGCACGGAGGATGGCGTTAAAGGCATAGACTTGCTCTCCCTGGATGTTTCAAAGCCGGTCGATATGACGGCATTGAAGCACCATGTAGAAACTGAATACGGACGGCTCGACTCACTGATCAATAATGCAGCTATTCAAGTATGCAAGCCCCTGGTCGAAACATCGCTCGAAGAGTGGGACAACGTCATGGACAGCAACCTCCGGTCAGTTTTTTTGGGAATGCAGTTATTCCATCCACTTCTTAAAACAGCTCATGGGGCTGTTGTAAATGTTAGTTCGGTCCATGCGCGACAAACCTCGCGCGACATTTCCGCCTATGCCGCCAGTAAAGGCGCCGTCATGGCTCTCACGCGCGCTGCCGCACTTGAATTTGCCGTTGATGGCATAAGAGTCAATGCCATCCTGCCAGGAGCCACAGATACGGGCATGCTGCGCGCGGGGCTCGGCCGTGGACATGTCGCCCAAAACAGCTCCCTTACCGAGCGCATGAAACAATTGGCCGACAGGCATCCGCTCGGATGTATCGGCAAACCATCGGATATGGCTGCCGCCATTTACTTTTTAGCTGATTCAGAACAGTCTGCCTTCATAACAGGCGAAGGATTAACTGTGGATGGCGGCGCTCTGGCACGGCTTAGCACAGAATGAGTTCACCTCATGAATACTCGCCTCATTTAAACCCATTATTTTTCAGGCGCCGTTGCTGGCGAGGGGCTCAGGGTACGTTATTCCAATCCAGCCCCCATCAAGCATCGCTGAACATAGGAGTGAAGCCCTTGAGGGATACGATCAATCCAAACACATTCCGATTGATGATGGTCCAGTTTGGGCACAAAATTCTTGTCTGCAGGATACATGAAAAAACAACAGTTAATGCTGTGAACAGGAATTCCCCAAGGGCCGTCCGGGAAGATGGTTTCTGCGGTATGAATAATGGGCCCCACATGGCATTCGATACCCACCTCGTCCCGAGCCTTCCGGACGGCGGTTTCTTTCATCATCTCTCCCTTCAAAACTCGTCCACCTGGAACCCACAAATGCCCTTGGGCCGGAGGATCTTTGCGCCGCACTAATAATACGGAGCCATGAGAGACGATGGCAATATCCACACAGGCAATGGGCACATGCTCCAGGATTTGATTATAAAGATCCTGAGGAATAAAGGAATGCTGTGCGCTCATCGTGGGCTCCAGTACAAAGGCTATCGAATATATTTTTCTTTGTATGCGTAAAAGGAACATAACCGAAAACAAATGGGTTCGTAAAACAGAAATAGTTTCAGGTAATGAGTTCCATGATCATATGTCAGCCCGATGGGATCACAGCAAATCAGTCAGCCGTGAGACATCTTGCCTCATGAATGAGCGCGCCCATTGGAGCATCACGGATACCTCAAGAACTCTGGCCATATTATGAATATCCTCATCGTCATCCCTTCCACCCGAACCCAATGCCAGGGCATCAGCGCTGTGGCCTATGCGCGCCACCTTCTTCGCAAGGGACAGAAGGTTCTTTTGCTTTATCATTTGGACCGGCGCGAACTGGAACAGGCCTTTCCAGATGAACTCCCGGCCATCCCCATGCGCTGGGAAGGCCGCCATTTGGCCGCTGACATCAAGAGGCAAGTGTCTGCCTTTGCCCCCGAGATCATTCATGTATGGGACATGTGGAGCCATGGATTGACGGCGGCGATCGAATGCGTCGTGGTTTCCAATGCCAAATTGATCATGCACCAAGAGGACAATTTGCTCCAAATTTGGAACCGTCAAAAACGCCATAGAAGGAACGAGAAACCTTTTCGCACCATTTTTGATGGAATTCGAAACAGAAAAGACCTCCTCAATCTGCTAAAGGAATGCAACCTCGATACATACTTCACCTCGGATTGGGCACCGCAGAATCCAGAGTTCGATCCCCTACTTTTCTTTATAGCCACCCGCACGACAAGCGCCTTCACAGCCATCTGGCATCCTATGAAAAACCGGCTCGATGAGGCCTTCCACAAGCCGGTCATGCTCTTCCCGCCCGGGTTTGAACTGGACAGACATCTCCTAAATACAGCTCAGACGAAGACTCTCCGACGAGAGATCCTGGATTCCTTGAACGCGCCGCCAGATGCCATCCTATTGGGTGCAGGCGGCTCGCTACGGCATTTTGACAACGAATGGGGAACCTTTATTCAAGCCTTTCGCATCGCCGCTAAGAAAAACTCAAAACTTTTCCTGGCCGTATGGGGCTTTGATACGGATCCAGCCCTGACTCAGGCACTGACAAAACGGCATCGCCTATCTGAACGTGTGGCCTTGTTGGGAACCGTGGATGACGCTCGTTTCGCTGGCCTCCAGCAAGCGGCGGACATTCATGTCTGCGCGGGATATGACAGCACGTTCAACATCTATCGCCTGCCCAGCCGGCTCTGTCGCCTGTTCTGGCTAGGCAAACCCCTTCTCATCCATCGAGCCGGCTTTGGGGAATCGCTGGCAGAGGGCGAAGAGGCCATGCTGACCCATACTAATAAAGCTTCCGAATGGGCTGAGAAACTGCTTACGTTAGCCCAAGACGAAGCCTTGCGCAACCGGCTTTCCCAAGCTGCACGCCGATTTGCCGAACGCCATTTCGACATGGAGCAGAACACCGACCGCCTGCTTGAATTTTATGCCGCTGTGATGGCCAACCCTGCGGCTAGTCAAACTGGCGATGTCCACTCGAAGGCTGCAGCTTGTCTGCGACAGCGGCTGGAAAAATCGGGGGTACGACGTATCGCACTCTACGGAGCCGGGCTACATTCCCAGCGGCTAATCCGACAGGGCTGGCTAAAAGAGGTGGAAATCGTCGCCATCCTTGACGACGCTCCTTGTTCGCTTTCCCTGGAAGGGATTCCCATCCTTGACACCCATACCCCCAATCTCCCTGCTTGGGACGCGCTCGTTCTTTCTAGCGATACTCACGAGTCGGCGCTTCTTGAAAAAGCTCGAGCCCGCGACTGGAAGAATGTTTGGACTATGTATGCATGACAACGTGTTGGAGTTGGGGGCTGCCCCAGGCAAGTTCTATCTCATCGGCGTCGATCATTCCTATGCGATCGATCCATCCCAATGCTATCAAGAAGAACGCGTATTAACTTCGATCGACAAAGATCCCAACCACTTTCATCCGGATTACTTCGGCAAGGGGCGTCGCTGGACGTCGCCACCTCCCATGGAAAAATTGGATGCCTGCTACCTAAAGGCACAAGCGGTATATGCGGAACACGGGAGGAGCATTTTTAATGCAACGGCGGGCGGCATGCTGAACGTGTTGCCGAGGGTCGAGTTCGGCAGCCTGATTCAAACCACATCCCGCGAATGATTCCGCTGAAAAGACGCATCATTACTTCCGGAACCGTCAACTTGTTTTTCATATCGCCCATTTGAATGGGTATCAATCAGTGAAACTGTTGCGAAATATCAAGAATTGCCGTCGAGCCAAATAAGTGCAATTTGAAATCTTCGTTTTCATTTTGCACTTGAGGTCAGTCCAGGGTCGGACCAAAACCGACGTTGATTGCCAACAGGTTACTGCAGATAACACGCGTTTGAGGTTTCTTAGCGGTTGATTTTATCCTCAAAACGAGCTTTTAAGGCGCCCCATTCTCGCTTTGGCCACTTTCGAGACGGCGAGGCCGCCGTCCCTCCCGAAAAAAGCCAGGAATCAGCGGCCTTTCCGTAAGGAGGTTGGGAATCATGGCAACGAATAGGATAATCAACGAATGAAGGACCGCGCTTTTCTTTATTCGCTGCTTATCTGTATTCGTTGCCAGCCATCTAATTTTGGATTCCGATTAGATCGGATACGTCTCTCCGAAAATAAGCTCATGCCCGGCGTTGGGAGGGGCTGCGGCCTCGCGGCCCGTGGTCAAGATGAGAAGGGCTGGAACATTGTCGTTGACGAAGCTTTCATGAATGCTAGGGTTTATCAGGCATGAATGTTTTCTTCGAATTTCATAAAATTGTTCAGCAGTTCCAGCAAGAGCGCATCGAATACGCCTTGATAGGAGGTGTAGCCGTCGCTTTTCATGCTGAACCGCGATTCACTAAGGATGTGGATTTCCTAATTCGCGAACATGAATTAGAGCGAGTGAGTAAAGTCCTTAAACGAGAAGGATATTTTAAAGCTGCGGATCCTTGGACATTCAAAGATAGTCATTTGACCTTGCATCGCTTTATCAAGACGGAGAAGTTGGATGAAATGATTATTGATGTCTTGATTGCGGGAGAGGAACGCCACGAACAGATCATAGCCCATGCTCAGTCAGCGGAATCGCCCGGAACAGGCATAGTCAGGGTGGCGACGAAGACGGATCTGGTCTGGCTAAAGAAACAGCGAAACTCCAAACAGGATCAAGCCGATATCGAGAGGCTGGAAAATGAACGCCCCTGATGCCGTATTCCATACCCTGGGTCAACTTTATGATTTCTATGGAAGGATTGCCAAATACCGTCTTCCCGCTGAACGGGAACGTTCACGCAAAGCAGCAAAGAGAAGCCAACGCACGGGAAAAAACTCGTTGAAGAGCGTTCCGAAAGGGTGTATCTCGACACTGCCGCAGATTCATTCCATTCACTAAGGATCGGGCTTGCGAAATGGAGCTGAAGCGATCCACGTCATCCGCGAACTGTCACGCAAACCTGTTATATTCATAACATTACATATTTATAATAAACGCATTAAGATATTTTTGACAAATTTATACTATAGGTATAAATATTTCATATGCACTACGAAAGGAAATTTAACCAGCAACTGCTGCAACTGTCAAAGTCGCATCCTGCGCTAGTCTTGACAGGGGCGCGTCAGTCCGGCAAGACGACTTTGCTTCAACGCGTGTTTCCAAATCACCAGTATGTAAGCCTGGACTTGCCCAGCGTTGCGGAGCTGGCTGAACGGAATCCGGAGACTTTTTTCCTGCAGCACGCGCCGCCGTTAATTGTGGATGAAGTGCAATATGCGCCAGGACTATTTCGGCATCTCAAACAACTGATCGATAAGGATCGTCTAACGAGCGGTCAGTTCATGTTAACGGGGAGCCAGAAATTCAATTTAATGAAAAATGTCTCCGAAAGTCTGGCAGGGCGATGCGTATGGGTGGAGCTGGAAAATCTCCCTTATGAAGAAATTGCGGCGCATAACAAGCCGGATACGGATTTATTATTGCGGGTGCTGGCGCGCGGGCAGTTTCCCGAACTCTGGCGCGTTCCCGACATCTCGGCAAACGACTATTACCGATCGTACCTGGCGACCTATCTTGAACGCGACGTGCGACAGTTAATCAATGTGACGAGCTTGCGCGACTACGAGCGATTCATCCGCCTGCTGGCGGTAAGAAGCGGACAGGGATTCAATCGTTCGGAGCTGGCTCGGGAAACAGGGGTTTCGGTGAAAACCATCAGCGATTGGGCCAGCGCGCTGGAGGCGTCCAATCAGATCGTTTTTTTGGAACCGTGGTATCACAACTTCTCGAAGCGAATCGTGAAGAATCCAAAAATCTATTTCTGCGACACAGGGTTTCTCTGTTACTTGCTGAATATCCATCCGTCGCAACTCCTCGCCTCGCCTTTTCTGGGGAGTCTGTGGGAAACCTTCGTTTTCGCGGAATTACGGAAAATTAATCGCACGCTAGCGGAGCCGTATCAGCTTTGGTTTTATCGGGATCAACGGGCGCGGGAAATCGATTTTGTGCTGGAGCGAGGAGGGGTGCTGTCTTTCTTGGAATGCAAGTGGACGGAACGGCCAAGGGAGGAGGACACCCTAACCATGCACAAGATTGCCGAAGAGTTGAAAGAGAGCTCCACCCCTTTCCGACCGGGATGGATGGGAGTTGTTTGTCGAACGGCCAATGCCTATCCCATGCAGGCAGGAGAGCGGGCGCTGGCTTTGAGCGACTTGCGGCAACAGCTTGAGTGAACGAGGCTCGAAGCGAAATATGGCCGCAAAAAGCGCAAAACAACGCAAGCAGGGAAAGTTGCTTTCCCGCTTGAAGATATTATTGATATTTTGCACTTGAATGGCAGACAAAATAAAAGGTGAATTATCCGCATGAACCCCAAACGCATCATCACCTTCGGAACCTTCGATCTGTTTCACATCGGACATGTGGAGATTCTTCGCCGGGCCAAGGAACTGGGATCCGTGCTGATTGTTGGAGTCAGTTCCGACGCGCTGAATTTTTCGAAGAAGAAAATCTATCCGGTGTATCCACTCGCTGATCGGTTGGACATTGTGCGGTCAGTTCGCTACGTGGACGAGGTGTTTGTCGAGGAAAGTCTGGAGCTGAAGCGCGAGTATCTGTTGAGTCATCGCGCGGATGTATTGGTCATGGGAAATGACTGGGCCGGTCGTTTTGACGAATTCAAGGATGTCTGCGAAGTGGTTTATCTTTCCCGCACGCCTTTTGTCTCCAGTTCTGAAATCAAGATCGTCTGTCAGAAGCCGGACGCCCGGCTGCCGGAACGATTCGATCCGTATGTGGGCGGGAATGAGACCGGAAATCGTTAGGCAACCACAGATTCACACAGATGAACACGGATATGAACAGGTATTCCCTTTGCTTTAATTGAAGACCGTTTGCTCGTTCTTCTTGGTCCAAACATGAAAAAAGGGGCTGCCGGGTTCTTAATAAATAAATCGCGTTATAGTTGTCATATATGCTTCTTTTTTTACATTCCATAGTTAAAAAAGCCATAAAACGACAGAAATTCTATCGCAAAAACTTGACTTAGTATGTTATTTTTAGCTAAATATGTGTGTTGTGATGCTCATATTTAGCTAAATATGGTTGTTTTAATGATTTTTCAACGATATTACAGCCCATTCTTATCCGAGCAGGCTTCGCCTGGAAAAGTCTTGGTACTATATGGCGCCCGGCGAACGGGGAAGACTTGGCTGATTAAGCATTTCCTGGAAGGTTCCAAGGAGCGTGTCTATCAAGGAACGGGTGACGACTCGTCGTTGCGCGCCGTGCTCGAAAAATGCTCCATATCGGATATCAAAGCTTTGTTCGGCGGTTATGATATGGTCTTTATCGATGAGGCACAGCGGATCGCGGGCATTGGAAACATCCTGAAGCTCATGATCGATACCCTGCCTACGTTGCGGATCATCGCCACAGGATCCTCTTCATTCGAATTGGCGCATCAAGTCGGCGAACCTTTGACGGGGCGCAAGAAAACGCTGAAACTTTATCCGATGTCCGTGCTGGAATTGAACCGGCAATGGGGCGGAATGTATTGCGAAGAGTCCTTGGAGTCGATGCTGATCTATGGAACCTATCCCGAGGTCCTAACGTTGGCCAGCCCATCGGCTAAAACCGACTATCTCATTGAATTGAGAGATTCCGCATTATACAAAGACATCCTGGAGCTTGATTCGGTTCGAAACGCGAAGAAGATTGGCGACTTGCTGCGATTGGTTGCCTTTCAAGTGGGTCGAGAAGTTTCTTACAGGGAATTGGCCACCCAGTTAGGTTTGAATGTTAAAACCGTTGAACGGTATCTTGACTTGCTGGAAAAGGCCTTTGTCTTGTTCAATGTGCGTGGGTTTTCAAGGAATCTCAGGAAGGAGATTTCCAAGACATCTCGATATTTCTTTCTCGATAACGGAATCCTCAACGCCTTGACGGCAAACTTCAACGCCTTGCCATTGAGAAACGATGTGGGCGTGCTGTGGGAGAATTTCGTATTCATGGAACGGTTAAAACGAAACACCTACCTTGCCCATCGGGCAAATTATTACTTCTGGCGGACGTATGACCAACAAGAGATTGACTTGGTCGAAGAGCACGACGGGAAGCTGGCTTCTTTCGAATTCAAGTACCGTTCAACCAAAATCAAAAAACCCAAGGCCTGGGGTGACGCTTATCCACAAGCCACCTATGACGTGATATCCAGAAGCAATTATCTCCCATTCATGACAGAAAGTTCTCATGGATAGGTCCTACACACTGTTATTTGAACACACGTCCGGCGGCATTGCGGAACATGCGGTTCCGGTGGCGGCGGAATGGATACGGCGCGGGCATGTCGCGCTGGTTATGACAACGGCGCAAGAACTCCCTGCGGTGCAAAAGGCTCATGAGGGCCTCGCGGTCCGCTACGAGATTTTTGGGGGCGCCGGCGTGGATTGGGCAAATGTGAATGCGATTTTTAATGTCATCCCCGGAGAACCGGGGCCGATTTTTCGCGATATTCGTGGGCGGTGCGACATTCCGCGCGTGACGATCAATCATGGGCTGACCGACAAGCAAACGACCTTTCCCGCGGATTTTATTGGGAACGGGGTCGGTTATGCAAATGTTCTGTTCGCCTGCGGGCCGGCCATGTTTAAAGGCTCCTGGGAAAAATACATTCGAAAATGGCCTGAAATTCTTCATAGCTTAAAAGTCGTTCCGATTGGCTCTCCCAAAACGGATGTGCTTTTTGACGGCACGTTTCAACGCGACGAGGTTCTGCAATCGTTGGGTCTCGATCCGAAAAGACCGGCTGTGCTTTATGCGCCCACATATCAGAAGGAAGCTTCGCTGGAGCAGGCCGGCGAGGATATTATCCAAGCTCTGGTTTCATTGCCGATCAGCGTCATCGTTCGCCCACATCATTTATCTATGCGTAAAGAATGGATGGACCGCCTGCGGGAGTTAGAGGCCGCACATTCTAATCTTCGCGTAATCGCAAGCAGCAGCAACCCGCTTTTTGTGGCGGCGGATCTGTTGGTGGGCGATGTGAGCGGGGCGTGTTTCGAATACATTCTGCAGGACAAGCCGGTGGTCTTTTATGATGTGCCTGCATTTTTTGAGGCGCACGGACGCGCCGGCGTCGGTTATTGGGGACGCGATGCCGGGACGATCGTGAAAACGCCTGACGAATTGCGCGCCGCCGTAATGTCCGAATTGCTTCATCCCGAGCGCATGGCTAAGGCGCGGAAGAGCCTCATTGGGCAACTCGTATCCGAGAGAGGCGGGGCGGCTGTACGGGCGGTGGATGCGCTTTTGGATATGATCGAAGGGCGTCTGGATTATCCTACCTGGGGACCCCGTCAGTGTCTGCGCCAAGATACGATGTTAAGATCCTATCTGCTTGAGCGCCTTGAGCGCTGTGCGCTTGAAACCGAAAGTATCGCCTTGTTCGGTGCCGGAGCGCATGCTTCTTGGCTTCTTGATTTCATGCAACGAGTATCTGCAACAGGACGCCGCATGCCTTGCGTGACGTGCATACTTGACGACCATGCGATCTCGTCGAACGCTACGCTCAACGAGATCCCCATTGTTGCGCCTTGCAAAGAAATGAGTTTTTCTTTTGATGCCGTCATTTTCGCGACAGACTATCATCAAGCCGCTTTTCGAAAACGTTGTGAAGAGGTCTTTGGAAAGGAATTGCCGACCATCGATTTGTACGAGCCTTTTCCATGGCATAGGCCCCATACAACGAGTTAATGGCCTAACACATTATGCCTAATGTTTCCATTGTTATTCCCGTAATGAACCAGTTGCCGTTCACGCGCAACTGCCTGGATGCGCTTTTTCGGCGGACGCCGCAGCGACTGTATGAGTTGATACTTGTCGACAACGGCTCGATGGATGCGACGCCGGATTATCTGCAGGCGCAGACGCATTCGTTTCGGTATTTGCGCAACGAAACCAACCTGGGGTTTGCAAAGGCTTGCAACCAGGGGGCGGAGGCGGCGCGGTGCGAGTGGGTGTTGTTTTTGAATAACGATACGTTGCCGCAACAGGGCTGGCTGGAGACGATCGTCGAGTTGGCTGCGAGCGATCCGCAGATTGGGGCGGTGGGAGCGCGATTGCTGTGGCCCAACGGGACGTTGCAGGAGGCGGGGGGAATTGTGTTTTCGGATGCGGCCACTTGCCACATCGGGAACCGGGACGACGCCTCCAAAGAGCTGTACAATACCGCCTACGAAGTGGATTTCTGTTCGTCGGCGTGCTTACTGGTCCGGCGCAATGTGTTTCTGAGCTTGGGCGGCTTCGATACCCAGTATTTTCCATATTATTATGAATGCCCTGACCTTTGTTTTACGCTACGGAGCCATAACTACCGCGTGATGTATTGCCCGGATTCGCTGGTCATTCATTACGAAGGCATGACGCCGCTTGAAGCCGGCTTGGATCGCGAACAACTGATGGAACAGAATCGGCAGAAGTTCATCGCCAAATGGCGGGAGGAATTGCGGCTGCAACCGGCGCCGCCGGTGGAGAGCGGGTTGATGGTGGTCGAGTCGCGTCAGGGCATCAAGCTCCGGGTCGGAAAATGGTACTACATCGGCAACGACCGGGTGCTGAAACAAAACCTCGAACGATTCATTCATTTGCACCTCGCCGATCCGGGCGTACGGCTGGCTTTATACGGCGCCGGAAAACATACCCGGCGGCTGCTGGCGCTGAATATGATTCCGAAGAATCGCATCGTGGCGATTTTTGACGATCTGGCAACGGTTCCGAATGTGTCCGGCATCCCGGTGTTGCATCCCCGGCAGGCCAAGCCCATCGAATACGACCTTCTGCTGGTGAGTTCCGACAGCGTCTGGGAGGATCTGGCGTATAAGGCCCGCCAATGGGTTCCGGAAGGGCGACGAATCGAGAGCCTTTACAGCGATCTCCAGGAGCTGCCGTGAACATTGCCTTCCATTTCATGGGCCATGAGAAGTGGATGGCGGGGCTGACGGTTCTTTCCGCGTTCATTCATGCGCTACACGAGAAGGGATCGGCCAAAGTTTCGCTGACCGCGTGGGATAATCAGCCGGAAACTACGACGCGTCCGTGGGAAGACTTGATCGATGCGTTGATCCCCCTTCCCTCTCAACCCGGGCCCGGCTTTTCCTTCACGAAGTATCTTCGCGAAAAGGGGGTCGATGTTTTCTTTTCCCTGCCCATTCAAACCGCTCTTCAGATTCATCTGCCGCGACTGGTGTGGATCTACGATTTTCAACATGTACATCATCCGGAGTTGCTGCCGCCGGAGGAAGTCGAGCGCCGCAACCGGCTCTTTCTGGACCATGCTCGAACGGCCGCCCGCGTGATCGTGACCGCCCGGACCGTTCGCGACGATTTTGCCGCGTTCGCTCCGGAGTTGGCGGATAAGGCGGTCGTCCTGCCTATTGTGCCGTGGATGCCGCCTTATTTCTTCGAGGACACATCCACCGAGGCGCTGCCGAAAGCCTGTCCTGAACGGTTTTTCTTCCTACCTAATCATTTCCTGCGTCATAAAAATCATGGGGTGGTTTTGAAAGCATTGCGCCTGCTCAAGCAACAAGGAACGAACGTTTGCGTGGTCTGCACCGGGAATCCCCATGACGGCCAAGGGGATGCCTGTTATGCCGAATTGATGCATCAGCGCGCCGAGTGGGGGCTTGAAAAGGAATTTGTTGTACTGGGCCTCGTGGAGCGCGAAGTCTTTCACAGCCTGCTGCGGCGTTGCGCGGCCGTTATTAATCCCAGCCTCTTCGAAGGCTTTGGGTTGAGCGTCGCCGAGGCGCGATTTGCGGGCGCGCGGGCCTTGCTCTCGGATCTGCCCGTCCTGCGCGAGCACGAGCATCCTGCGGCTAAGTATTTTCCCGCTTCCGATCCCGAAGCGCTGGCCGTGCTCATGGAAGAGATCTGGCAGGCAGAACCTGTGCAGCGAGATGCCATGACTCTTAGGAAGAATTACCGGCACGCCCAGGCGAGCTTTGCCGATAGGCTTCTGGAACTGGCGGAAGAAATATCGGGGGCTGAGAGGAACACGGGTGCATCATGATACGGACGAGAAGGCCACCGGCTTACGCCGGCGGCTACGAAACCGAGGGCAGGGGTTGCGGCTTCTACAAAAATAGGCTCTTCGCTGTGATCGATCCATTACGCTGACCAAGCCACATGAACAACTGCACAACAAAATTTCTGAGCATCGTCCTCACCGGCCGCAACGACAATCATAACGGCGATTTCAATCGGCGGGCGGAATTCGCGATCAAGCATAATGCCGCACTCTTGAAGGCGCATGAAGTTGACGCGGAATGGGTGTGGGTGGAGTGGAATCCTCTGGCCGGCGCGCCGCTGTTTGCGGAGACCATTCGCGAATGGGTATCGCCGCTGAGAGCCTATGTGGTCCCCGCGGCTCTGCATCGGCACTTCTGCGACAATCCGCATGTGGGCGTGGTGCAGTTTTTTGCCAAGAATGTGGGAATCCGGCGCGCCCACGGCGAATGGATTCTTTCCATGAATGCCGATACGTATCTGACGGAGGAAGTGGTTCGCAGCCTGGCGAGGGAAAACTTGCGCAAAGACGTTTTGCACCTGGCTATCCGGATTGATTTTGACAGCCGGCATTTGGTCGAAACCCCGTCAAGCTTTCCCGTAACCGGGTTGGAGCAAAGAACGATCGTCCGCACCAGCGAAATCCGATTGCCCAATGCGTATGGGTCGGCGGGCGATTTCACGTTGATGCATCGGGATTTGTTCATGAGAACGCAGGGGCATTACGAGGGCATCCGGTTTTCGAATAATCACCTCGATACGTTGCTGGGGCGGCAGGTTCAGGCGCTGGGCGGGAGCTTTCGAATCCTTGGGCAGGTCTTCCATGCCGATCACGCCGATTCGTGGAATAATTTTACTGTGGAGGACGTCTTTGCCCATCATCACGGGGCCGATTACAATTCCCTGAAGATCCCGGTTCCGTATCGCAATCCCGAAGATTGGGGCCTGGCGAACTATCCGGAGCAGCCCTTGCGCGAGGATGTATGGGAAATTGGGATTCCAGCGGGAACGGCAATCCGAAACGAATTGCCGGCCACCCTTCTCATTCCGCCGGAATTAAAGGGAGTGGCGGAAGCGTCTCGTCGGCTGGCCGAGGCGATTGGGGACCTTCGCCGGCGGCCGTTGCGGGTGGTGATTTTTGGACTGGGCGAACAGTTGAGGCAATCGATTCTCAAAGGCGTCTTGAGCGGAATCGAGGTGTTGGGTTACATCGACGAGAATCGCGGCGAAGACCTGACGTTGCCTTGCCGGAAACTATCCTGGGAGGAGCTGAAGGCCATCGAATATGATGTGGTTCTGCTCGGAAGTTTTTATTGGGCGGAGGAGCTGCGCGAGAAGGCGCTTCGGCATGTCGCGGAGGAAAGGATTTTGCCGACGAGGAAATAATCGCTGGCCACAACCTTGGACGCGAGCGGAGTCGCGTCCCCACCTTGAAAACCGGACGGAAACGTCCGGTTTTTTTGCTGTTTACCACGGCCTTACGGCCGCGGCTACGAAGAGTTTCCAACCATTGGAAAACTCACGGAGGCGGGTCTTGGAAGGCGACGCCGTCCTGGCTGACCCAGATGGTGTAGTAGAGGGGCTGATTGGGCGAGGCGCTCGTGTGTTCGCAGGACTGGGCCGTGCCGGTATAAAGAAGAACCCCGTCGGCAATATTGGTGGGATAACGGTCGGTGCGATAACGGATTTGCACGGTTTGGCTTGGAATGCCGCAGGTATAGGGATCTGGCCAGCGCAGAACGACATTGTTGGTCAGCGCCACGGCACGGAACCAGAAAGGATCGTCGCCGAGGTTATTGGTTGCCATATTAAGCGGAACCAGCGGGTCGCCCTGAAGATTCATCCCGAATTGCACCCATCGATTGGCGCCGTTGTAGCTTGAAGAGGCCGCCATGGCCAGTTTGTGTTCGGCAAAGGCGCGGCCAATGGTGGATCGCTGATAGTAGAAGAGCTGTCGATAGAACTGATAGGCATAATCGAAGGAGGAGCCGCCCTGATAAGAACCGGGGGAACCCCAGCCATACCGGCTGCATCCCATGTAAACCAGGGCGCCGCCGTTCGCATTGCGAAGGAACGCTTCGCTAAGGCAGGGTTCGGCCAAATCGAAGCCGCCGGTCAGACAAGCCATGGTATAGATGAAGGTGGCTATATTCGTTTGCGCCGTCGCATGGGAGGAGTAATAGCCGCCGCTCTCAAGTCCCCAAACGGTTGTGTTCCCATGCGTTCCCAGAAACACATGATTCCATCCCTGATTCAGGCGCGTCTGCAGGCCGGCGCCGCTTAACGCATAGTCGCCGGCCGTTGAGGAGTCCCAGGAGGTCAAGGTATCATAGAATATCGAAAGCGTCAGGCCAGCCGCATAGGCCGCCATTCGATCCCGATACATCCGGCGGCCCCAGATTTCGGCGTCGCTGTTGGAGGCATGGGAAGGGAATTCGGAGAACCCGTCGCCAATGACATCCGAGGGACGACCGCTGGTTGTATAGGTATTCCAGAGTTCGTTTCCGGCCATCAAAGTTTTCTTCGAAAAACTCGTGGGCCTAATGGTCGTCTCGAATTTCTTCAGCTTGTTGATGTAGCCAGCCGCCTGGGTGGGGGTATAAACCGGAATCCTGGACACAATGACGTCGAAGGCCATATCGGCCTCGGAACCGCTGACCTCGCCATAGACTCCGTTGGCGTTATTGTCCCAGTTGCCGTCGAGGCCCGAGTAATAGATGTCCGAGGGCATGGCCGATTCGGTATAGCCGCTGCAGGAGACATAGCAGTCGCGGTCGGGAATAATCGTATTTTCTCCACCCAAGACCACGTAAGTGGTTCCATAATTTTGAACATAGTCGATGATGCAATTGCGGATTTTGGTCTGCAAATCCGATCCGCCGGCGGGACGGGTTCCGCTGTAATTCGCGTTGATGTAGTCAGTGGAAAGGACCCATGTGTTCAAATTGTTTTGCGTGCGACGGTGGTTGGCCAACACTTGAAACGAATTGGAGAGCGCCGCGGTGGTGATGATCAGATAATCGACCGTGGCGGCCGGTTGATCGTTCATGGCCCTCATGGCAGCGGCTTGCAGGGGCACGCTTTCAGGGTTGACCACGGCCGCCGAAACAATGTCGGCAAACAAGTCATTCTGAGCGGGCGCCGTCGTGATGGCGTCAGAAGGATTAGCTGCTTCGTCATAGGCAATCGTCACCTGAAGGTTGGTGGCCAGATACACGTCGCGGGAGGCCGGGATATACCGTACTGGATTCAGGCGGACAGAGACAAAAGCATATCCGCGCAACCGGTGTGTTTCACCCAGCTCGGCTGCTTTACGAGGCCAGCGCGTGGTCAGGGAATAGACCGCGGCATCGGGCGGAACAAACGCCGCGGCAGCAGCACTGAGCGGCTGCGGAGGCTGCACGGGGAAACCGTCCACAGAGCTCTTCACCAGGATCTCGTCGACAACCGTTTTCAACAAAGCCCCCTCAGCCCCTGAAGGCAGCAACACATTGACATATTTGGCCGGCAACCAGGGTGAGCCGGGAGCATCCTCCGGCAAGAGGCCATCCTCCAGGAAGACTTGCTCATAAGCTCCATGAGGTTCAAACGTCAATTGGGCGGGGCTGAAAGAGAAGGAAACCGTCAATTCCGCGGCGAAAACGGCACAGCAGCCGGCAAAGAAAATTAAGCCTGCCCACAGCCTTTTCAAAGGGGAGCCTCCTTTTCGGTTTACTCAGCACGGCTAATAGTAAACTTACTCCGGAGGGACCACGAAGTTTAGGCCGTCGTTCGAGACCCAAATCGTGTAATAGTATGGCTGATGCGACGTTAAACTGACGTGCTCGTAGACCTGCGCTGTGCCGGTATACAAGGCCGTTCCATCGGCGACGTTGACCGGATAATGATCTGTATGGAACCGGATGTGGACCGTTGCATCGACCAGCCCGCACAGGGTCGGATCGATCCAGCGCAGCATTACATTGTTGGTCAACGCAACGGCACGGAACCAAAAGTCCTCACGGGTGGGAAGCGACATATCCCAGACGGCCTGATTATTCTCGTCGGATTCTTCGAGGGTGGAACAGAGACTGTTGACAAACGCCCGGACTACGGTCGAGGTGGCATTGGTTCCCAGCCCCCAGTCTTCGAACACAAATTCGCGGCTTTCGCCCGAATTCAAAATACCCACCGCGTTGGTACGATCGGACTCCTCTCCGCAAGGTGCGGCCAACTCCCGATCCAGCCATAGGGCAAGCATTCCGCCGTCGCCGGCGGCTGCGCCGCTGTTGCTGACCGTGACCATGATCGTAAAGGGCGCCGCATAATTGGAAATGCTTGCGATGACAAAATCAGGCAATGCCGGACGAGTGAAAGATCCCGTGACAAACAGAGAACCGGCGCCGGCCGTATCGAGCGCTTGAATACCCCACGCATAGGTTCCCGCCGTGAGATCCTTGACCGGCCAGGACAAACCTTGCTGCGCATTTCCTGAAGCCAGGAGCCGACGCCAACCGCTGGTGGTATTCGCCATGGGCGTATAAAGGTCCCCGGAGCCGGCGGCCGTGCCGACGTAGAGGTTATACGATAATCCGGACGAATTGGTTGTTTCGGCGTCCGATGCAGCCGACCAACTCAATACGACGCCATTGTTGGTAACGCCCCAGGTCAGATTGCTGGGCGGCAAGGGAGGCGAGTTGAGCGTAGGATAATAATCCCGGTAGATTCGAGCGAGGGAACTAGTGCCCGAGTTTCCAACCGTCGCAAGATCCAAAACACCGTCGTTATCGTAATCGCCCCAAGCCAGCCCGCAGTTTTGCATGACGGAGATGGTGGAAGTATAGACCAAGAACCCGTTCCCGCCCACATTGCGGTAGAGGTTGGCCATGGCGCCGGTTGTGGCATTTCCCGCAAGCGCCACATCCGGATAGCCGTCGTTGTTAAAATCGCCCCAGGCCATGTCGCCCTGCCAAACGCCGGGCAGAATAGTGGAAACGTTGAAGAAAGCTCCAGCGATGTTCCGATAGAGGCGGGTGACCGCCCCCGTCGAGGTGGAATAGCCGGTCAAGGCCACATCCAGATCGCCATCCGCGTCGTAATCGCACCAAGTCACGCGGCCGTGCGAAACGCCGATGAGGTTGATTCGGCTGTTGGTCAAGGAATTATGCCCGTCGTTATGATAGATCTTCGTTACTTTCCCCGTATTGATCGCGCCGGCCACCAGTAGATCGAGGTACCCGTCCTTATCGTAATCCCCCCAGGCCAGACTGGCGTCGCTTACCCCATCCAACGACATCCGGGTATCGGTGAACGTTCCATTTTCGTTCCGGAAAATTTTTGCCAACTTGCCGTTCGTGGATAGCCCGGCCATGGCTAGATCGAGCAGGCCGTCATTGTTGTAATCGCCCCAGGCCAGGCTGGCCGTGTAAACGCCGGGCAAGCCAGCCTCGATATCGGTAAAGACATCTCCCCCATCGTTTCGATAGATCATCGTGACGCAGGAGCTTCCTACATAACCCGCAAGGGCGAGATCCAAATCGCCGTCGTTATCATAATCGCCCCAGGCCACAGCCCCGCTCTCCACGGCTTGGAACGGGATACCGGTGTCCGTGAAGGTGTGCTGCCCGTCATTCCTAAAGAGTTTCGTAATGCGGCCTTCCGCTGCGCTGTATCCCAATGTGATCAAATCCAGATCGCCATCCGAATCGTAATCTCCCCAAGCCAGGGCATTCCCACGCACGCCGATCAGCGGGGCAAATACGTTGTAAAGCATCGATGCCGGGCCTTCGCCTTTGATCGTGAAATGGTAGTTAGGCTCGTCGGCGTCGTCGTTGACCACATAGACCTCGGCCGTACGGCCCCACATGGACATGGGATCGAAACGAATTTCAAACGTGGTCGTTTCGCCCATGTCGATAGGCGACGAAGGCTGGCTAATGACCGTGAAATCGTTCGAATGAGGACCTCCAATGGTTACATAAGGCGTATTGGTCAAGGTCAGGATCGTAGACCCGGAATTCGTGATGGTGAACAGGCGGGCAGCTCCGCCGGTAAAGGGTTCGGGAGCGCCGAAGTCGGTTCCTTTATTCAGATTGGGCACGGACTCTCCATCGGCAATCAGCGCGCCATTCGTCCCCAGCACGGCGATCTCCGGCTCGATGCCGGTTCCCTGAACGGCAAAGGTATAATTTGTCGCATGGTAGAAATCGTCGTTAGCCAAAGAAATTATCGCTTCACGCAATCCCAGCGCCGAAGGATTGAAGCGGACGGTGAACGTGGCTTCGCTTCCGGCGGGGATTGTGCTTCCGAGCCCGTCCAGGATCGTAAAGTCGGCTCGCGCTGCGCCGGATGTGGATGCGCTGCCGATCGTCAAATCGGCCGTGCCCGAATTCGTGACGGTAAAGATATGGTCTTCGACCGGAGACGAGGTTTGCACGTCGTCGAACACTCGGACTTCTCCGAAATCGGTTCCGCGGGCCAGATCGGGAACCAGGGTTCCCGAAACAATTTCGGCCAGATTAATTCCCAGCACATGCATCTCGGGTTCTATTCCCGTACCTTGAACCGCAAAACTGTAATCCGCCTCGGTTTCGTCATCGCTCCATACGTGGAGCACGGCCGCGCGCAGTCCCAATGCCGATGGGTCGAACCGGACGCTAAAGGTCGTTGTTTCGCCCGCCGCAATATTGGTTGCAGGGCCGCTGAGCACAGTGAATTGGTTTGGATTGGCGCCGTTGGTCGTCACTCCGAATACCGTCAACACGGTAGTTCCCGAGTTCGTGATCGTAAACACATGATCTTTCGTCGGATTGGCGGTCCCATTCCACACGCGCAGCGAACCGAAATCCGTTCCATCCGCTGTAATCGGAGTCAAGTCGCCATTCGCAATGACCGCCTCGTTGGTTCCCAACACGGTTATCTCGGGTTCGACGCCCGTGCCTTGCACGGCAAAGTCGTAATCCGCTTCGTTCACGTCGTCGCTCAGAATATGCACCGTGGCCGATCGTTGACCCAACGCCAACGGATTGAATCGCAAGACAAAGGTCGTCTTGGCCCCCGCCGCCACGCTGGCGGCAGGACCGCTGAGCACGAGGAAGTCCGCTCGTTGCGCCCCGGCCGTCGTCACGCCGCTGATGTTCAACGGCGCACTTCCGGAGTTGGTCACGGTGAAGACGTGATCCGCCAGCGGCGGCCAAGTCGTGGAACCGTCGTAGACCCGGATATCCCCAAAGTCCGTTCCGTCCGCGACGCTCGGCGATCCATCCCCGTCAACCAGATCGGCGCCATTGGTTCCCAGCACATGAATTTCCGGTCCAATGCCTGTACCTTGCACCGCAAAGGTGTAATCCGCTTCATCTTCGTCGTCGTTCAGCACATGGAGCACGGCCGTCCGATTGCTTTGAGTCAAAGGATCGAATCGCACGGTAAAGGTCGTCTTGGCGCCGGCCAGCACACTCGTCGCCGGGCTGCTGAGCACGATAAAGTCCGCCGGGTTCGTCCCATTGGTGGTCACCCCGGCAACGTACAAAGTCGCAGAGCCTTGATTGGTCACGGTAAAGATCCGATCGACCAGCCCGGTGGTCTCATGAGTCGAACCAAAATCCGTCCCTTCCGCAAGGGTCGGAAGCACGGAGCCATTGGCAACGATCGCGCCATTCGTTCCCATGACGGCAATCTCCGGTTCTACCCCTGTGCCTTGAACGGCAAAATCGTAATCGGCTTCGTCGGCGTCATCGTTCAATACATGGAGGGTAGCCGTTCGCAATCCAAGCGCGGACGGGTTGAATCGAACCGTAAAGGAGGCTTTGGCGCCTGCCGCCACGTTGGTCCCGGGACCGCTGATCATGGTAAAATTGTCGGTGTGAGTTCCGTTGGTCGTCACCCCCGAAAGATTGAGAACCGTGGTTCCTGAATTGGTAATCGTAAAGACGTGATCTCGCATGGGCGCCCACGTTGTCGAACCATCATACACGCGAATCAATCCAAAATCCGTGCCATCCGTCAGGCTGGGCGACAAGCTGCCATCGGCAATAACCGCCCCGTTCGTTCCCAGCACGGCGATTTCCGGCTCCACGCCCAAGCCTTGCACGGTAAAGGTATAATCCGATTCGTCCACATCGTCGCTTAGCACGTGAATGACCGCACTGCGCGCGCCCAAGACGGACGGATCGAACCGGACGGTAAAGGTCGTCTTCGCCCCGGCCGCCACCGTCGCAGCCGGGCTGCTGGTCACGATAAAGTCGTCCGGATTCGTTCCGTTCGTCGTCACGCCCGAAATCGTCAAGACCATTGCCCCGGAGTTGGTCACCGTGAAGACCCGATCCACCGTCACATTAAACGTTCGTACGGAGCCATAGTCTGTTCCATCCGCCGCGTTCGGCGTCACATCGCCATTGGCAATCACCGCTCCGTTGGTCCCCAGCACCGCAATCTCCGGCTCGACGCCCGTGCCTTGCACGGTGAAGCTGTAATCCGCTTCGTCCACGTCGTCGCTCAAAACGTGCACTACCGCGCTACGCGAGCCCAGGGCGGACGGATCGAACCGCACAGTGAAAGTGGTCTTGGCTCCCGCGGCCACGGTCGAGGCCGGGCCGCTGGTAACGATAAAGTCGCTAGGATTCGTGCCGTTGGTCGTCACCCCCGAAATGGTCAGCACCATCGTCCCGGAGTTGGTCACGGTGAAGATCCGGTCCACGGTCGTCCCGGTCATTCGGACGTCTCCGTAATCCGTCCCGTCTGCCCCACTCGGCGTCGCATCGCCGTCGGCGATCACGGCTCCATTAGTTCCAAGCACCGCGATCTCCGGTTCCACGCCTGTACCTTGAATCGTGAAATCATAGTCCGCTTCATCGGCGTCGTCGTTCAGGACATGAATCACCGCGCTCCGCGCGCCCAACGCCGAAGGATCGAATCGAACGGTAAAGGTTGTCTGGGCTCCTGCCGCCACGGTGGAAGCCGGGCCGCTGGTCACAGAGAAGTCGCCGGGATTCGTGCCATTCGTCGTCACGCCCGACACGTTCAGCACGGTCGTGCCGGAGTTGGTCACCGTGAAGGTGCGGTCCACCGTGGCGCCGGTCATTCGAACATCTCCGTAATCGGTTCCGTCCGCCGCGCTCGGCGTCGCATCGCCGTCGGCAATCAAGACTCCGTTGGTCCCCAGCACGGCGATCTCCGGCTCCACCCCCGTGCCTTGCACGGTGAAGGTGTAATCCGATTCGTCCACGTCGTCGCTCAAAACGTGCACCACCGCGCTTCGCGAGCCCAACACCGACGGATCGAACCGCACGGTAAAGGTCGTCTTGGCTCCGGCCGCCACGGTCGAGGCCGGGCTGCTGGTAATAATGAAGTCGCCGGGATTCGTGCCGTTGGTCGTCACGCCCGAAATCGTCAAAGTCATCGCCCCGGAGTTGGTCACGGTGAAGGTCCGGTCCACCGTCACATTAAACGTTCGTACGGAGCCGTAGTCGGTTCCGTCCGCCGCGCTCGGGGTCGCATCGCCATTGGCAATCAACGCTCCGTTAGTTCCCAACACGGCGATTTCAGGTTCCACACCCGTGCCTTGGACGGTGAAATTGTAATCCGATTCGTCCACGTCATCACTCAGCACATGCACCACCGCGCTGCGCGCGCCCAACGCCGACGGATCGAAACGTACGGTAAAGGTTGTCTTGGCCCCCGCCGCCACGGTCGAAGCCGGGCTGCTGGTAACGACAAAATCGTCGGGATTCGTGCCGTTGGTCGTTACCCCGGAAATCGTCAGAGTCATCGCCCCGGAGTTGGTCACGGTGAAGGTCCGGTCCACCGTGGTGCCGGTCATTCTCACATCCCCATAATCCGTGCCGTCCGCCGCGTTCGGGGTCGCATCGCCGTCGACGATCACGGCTCCGTTGGTTCCCAACACCGCGATCTCCGGCTCCACGCCTGTGCCTTGCACGGTGAAGGTGTAGTCCAATTCGTCCACGTCGTCGCTTAGCACATGCACCACGGCACTGCGCGAGCCCAAGACGGACGGATCGAACCGCACAGTGAAAGTGGTCTTGGCTCCGGCCGCCACGGTCGAGGCCGGGCTGCTGGTCACGATAAAGTCGCTGGGATTCGTGCCGTTGGTCGTCACACCGGAAATGGTCAGCACCATCGTCCCGGAGTTGGTCACGGTGAAGATCCGGTCCACGGTCGCCCCGGTCACCCGGACGTCTCCGTAATCGGTGCCGTCCGCCGTGCTGG
>MHBK01000010.1 GCA_001804865.1 Lentisphaerae bacterium GWF2_57_35
AACTGCACCCCAGGCTCACTTACTCCGCCAAAGGCTAACTTACTTTGTCAATCGACCCGTCGTAACAGCCTATCGCCCGTTCCATCATCGGCTTGACAGCAGCGCCCGTTTCAGCCAGATAACTTCTGCAAGGAGCGAGCATGCTGAACAGGGTCTTCCAATTACGCGAAAACAGAACCAACGTCCGCACGGAGTTGCTGGCGGGATTGACGACTTTTCTGACGATGTCGTACATCATTTTCGTACAGCCGGCGGTGCTGTCGGGGGCGATGTTCAACATGCAGACGGGATTGGATTTCGGAGCGGTGACGGTGGCTACTTGCGTTTCCGCGGCGCTGGCGACGTTGATCATGGGGCTATATGCTCGTTATCCGATCGTGCTCGCGCCGGGCATGGGCGAAAATTTTTTCTTTGTGTTTTCCGCCATTCCGGCCGCCACAGCGGCAGGCTTTGCCAACGGGTGGCAGGTGGCCCTCGGGGTTGTCTTTATCTCCGGCCTTCTATTTTTGATCCTTTCGCTGGTGGGCATCCGGGAAATGATCATGAATTCCATCAGCCCCAACATGAAAAATGCAGTGGCAGTCGGGATTGGGCTGTTCATTGCTTTCATTGGACTGCGCAATGCGGGATTGATCGTCACCGATCCGGGCACGGCGGTGAAATTGAACCCCCATTTTGCCTCGCCGGACCTGATCGTCTTTTTCTTCGGCCTCTGCCTGACGGCCGTCCTCGAGGCGCGCCGTTTCCGGGGCGCGATCCTCTGGGGCATCCTGGCCACCACCGGGCTGGCCATTGCGCTCAAGCTGATCTTGCCGATGCTCCCCGACGCCTTCGTATCGTCGCCCATCATCAAAGAGTCGATGCTCATGACCCGGTTCAGCATTACGCATCAGTTCTTTGCCATGCCGCCATCCGTCGCCCCGACCTTTTTCAAGATGGATATCGTGCATGCCCTGTCGGCCTCCATGTGGCCGTTCATCGTGATCTTTCTGTTCATGGACGTCTTCGACACCATCGGCACCCTGATCGGTGTGGGGGAACGCGCGGGCTTAATGAAGGACAACAAGCTCCCGCGCGCCCGGCAGGCCTTTCTGGCCGATGCGGCCGGCACGGTGATCGGCGCCTGCCTGGGCACGAGCACGGTGACCAGCTTTGTGGAGAGCGCTGCCGGCGTCGAACAGGGAGGACGCACCGGTTTGACCGGCGTAACGGCGGCAGTGTTGTTTCTGCTGGCCTTGTTCCTGACGCCGCTGATTGCGATGGTCGGCAGCTATGCTCCCATCACGGCGCCCGCGCTGGTGATTGTCGGCTCCATGATGCTGCAAAACGTCAAAAACATCGACTGGTCGGACCCGAGCGAATTCCTGCCGGCGTTCCTGACCATCCTCGGCATTCCCCTATCCTATTCGATCGCCGACGGCCTGGCGCTGGGCTTCATCAGCTATCCCATCGTGAAGGCCTTCAGCGGTCGGACCAAGGAAGTCTACTGGCTCTCGTACGTGCTGGCAGCCGTGCTGCTGCTCTACTTCATTTTCATCCGCTCGAACAGCTGATAGAGAGTCCAAAGTCCAAAAACTAAGAAGTCCAAAGTCCAAGGTCCAAGAAGTCCAAAGTCATTGCGGTCATAAGGTCTTTCTCCAAAATCCCGACTTTGGACTCTTTGGACTTTGGACCTTGGACTTCTTGGTCTTTGGACTTTGGACTCTCTTCCCTCCGTTCACCCCAATGCCACGTCCAGAATCATCATCACGGTAAAGCCGAGCATGACGCCCATGGTCGCCCAGTCGCCGTTGCCGGAATGTTGGGATTCCGGGATCAAGTCCTCGACCACCACAAAGATCATGGCGCCGGCCGCGAAAGCCAGCGCATAGGGGAGCAGCGCTTGCGAAGACAGGACCGCGAAGGCGCCAATCACTCCGGCCACGGGTTCGACCAGCGCCGAGGCCTGCCCCGCCTGAAAACTCTTGAAACGCGAGAAACCCGCCCGCCGCAAGGGCGCCGACACCGCCAGGCCCTCTGGAAAGTTTTGGATGCCGATGCCAATGGCCAGGGTGATCGCTCCGGCCAACGTGGCCTCCGGCAAACCGGCCGCCGCGGCCCCAAAGGCCACGCCCACCGCCAAGCCTTCGGGAATGTTATGAAGCGTGATCGCCAGCACCAACAAGGTCGTCTGCTTCCATTGCGTATGAATCCCTTCCGCGTCTTTGATCGCAAACCCGGGATGCAAGTGCGGCAAAATCATATCCACTCCCCGCAGAACGGCGCCGCCCAACAAAAACCCGATGGCGGCCGGCGCCCACGACGGCAGCCATCGGCCTTCCGACATCTCGATCGCCGGGGCCAGCAAAGACCAATAACTCGCGGCAATCATCACGCCGGCGGCAAACCCCAGCATCGAATCGAGCAGCCGGCGGCTGACCTCTTTTCCAAAAAAGGCAACGCCCGCGCCCAACAAGGTCATGAACCAGGTGAACCCCGTGGCCAACAACGCCTGCATAACAGGATGAAGCGTCTGAAGGTATTCCCCCATAGCGTTATTCCTTGCCTCCCTGCTTTTGAAGATAATCGGCCATTTCCTTGTAATTTTTGGTCATGGCCAGCTTCCAGGGCGTTCGACCGCTAAGATCCTTGGCATTGACGTCGGCCCCCCGCATGAGCAGCATTTGGGCCATGCCCTTTTGATTATGCAGAACGGCCATATGCAGAGGAGTCAGCCCCTTGTTATCCGGCGCCCGAATGTCCGCGCCACGCTCCAACAAAAGCTTCGCCACACCCATATAGGTGCCGCAAGCGGCGAAATGAATCGGCGTACGGCCGTCATTTCGGTGGGCATTGATATTGGCGCCGTTCTCCAGAAGCAAGCGCGTCATTTCGGGAGCATCGCGGCCGATGGCCCAAAACAGAGGCTCCGATCCTGTGTTGTCGATGGCGTGAATATTGGCGCCGCGAACGAGCAGCAGCTTGGCGACCGCCACCTGGTTCTTCAGCGCGGCGCAATGAAGCGGCGTCCAGTGGTCCTTATCCTGGGCATTGATGTCTGCGCCGGCCGTGATCAAAATCCGGGCCACAGCTTCCCCGCCGCCCATGGCGGCAAAGTGCAGGGGCGTTTTATTATCGAGACTCAACGCGCCTACGGAGGCCGGATCCGCACTTAAAGAGGCTTTTACCCGGGCTGTATCCCCGGCCTTGGCAGCCGCCAGAATATCGCCGGCAAACGTTACCCCGGTTCCACTCAAAAAAATCGACATCGACATGACAGCTGCCAGCCAAAGACTTTTCATGATTCCACCCTCCTGATTTTCTTGTCGGTTGCTACCCCAGCCTCGCGTCCACCGTTTAATATATGAAATTCCACGCCAAAGCCAAGTATGCAATATACAGGATCTTCCGTCATCCATCCTAAAAAAATGAGCTTTTATTTCACAAGAAAAACCCCGAGGGTATAATCATCGAAAGATTGAGCCGGACAGCCGGCCGTAAAAAAGCCGAACATGAAGCGATGGCACATCATTTTATTGCTGCTGTTTTCAACCCTTGGACCGGCCGAGGCGAAGTCGTGGCGCACGTACGAAAATTGCGTCCTGGTTCCCAGCGACGGCAACGACGGCGACAGCTTTCACGTCCGCTACAACAAACGCCGCTACCTGTTCCGGCTGTATTTCGTCGACTGCCCCGAAAGCGAGAACAGTCTGCCCGAGCGCGTCGCCGAGCAGGCGGCTTATTTCGGCATCGACGACAAATCGGCCGTCCAGGTGGGCAAGCAGGCCAAAAAATTCACGGAGAAATTCCTGGCGGATGGATTTACGGTTTATTCGAAGCTTGCAGACGCCCGCGGCCGCAGCGATAAGGACCGGGACTATGCCGTGGTCGTGGTCGGCAGCCAGGACCTGGCGGTGGAACTGGTCCGAAACGGGCTGGCCCGCATTCACGGCGTGGGCATCGACCTGGAAGACGGAACTCCCGAAAAAACCGTGTGGTGGAGATTGAAGACCGCGGAACGGGAAGCCCAAAAGGCGAAAGCAGGCGCCTGGGGAATCGGCGCCGCGCCTTCCGCCCCCTCCGGTCCCGTCAGCCTTCCCACCGGACCCATCGTCGAGCAGGACTGGGTCACGCCGCAAATCGTCACCGTATTCTCGCTGCAGGAACCCGGACAAACGTTGGGCTATCTGCAGAAAGGAACCCGCGTCCGCGTGCTCAAGGCCGAACCGCTGAACCGGGTTCGCATTCGATTCGCGGGCTCCTCCAACAAGGTTTACGAAGCCCAATGCAAACGCTCGGACCTGGGATTATGAAAGGGACGCCCAACATGAAAACCGTCGTCTATGGAACCGTATTATTGCTGATTTTCGTCTGGATTCAAATTGCCGCCGGCGCCGATATCGGCCTCGGCAGCACGCGCGACGAAGTTTTGAGCGCACTCGGAAAACCCAAGGGCGTGATGACCATCGGCCAACGCGAGGCCCTGACCTACGACGGGGGCGTACTGGAAATCGAACAAAACCGCGTGGTCTATATCGAACCCCAGTTCAAGGAAAAATCCCTCAGGGCGTCCAACCAGCGCAAGTTCGAAGCCGATCAAAAAGCCAAGGGATTGGTATTCTACGACGACCGCTGGATGAAACCCGAAGAACAAGCCCGACTGGAAGAAAAAAAGCGCAAGCTTCAGGAAGCCATCCAGGCCAAGCAACTCGAAAAGGATCGAGCCGACGCGGCCAAATTCGAACGGCTGAAAAGCGCCACGCGCATCCATAACGATGAAGGGAGGGAGCTGGATCTCAACAGCCTGATCGAACCCGGCAAGATCACGCTGATCGATTTTTATGCCGAGTGGTGCGGGCCCTGCAAGCGGCTGGCCCCCTATCTGGCCAGCCTGGTCGCCAACAATGACGGCCTTGTCCTGCACAAGATCGATATCGTCGACTGGAATTCCCCCCTCGCCCGGCAGTACCAGATCAACAGCATTCCCAGCGTGCGCGTCTACGACCGCAAAGGGCAACTGGTCGGCAAGCCCACCGGAGATTTCAACAAAATCGCCGAATATGTCAGCAGCGTGTTTTGAGGCCTTTAAAAATAGTAACTGCTCAGGCGCCCGCCCGCAGCGGGCGGGCGCCTGAGCAGTTACTAAAAATACAAATCCCGCTCCCCGGCCGCTGTCCGCTCGTAGTGTTGGATAAACTGCGGATACGTCTTCGGCATTTTCACGCGGACTTCTTCGAGTTCTTTTTGCAGGATCGTCTCGCCGACCGCCTGCGTTTCCGGGCTGGCAAAATCGTCAAGCCATTCCCGGAAGGTCAGCACGGCATTCAGCTTGCAAAACTTGCCTTCCTGACCCGACCGAAGCAAGTCCATGATGCATTTGCCCGTGCGTCCGCAGCGGTAGCCGGCCGTGCAAAACGACGTGATGCAGCCCATTTCAGCCAGTTCACGGACCATCTCGTCCAGGCTGCGCGTATCGCCCAGCAAAAACTGCTGCCGCGTCCCCACCTGTTCGTTATAGGTCTCGCTGTAGGCTCCTATCCCAATTCGCGAAGAAGCATCGGTCTGCGTGCACCCCAATGGAATCAACCGCCGGCGCATGTCCGGATTTTCGCGCGCGGTCAGGATCATGCCCGTGTACGGAACGGCCAGACGGATCAGCACGACCAGCTTCTCCATGTCGGCATCGCTCATCCGGTATTTTGACTCGTTCGTGAAGGGCGTATTGTCCGCCGGTTCGAGCCGCGGGAAAGAAATGGTATGGGGCCCGATGCCGAACGCCTTTTCCAATTCGTGCGCGTGCGAGAGCAAGCCCAGCAATTCGAAGCGCCAGTCGTACAAGCCGAACAAGACGCCAATGCCGTTATCGTCAATCCCCGCTTCCTGGGCGCGATGCATGCAGTAGAGCCGCCACGGATAATCGCCCTTGATGGTCCCGGCCGGGTGCAGCGCGGCATAGGTCTTGTGATGATACGTCTCCTGGAAAACCTGGAACGTCCCCAAACCGCATTCCTTGAGAATCTCCAGCTCCCGGACCGACATTGGCGCGGCATTGATATTGATGCGCCGAATCTGCCCCGTGCCCTTGCGGGCCTTCGTCTTGACGCGGTAGATCGTGCGCATGGATTCGGTCATGTAATCGATGCCGCAATCCGGATGCTCGCCATACACGACAATCAACCGCTTGTGGCCGATCTTCCCGGCCAGGATCTCCGTCTCCGCACGAATTTCGTCCTGCGACAACACCGACCGCTCGACGTTTTGATTCTCGCACCGCAGGCCGCAATAGGCGCAATTGTTGACGCATTTCGTGCTCAGATAAAGCGGCGCAAACGTGACAATCCGGTTGTCGTAGACCTTCTGCTTGATCAGCGCAGCGGTCTGCCGCATCTCCTGCCAGAGCTCGGCATCCGTCACCTGAATCAAGTCGGCCAGCTCGTCCAAGGCCAGGGCCTGCACCGCCATCGACTTGGCCAGGATTTCACGAACGCGCCCCGCGTCCGGCGCCGGGCGGTTCAATAAAAGGGATTCGATGCGATCGTCGTCGATAAAATCGCGCCCGCCCGGCATGTACTTGTCGATTTCCTCGCGGACAATGCGATTTTTCACCCAATCTTTTTTGCTTTCAATAATCGTCGTCATTCTGCGCCGCCTTTCTTGGGAGGCTTGCTGAGCGCGGATTTGACGGATACGCCTTCAATGGCGCCGAGCTTGCCGGTCATGACGCCAAGTTCATCCGTCGTGGCATCGACAATCAACGTGATGATGTTGCAATGCCGCTGACTGTACGGCATGCCCATGCGCCCGACGATTTGTTCGCCAAATTCGGACAACACCTCATTCACCTTGCCCGCCGATTTCTTGCGATCCTCAAGGAGAATTCCGACAAATCCAAGTCTGCGCTCCATGTGCTGATCTCCTAACCCGCATTTTTCACCGCCAGACGAGAGATGCGTCCCGATAAAATCGGGACGCAAACGGGATAGCCACGTTCGCGGTGTCTTAAGACACCGCGTCACGTCTAAAAACAAAAACCCCGCTGAACATTCCTTCAGCGGGGTGAAAATCAGAGTAAACGACATCTGCCTCATCCCCTTGGGGTCAGAGCCAACCGCCCCTCGCCGCAGGAATGGAATGGATCATACAGGAACAATCGGGGAAAGCAAGACAGGGGAACGCCACTACAGCAATTTTTACCCTATTCGACATCCGCCGGAAAAAAGGTATGATGGATTCATGGACGAACGAACAGAAAAAGACCTTCTGGGCGAAAAGCCTATTCCGGCCAGCGCGTACTGGGGCATTCATACGCTGAGGGCCGTGGAAAATTTTCCCTTGTCCGGGCGGCGCGTGGCGATGGAATTGGTGCGGGCTTTTGCCCTGGTCAAGAAAGCTTGCTGCCAGGCCAATCGCGACCTGAAGCACCTCTCCCCGGAGAAAGCCGCGGCGATCGAACAGGCCTGCGACGAAATGGTCTCCGGACAATGGGCCGATCAATTCCCGGTCGATGCGTTGCAGGGCGGCGCGGGCACTTCGACCAACATGAACGTCAACGAAGTCCTGGCCAACCGCGCGCTGGAAATCCTGGGGCAGCCGAAAGGGGCCTACGAGATCGTTCATCCCATCGAGCACGTTAATCTGCATCAATCCACCAATGACGCCTATCCCACGGCCTTGAAAATCGCAGCCATTCTCGGCTTGCGGAACTTGAGCGCCGAAATCGCCTTGCTTCAAGGGGCCTTCCAGCGCAAGGAAAAGGAATTTGCCGAGATCGTAAAAATCGGGCGCACGGAATGGCAGGAGGCCGTACCGATGACCTTGGGCGCGGAGTTTTCCGCCTTTGCCGAGGCCCTCGCCCGCGATCGTTGGCGCACTTTCAAATGCGAGGAACGCCTGCGCGTGATCAATCTGGGCGGCACGGCCATCGGAACGGGGCTTACGGCCCCTCGCAGATTCATTTTCCTCGCGAACGAAAAAATCCGCGAAATCACCCGGCTGGGGCTCACGCGGGCGGAAAACATGGTCGACGCCACGGCGAACGCCGACTGCTATGTGGAAGTCAGCGGCATGCTGACGGCCTGCGCCTGCAATCTCCTGAAGATCAGCCGCGACCTGCGTTTTCTCCACGCCTTGGGAGAAATCCACCTGCCCTCCATGCAGGCCGGGTCCTCCATCATGCCGGGCAAGATCAATCCGGTCATCCTGGAGGCCGTGATGTCCGCGGCCATCGCCGTCAAATCCGAAGGCATCGCCATTGCCGACGCCGCATCGCTGGGCAGCTTGCAGATCAACGAGTTTCTCCCGGTCATCGCCGATGCCTTGCTGGATTCCCTGCGGCTGCTCCGGCAGGCGGCGCGAATCCTGGCGCCTCACATCGACGGCATCACGGCCAACGCAGAAGAATGCCTGCGCCGCGCCAACGAGAGCCCGATGCTGATCACGGCCTTTATTCCGCGCATCGGTTATGAAAAGGCCCAGGACCTCGTCCGGGAATTTCAGCAAAACTCCTCCGGCTCGTTCCGCGACTTTCTCGTCCAACGCCTCGGCGCGCAGTTGGTCGACGAAATCCTTTCGCCGCTTCACTTAACCCGATTGGGATATCCGACATGAACCAGACCCCCAAAAGTCTCCGGTTGCAGATCGGCCTGTTCGGTCGGACCAACGTCGGTAAATCGAGCTTCCTGAACATGATCGCCGGACAGGATGTCGCCCTGACCTCGCCGGTTCCGGGCACCACAACCGACGTGGTCGAAAAATCGATGGAGCTGCTGCCGATCGGGCCGGTGGTTTTTCTGGATACCGGAGGCCTGGACGACACCTCCGTGCTGGCCGAACAGCGCATCCAGCGCACCACGAAAATCTTCGACCGCGCCGATGTGGCGGTGTTAATCGCCGAACCCAATCAATGGACCGCTTTTGAAGATCGGGTACTTACGGAAACGGCCAATCGGAAGTTGCCGTGCCTCATTACCGTCAACAAAACCGATTTGGCCGCGCCCTCGGAAGCCTTCCTTCGGCAGTTGCAGGCTCATACCAAAAGCATCGTGACCTGCTCGTCAACCGATCCCCTGAACCGGGGAAAATATGTGGCCGCCTTCAAGGAAGCCCTGACGCAGGTTTGCCCCGATGAATTTATCAACGCCCCTCCCCTTGTAGGCGATCTGTTGCCGCCCGGGGGGCTGGCCGTCCTGGTCGTGCCCATCGACTTGCAGGCGCCGAAAGGCCGTTTGATTTTACCGCAGGTACAGACCATCCGCGACGCCTTGGATAACGATGCGGCCGCCGTGATCGTCAAAGAACGCGAATACGCCCACCTCCTCCAAACGCTCGGACGAAAACCGGACCTCGTGGTCTGCGATTCCCAAGTCGTTCTCAAAACGGTCGCCGACACGCCGGACGATATCCCCTGCACCACGTTTTCGATCCTGATGGCCCGATACAAAGGCGACCTGATCGAGGAAGCCCGGGGCGCGGCCATGATTGACCGCCTGCAAGACGGCGACCGAGTGCTGATCGCGGAAGCCTGCTCGCACCATCCGCTGGAAGACGACATCGGGCGCGTCAAAATTCCGCGGTGGCTGAGGCAATATATTGGCGCCAAAATACAGATCGACACAGCCTCCGGCCGCGATTATCCCGACAACCTACAGGATTACCGGCTGGTGGTCCATTGCGGCGCCTGCATGTTGACGCGCCGCGAAATGCTTGTCCGAATCCAGCGAGCCCGGGAAAAAGGCGTCGCGGTGACGAATTACGGAGTATGCATCTCGCATGTCCAGGGCGTGCTCAAACGAGCCTTGTCGCCCTTCCCCGCCGCGCTGGAAGCGTTCCTCGATGCGGACGCCAACGCTTGAGGGGGGGATACGACCATACTCCATTTTTCTCCTATGCGACAATCCGCATAAACAAAACAAGACTTCGAAGTCAAAAAGCCCATGATCACACTTTGCAAAGTGTGATCATGGGCTTTTACTTATTCATTGAAGCGCCAAGGCCAGCAATGCTCTCGCAAGAACGGCGTTTGGACGGGCACACGCATACTTCCCACGACAGCTTTTGATATAGCCGCGCCTTCGCAGCTTTCGCAGGTGCCTTACCAAAGCCGGCGTGGAAATACCCGTCTTTTTGCCTAAAGATGGTATATCCGTTCCGTCTCCATCCAGCGCTCTCAACAATTCGATCCGCCGCGGGTGCGTGAATCCGGTCAGCGCCTCAACCGCCATCTGGAGCGGATCCGCCGTGCGCATGGTGGACTCGAGAGCCTTGAGCAAAATACTGGTTTCAGGCATGGAGGGATCCGCGGCCGCTTCATACAGCACAAAACGGCCCTGCCGCTTCACCTTGAGCAATCCTCTCGCATTCAGAGCGCGCATATATTGGCTGGCAACGGGCAGGGGCAGCTGCAAGGCGCTCGCGACTTGCGACACGGAAACGAAGGGGGTTGCCATCACATAATACAATAGGCTCAATCGCTTCGAGTTCGCCAAAACGCGACATGTTCGCCAAAGAGTAGGAGTCAGTGTCATGATCACACTTTGCAAAGTGTGATCATCCGATGTCAAGCGCATTACAGACGAAATCCCCCATGTTGCTCGTTGAATAATCCAGGATGCCTCACCCAAAAACGAACACGACGGAGCTCACCCCAAAAGTTCCTGCCAACGCCGGAAGGATACGTAGCGCGACCGTTTTTCGACTAGGTTAGACCCGCCTCCGTTGCTCATGGAAATTATGCATTTATTCTTTTGACGGCTCCCCCGGCAAACCCCAAACTCTGAAGCATACAGAAGATTTGCGTAAGTCATTTATGGCCGAAGACGATGTCATAAAGGTCATCACCGATCCGGTTGACGAGATTGTGTGCAATCATTGCCATACAACCATCAACGTTTCCGCGTGTCCCTCATTCATGCATGTGGAGTGCCCCTCCTGCCATGCCCGACTGCCGGTGCCCGCCCAACTGGCCAATTTCGTGCTGATCGAGCTTTTCGGGCAAGGCGGCATGGGCGCCGTCTTTCGCGGTTTCGACAGTTCGCTTAAGCGGCATGTGGCCATCAAGGTCATGAAAAAAGAGTTCAGCGAGAATCCGCAATTTGTCGAACAATTCCTGCGCGAGGCCCGTGCGCTCGCCGCCCTGAATCATCCGAACGTGGTACAGATCTACAATTACGGCGAGGCCAAGGGACAGCACTACATCGTCATGGAGCTGGTCGACGGCGGCCGGCTGGATTTGATGATAAAAAATGGAAAGCCGCTGGGCGAGACGACCTTGTTGCATATGGCTACGGATGTGATCAAAGGCCTGCATGCGGCCGCCAACGCCGGGCTAACGCACGGAGACATAAAACCCGCCAACATCCTTTTTTCACGGGAGGGCGCCGCCAAGGTCGTGGATTTCGGCCTGGCGAGATTTCAAGGAGAACAATCCAAGCCGGGCGTGATTTTGGGGACGCCGTTTTATGTCGCTCCCGAAGTCGTTCGGGGCAAACAACCCGATCAAAAGGCGGACATCTACAGCCTGGGAGGAACTCTGTTCCACGCATTGACCGGTCACCCGCCTTTTAACGGCCCTACCGTACCCGAGACCGTCATTGCCCGCTTCAAAGCGCCGGCGCCGGATATCCGCACGCTGCGGCCCGAACTGCATGCCGAAACCGCCGCATTGATCGCACGCATGCTGGACGCGGACCCTTTCACGCGATATCCCAATTACGACTCGTTGATGGCAGACATGGCAGGGATTCAAAAAAATCTTACGGCCGCTCCCGTCCGTAAACCACGCAAAGCTCCCCTGCCCTGGGTCCTGGCGCTGCTCGGATTGTGCGCATTGCTGGCCGCGGGCCTTTATGGGCTAAGGGTGCACTCGACCCGCCCGCAACCGGCCCCATCCGAGATCCAATCGCCGCGAAAAAGAGTCGTGATGAAATTAGTGAACGGCAAACTGATTCCGGTGACGGTTGAAGAGAGCGCCGCAAGCGACTCCCCGCCGACGGCGACATCCTCCTCGCCCGCCTCGGCCGGTTCGGAGATCAAGCTGACGACCGCCACAGGCCGCGGGGCGGATTCCTATATTGCGGGCGCGCCCGCGACCATGGTGCAGGGCCATTCGGATTTTCTATGGGTCAAAGCCGGGCAGGGAAACCGAATCGATGTCGCTCGAAAAATATACCTCCGCTTCGACTTGTCGGGCATTAACCGGCAACAGTTGACGAATGCTTCCCTGACCTTGTCGGCGGCCGCCACCGGCAAAAACAAAGCAGACGATCGATATACGCTGCAATTATGGGGACTCCATGAAAATGCCTTGGGGGTGAATTGGGTGGAATCCTCGTCGGAACCCGGAGCGGACAGCTCGACCCCGCTGCATTGGAACAACGCCCCGGGCAACGACACGAAGGCCGTCGAACGGATGTCGGCGGATGCCGAATGGATCGCCACGATCAAGGTTCCCGCCAACCCAGCCGCCGGCGAGCCCATCGTTTTCGCCAACGACCATTCTCAACGGCCCAACGGGCTGCTCGAATTCCTTCGTACCGGAAAATCCGATTTGAGAACGTTCATGATCGCCGCCGACACGAACACGGACCAGAAAGCCGGCTGGAAATTTGCCAGCAAGGAAAGTGGAAGAATGCCGCCGCCCACCCTGACGCTTCAGGGCGCACCCTAAGCAACTAATCGGAAGTGGATGCCTCAACGCCGTAATACAGGGAATCGGCCGCCGCCAACCGACTGGTCCAGGACATCGAAGCGGTCTGGACGTCGGCGGTCCAAGGGCCAGCCCAGGTCGACCAGATTCCCAATGCAAGTTCTCCGCATAATTTGATGGAATAAACGCGCCCCGGCCTGGTCGGCCAAGTCAACACCATGCCGTCAACCGTTGCCTCCGGCGCCGCTGATAGACAGGAGAAGAAACTGGCCGGGTTGGTGGGATCCGTGCCCAGGAAATACTCCTGCCGATTGCTGAACCCATCGTGATCCGGATCTTCATCGGCCGCCACGATCGAGTTGGTTCCAAAACAGTCGCCTTGCCAGTCGTCCGCCAGGCCATTGCCGTCGATATCCCCGGGCCTCAAACGCAGAACGCCCACATTCGTCGTTAAACATCCCGTATAAGCGGAGAGGACGCTCTCAAACAGACCTGTTGGGTAGCGCGTCTTGCCAACGACCAAATCATAATGAACTGCCGGAAGAATTACATTGGAGGGGAAATGACCGTTCTGATCCGTGTACCACGCCTGTTGGTAAGATGCGAACGGGGGATAACCCTTGATTTCGGTATGAGGCCGCCAGCCTCCAAGCCGGGTGATAAACGTTAATTTTGCATCGCCGAGCGGAGCGCCGGTCCATTCGTCGCGGAGCTGCCCAGACGCCTCGACGCAAGGCGAAAACTGAAAGGAGGCAAAGGCCTCGCCAGGTTGCACCCAGCGCGGGTTGCCTATGCTGGAATAGGGATTTGCAGCCTGATTGGGCAAATATCGATCTTCGACCGGCCGGTACAGGGGAGGAACTCGTACTTCCACCAAACAACTGGACTCGGGCATATTTACGGAAATATCCGTGCGCCCGGAGAAGGGTTCAATCAGTTCCCCTCCCATCCACAGCTCTGCTCCCATCACACTGGCTCCGCCGTTTAGCCAATCACGGGCATCGACGATCAATCTTCCGCCGGAGGGAATGTAGATATGCAGCTTGTATAAGCTATCCGGTCCCCAGGCGGCGGCATCGCCGGAATCTACTTTGACGCAATAGAAGCCTGCCGTCAGATTCGTGAAGGTGGCAAAATTCAAGCTAGTGGCCTCAATCACGCCGGTTCCCTTGCCAAAATGGTCGCAGGCCAGATACGACAGGTTCGAAAGGCTGCCGTCAAATTCTTCATAATAAACTTCCAAACGAACGTCCACATTGGTCTCCAATTGTTCGGCCTCGATGTGAAACACCCATCCCGATGCGGCAAAGAACCGCACCCAGTCTTCGTCGTTCGAGCTATGAAAGTTGTGGATTTGACTGAGGCCGACGGCCAACGAAGAAGCTTGTGTAGAGGAGTTGTCCGGCTCATAGATATCCCCCGTCAAGACCGCACTGAAAGGCGTCAAGGGGCAACGGACTGCCCCCCCATGATCGCCGTTGACCCAACCGGGAAGCGCCAAGAATAATATGAACGCACAGATCCATCGCTGCAAAAAAGACCTGGGATATTGCACTTTATTTCTAACCAACATGGCATCGGCTCCAGGACATTGACTTGGCGTTGAGGACAAAGCGTTCATTACTTCCACACGTGCATTCCGGCCCATTCAATTAAGCGTCGCGCCTACGCTCCGACATCCTCCTCGCGACGCCGGTTTTTTACCGTATCAAAACCAAACTTTCAAACTATCTTCTTATAAAAACAGGCCCAACGCGGCGTTGCTTAAAAATGCCAGATATTCGAAACAAAAACCTGATGGATTTCCACGTCGGTATCCAGCCCGCTTTGGCCAGGAACAAGGCTGCCCATTACGTTGTCAGCCCACTTATATTCGTAGGCAACATCCAACATGCTTTTAAACGCCCCGTTGCCTATGGAAATTCCGGACCCCAGGCTGATGCTCCAGTATTCATCCGGCCGATCGATCGCCGGGCGTTGCTCCCAGCCTAGGCCGGCGCGCAATGGAATTTCCGTCCGCGAGAACAAAAGAAGGTATTCATGGCCCAAACGAATAGACCAACAATCATCCAGCGGATGCTCGCCATGCAACGAGCCATCCAAGGGATTAACGGCCGGCGAGCCATCCGCTTGAAATAAGAAGTCGGACCAAAGCGTCTGGCTCACATCCAGCAAAGTATAGGATTGATTGTTCCATTTCACGGCAGAGCCGGCGGACCAATAAAGAGGGAAATCGAATTTGACGTCTTTTGTGATTCTTTCTTCCGTCGATTGCCGATCCAAGACCCTGGAACCGTCGGCATTATAGGTCGTCGATTCGCTTTTGATGGTCTTGGTCATGGAGGCATCCGCCGTCCAAGGCAAATCGACGGTGAAACCAAGGTTCAGGAAGGTACAGGGCGCCCACAGGACTCCCAACGTGGCATTCCATCCAAAAAGATCGTTGATGTCGTTGTGCTCCTCGTACGCGCCATCCACCTTATACTGCGTGCGCGAACTCGTATGAGTCGTTTCGGAAAAGGGCTCAATGGCGCCATCGCCGCTAAAGTCGAAATCAAAAGGATCGGGATTGCTGCCATTAGGTTCGAAATGAGCCACCCCCGTGTATTCATACGAACCGGACGTGGTTCGAAGCGTCCTTACATCATTAATCGTTCCCGAATAACCTGAATAGCGGGCCTTGGTTTCGGAGGAAATACCACGGTCGAAAAGATACCCATCCTTATAAAAATTTACGGTGGCGCCCAAGGAAAGCTGCCGGGTCAGATCCACGGCCATGGCCGGGCTGATCGCATCGACGATGCCTTCCTGATCAAAATCCAGCGAAGAAACAAGGTCCTGTTGAAGCAACTGCTGAAGCGAGGATTGGACGGTCGTGTTGAGATGCTCTTTTAACGTCATATCCACATGATCGCTACGATAGCGTTCGATCACCGTCTCATGAAATGTGTTCGCTTTGGATTGAGAAACAGATCGGCTTGAGCTCTGGCTCAAATCGGCCGTAAAACGCTGGTTGAAATCGTAAACCTCCTGATAATTCACCGAGTAAATCCAATTCCGCGTACGGCCCTGAACCGGATACGCCAAGCTCAGATAATTGAGCTGAAAGCGGTCGAATCGATCCTCCCCCACGCGAAACGAACCGGACTCCGACTCGTGCGTTTGCCGCTCCGTCTTGAGCCGAAGAACATAGGAAACTTCTTTGGACTCGAGCTGGGTAAGCCCGCCAGGATTCCAGGAAGCCGCGGTCGCATCGTCCGCCAGCGCCGTGAAGGCTCCGGCCATACCTAACGCCCGCGCGCCCGAACCACTGGGCAGCGGAGCCGAAAAGATGGTCGGAGGAAGAAAGCTATCCGCACCAAAGAAAACCGGCGCCACGAGATCGCCGGAAGGTCCGGCATGGGCGATATCGATCTCCACGGGTCCTCGGGGCGTGGCAATGGTCAACGTTTCCGCGAGTCCCTCGACCGTCATGTTGAGGCCGGCGAGAAGGCCTGCGCATAGAAGAGACGGGAGCCTGCTCCTGCGCATAGGGCTTGCGCCAACTCTGGTTGGTTTCCGAGATCTCATTGAGGACCGGTATCCTGCGTTTTGCTGACGACTCATCATTGCTATGTTATGTCGCAACCCAGTTTTTTTTAGTTACTCCTCATATATATTATAGACTTCCCGTGCAGAGAATAATAGAAGATTAACTTGATGACACAGCACGATCAGCAGATTGAAACGCAACCCGCGCTGTCCGTCACGCCCGAGCAGTTGGCAGCTTTGATCCGGGGCGACGAACAAGCCTGGGATTCGTTTTTCTTCCTCGTCCGGCCGGTCGTGATGCGCGTCGCTTACTGGCCACGGTGGCATTTTGACCAAACCACCCGAAGCGAGGTGGCTCAACAAATTCTTGCCGAATTGCCGGTTTCGCTCAAAACCTACAAGGGCACGTGTTCCGTTTTCGCGTTTATCCGACGGATTGCCGTATACAAGTGCGTCGATGAGGTTCGGCGACAGATTAAGGAACGCAAAACGATCGTCAGCCTGAAAAATCAGGATGAAGGCCATACCGAAGGCTCACCCATCGAAGAAATAAGCGATGGCCGGAAGGAATTCAATCCGGTGCAAGTCATCCTCCACGCGGAACTGTCGCGAACGATCGAAGAGGTCATTCAGTCGCTCGGAGAAGGCTGCGCCAAGCTGTTGACCTGGTTTTATTTCGATCAGTTTTCTTATAAAGAACTCGCCGCCAAAATGGGGATTTCCATTAACACCGTAAGTCCACGCCTTTCGAAATGTTACAAGAAAATGAGAAGGCGGATCGAAGAAAATCCTGTGTTAGGTAACTATTTCGGGCGCGTCGACGACTTTGCAGGCAGAGGGACCGAAAGTGAACGCTGAAGACATTCGAGACGAAAAAATCCTGCGATGGGCTCATGGCGAGATGACGCCGGACGAACAGCAGGCGTTCGCACAAGCGCTGCAAACGGATCAAGCCTTGCGCCGCTCGATCGACGACGCCGAACAAGCGCACCGGCTTATGAAGCTGCTTGTAAGGAAGCCCGATGTGGAGAGCGAAGCCTTTGCGGACACCGTCCTTCAGCATATTGATGCCGATCCGTTCACCCTTGCTGACGATCTGAATTCCGCCCCCAACCCTCTTCGATTCCGCCCAACTCGAAGAGTCCTGCGAAACCGTGTCCTCGCGGCGGCCCTGGCTGTCGCGGCCTGTCTGGCCATATTGTTGGGACCAGGCCTGGTTTTGAATCCTCTTGTCTGGGCTCCCGAACGAATCATTAACGGCACTGCCTACCGGCATAACGGACTCCAAAGCCTTGGCTCGTTGACAGAAAAGAACGTTGAAGACGTCCTGACGGCTTTGAAAACAACGGTTGATCGGTCCTACCGCCAAAGCAAGCCTTGGGCTTGGTGGCCCCGCCGCGAATGGACCCTTTTGGCCAGTATCCAGGAAATTCGCGCCGGGCGGCTGGCGCTGACCGTCGTCGCGACTTCCGCGCGCGCCCCCAGCCGCGAACAGGCCTGGACGGAGTACTATTTGGACATGGCCGAGTGCCGAGATTCCATAGCCGTTTTGGGCGAGCGCATTGGGCAGGAGCTTGGCCGGGAAGAGAACCATGCGACGCCATGACAAAGATTTCCTCCACGTATCCGAAAATCGGCGCGTCTGGCTGAAGCCGTTTGCACTCAACCTGGTCGTGTGGATCTGTGCGGTCATAACGAGCAGTTGCCTTCGATCCAATCCACCGGAAACGGCCAACCCCGATCTGAATCGTTATAACTGGTGGAATTATTATCGTCAGGGTCTCGCGGCGATGGAACAAAGCCGCTATGACGAAGCGCAAGAGCTGCTGGAAAGCGCTGTGGGAATCCGCCCCGGCGCGCGAACCATCTGCCGCCGCGATTCCTGGAAAGAACGCACCTACGGCCTTCACATGCAGGAAAATTATTTTCCCTACCGGGAGCTTGGGATCTGCCGGTTTCATCAGGGGAACTTTGAGCAAGCGGAGCATTACCTTGAAGAGTCCCTCTCGCAGGAGCCTTCCGGCCGCGCCAAGTTTTATCTCAACCTCACGCGCCGCGAACGGCTGTCCAAGGCGCCCCCTCCTCCCCCGCAACTTCAATGGGCGGAAGGATCGACCAACTTGTGGACCCGAGAACGCATCCGGAAAGTTCAAGGCGCCGCCTCCGGTCCAGCCCGGGTGGCCAGAATTTCCATCGACAACGAACGACTTTTTTACGAATTGGCCGAGGAGCGCATCTCCTTTGACAAAACCGTGGAATTGGCGGCCGGGACCAATGTCATTCGCATCACGGCGGAAGACCTGCTGGGACGACAGGCGAACGCCGCGATAAACTGCATAGCGGATTGGACGCCCCCGTGCATCGTAATCGCGGAAGAACGTCGCGAGGGTCATCGACTCCTGCTGTCGGGCACATGCTACGATAATGAAGTCCTGGCCCATGTTCAGGCGGGGAATCGCGTGCTGTACGACCATGCGAACGGCAAGGACATCGGCGAGTTGTCCTTCAACCTTTCGATTCCGGACGCCGAAATGGCTTCCATCGTGGCGAAGGATATGGCCGGGAATCAAATCGAGTTCTTCGCCCGTGAAGACAAAACCAGCGTTGCTCTTCAATTCCAAAACGCCGCGCGTTTGGTCATGGAGGGCTCCGCCGCCGGACCGCTCGCCGGCGCTTCGGGATTCCAGGAGAAAGATCGCACGCAACCGGTGCTCCGCGTGACCGGCCAAGACAGCACCCTCTCCGTCTTTGAAGGCGAATATTACCTGGACGGCGAGGCCTCGGACGCGGGCGGTTTGGCTTCCATCCAGGTGAATGGCGAGGAATGGCTCCGGACACAAGATCGGGGCGCCAAACGAATGCGTTTTGCCGGGCGCCTGCCCTTGACGGGCACGAATGTCTTTTCTGTGCGGGCCTTGGACAGGGAAGGAAACGCGGTCGAAACCCGGGTGACGGTTTTGAAGAAACGGCCGGAATATCTGGACGAGACCTATCGTTTAAGAACCGTGTTGATGCCGGCGCGGGCGCCCGAAAAATCTTCCTGGATGCATACCGACCAGGTGGACGAACTGCTTAACCAGAGCATCGCGCGTCCCCCCATCCGATTTCGCCTTCTCGTCCGCGGCGAGGAGCTCAAAGCCGTCCTGCACGAACAGGAGATCAGCGCCTCCGAATTGTCCGATATGGCCACGGCCCTGCGGATCGGAAAACTCATGCCGGCCGAGTTGGTTTTGTCCGGGACCGTATTCAACAACGGAGAGGGCGTAACCGTTTATCTGCGCGTCATCGACACCGAACAGAGGGAAGTGCTCTACGGGACGGATGTCTATAGCGACAAATCCTTGGACGAGCTGCGCTATCAACTCGATGGCCTGGTGTCGAAGATCGAGCAGTTCTTCCCGCTGGTCGATACCCGCATCGCGGAATGCGACCGCAAAAAAGCCGTTCTCGCGGCCGGCTCGGGAGAAGGCGTCCATCCGGGCGCGAAGTTTCTGGCCCTCGATCCGAAATCGAGCTCGGGAACCGGGCAGGTTATCAAGGCCGGCAAGCAACCCGTCGAATTGCGCGTGCAAACGGTACAAGCCCATTCCAGCATGGCCGAAATTACTCCGGCCGGCGCCGAAAAGCTTTTGACGCCGGGTCTCAGGGCCGTCGCCAGATAAACGAGAAAGCGTGATCTTATGAAAACAGCCTACAGAACAGCCACCCCCTGGCCATCGCGACTCGGGAGCGCCTTGCTGGCGCTCGTGGTCGCGGGATGGGTTCTCGCCGAGGAGGACCTTCGGTCTTCCGATCCTACCGGCTTGTCCTCGTATACCTCTGCAAATCTGATCCCCCGGTACAGCGCCATCGTCATCGGGATCAACAGCTATCGCGTTACGGGTGAAGAAGGCTGGGACCCTCTGACCACCGCCGAGCAAGATGCACAAGCCGTGGCCGCGGAATTGGAATCGCACTACGGCTTTAGCGTAACCCGCCTCATTGGATCCAGTGCAACACGCCAAGGCATCATGGGGGCTTTGGATCAGCTCAGCCTGTTAACCGAGCGGGACGCCGTCCTGGTTTATTATGCAGGTCATGGCTATTACGACAAAGATTTGGGAGAAGGCTTTTGGATTCCGTACGACGCCAAAAGCTCCATCGAAGGACGCCCGGCCCGCGAGGATTGGATATGGAATTCCGTTTTGACGCGCATCCTGGGCGGCTCGAAAGCCCGTCATGTGCTGGTCGTCGCCGATTCTTGTTATGGGGGCTCTCTTTTTCGCAGCCCTCCCGAAAGGGCCGGCAAGAACGCCGATAACACATGGTATGTCAGGGCGCTGTGCCATCCGTCGCGTTATTTGATCACCAGCGGCGATTACGAACCGGTGCAGGATACCGGCGCCCGCCACAGCGTCTTTGCCCAGCTATTTCTTAACTTCCTTCGACATCATGACGGCGGAATTTTTGCCGCCTCGGAAATCGGGATGGCCCTGCGCAAAAGGGTCGGAGAAATAACGGGACAGATGGTGCGAATGGGTCCCCTGGCCGTCCCCACCCACGCCGGAGGAGAGTTCATCTTCGTAGCCAAGAATCGCTCCACAGCCGATCTGGCCAAGGCCCTGGACCAGCTTCTGGCGAATCCTGTTCCGATGCCGGACGATCAAGAACCTGCTGCCATCGGCAGCGAGAAACCGGATCTCATGGAAACGGCCATGTATGCCGCGTTGCTGGGCCGCCGAGGCGCCACCAACAGCGCCCGGCGAATGATCGAGCAAATCGGCGACGCCGATGAAGGGGCGGATCTGCGCGATTCGCTGAATGCCTATTTATCCCCTGCACGCAGAGTTTCGTCTTATCAACAAGTCTTCGAAATCATGAATCGATTGAAGACCACGCTGAATTCCCGCACGAACAGCCCCCCGTTCGATGCCGCCATTCCACGGCCGCGCATCATAGCGCTCATGGACGCGCCGGTCCCGCAAGGAGGAACGGAGGCCGAAGCGCAAGGGGATTTGTTGAGCGTCTGCCTTCTCTCGGAGCTGACCCAACAAGGCGGCGTGCGCATCGTCGAGCGCGAGATCCTGGAAAACGTCCTGCAAGAATTGGAAATCAGCTCGACCGGACTTGGCGATCCGGAAACACGTTTGCAACTCCAACGTTTGATTCCTGCCGGCGGGTTGCTCTATCCGCGCGTACTGGGAACGGCCGGCGACCGGCTCGCATCCGTGCGGCTGGTGGATACCGAAACCGCTGAGGTGCTGTGGGCTGAAACGCAGACGTTTAACGGGCGAACCAACGTTCTGGAAACCAGCCGGCATTGGTCGGAGGCCTTGTTGCGGCGTCTGGCGGAAATACGTCCGCTGAAGGCGAAGGCCGCCCTCAAGGGGGAACAACTCACGGCGCCCTTGGGCGCAGCTCATCAGATCTTGCCCTCAATGAGCTTCTGGGTGGTGGACGAGGCGGACAAAGACCTCCCCTCGCGGGAATTGAGCGAAAAGAATTACGGTCTCGCGCGTCTCATTCGTCCCGATGCCGGAGGAAGCACGTTTTCCGTAGCGTGGAAGCATTACTCGCCGACCCAGACTTACTGGCTGGTTGAATGTCCGATGCAGAATAAAACGCCGTAAAAGCTCCCAGAGTTCCCCACGCGATCAGGAGGCTTCCGGAGCCGGCTCATACCGGTGAACATATTGCTTAATGGACAGAACCTCGGCATAGGGCGTCGCTAAGGCCGCCATGAAAGCTGCATGAACGGATTGAGCGGCCACCTTTTGGCCATTGAATTCCAAATCTCGCGTCGCACACGCATCTTCCACTACCGTGCATTTAAACCCCATGTCGAAAGCCGCCCGCACGGTCGCGTCGACGCACATATGAGACATGGCCCCGCCGATAACCAGGTGCTCTATGGAATCGTCGCCCAGGCACTCGGCCAGCATGGTTTCCCTGAAGCTATTGGGATAGTGCTTGATAAAAACCTGTTCCGGCGGCAAAGGCATTACGCAGGAATGAATCTCCATCCCACGCGTTTCCGGAAGAAAAAACGAGGCGCCCGGCCGGACGGCCATGTGTTGAATATGATAAATGGGACGGTGATGGTCCCTAAATCTCTGCAGGAGCGCGGCGGCGTTGAGCGCGGACGTCTCCATCCCTTCCAACGGCATAGCGCCGCCCGTAAAGTAATCGTTCTGTATGTCGATCAGCAAAAGTCCTGATTTCATCATGATCCGGTCCCCATTCAAAAATTTTGGATAATAATCTAACCTTTATGACCCGCAAAGCCAACTGGAAGATGACTTCGGGCAACGGGTGCATCTTGACACGGCCCCTCCTCAACGTCTGGCACTGGAAAGAAACCACCAGCTTACGCCGGCGGCTACGTAGCCGCGATACATGAGGACCGTGAAGCTGTACCCCCCAAGCAAAAACGAGGACGATATTGGTTCTTGTACTTCCAGGACGAATGGCAGATAATATGGTCATCAAAATACGGGAGGTCCCCAGAATGAGCACCGTTGGAAAATTGTTGAGCATCAAGGGCGTCGACGTACTAACAACCCATCCGGAAGAAACCGTTTTTGCCGCCATAGGCCGAATGGCTGAAAAGGGCGCCGGATCGTTGATGGTGGTCGATGCGGAAGGCAAGTTGGTAGGCGTCGTCTCGGAGCGCGACTGCGTCCGCAAGGTTGTACTGAAAGAAAAGAATCCCAAGACCACCCTGGTCAAAGAGATCATGTCCACGGCCCTTACCGTGGTCAGCCCGTCAACCGCCATTGAAGAATGCATGGCGCTCATGACGCAAAAGCGCATCCGACATCTTCCCGTGCTGGAAAAGAACCAACTGATGGGCGTCATCTCCATTGGCGATGTGGTCAAGTTCATGGTGTCGGAGAAGGACTTCATCATCAAAAATCTGGAGCAATACATCTTTGGCGCCTGAGGCTCTCCCGTCCACGAGAGGACGGCTTCTGTACCCTATGCTCAGGACCAAGTTATTTAAATACTTTGCGTTGCTGGTCATTGTCGTGGGAGGACTGTCGACGCTGGTGGGGTTCAGGATCATCAAGCGGCAGGTGATCGATGAAGCGCAGCATCGCGTTCGTCTCGACCTGGGCAGCGCATGGGCGCTGCAAAATGCGCGCCTGCACGACATCGAAATTATTCTTCGGTTGATCGCCGGGAAAAAGATCGTCCTGGAATCCGCTCAAGGCGAAGACTGGACAGGCGCCTACCTGCAAGACCGCCTCCGCGACATTCAAACGACGTTTGGGCTCGATTATCTGGGCATTGTCTCCGCCGACGGACACGTCGTCCTTCGCACCACCCCTCCCCACCAGACCGGCGACAACCTGTCCGCCCATGCCATGATCAGCCGCGCGCTTCGCGGCCAAACGGCAACGGGGTTCGACATCCTGTCCCCGTCCGAGCTTGAACGGGAATCCCCCGCCCTGGCCGAACAGGCCCATATCACCCTGGAGGTCACCCCCCGCTCCCGCCCGGACTCGCGCCACGAGGAGCGGCAGGGCTTGGTGATGGCCGGCGCCGTTCCCATTATGCACGAAGGCGCTTTGGAGGGCGTCCTCTATGGCGGCATCTTGCTCAATCGCAACGAAGGGGTCGTGGACAACCTCAAGAACGTCATGTTTAAGAACGAGACGTATCAGGGCGCTTCATTGGGCACAGTCACCATCTTCCTTGACGATTGCCGTGTGGCAACCACCGTAACCACGACCAACGGGACCCGCGCCGTCGGGACCCGTGTTTCCGCCGAGGTGGCCGAGCAAGTGCTGGACCACGGGCTCTCCTGGATCGGACGGGCTTTTGTCGTCCGCGATTGGCACCTGACGGCCTACGACCCCATCCGCGATCTCGACGGGAAAATCCTCGGCATGCTCTATGTCGGCCTACTCGAAAAACCGTTCCGGGATTTGGAAGCTCATCTGCTGCTCCGCTACGCCGGCCTTTTACTCTTTGGCTTGTTGGGAGCCTTAACGCTGGCCTATTTCCTTGCCCGCCACCTGGCCGATCCGATCCATCGCCTGTTGAAAGCCTCCCGATCGCTCCAAGACGGCGAGAATCCCCAGCCGGTGGCCCTTACCGGCGTTTGCGAAGAAACCGACGGCTTGGTCCGGGCTTTCAACGACATGGCCGCCGCACTGGCGGACCGGGAGATGGGGCTGAAGAAGGCCAACGAAAAAAAGGAACGGGCGATCGAAGCGCTCCGGAGTTTGAATCAAAGCTACATGAATGTCGTGGGCTTTGTCTCTCATGAGCTGCAAGGACCCGTGGCGTCCGTGATGAATTATTCCTACGCCCTGCTGCAAGGCACGCTGGGCACGCTGACCGGCGAGCAGACCCGCGTCATTCGGCAGATTCAAGCCAACAGCGACCGGATGGTCGAGATGGTCCGGCATTATCTCAATTTGTCCCGGATCGAAAGCGGCGAGTTTTACCCGGCGCCGGCACGGGTGGCCGTGGAGGACGAAATGGTGGGGCCGCTGCTGGAAGCCCTCCAGCCGCAACTGGCATCCAAAAAGATGCACGTTGAAAATCGCATCGACCGGCAAATCCAGTTGCGCGCCGATCCCAACATGACCCGGGAAGTCTTCGAAAATCTGCTCAACAACGCCGTCAAATACGGCCGCGAAGGCGGCGCCATCGTTCTTTCCTGTCAACGCGACGGCGCCTTGGCCGGCTTTTCGGTGCGCAACGAAGGCCCCGGCATCCCGCCGGAAAAGATGGACAGGCTCTTCCAAAAGTTCAGTCGGCTGGAAGACGGCAAAGATGGACGCCGAACGAAGGGCACGGGCTTGGGCCTGTTCATCACGCGGCACATCGTCGAAGCGCACGGGGGAACCATCGACGTAGAATCCCACCCCAACGAATGGACGGAGTTCCGGTTTACGCTGCCGGCGTGGATCGACGAGTCCGACGGAAGTTGAAAGCATCGCCCGGATTTTTCCCCGGCGGCTACTTCAGTTTTTCCTTGAGCGTAGCGAGTAATTTATCCGGATGGAGGGGCTTCTGGAAAACGCCGTCCAAGCCGAGATCCGCGTAGTTGGTCACCATGTTCAATTGATCGCCGGCGGAACTGAGCATAAAGACCGGCGCGGTGTTGTTCAGCAGCTTCAACTCCTTGACGAAGTTGACGCCGGAATCGATTTCTTCCATCATCAAATCGACGATGATCAGATCGGGACGTTCCTTCTTGAACTTCTTCAAGCCTTCCTCAGCGGAAGGGGCTTCGTCGACCAGATAACCGTTGGCTTCAAGAATCACGCGCATGGAATCCAGAAAGTCCTGGTCGTCATCGATGTACAAAATTACATTTTTACCGTTTCTCATAATAGGCCCTCATTGATGTGCATTGTATCGCATTCTTTTTGTACGGCCAGTTCAAATGACCGCTGACGCAAAACCGGTTCCAGGAAACGCATAGCCGCCTTGAGATTCCTTTGGGCGCCCTCGGAAAGGCCTTCGCCAAATTCGTTGAAGGCGTACCCGCGAATTCCGAGCGCATAAGCTTTCGTACTCGCGCCAAACAGGCTGCGGGCCAAGCCGAAGACGCTTTCGGGTTCGATGCTGTGCGTTGTGAAGGAAACGTCCTCGGACGGATGAATGGCGCGAAACGAAAAAGGTTCAGGCCCGTTAACGGCGGCATCGGCAAAAACAACCACATCATAAGCCGCCAAATCTGCGGCGTCCTCCACATTCAGTTGATAATCGGAATCCACCGATACGCCCGGGATGCGCAGGGCTTCGACGGCAGCGGCAAAAGCCGGTCCCAAGCCGTCGTCCAGGCGCCCGGGATTCCCGTAGCCGATCACGAGAATGCGTGAAATCCCGTTCGTCACCGCGCGTCGACTCCTTTCGCGCGACGATCCAACAACTCGCCGCGGCGGTCCCGCAACTCCACCGCCAGCGGCATCTGCCCCATGGCATGCGTGGCGCAGGAAAGGCACGGATCGTAAGCCCGAATCGCCACTTCGACGCGGTTGAGCAGGCCTTCCGTAATGGTCGTGCCCGAAAGATAATCGCGCGCGACCTTTTCCACCGCACGGTTCATCGGGGTGTTGTTGTTGGTGGTCGAAACGATCAGATTGCACCGCGTGACCTGATCGTGTTCGTTTACTTCGTAATGATGGAACAACGTCCCGCGGGGGGCCTCAACGAGTCCGACGGTTTCATAACGCCGTTCGCCCTTGACGACCAGATCGGTTCCCTGCAAATCCGGATCGTGCAGCAGGGTTTGGATTTTTTCGGCGGCGTGCAGAAGTTCGATCATGCGGGCCCAGTGATAGGCCATGGTCATGGCATTGGGTTTTCCGCCGGTCAGGGCCTTGAATTCCTGCCGGGCGGCTTCGGCTTCGGGCGTATCGATGAACGTGCAGGCGTTTATCCGCGCCAAGGGTCCCACCCGGTACCAGCCGTTTTCCGGCCCCAACGATTTGATGAACGGGAACTTCATGTAGGACCACGACTTTACTTCCTCGGCGATGTAGTCGATGTAGTTCTGGTAATCCACCTGATCGAAGATCGTCTTTCCCCCGGCATCGATGGCGCGCAGATTTCCATGATACAAATCCAGCTCGCCGGACGGGCCGACCAGGCAAAGATGATTCGATTCGAACGTGCCGAAATCGGCCAGCTCCTTCAAGTGCTCGGAGGTGTACTCCTTCGCCAGCTTGAGCGCCGAGCGCGCCCATTGCACGATTTGCGGCAGGTCCTTGAGAAAACCGTCGCGTTCTTCAATGGAAAGATTCTTATTCACGCCGCCGGGAATCGCGCCGGTGCCGTGAATCTTCTTTCCGGCCGTGGCCTTGATCAGCTCCTGGCCGTATTTCCGCATCATCACGCCCTGCACGGCCAGTTCGGGGAATTTACGGGCCACGCCGATGACGTTCCGGATCTCAGGATCGGCGTCGAAACCAAACAGCAGGTCCGGCGAGACCAGATGGAAAAAGTGCAAGGCATGCGATTGCAGGGTTTGGCCATAATGCATCAACCGGCGGATTTTTTCGGCGGTGGGGGTCAGCTTCTCGCCGCCGACAATCCGATCCATCGCCTTGGCCGCGGCCAAGTGATGGCTCACCGGGCAGATGCCGCACAGCCGCTGGACCAACACCGGAATTTCCCAGAAAGGCCGCCCCTGGACAAACCGCTCGAATCCACGAAACTCGACGATGTGCAAGCGCGCCTGCGTTACCTTGTTGTCGTCGTCCAACAGAATGGTGACTTTGCCGTGCCCTTCCACGCGGGTCACGGGACTGATCACGATCCTCTTGCCGTTTGTCGCTACGTTCGCCATATGCAGACTCCTTCCCGGAAAATCGGTTAATCGTATTTTAAAAGCTCATAAGGCAAGTCCACAGGCTTGCCGCTCAACAGGGCCGTCAAAGCCGCCCAGAGGGCGTCCGCCGACGGCGGACAGCCCGGAATGAAGTAATCGATCTTGACCACCTCATGGCAGGGATAAACCTTGTTGAGAATCAAAGGGAGCTCGGGATCGTTGGGGATCAGGCCGGACGGATTGTGAACGGTCGGCCCGTTGAGGTAAGCTTCATCCAAACATTCCTTGAGCGGCAGCGTATTTCGCCAGGCCGGAATGCCGCCCATGGTGGCGCAGTCGCCAACGGAGATCAGAATGTCGCAATGCTCGCGAAACAACTGAAGCACGTGCACGTTCTCTTCGTTGCAGCAACCGCCCTCGATGAGCCCGACGGCGCAGCGCGCGGTGAAGGTCTTGATGTCGTTGATCGGCGATTTGTTGAAATCGACCAAGTCGATCAGTTGCAGAATGCGTTCGTCAATGTCCAGCAGGGACATGTGACAGCCGAAACAGCCGGCCAGCGATGTGGTTGCCACTTTGGGTTTTTCCATGTTCGTGCCCTCGCTTTTTTACTGCGCCGATCCGGCGTCCTTGGGTTGTACTTCAATTTCGGAACCGATCGGGCTGCGGTCATAAATCCGCTTGCCGATCGGGATTTTAAAACCGACCCGCTTCTTCAGGATGGCGCCGACCGGACAAACCTGCGCGGCGCGGTCCGTCGCGGCAAAATCGGTTTCGCCCAACCCGTCGTCGGCATTCACGCCCACCTTCTTGTTGCGGGTGCGGCCAATGTACTGAAAGACGTTCTTGCCGTCGAAGGTCTTGGAGGCCTGGATGCAGCGCCCGCAGAAAATACAGCGGTTGTGGTCGATCAAGACATCCGGATGAGTCGCATCGATCTCGCGCTTGGGCTCCAGATAAGGGAAATGAGGGGTCTTAATTCCCAATCGATACGCCATGCCCTGCAACTCGCAGTTACCGCTCTTCTCGCAGAACATGCAGTAGTGATTGCCTTCGACAAAAAGCATCTCGATGAGATTGCTGCGCAGGCGCTTCAGCTCGGGCGTTTCGTTCTGAATCACCATGCCCTTCATCACGGGCGTGGTGCAAGCGGTCTGGGGGCGCCCGTTGACCAGGACGGTACAGACCCGGCAGGAGCCGTTGGGTTTCAACCCCGGATAGGCGCACAGCCGGGGGATATAAATGCCGGCCTTGTCCGCCGCTTCCAAAATGGTGTGATGCGTCTCGGCTGGAATTTCAACGCCGTCAATGGAGATCGTGATGGAATCTGTCATGAGTATGTCCTCCCTTAAGTCTCAATCGCCGCCGATTTGCGCCCGACCAGGCCTTCCGCTTCCGCGACCGCCGCGCGCAAGTCGAACGACGGATCGAAGTTCTTCGGATGAGTCCGGAGCAATTTTTCGTAAAACGGACGAAACCGCTCCAAGGTCGTCAGGATGGGATTGGGCGACGCCTGCCCCAGCCCGCACCGGCTGGCCGTCTTGACGGTTTCAGCCAGGTCATGGAGATAGTCGAGATCGGACAACTGGCCTTTGCCGTCGAGAATGTCTTCGAGTTTTTTCATCATCAGGACATTCCCCACGCGGCAGGGCGTGCAGTAGCCGCAACTCTCCTCGACGAAGAAATCCATGTATTTTCGGGCCATCTCCGTAATGTTCCGGCTGCTGTTCAGAATGACGATCGCGCCGCCGGTCGCCAGATCGTCGAAGCAGATGACCCGCTCGAAGCCTTCCGGCCCGACGATTTCGCGGGAAGGGCCGCCGACCTGCACGGCCTGCACGTCGTCGGCGCCGGCTTCCCGCAGCACTTCGGCCATCGTCACGCCCATCGGGAATTCGTAAACGCCGGGACTGTTGCAGTCGCCGGAAATGCTCAGCACCTTGGTGCCGGGGCTGCCCTTGCTCCCCATTTCCACAAACCAGCCGGGACCTTTTTCGAGGATGCGGGCGACGCAGCAGAACGTCTCCACGTTGTTGACGACCGTGGGCTGCTCCAGGTAGCCCTTCTGCGCCGGAAAAGGAGGCCGGGTTTTCGGATCCCCGCGCAGGCCTTCGCAGGAACTGATCAGCGCCGTTTCCTCGCCGCAAACATACGCGCCCGCGCCCAACTGAATGCGCACGTCGAAATGAAAGCCTTTCTTGCCGAGGATGTCTTTGCCCAAAAAACCGTCCCGGCGGCGATTTTCGATGACGTTTTCCAAAAATTTCCGCAGGTAGGCATATTCGCCGCGCAGGTAGATAATTCCTTCCTGGGCGCCAATGGCATAGCCGGCAATGGCCATGCCTTCGAGCATCAGATCCGCGCGCTCCGTCAGAATCACCCGATCCTTGAACGTCCCCGGCTCGCCCTCATCGGCATTGCACATGACGAATTTACGGTCGCCGTCGGCGGCCCGGGTAAATTCCCACTTCATGCCGGCCGGAAAACCCGCGCCGCCGCGCCCGCGCAGGCGAGCGGTCTTGATATCGCGAATGACTTCGACAGGACTCAACGCCAGCGCCTTGCGCAGCGCATTGCCCGATTCCATCTCCGCAAAAACCACCGGCCCTTTTTTCCGCAGCCCATTCTGAACCATGGCCCGGACCAGCTTGTGCGCGTTGTTGCCGTCGCCCAACCGGCGCACAAGTTTTTGCGGGTCGCCGGATTCCCGAAGCGTGCGGACGATGCCCCGGACGCTATCCGACGAAAGACTTGTGACGACAACCTCGTTGATGAGCGCCGCGGGGGCCTGGTCGCTCATGCCGATGCAAGGGGTGTATTCCAACGTAAAACGCCCGTCCGCGGTCGTTTCTCCAAACCCAATGCCCAATTCCTCGGAGAAAGCCCGCGCCACATGTTCGATGCCGAACATCGTATCCACGATGTCGTTGCACAGACGGATCACCACCCGCCCCTTGGGTTTTTCGGAATAGAATGCGTAAAAGGTCACCACGCTTTGGACCTCGACGCGATGGGCGCCGGTTCCACGGGCGATCAAATTCATGGCCTTGCCGGAGCAACAGCCGTATTTTTCATGGACATCGCGAACGATATCCATCATGCGGGCGCGATCGCCGCCGTACGATTCGCAGATGGTGTGGATGGTGTTTTCAAACTCGCTCATGGCTCAACCTCATAGTGATGGGTTTGGCGGGATATGAGACGCTCGCCGGATCGGTTTTTTGCGTTTTGTGCGACGCGGGTTGAATGCAAACTTCCCCCCTAATTGTTAGCGGACACCCTCGATCTTTCCGCTCCATTGCATTACATGACTTTTCCGTTCATATTTACTCTACAGGGGGAAACGCGCCAATGAAACAGTTTTTTGCTGTTGTTTCGTTTTTTTCGAGTGTAAAGAAAGGCCCATCATGACAACGGCCGACTCATCCATTCTCGTTTATCTGACGCCCAGTGAAATCGAACGAAACGGCGGCGGCATCGCCGCCGACGAACAGGCCATGCTCGACACGATCAATCAAAAAGTCGCCGGCAAGGAATCGTTGAAGGATTTGATCGCATATTTACTGAACGCCGGAGCCCGGACCTTCCCTTGCGACCGCATCGGACTGGCGTTTTTCGAAGAAGACGGACAGCGCGCCGTCGCCTATTCGGTCGAAACCCGCTATGACCCGGTGGTCCTGAAAACCGGCTACATGGAGAATATCGCCGGCAGTTCCCTAAAGGAAATCGTCGACCGGGGCGTGGTCCGGATCATCAACGATTTGGAAGCCTACCTCCGTGAACACCCGGACAGCCGCTCGACCCAGTTGTTGGTCCAGGAAGGGGTCCGCTCCAACATGACCTGCCCCCTGACGGTCGAAGGCCGCGTGGTCGGCGTGATGTTTCGCAGCTCGCGACGCCCCTGCGCCTACGACGAACATCAGGCACTGCTGCATCTTCGCATGGCCGAACGCCTCAGCCAGGCCGTCGAAAAAGCCTGGCAGATCGAACAACTCCGCACCGCCAACCAAGCCTATCTGGAGATGCTGGCGTTCGTCAGCCACGAATTGAAAAACCCCCTCGCCTCAATCATCACCAGCACACGCCTGTTGACCGACGGATACATGGACCCGCTCACCCCCCGCCAAGCCGAATGGCTGAATAAAATCGAACACAAGGCCGGCTATCTCATGGCCCTGATCCGGGAATATCTGGACCTGGCCCGCATCGAAAGCGGACCATTGCATATCCATGTGGCCAAACAAGTCGATTTCATGAAAGAAATTCTGACGCCGGCCGTGTCCGTCACACAGGATTTGATCCAGCAAAGACACATGACGCTCACATGGCCCGAAGAAAGCTTCGCGATCGAAGGCGATCCGAGCCTGCTGGAGATCGTGCTCGTGAACCTGTTGAACAATGCCGCCAAGTATGGAAAATCCGAAGGCCGGATTCGCGTAACCGGCCGGCGCACCGACAAGGACTTTTCCGTTTCCGTCTGGAACGAAGGCCCCGGGTTTCAGGAAGCGGATCGCGACAAACTCTTCCGCAAGTTTTCGCGTTTAAAGACCCCGGGCGCTCGCGAACAAAAAGGCACCGGCATCGGCTTGTACACCTGCTGGCGCATCGTCCAACTCCACGGCGGACGCATCTCCGCCCGTTCGGAGCCAGGCCAGTGGGCGGAATTCACAGTGCTCCTCCCCCAGCCCATCCGCGTTGCGTGAACAGACCGGCCGCGGCATACGAGCTTATAGGCCCCCTCAAATTGGCTTGCGGTTTAATCCAACGGACTGCGGATCCCCACGCCGGTCTGCTTGGCCGTGTGCAAATAAATCTGCGTGGTATTGACGTTCGCATGCCCCAGCAAATCCTGCAAATCCCGGATGCCGGTCCCGTTTTCCAGCAGATGCGTCGCGAAGCTGTGCCGCAACGTATGCGGCGTGATCTTCTTGTCCAGCCGGGCCTTCTTCGCCGCCTCCCGGATCGCCTTCTGAAACGACACGTCCAGCACATGATGACGCCGCACCACCCCGCTGCGCGGATCGCTCATCAGATTGCGCGAAGGGAAAAACCAGAACCACTCGAATTTCTCCCCTGCCGTCGGCCACTTGCGCTCCAGCGCCTCCGGCAAAAACACCCCCGCCACGCCCGCCTCCCGATCCTTCCGATGCAGTTCGCGCAGCCGCTCGCGATGCTCGCGTAAACGCGGAGCCAACGACCGAGGAATCATCGTCAGCCGGTCCTTGTTGCCCTTCCCGGCACGCACCGCCAATTGCAGCCGCGACAAGTCCACGTCCTGCACCCGCAAGCGCAACAACTCCGACAACCTCAACCCCGCCCCATACATCAGTTCCGCCATCAGTCGCGATGTGCCCGAGAGCAACGAGAAGAGTTCTGCGCACTCCTCCCTGGTCAACACCGAGGGCACATTCCGATGCTTGTTTGAACGAACAAAATCGCTGAAATCTCCGGGCTCCCTCTTCAGGGCTTCTCGAAACAAAAACACCCCCGCATTCAACGCCTGCTTCTGCGTCGCCACCGCCACCCGACCCTTTACCGCCAGATGCGAAAACCACCCTCGCAAATCCTCGTGCGTCAACTCCTCGACCGGTTTTGGTTCGCAAAAGCGCGCCAGTTGCCAAGCCCATTGCCGATACGTCTTTTCCGTCTTCCACGCCAGATGCAGCTCCCGGATACGCTCCACCAGCTTGCGTTCCCAAGCCGCCCCCCCCAGATCCAACCGCCCCAAACTCGGCACATCGTTAATCTCCGCAAGCTTTCCCCCGGCGTTTTTTTTCACCCCCTGTCGACTCGTATTTAATGCAGCGGAATCTCCTGGGCTCCTGGTAACCGTAGGGCGCTCCACCGGCACTTTGCGCCCCTTGTCGTAATACCAACGCAAAGCTTGTCGTCGCGTTTCATAGCGCTCCGGCGACAAGTACGACTTCTTCCACGCCAGATGCTCCATAAACCCCTCGACCGTCGCCTTCTTCCGGGTCTCCCAAAGCCAATACCGAAACTTCACAACCGCTTCCCGATAGTCCGCCTGAAGCTTAACCGGCACCGTGTCCTTTAAGACCTTTTCCCATCCCTCAAATTCCACGATTCGATCGTCCATGAAGCGCCTCCGAAGTAGTCTTTATGCAAAGAATCCTCACCATCTGCTCTCTCATT
>MHBK01000011.1 GCA_001804865.1 Lentisphaerae bacterium GWF2_57_35
CATCGGCGCCATCGATCCAGATCCGGGCCTTGCGGTCGGCGTAAGGCGTCGCCACTCTCAAGGCTAAATCGTAAGTTCCCGAGGCGGCCACATCAACGGTATATTCCAGCCATTCCGTGTTTGCATTACAATAGACGAGATAACCTTCGCCCACGTCCGCCGTCGTATAGACGTCCACATGCTCGTTCGTCCGGTACTGGCCTCCGGCATTGCCTGCCGTCGTGTCTAAATAGGCCGCATCAGCTCCACCCGTATCGAAGTCTTCTGCCTCGATCACTCCCGGCACAGCACGAGCCACTCCGCCAAATGGACGACGAGCTTCAGAACCGACGGTTCCAGGCAAACCGATATCTACTCGATTTAAATAGAAGAGGTAATTAACCGTTTCAACACGCATTACATGCGGCCCCTCGGTCAGGTTCAAACCTTCGATCAAAGCATCTTGATAAATTTGCCAACTGCCGGTCTGAGGCAACAGCACTACGCCGCTGACGTCCGCGCCGTCGATCCAAACCCGGGCCTTGCGGTCGGCGTAAGGCGTCGCCACTCTCAAGGCCAGGTCATACGTTCCTGAAACCGCCACATCGACGGTGTATTCCAGCCATTCCGTATTTGCATTGCAGTAGACGTGATAGCCGCCCCCCACATCTGCCGTTGCATAAACGTCCACATGCTCGTTCGTCCGGCACTGCCCTCCGGCGTTGCCTTTCGTCGTGTCCAAGTACGCACTTCCTGCTCCCCCGACATCGAACGCTTCCGCTTCGATGCGTCCAGGCACGGCCCAGGCGCTTCCCCCCAACGGCCCTTGCGCATCCGGCCCTACCGTGCCCGGAGTCCCAATATCGATTCGATTCAGATAAAAGAGGTAATTGACCGTCTCCACCCGCACGACGTGCGGCCCGGCCGAAAGATTAAGCCCGGCAATCACCGCGTCCTGGAAGATCTCCCAGCTTCCCGTCTGAGGCAGCGTCACCGCTCCGCTGACATCCGTGCCGTCGATCCAGATCCGGGCCTTGCGGTCGGCGTAAGGCGTTGCCACTCTCAAGGCCAGGTCATACGTTCCCGAGACCGCCACATCGACCGAATATTCCATCCATTCCGTATTCGCGTTGCAGTAAACGTGATAATCCCCGCTCACGTCCGCCGTCGTATAAATGTCCACATGGTCGTTGGTCCGGCACTGCCCTCCGGCATTGCCTTTCGTCGTGTCCAAGTACGCACGTCCTGCTCCCCCGACATCGAACGCTTCCGCTTCGATGCGTCCAGGCACGGCCCAGGCGCCCCCACCCCACGAACCTTGCGCTTCCGGCCCTACCGTGCCCGGAGTCCCAATATCGATTCGATTCAGATAAAAGAGGTAATTGACCGTCTCCACCCGCACGACGTGCGGTCCGGCCGCAAGATTAAGCCCGGCAACCACCGCATCCTGGAAGATCTCCCAGCTTCCCGTCTGAGGCAGCGTCACCGCTCCGCTGACATCCGTGCCGTCGATCCAGATCCGGGCCTTGCGGTCGGCGTAAGGCGTTGCCACTCTCAAGGCCAGGTCATACGTTCCCGAGACCGCCACATCGACCGAATATTCCATCCATTCCGTATTCGCGTTGCAGTAAACGTGATAATCCCCGCTCACGTCCGCCGTCGTATAAATGTCCACATGGTCGTTGGTCCGGCACTGCCCTCCGGCATTGCCTTTCGTCGTGTCCAAGTACGCACGTCCTGCTCCCCCGACATCGAACGCTTCCGCTTCGATGCGTCCAGGCACGGCCCAGGCGCCCCCACCCCACGAACCTTGCGCTTCCGGCCCTACCGTGCCCGGAGTCCCAATATCGATTCGATTCAGATAAAAGAGGTAATTGACCGTCTCCACCCGCACGACGTGCGGCCCGGCCGAAAGATTAAGCCCGGCAATCACCGCGTCCTGGAAGATCTCCCAGCTTCCCGTCTGAGGCAGCGTCACCGCTCCGCTGACATCCGTGCCGTCGATCCAGATCCGGGCCTTGCGGTCGGCGTAAGGCGTCGCCACTCTCAAGGCCAGGTCATACGTTCCCGAGGCCGCTACATTAATCGTATAATCCATCCATTCCGCATTCGCGTTGCAGTAGACGTGATAGCCTTCGCCGGCATCCGCCGTCGTATAGATGTCCACGCTTTCGTTCGTCCGGTATTGGCCCCCGGCATTGCCTAAAGACGTATCGTTATACGCCACCCCTCTTCCACCCCTGTTGAAATCTTCCGCTTCAATCCGGCAAGGAGTCCTGGGCGCACTATCCGCAAAAGAATAGCTGTTCGCCGCCAATGGATTCTTATGCGTAATGAAAATCTCCCTCGCATCCGATACGCCATCCGCATCCGCATCGATATCCGCTCGTCCAACCAGATAGAATCGCGCAAAGACCGTATTGACTTTCCCTCGTCCGTCCGAGCCGTTATCCGTCCAGTTCAAATTGGTGCTTCCGCCCGTGGCAAGGGCCGAGGCGGCGATCGTCCAACCATTGGTGCTGTCAAAAAGCCCCGTCGGGTCGACATCCTGGCAGAAAATCTCCAATACTTCTCCCGTGGTTCCTTCAGCGCAGATGGACAAAGTGAGTTCGTCTCCTGCCGAATTCAGGGCAAAGCCCGTTACCTGCGGAGGCAGCGAATTGGATGAAAAAACATCCGGATAGGGTCTCGATTCATTCCAGGCAAAGAAATTGGTCGCCGCTCGATTGTACCAATAACCTTTTCCCAGCGTCAGCTCCTCGTTGGCCAGCACGTTATCCTCATCCAACCACTTGAGATGATTCGAAGATACTGCATCGTCCAACAGCCAGAAGTTCCGGCCATGAAGCGATTCCGTGATCTTATCGGAGTTCGTCAGGTTCAACGCGCCATGAGCGCCGTGAGCCGCCAATCGCGTGGAATTAAGCGCAATCTTCGAGCTGAAGGGATAACTGAAAAGATTGAGTGCAGGGAATAGAGTCACGGAATTCGTTTCTGCGAGGACAAGATGTCCGACCAAAAAAACGTGTTGAGTCGAGATCTGACGGCTCTCGATCCAAAACGCTTCGCCGGGCAATAACGACAAGGTTGAAGGGGTCCAAGTCTCCCCATCGCTAAACCAGTATCCATCCAAGCTGGATAACCCCGTTCCATCCGCTTTAAAGGCCGTTTCATACTGTTGATTGACGGCGTCCCATTTAATGACATGATCGGCATTCAGCTCATTCGACGATCCCGTCAACTGTCCTCGCATGACCTCGTTAATCGAGTTGCTAGACATATTAAACGGCGTGGAAGTTAGAACATCGCTGCTGGGAGGAATGCCCAAGCGGATAAACCCTACCGGCTTCGATACGCTGCCGGCCAAAGAAGACATCTGCAACGAAAACAGAAATACTATCCATGCCAATGCGACCGTTGCGTGACAACGCATTCTTCCGCTACAAAAATTCTTTTTATGATCATGATGAAACAGCGCTGAAAACGTGCGTGAAGAATGCATACCTTTTCCCTTCTGTAACCGAACCTTAAGGTGAATTTGCGAGGTGGATTAACCAGAACCTCCCGATGGGGATTCAAAAGTAACGTCTAAACACGGATGAATTCAAGAAATAAATCGCGTTTGCCTAAAAATGCTTCAGTAGCAATCGACTTAAGCGGCAATAGCTTGTAATGAATTTACCTACATCCTACGTAAAAAAATGCTTATTACTCTGATATTTAACAATCGAATGAATCTATCAAAGCATACCTTGCAAAGAAAAGCGGAAGTACCAGCCAAGTAAAATTCTACAATGTGGATCTGAATCGGAATGGGGGTTAGACCTTTCCAAGGATTGCTAAACAAGAAAGAGAAAAGTCCAATCATTGGAAAACATCTGCAAGACTTTTCCAATGATTGGAAAGTTAGGGGTCTCACGCGAGCCGGGCAAAACCTCGCTTGCCACATCGAATCACACAGCCAGGTTTGACTTCAATCGGTTCCTTGAAATCGATTATTTTCTGGTCATCGACATGAACGGCCCCCTGCTGAACCAGGCGTCGCGCTTCTCCATTGCTCGCGGCCAGACCGGCGTGAACAATGAGGGCGAGAATACCCACCTTCCCATCATGAACGAGTTCTGATGGCAACGTGATCGTCGGAATATCGTCCGGCAATTGGTTTTTGGAAAAAATACGAGCAAACTCGGAAGATGCTTCCTGGGCTGCCGTTTCCCCATGGAATTTCGCAACCACTTTCCGGGCCAGCTCGTCTTTTACATCACGAGGATGCCGCTGACCTGACGCCACCGACTGCTGCAAAGTGGACAACTCATCCCGCGGCATGCAAAGGACCAATGAGAAATAACGCCACATCAGGTCGTCGCTGACGGACATGGTTTTGCCGAAGATTTCCCGAGAAGCTTCATTGACGCCGATGTAATTACCCAGGCTCTTGCTCATCTTATTGACGCCATCCAACCCTTCGAGCAAAGGAAGCGTCATGGCAACCTGTGCAGGCTGCCCATAAACTTTCTGCAGCTCGCGGCCGAGGAGTAAATTAAAAAGCTGATCGGTCCCACCCAACTCAACATCGGCGTTCACCATCACGGAATCGTAGGCCTGCACCAGAGGATACAGAAACTCGACCAGTGAAATGGGCTGCTGTGCGGCATAGCGCTTGGAAAAATCGTCGCGAGCCAACATTTGCGCCACGGTTACGTGCGCAGATAGCCGGATCACGTCTTCGAAATGCATCGGAGACAGCCACTCAGAGTTGAAACGGGTCTCCGTGCGGGCAGGATCCAGGATTTTAAAGACCTGTTCCTGATAAGATTTCGCATTAACCTGTACTTGTTCGCGCGAAAGAGATTTACGCGTCTGGGAGCGACCCGAAGGATCGCCAATCATGCCCGTAAAATCGCCAATGATAAAAACAACCGTGTGTCCGCAATCCTGAAACTCGCGAAGTTTGTTCAAGCCCACAACATGGCCGAGATGAATGTCCGGAGCCGACGGATCGGCGCCGTATTTGATGCGAAGAGGCCGGCTTTCTTTCACGCTGGCTTCCAGCTTAGCCTTTAATTCATCCGCTGAATGCAAATCAACAGATCGATGCGCCAAATAATTTAATTGCTGTTGTACATCCATTTTCATATACCCATGCCCTTTAAAGTCAGAAATCTGTGGGAGCATATACGCGAAGACCCATGCAATACAAGCGATTCTATTTAATGCCGTTCATCGTGATACTTGAAAAACCTGACTCAAGTTGCCCGCAAACGCGGATATGCCGTTGGGATTGGACATGCAACCCGCACGCCGATGCTCAAGGCCCTGAAGATATTTATTGAAAAACATCCCGACGTCGAGCTGGTTCAGGCATCGACCCTGATAAAACAAATCAGCCGGGAGAATATTCTCCCGGCTGATTCTGAATAACTTGATACTTCTTAATTAGCGTCGATCTTCGCCCTTGTCGCCCGGACGCCATTCTTCCTTGGATTCGGAAGAGGCTCCCATGGCGGCATCGAAGGCGCCGGCGAGATCCACCAGATCTTCACCCGGACGTAGACCTTCGAGCATTTCCTCGCTAACGTGGAATTCCTCGTCGGCCATCTTGGCCGCCTTGATGCTCAAACCAATCCGGCGTTCAACCGGATCGATCTTGATCACGCGGGCTTCCACTTCCTGACCCGGCTGAAGAACATCGCGCACCTTCTGGACGCGTTCTTCGCTGATCTGGCTGATATGCACCAAGCCATCGACCCCTTCTTCGATTTCAACAAAGGCGCCGAAGGAGGCCAACTTGGTCACCTTGCCCTTCACCATCTGACCAATGGTGTAACGGGAAGAAATGCTCGTCCAGGGATCGTCCTGGGCCTGCTTGAGCCCCAAACTGATCCGCTGATTCGTCGAATCGACTTCCAAAACCACCGCATCGATCTCGTCGCCCTTCTTCAAAACTTCCGAAGGATGGTTGACCTTGCGGGTCCAGGACATGTCGGAAACGTGAATCATTCCATCCACGCCTTCCTGCAGTTCGACAAACGCGCCGTAGTTCGTGAAGTTGCGCACCTTGCCGCGCACGCGGGCGCCGATCGGATACTTCTCAGCCACCAGATCCCAAGGATTGGCTTCCGTTTGACGAATGCCCAGCGAGATCTTCTGTTCGTCTTTGTTGACGTTCAGTACGACCGCTTCGACGGTATCGCCCACGGTGAGCACATCGGAGGCCCGAGCCACACGCTTGGTCCAGGAAATTTCCGAGACGTGAACCAAACCCTCGACTCCTTCTTCCAACTGAACGAAGGCGCCATAAGGAACCAGATTGACCACGCGACCGCGAACCCGGGTTCCAATGGGATACTTGGCTTCGATCTCGTCCCACGGATTTTGCTGCTTCTGTTTGAGACCCAGCGAAATTCGTTCCTTCTCCAGATTGACGTCGAGAATGACGACTTCGATTTCCTGTCCGACATGCACCACCTCGGACGGATGATTGATGCGGCCCCAGCTCATATCCGTGATATGGAGCAAGCCATCCATGCCGGCGAGATCGACGAAGGCGCCGAAGTCGGTGATGTTCTTGACCACACCCTTGCGAGCCTGACCCACCTGAATTTCGGTAAGCAGACGTTTCTTCTGATCGCGGCGACGCTCTTCCAGCAGCTCTCTGCGGGACAGCACGATGTTCCGGCGATCCTTGTTGATCTTCAAAATTTTGAAGTCGTACGTCTTGTTGATCATGTCGTCGAGATTACGAACAGGCACAACATCGATCTGAGAGCCCGGAAGAAATGCATCGACGCCGACATCGACCAACAGCCCGCCCTTGACGCGGCCCTTGACGACACCTTCAATCATGCTGCCTTCTACACAGGTCTCCAACACGCGATCCCAATTCCTCTGTTGCTCTGCGCGCTGCTTGCTGAGAATGACCATGCCGTCATCGTCTTCCAGATTTTCGAGAAGAACTTCAAGATGATCCCCAGGCTTGATGGCGGAAATATCTCGGAATTCATTAGCCGGGATCAGACCCTCGGATTTGTATCCGATATCGACCAAGACTTCGGTAGGACGGACTTCAAGCACGGTTCCCCTGACAATGGACCCCTCAGAAAAATGCTTAAGAGTCTCTTCGTACATCGCCGTCATGGCGGCGCGTTCATCGCCCTCGAACTGTTTTGGATTGAGGTCGATCTGCTTCTTTTTTGGTTTTACGTTTTCCATAACTAACTTGTTTGATTTCCAGGCCTTTAATCTTGCTGTTCCATATGGGTAAAAGCCCACTTAAATCCCATAAGGATGCGTACCTAACCATATTCATCCCATTAACCGCAAGCGAATTCATGCGGTTTTAGCACTTTACGTCAGGATGTCGTACGATACAAATCGTGCGACAATAAGCCCCTGAAGAGGGTTGACGTCTTTCTGCTGTCATTCAAATACAATTAAACGCCTGTTTTGATAGACGCGGACAAGCCACCGGCTATGCACCCAACACCTGAAGCCGACTGATGCGCTACACACAGGATAGATGAGCCCCCTTTGTCCGCGCCGGTGGAAAGATGCGACAAAAGTCATCGGTTTAAAAACCGCCAGCGCAGCGGGGTGCGGGCTGGCGGGGCTTGAGAGCGGTCAGATTTGTTCTTTCATCCGATAG
>MHBK01000012.1 GCA_001804865.1 Lentisphaerae bacterium GWF2_57_35
CCCCGCCCGACAAATCGACGAACTGCTGCCCGCCCAATTCCAAAAGGCCCACGCCCCCGCTTGATCTCGCCCTGGGTTCACCGGACGCTTACGCTTAAGCGGCGTTGCCCTGAATTGTATATCGGGCAGAACCAAGCTTAGTTTGTCGTCGAGTTGGTCTTGGGCGGGGCACATAGTGGGAAGCACGATGGCAAGGCAGAGCGAAAGCATCCACGGCGTTGATATTCTCATCAAGGACCTCCTGATATGAGGGTAGGGGATTCAGTTGCGGAATTGAAGCTTAATAAATAGAGGATGGGTTCTGCCAAGTCCATGATTATGCCGAGTTTCATTCCAGTAGATTCCGATGGAGCCGTGAAACCATCTTGGTGTTTCCCTTTAGTGCGAATTCATGTAGCATGATAACTTCTAAGTTCGACAAACTTATCTGGGACAAAAATGGGAACTCGCCAGAACAGGGATAGACTGAAGAAGATTGAGAACCACGTTAAATCACTTCAAGAGCTGCTGGTTCGAGCGTATTCGCAGTTTCTGTTCGTGCGCCCTATGCTCGCCAATCACACACTTCTCAAGCGCATAGCAATTGAACAAAAGACTGCCGGATTTGAAAGGCTCAGAGATATTCTCTATTTGAATCTAATCCTTGAACTCGTGAAAATTTGTGATGATAAGGATGATCGAACGCCATCAATTCGGACAATCATGCAGGCTCTTCGTGATCCTGTTATGCTTCAGGTTCTGGAGGACAAATACGCACGGCAGATGTTGCCTCAAACCTGCAAAGCCGGAGACCTAATATGGAAAGTTTATGGACGTGATGCTGAAGAGGCTGGTAAGTGTAAATTTGCAGTGCTACGAGAACGTTTATTCAAAACCGCCGATGAAATTGTTTCGTCAGCAGCTCTTCAAGGCTACGCAAGAATCAGAGATAAATTAATCGCTCATAATGAACTCCGAAAAAGCGGACTGGGATATGAGTTCTTCAACATTCGAGCGCTAAAGCTGAAGTTTGGACAAGAACGGATTCTTATCGAAAAGGTAAAAGCGGTTGTGGATGATCTGAACTCAATTGTCCGTAATGCCTGCTTTGCTTGGGATTCCCTTTTTGAGATGGAGATTAGAGATGTTTGTAAGTTTTGGGAGATAAGCGAGATCGAATAGTAATTCAAGGTGCTAACATAACCACAGCATCAGGGAAGGGGTGGTCTATGACTCAATTAGATTGGGATAGGATTTCACGAGAAAATCGAGCAAGGAAGGCCAAACTTGCTTGGTTGAAACGTCGCTACCAATACCACGATAATGAAATAATATTTCGTTCTCTTTCTGAACGGATTACACGTGCAAAGCAACTAATACGGGCAAAGTCTCTGACAATTGAACTAATGTACGAGCTGTTATCACACATTAACTCCTTCAATAAAATCCTTTCGGCCATTATAGCTAAGCGAAGCCAGTATAACTATGCCGATACTTTAAACAAATTAGGGCATGAAAGCCTGCTGAAGATAGACAAAGAAATTGCGTTGATGAACGCAAAGCGTCCACCCAAAAAAGAATCATTGGAATTGGATTTTACAAAAGAGGCTTTCGAAGAGCTTCCGTAGATCACATGTATAATGATGGAGATATACATGTCTGCCACCAATCCCAAATCATGCTTAATGGCGGGCGTGGATATGCTGACCGTTGCCCGTTGGGTTGGGCATTCATCCACCGACATGATTAATAATGTCTATGGGCATCTCCGGCCAGAGCATACAGCAGAGCAGATGAGAAGGATTTCGTTTGCTGTTGGATGGGAAGGCATCAAACAGACTTGAAATAAAGGGGAAGTCACACCTACAAAGACTTTTATTTTAACACGTGTTCTAGATAGTGCTGATTTAAGATAGCCACCATAGGCGAAGATTTGGCTTCTCTCGCAGAGGATAGGACTTCAGAGCCATCTTTCCACTGAATTACATATTTTTTTATGCTGGTTCGTTTTAATTCCAAGAAACTAACGGCCTCTGAACAGAAAGTTCCAGTAGTCCAAAATTCAAAAAACATACGGCAATTTTGAAATCGTTTTTCGGAAAGCAGGGCGTCCCGAATCACGGGAACTTTCACGTCTGCCCATCTCTGAACCTCATCTAGCGAAACTTGTGTTCTTGCCGCTTTCGCTTTGCATTCGTAACTCCTCACTTCGTGATCACCCTTCGCCAGCCGAACATCAATCTCTGCGGATTTTCCCTCGGGGGATTTAACATGCATCCCAATATCTATCCCTCCACCTTCCAGCTTAGAAACCAAATGCCCAACTACGAGTTCAAATAACGCACCACGCAGATTTATAGCAGCCCCTTCTATTGACGATAAATTTGATAGAAGATACATCACCTTATCAGGATCAACAGTAGCGTACTTTGCGGCGTTATTCAGAGTTGATATTAGAGCCTTTAGCGACTCTGCTATTTGCTGACCAAAAAGTACATCCGGTGTTGTAAAAAGAACGCCGGCGGACTTGCCTTGTACAAAAGCATCCCTCTCAAATCGGTCCGCAAGCATGATAGCCATAAACGGACGTGTATTTCTGAGTGCACGCATTGTGCTGCACTTCCGAATGAAATACCGGACATCATCTTGGGACACTTCCCGATCAACAATCACATCAGCAACGACAAAACCTGAAGTTGGAGGTTGATCCTTGTGAACGGAAACAAGCGGATGAACATACGAGGGCGCTGTCATGTCCCAAGCGAATGATCCGAATTGTGGGACTGGCGTACTGTCGGTTTTCCTGTGGACTTTATTAAAACTACCCAACCCCGTCTTTCGTACCCATTCGGACAAAGCCGCTAACAATACATCTTCGACAATCAATCTGTTTCGTAATGAGGTGTAAGTTGGGTTAGCCAGATTGCAGCGTGAATCAATGAGTACGCATTTCCCTAACACATCATGGCTCTCTATCTTGAGAAAACCGGTTGTGCACAACTGATCTAAGATGGCTGAACTAGGAATGTGCTTCGTGAGGCGTTGAGGCGCACCGCTGACAATATCAAACTCGGACTTTTTTATAATGCCATCGCGTGCCAGTAGCCCATGGATTGCAGTTCCATGAGCAGAATTAGTTTGAGTCATTGCATGAAGCAAGTTTCGCCAATAGTCCGCAGATTTATACTGCCTTTCAAGGTAAAAGAATGCTGTTCGCTTCGGAAGGTTCAAACCTACAAGACGATGGATATCACCACCTGCACGGCTTAGGCGTTGTCGTATGTTAACTTCAGACACTCCCTTTTTAACTAGGGCAGCTTTGAGGTCTGATGATAAACATGGGCCGTTCTTGACAAGGAAGTCCCTAATTGACGTATTGGGATCGGTCATCTTCTTTTCCTGTCATCTATAAAATGTCACACTGCGCAATTTATAAAAGTAAACTACCTATTGCCCCACTTTAAAAACATCTCGTTCAATATTCACACATAATATGCTTATATAAAGCGGGTTGTAATAATGTTTCATTCTTGTTCGAATTCTCACTGTCACAACCAAGTGAGCATATTCGTTAAAAAAACTATCGCATTACTCATTTCCAGTAACCCTTTTCAGCCATTCAGCCATGAAAGGAGGTGTTCCGTCATCTTTTATTATGCCGGTCGCTGATGGGCGGAAAACAGCTTGAAGAATCAATAGTCGCTCATTTGAATCTGGCAGATGTCCTTTTCTCATCATGGCTAAATAGGTTAGCAACATAGTCCATCGTTCAGTTGCATCAGTATAGAGATGCATATTACTGAGCAACAACCGAACAAGAACCCGTATAATCCACACGCCAACCGTTGCGATACCCGCCAGCATCACTAGTTTCCACACCTCAACATCCTTGATTGTTGCGACGCCGATGACTTGCTCCACAGCCATGTAGAGTCCTCCGCCCACGAGCGTAAATAGTAGAAGTGTAGCTATGGAAAGCCATATAGCCCATATTCCATGAATTCGCCCCTTTCGTTTCCAGTATGCTACCGAGACTTGTAAGGACAGCTTCTCCTCGTACGTCTTGGCGATGTTCTGAAGGGTTCTTTTCGACTCCTGTTGGACATGGTCAAGAGTGATTTTGCTTTCGTCAGTCAACGATTTGAACTGGACTGCTTGTTCTTCAATCTGATTATTCCACTCAGCAAATATTTCCGCAGACTCGTCTTTCTGAGTTTGAAAATTCATCTTCGCGTCAGACAACGCGGTTCGCCCTTCATTTAGCAGTTCCTCCAAAGACCGTCTCGCGTTTTCGGCGGTGTCTTTGAGCCCATACTCATGCAGAAGTGCCAGAAACGCTCCTTCAAGAGCCTCTCCCGAGGGTGTCATCTGCATGCCCAAATAAAATCGCAGAGCGTGGATTGCTGTCAGAGGCTTCTTCTCTCGAATATTATCAATAAGTTTCGCCCTTGGTGTGGATGAATGAGGAATTCGTGTCGTAGTGTATGTTGAGACCAGTGCGTTCTTTAATTGGGTTAGTGAATGCTGAAACTGTGGCGAATTCACATGTTGTTTGACTCTCGACAGATACTGCCCAATCTGGTTGAAGGGAACAGCAAACTGGTTGTATGTTTCCGTCCCATAACTTTGATTGCCAGAACGCTTCAACCACTCCCAATGCGCGTTCTCCTTCTGAAACCAAGTTTCGACTTCTTGAATACTGGTGAAGCTAAACTTACCCCCGTTGTCGCCAAAATCGACCTCCAAAGCGAAGTCTTGCTGGTCTGCCATGTTTGCCTCCCCTGAGAAATGCTTGTAGGTAAGGTACTTTGTTGCAGGGTAATATCCAAGACCTTTGATTCGTTCAGTATGTCGTCCTGTTGGTGTATGAGCCATCAAGCAGCACGAAAGAATAGTTGTTCCTGTAATATGAACGATAATTTTCTTCCCCAGAGAAAGGCGTAAGCGTCAGCTTCCTATTACTTGTGGTTTTGCTACCCCCAAGAAATCGACCGGAGAATCGTCCGGAAACCCGCCTGTAGCGCCGTCCGACAGGTGGGGCATTCTGTTCCGTGCCTTGGGAAGAAAAGTAGGCAACCCCCAATAAACAGGGGACAAAAAAGAACCCCCGCTGGAATTCTTTGGGGGATGGTGGGCGATACAGGGCTCGAACCTGTGACCTCGTGCATGTGAGGCACGCGCTCTAACCAACTGAGCTAATCGCCCGGAAGATGGGGGCTAGTTTCTCGATTGAGGGCTTTGGATGCAAGAAGAAAAACAGGCGGACGTACACATCCGACAGGTGCATCTTGATACTGCCGCAGAAAACATGTACCTGGGGAGAAACTGGAACTGGCCAGTGACTGCTGGAGGCGGGGCCACATGGCCCCGCTGGCCGGGGCGAGGTCGGTGGAGCTGGCTATTCGTCGCAAAGGGGTGCGACTCCTACAGAAAACGCAAAAACGTTAAAAGAAACTCCATCTCTTATTCGTTGTTTTTCTTCATTCGTTGCCAACAACTCTTCCTTTCCTTGGCGACCTCTGCGCGGCTTGGCTTTGCGGCCTTTGCGTTAAAACTCTTTGTCGCTTTCTTGGGCCGCGACTTTTCCGTGATGGAAATTTGTGTATAAGAGACAGGGCTCACGCCGGCGGCTACGGGGAGAGAAGAGGCCGATTAACGGCTGGTCAGGCGTTCTTTCAGGATCTTTTTGAGTTCGTCGAGGCCGTCGCCGAGTTCGGCGGAAATCAGCAGGGGTTGTTCGCCGGTGCGCTCGACGAATTCCTTGAGATACGTTTCGGCTTGAGCCTCGTCCATTTTGTTGGCGACGACCAGGTAAGGGCGCTCCAGCAGCTCTTCGCGGTATTGCCGGATTTCCTCTTTGAGGTTCTTGAAGTCGTCGGCGGGATGGCGTCCGTCGATGCCGGCCATGTCGATGACGTAGAGCAGGAATTGAGTCCGTTCGATGTGCCGCAGGAAGTCGTGTCCGAGGCCGACGCCTTTGTGGGCGCCGGAGATCAGGCCGGGGATGTCGGCGATGTGGAACTTGGAGTAGTCTTCGTATTCGATCGTTCCAATGACGGGATGAAGCGTGGTGAACGGATAGGGGGCGACTTTGGGATGGGCGGGCGTCAGGGCGCCGACCAGGGTCGATTTGCCGGCATTGGGATAGCCGACCAGTCCGACATCGGCCACGGATTTGAGTTCCAGGATCAGGGTCTTTTGCTCGCCTTCGGCTCCGTTGGTGCATTCGGTGGGGGTTTGGTGCGTGGGCGTGGCGAAGTGCATGTTGCCGAGGCCGCCTTTTCCGCCGCGGGCCACCACCAGTTCGTCGCCGTCATTAATGACTTCGCCGACCCACTCGTTGCTGTCCTCGATGCGCACTTCGACGCCGCAGGGAACTTTGACGTAGAGGTCTTCGCCGGTGCGTCCGTACATCTGCTTGCTCTGGCCGCGTCCGCCGTGTTCCGCTCGCTGGAGGGGCTGATAATACAGATGCAGCAGGGAGCTTTCGTCGGTGGTGGCTTTCAGAATGACGTTGCCGCCATTGCCGCCATCGCCGCCGTCCGGACCGCCTTTGGGAATGTATTTTTCGCGGCGAAAGGTGGACGCGCCGTTTCCTCCGTTGCCGGCGAAAACTTTGATTCGGCATCGATCAACAAATGTCAGACCCTTCATACGCCCACGTCGCTTTCTACTGCTAAAAAAAGGGCGAGCCGTTTTGGGCCCGCCCCACATAGGATTCTATATCCGGCAAGCCTAGACGGCTGCTGGCTCAAGAACGTTGATGCGCTTGCCGTCCTTGTCGAACGAGACCACGCCGTCCTTTACCGCAAAAAGGGTGCAATCTTTGCCCATTTTCACATTCAAGCCGGCGATAAATTTGGTGCCCACCTGACGCACGAGAATGCTGCCCGAGGTGACCACTTGTCCGCCGTAGCGCTTGACGCCGCGTCGTTGGCCGTTACTGTCGCGGCCGTTCCGGCTACTACCTTGACCTTTTTTATGTGCCATTGTTACGTCCTCCCTAAAACTTGTCGGGCGCGAATATTACGCGCCGAAATCGACAATCTTGATTTCCGTTAATTCCTGCCGATGGCCGATCTTCTTGTGATAGCCCTTCCGGCGTTTCTTTTTGAAAGCCACGATTTTTTTGCCGCGCAAATGACGGACGACTTCAGCGGTGACGCTGGCGCCGGTCAATTCCGGGGCGCCGACCTTGAGTTCTTTGCCGTCCGAGAGGGCCAGCACTTTTTCAAGCTTGGTCTGCTGACCGGCTTCGGTCCCGATGCTCTCAATCTTTAGAAGATCGCCTTTTTCCACCCGGTACTGTTTTCCACCGGTTTCTACAACTGCATATGCTTCCATAAATATCCTCATTTCCCATCGGGACTGCACCCGAAAATCTCCTGCCGCATTCGACAAGGGTGCAAAAAATACGGGAGACGGGGGGGATTGTCAATCATTTGTTCATGGGCAATTTTGAAGTGAAGAATACGGAAAACATCGAACAACCAACATGGAACATCGAACGCGGGTGCATCTTGACTGCCCCCGCGCATACGAATAAGAATCCACGTCCTTACGGACGCGGCTACGTAGCCGCCGGCGTAAGCCCTGTCTTTTATACAGAGATTTGAAGCCGCCTTTTCTGCAAGGCCTTCGGATGAAACCATTCTGGTGAACCAACAGGTGGCCCGGCTTCTCCGAAGACGGGCTCTTCGGGTCCTGAAGCCGCGTTACGGAGAACGCGGCCCACCTGGAAGGAGGCCGATTAGGCGGTGAGGCTCGACAGGCACTTCTGGATCGAGTGGTTTAATCCGTCGAGGAATTTCTGGGTGCTGAATCGTTCGGCGTTTTGGCGGATAGATGTTGAATTCCAAGGCATTACGGAGCATTCCTTGACGGCCTGGAGGAGGGCTTCAGGGGCTTGGGCGTCGAAAAAGACGCCGGTATGGCCTTCCACGACGGTTTCGATGACCCCGCCGCGGCGAAAGGCGACGACGGGTTTGCCGCAGGCTTGAGCTTCCACCGGGACGATGCCGAAATCTTCTTCGCCGGGGAAGACGAGCAGCCGGCATTGTCGGTATAATTCGCGCACTTGTTCGTCGGGCAGCCAGCCGAGAAATTGGATGTTGGGAGCGGCTTTGGCTTGCAAGGCGTTGAGTTCGGTTCCTGTGCCCACGATTTTCAGGGGCCAGCCCAGTTGCGAGTAAGCCTCTATGGCGATGTCGAGCCGTTTATAGGGCACGAGGGCCGAGGTGATGAGATCGAAGTGGTCGTGTCCTGCGGGGCCGGGCGTGTAAAAATGGGTATCGACGGGCGGATAGACCACGTCGCAGTCGCGTTCGTAAAACCGGCGGATGCGGTCGCTCACATGGTGGCTGATGGCGACAAAGCGGTCCACGCGCTGCGATGCGCGCCGATCCCAGCTTCGCAAGGCGGCCAGGGTGGGCTGCAGGAGGATTTTTTTCAGGGGGTTGCGGCCGAAGTAGTCTTCGTAAAAGGTCCAGGCATAGCGCATGGGGGTGAAGCAATAGCAGATGTGCTTTGTGCCGGGCGCGGGGCGTATGCCTTTGGCGACGCAGTGACTCGTGCTGATCAACAGATCGGCCTCGGGTAGACGAAACCGTTCGATGGCCGATGGAAAGAACGGCAGGAAATAGCGGTAATGCCGTTCCACTTTGGGAATCGTTTGCAGCCAGGAGGTATGGATGGGGTGTCGGGCGATTCTTTTCGAGACCGAGCCGGGATTGTGCAGCAGGGTATAGATGGGCGCGCGGGGAAAGCCGTCGCATAGCAATTCCAGGACCTTTTCGCCGCCGCGCATGCCGGTAAGCCAGTCATGGGCGAGGATCGTCTTGAGCGGTTTCCAGGATTCGGGGAAGACGGCGCTCATGATTTGTAGGCCTGTTCGTAGGCCCGGAGCGTTTGGCGGGCGGTATGAACCCAGGTAAACGCGGCGGCCTGGCGCAGTCCTTTGTCGCGCAGGTCTTGCGCTAACGCGGGTTCGGTCAGGATGCGTACGACGGCCGCGGCGGCGGCTTCTACGTCGTCTGGATTTGTCAGCAGTGCGGCCTGTCCGGCGACCTGGGGCAGGGAGCTGGTGTTGCTGCACACCACCGGGGTTCCACAGGCCATGGCTTCGAGCACCGGCAGGCCGAATCCTTCGTACCGCGAAAGCAGGAGCAGGACCCGGGCTTGCTGATAGGTGTCCAGCAATTGGTCGGCCGGCAGATAACCCGCCCAATGCACAAACGGCTCCATGCCGTGACGGCGGGCAAGGTCGAGGGGCGAGGGATAGCGGTCGTCGGGCGGTCCGATGACCGTCAGCCGGACATCCTGCCCGGACAGCGCGCGGGCGTGCTTGAGCACGCGCAGGACGCCTTCGACGTTTTTATATGGGTCCATGCGTCCGACATAAAGCAACATGGGCGGGCTTGGACGTTGCACCAGCGACGGACGGAACTGAGAGGAAACCCCGATGGGGGCGGCTTGCACCCGCCGGCTGTCGGTATGGGAAAAACCCAGGCTTTTCACGATATCTTGGCGTGAGTTTTCGCTATCGGTTAAAACGATGGAGGAACGCGCCGCGACTTCCAGCATCAACCGCCGGTACAATGGGTATACGCGGGTTTTGCGCGAGCGGGGCGCGTATTCGGGGAAGAGCAAGGGGATCAGATCGTGAATGGTCGTGACGCAACGGGTGCGTCCTTTCCGGCTGCGTGGAAACGCGGCAAAGGGAATCATGAAATTGGTGGAATGAAACACATCGATGTTCAAACGGTGGAGTTGTCTCGGAAGCAGAAGTTGATTGGGCAGGGAAAAGACGCCATAGGGCAGGATGTGCGATGTAAAATTCGGCGCCTTTTCAAGCTGCGCGGTCTGCCGCACGGATTGCTCCAGGGTCCGGTCCTGGAAAAACAGCACGTATTCGTTGCGCCGATCCCCTTGGGCGAGATGGCGGATCAGCTCCAGCGTATAGGTGCCTATGCCGCTGAGTTCCTTAAATATCCATCTTGCATCAATGCCGATTTTCATAGGTGCTCGGGAATAATGGACAGGAACGATCGAAAAGAACACGAAAAAGTTTAGAGCCGACGGTATATCTCCCAGGTCTGGCGGGCTGTTTCGGACCAGGAATAGCGGCGGATTTGCTGCAAGCCTTTTTGCCGGAGCGTGTCGCGATGGGCGTTGTCGCGCAGCAGTCCGTTTAACGAAACCACCCAAAGTTCCACGTCAAGATCGGGTACGATGAGCGCGGCTTCGCCGAGGACTTCCGGCAGGGACCCCTCGGCGGAGGCCATGACGGGGGTTCCGCAGGCCATCGCTTCGAGCGGGGTGAAGCCGAAGCCTTCGTAGCGCGACGGAAAAACAAACAACTCGGCGCCGGCATATAGCGCCGGCAAGTCGTTTTCCGTTACGAAATCCAAATGACGAATGCGCGCCGCTTTGGGGGATTGCCGGATGCGTTCGAACACGGGTTCGAATTTCCAACCCTTCATGCCGGCGACGACCAGGTCTCCGTCGAATTCGTCCAGGCGATCGAAGACGTCGATCAGGAACGGAATGTTCTTGCGCGGCTCGACGGTGCCGACGGTCAGGAGGTAGGGGCGATCGAGCGACAACCGGCGGCGGGTTTCCTCAATGGCGTCGTCCGACGGGCGGGCCAGATGGGGATCGAGCCCGGAAGCGACGGCAAAAACTTTTTGGGGCGAGGCCGGGAGCAGCTCGCAGATCTCGCGGCGCACGAACTCCGAAACGGCAATGATGGCGTCGGCGTTTTGAACGGTGAGATTAATCCAGGTTTTCAGGTACTTGAGATTGCGCGCCTCGGTCGTCTCGGGAAAGCGCAGGAACGACACGTCGTGAATCGTGACCACGGATTTTCCGCGGCGCAGGGGCGGGCGGATAAAGTTGGGAAAGTGGTAGATATCCGCCGGGCCGGCAAAGAGGTCGAACGGCGGCCAGCCGAAGGTCTTCCAGGCATACTGGGCGTAACGGCCGGGGCACCAATGTACAGCCCGCTGAACGGCGCCTGGAATAGAAAACGGCATGCCCTGGCGCTTGAAATCGAAGTAGAAAAGGCTCAGCTCATCCGAGCCCGCCTGTGGCGCCAGATGTTCCACCAGCGACTTGGTGTAGCGTCCGACGCCTGCGCGCTGGGCGATCGCCGCCTGTATGTCCATGCAAATCTTCAAACGAACTCCTCGTGCGTCCAGCATCGTCTAAACGCAACCGGCGCGTCAAATAAATCCTTTAAATCTCCATTCGATGTGCGTATGTAGTATCCAACTCAAGACAGGAGACCATCATGATCCGCTTCGCCATTCGTACGGTTCTTTTTTGCGGTGTTTTTTCCCTGCTGCCGTTGGCCGCGCACGCGCAAAGCGTGCAACTGTCGGTTGCTCCCACCAACCTCGTTTGGAATACCAATGCCTGGGTGACGTTGACGGCGACGAATCTGACGCCCGGCGCCGGGTTGGATCTTCTGTTGTTTGCGGATATCGACCGCAACGGCGCCTTGAGTCAGAGCGATGTCCTGATGGGTTCCTTTCCCGTCGAGGATGGCGTGACCAATTCCTTGGGCGCGTCCGTTATTCCTCACGACACGGATGGAGCCGCTAACGGAGTCGTGGTCAGCCGCATCTCCTACTATGGCATCGATTCTCCGTATCATGCGGCGGGTTCCTACTTGTGGGCAGCCAGCACCGGCTCGATTCCCGCGTTGTCTCGTTTTGACGTCACCCAGCCGACGAGCGCCGTCTGGGTGACCGGCTCGGTCAATCTGTATGGTTCTGACACGGCGGTGACCGGCGCCCTCGTCATGCTGGAATATTTTTTCGATCATCAAGGCGTCGAACCCACTGTCTGGACCGACACGAACGGCGTCTATCGGCTCTATCTGCCGCCCACCGTTTCAACCTCGGCGGTTTTTGCCATTCAATGCATGAAGCCGGACTATTTCGCGGCGCCGTTTCGCGACGATACGATGGAATTTATTTCCGCGTACATTTTTACGAACGATCTGGCGGTTGGGGCCAATGTGGTCACGAATCCGCTCAAAGTGGTCGCACCGGTTCCCGGCGCGATCTACACGGTTTCCGGAACGCTCTCCGACGATCTGGCGCAGCCGGTGGCCGGAGGGTGGGTATTCTTTGAACCGGACGAAAGCGATGGATTTGCCATGTCGGTAAGCGACGCCAATGGACAATTTGCCTTGCCTGTGCCGGACGGTTTCGAAGGCGCGCTCTCGTGCGGCGGACCTGAAATCAATATGCGAGGCTTGGTCGGCGCCCAGAACGAGCCGATGACCGTGACCAACGACGTGGTGCAAAATTTGCAGTGCTCGTCGGCCGTCATTCTGGGAAAGGCTCAAGTGACGGATCTCGCGACGGGCGATCCCGTATCCGGCATTCCCGTGAGCTTCAAGTCGTCCAACGCGGAGGGCGGCGGATATTCGCTGAACGGCGGCTGGTACGAGGTGGGCTTGGTATCGAACGCCAGCTATTCGATCGGCGCCAATTCCAGGGAACTGGCGGCCTTCGGCTATGTCCGGGGAACCTCCTACCAGGGCATCAGCGTCACCAATGCGGGGCTATTCACCAATGCGCCGATAGTCCTGGAGCGTGGCTGCACCCTCAGCGGAAACGTCTATGACCGGAACACCAACGCGCTGTCCGGCGGGTTTGTCGAAGCCTTTGAGTACGGCACTTGGAATCACGTCGCCGGCTGCGAGGTGGATCGACAGGCCCGCTATGAGCTGCTGGTGGCGACGGGCACTTGCCGGGTGGCTGCTCAGAGTTTCCCCGGTTATCTCGACATGAATTACACCAACCATTTTATGTGGGAATGGGATATGGGGCCCGTGGCGGACCCGGTGATCGTGACGACGGCCGGGGTCTCCAACCTGGTGTTCTATCTTGAGCCTAAGTCATACATTCGCGGCACGGTTCGGTCGGGCGGTCTCCCCATTTCCAACGCCGTGGTGATCGCTCTGGTCGGCTGGGATCAGCGTGGTTCCTGTCTGACGTCGAACGACGGAACGTATGAGTTAGGCGTGTTGACGGGGAGTAACTATGTCGTTCAAGCCGAACCTCCGACGGATTCGTTTTGGATATTTCAGTACTACAGCAATAAATACAACGACGTCGATGCAAACCGGGTCACGACGCTCGTCGCCGTCGCGGCGGAAAACATCGATTTCGATTTGCCGCTCGGCGGGCGCATCGAGGGGACTCTATTCCAGTCGGATGGCGTGACGCCGCTCTCGAACCATTGGGGCGTCGTCGAGGCCAGAGACACGAACGATAATCAAACGATCAACAGCATGTCGATATTCGGCAACGGCTCCTACGGCGTGGTGGTTACCGCCGGCATCTATTATGTCCATGCTTCCGCCGAGAATTATCTTAACCAGTACTATTCAGGCGTATACGAATACCAATCCGAACAGGCTCGGGCGGTCACCGTTCAGGTCGGGCAGGTTGTTTTGCCGGTCAATTTTTCGATGACGGCGCCCAGCTTCATCGACGGGGTCGTCACCAGCGGCGGGCAGCCGGTGAGCGGCTTGCAGGTCTATGTGAGTTATTGGCCGGACACCAACAATCCGTGGAGTGAGCCTTTGGCTTCCGCCTTGACGGACGACTTCGGCGTGTACGTTCTCGAGACGGCGCCGGGCTCCAACTTCGTAATCGGCACGGAGTCGTCCTCGGGCGGCTTTTATCTCCAGGAATACTGGAGCAATGCCACGCAGATGTCGCAAGCGACGCTGTTGGATTTGCCGCTGCAATCCGGACGGTCCGGCATCGATTTTGACCTGGAGCTGGGGATGCGCATTGAAGGAGCCGTGGTGGATGGGAATGGCCTGGCCTTGACCAATCTCTGGGTAGAGGCTCTGTATCTGTCTTCGAACGGCTCCCCGATGAACGCCGGCGGAATGGAGACCGATTCCGGCGGGAACTATGGCTTTGCCTTGTCGGCGGCCACCTCCTATGTGGTCCGCGTTCAACGGCCGTGGTTTGTCGAGGAAGACGACTGGTGGTATCCCGAAACCTGGTTCAGCAACCGCTACAGCGCCTTTACCGCCGAGACTCTTCGAACCAACGCCGGGAAAACCGTTCGGGCCGATTTGCAGTTGAACCTCGGCTATCGCGTTCAGGGCCGCGTGTTCACCTCCGATGGAACCACCCCCGCCTCCATGGCGCGCGTGGCGGCGACCGACGCCGCGAGCAATCGATATCCCGAAAGCAGTACGGACTGGACCGATTGGTATAATCTCGTGCTGCCCACGAACGCGGTCCTGTATCTTCAGGGACAGGCGCAGGATCAGGTGGCGGAATATTACAGCAACACCTACAGCCAGGCCGAGGCCCTGCCGTTCCAAGCGAACGCCATGACCACGACCCGGGTCGATTTTGTCCTGTATTCGTACTCGGAAGATAACGACAGCGACGGTCGTGCCGACTATCAGGAAGACACGCGGCCCGACGGCTTGTTCGTCCCGGCGCAGGATTGGGCGAGCTATACCAATGCCGATACCGACGGAGATCTCTACAGCGACAACGAAGAGTATTACGCCCGCACCAGCCCGCAGGATGCCGACAGCTTCCTGCATTGCGTTAACACGACTCGCTCCGGTTTGGACATGGTGATCTCCTGGTCGGCCTCCACCAACGTCGTTTACCACATCCAGCGCTGTGCCAACCTCAACGATCCGTCCGGCTGGAGCGATTGGATGCCGGTTATGGGGACGGGAACCACGATGACTGTGATCGATAGTTCTCCCGGCGCCGCCAATAACGCGTATCGGGTTCGGGTGACGTACTAAAGTGCAAGAGAATCCACCGCCTCACGGCGGCGGCTACAGAGGACTCTTTTGTAGCCGCCGCCGTAAGGCGGTGGATTCTTCAATACGGATCGAATAACGAATTATCCTGCGGCCCGAACCAGCCGACGTCCATTTTCTTGCGCGTGTCATCGCGGGTAGAACTCATGGTTTCCGACGAAACGTGACCGTCGCACCAGACGACGTTGGCGTGGCCGTTGTGCCGGAAATGGACGGAGGGGTAGGCTTGGCCGTTTTCAGATCCTCCGGCACGCACATAACGATAAGCCTCGGCGAAGGAATACTCGATCAAGTAGGCCGGCTTGCCCAGGGGTTCGGGAAATGCCGCGTCGCAAAACATGACCGTCTCCGCCGGGCGCGCGATGGCTTCCGGCTTCATGCCTTTGGCCGCGACATCCGTGCCGTTGGCCGCCAGATAAGACCGCGAACCCACGCCCCGATCGTTGTACCCATACCCGCCGCACGAAGCCTCGAAGATGTTGTCGGATTGTTCTTCGGAAAAATGCCGGAAACCAGGACAGCGGCGGATAGTTTTCTCCTCGCCCAAGTAGCGGGCCAAAGGTCCGGACTTTCCGACGAACGGGTCGCTAATGGAAGCGCGGGCTCCATGCCAGCGTTGAAGATTGGATTTGCTGTTAATATCCGTTGCCGCCGCCACGTAATATCCATGATCGTCGGCGTACAACGTGTTGGCCGCATGGAGCTGCCGCAGGTTGCTGGCGCAGTGAGCCCGCTCCGAAGAAGCCCGGGCGCGCCCCAGGGCCGGCGCCAGAATCCCCGCCAGCACGCCGATAATGGCCACGACCACCAGCAGCTCGATGAGCGTGAAGCCGGTTTTCCAATGATTGGAAAACCGGCGGGATTTTTTTCCAATGATTGGAAAAATAGAACAAACTTTTTCCAATGGTTGGAAAGTTAGTCCATGACTTGCGTTGAAGAAGAGGTGGCCCGGCTTCTCCGAAGACGGGCTCCCTTCGACAGAATAATGGATGGAAGACAATCTCATTGCGGCCTTCGGATCAAGCGGTAGAACTTGCCGGGAAGCTGGGTGGCCGCGTCGTTGACGATAACCTGTTCGTTTCGGCCTGTGACGGCGCCGCCCAAGATCTGCCATTGGTCGCCATCCAACCGGTCGGACCATTGCACTTCATACACAAAATTGCTCAGGAGCAGCCAGGACGCCTGCACGCCTCCGGATGAAGCGGCCAGGCGGCTTTCGGAAGAGGCATGAATGACGCCCACCGCGTCGAGATCGAAGCCGGGCGAGCCGGTGGTGGGGTAGGGATCGTAGATGGCGTTTCCGAAGGAATCGGTAACGGAGCCGTTGCCCATGATGTCGACGAGCCGCACGTAACGGACGGTGCGCTTATCGAGCGTCGGCGAGTCAGGCAATTCGGCCAGGTCGAAGGGTGTTCCAAATCCGAGGCCGTATTTTCCGGCCACTCCGGCAATATTCATGGTTTCCACGTAGGCGCCCCAAAACGGCACTTCGTTCGTGGTGAGCGAATGCGAGGCAAAGCGGACGAAATTCGAGCCGTCGCTGGAAACTTCCACCCAGGCCAGTTCGAGAAAAGAGTCGTTCACCGAGTTTTCGAAAACGGCAAAATCCCAGCCGGGGCCGTCTTCGATGGCGGATGGAAACAGCAGGGTGATTTGTCCGCCGCCCCCAAGCGAGACGATCTCCCAGGCATCGTTCGATGCCGTGCCCAGGGCCTTGGCCGGATCCATGAAGAGCGGATTGAAGCCGTAATACGGATTATTCGTGTCCCCGTCTTCAACGATGCCTGGCGCGTAATTTGTCCACCCTGACGCCCAGGCGACAAAGAGGTTGGTGCTCATGTGCAGGGCGGTGGAATGAGTCTGGCCGGCGGCGGGCGCATAGGCGTAAACAAGCTGGTCGAGGGCAAAATAACCTGGGGTGTTCATTCCGAACATGCCCGAGTCGCTGGAGCTGAGCGAAAAATGAAGGGTGGACACCTCCGTGCCGAAGGACCGCAAATCCATCCAGGTCCATGAACTTTGGATATAGTCCAGGGCATTGTTGGTGAAGCGGAAATCGGCCAGGTAACGATTCGTCGTTCCCACGATGCGGCCGCGGCGATCCTTGCCGGCGATTTCCAGCAGGAACCAATCGGGATCGTTGCCGGTGGCTCCGCCGAAACGTTTGCTGAAGCCGTATTCGTCGCCGTTGCGCATGGTCAGCGCGGCATACGTGCTGTTGTTGACGTAGAGCCCTTGTACGAAGGTCGGGAGCGCGAAGCGAATAACATCCGCTTCTTCGCCATAGGTGTCGTCATAGGCGATTAAATATGTGCCGGCGGCCCCGTAGCCCGTGCCGCTGAATACGGCGTACTGATTAAGATAGCCCGCCGTATTGGTGTCGTTGACGTTGGACAGCGAGAATCCGCTCCAGCTATACCAGGCCGGGTTATAGTTGTTTTGGAAGAAGACGGCGTGATCGGTAAACCCGCCGGAACTATCCGACCCATTCCAGTAAGAATTCGGGATCCATGCATTCTCATTGAAGCTGACCGTGCATTGCGCGGAGGCGGCGACAACCCCTGCCGCCCAAACAGCCCAACTTATTCGAAGCCACTTCATAACCGGCCTTTCTGCTCCTCGTGCGGGAGCGGATTAAAGGTCTCCTGCGCGGGAGTGGAAAAGAGGAAAGAAAGACTCCTCGATACTCCTCCTTCGCGAAAGAGACTGTGAGTTACTGGGAGAGAAGCCCGTCTTCTGGCTTCCGGCTTCAGACCTCGGCCCGGCCTTCCCGTTTCGCGTGAGCTCAACAGTGGCTTGGGGGCTTTGTAGCCGGTTACAGCGGCGCGACCGCGTCCGATTCTCACGGACTTCCGATAGCTTCGCTCCCTTCAAGAACTCCGCAAAAGTTAGTGCAACAAGCGGGGTGTGTCAAGCGTCGCTGAGGACTGTCCAGCCATTGTAATTTGACTCAAAATGCATCGAACGGCTCATTTTATTAGGTCAATTTCGGCAGGATGCCGTTCTGATTCCACTTCATAATCGTAATCGTAATCTTAATCATAATCTTTCATTCTTTTATCCAGAAGGAGATTAAGATTATGATTACGAGGGAGATATGATAAAAACTGTATGGGTCAAAGCCTGAGTCATAATTCCTTATCCGCGGGACGCTTTGCCATCCGTGGGTCAAAATCCTCATGGGTCGGAGTGAGTTCCACGGTTGGCAGAAGGCAGCGGCCCGGCTCTTTGCGTTAAATCGCGGCGCCTAATTCGTACCGCAAGACGCTCAGGGCATACAACGCGGCGGTTTCGGTACGCAGGACGGTGGCGCCGAAGCTGACGGGGAGGGCGCCGGCGCGGATGGCCAGGTCCAGCTCGGCGGGTGTGAAATCCCCTTCGGGTCCGATCAGAACCGCGACGGACGCGAGAGGTTTTTCCCGGGGCTTGCGCAGCACGTCGCGCAGCGGCCGGGTTTGGCCGGTCAAGGCGCCGAGCAACATCAAATCGCAGGAGGAACCCGTGGCCAGCGCTTGCTCCAGGGACCGCGCCGGAAAAATTTCCGGCAGGAGCGGAGCGCCGCTTTGCTTGGCGGCGTTGAGCGCGATTTTTTCCCAGCGGGCTTTTTTGTCGGCGGCGCGGTCTTCCTTAATTTGCACGACGCAATTCCGGGCGAGGACGGGTTGAATGGCGTGGATGCCCAGCTCGACGGCTTTCTGGATGATCCAGTCCATTTTTTGCTCGCGGGGCAGCGCTTGCAGCAGGACGATTTTGGGTCCGGAGGAAAGGTTTTTAGGGGTGTGTTCGATCAAGCGCAACAAGGCCCGGTCGCCCTGGGCGGCGACGAATTGGGCGGTTCCCGATCGGCCTGCGCCGTCGAAAACATCCACCGGCTGCCCTGGCTGGATGCGCAGGACTCGAAGCAGGTGGTGGGATTCCTCCGCGCCGAGCAGCAGGTCCCCATCGGTCCAGTCTTCCGGGCGGATATGACAACGCACGAGAACTCTCCCTTAGAGCTATTTCCCGATGGCTCTTTTGTGCTCGAAAAACTCGTCCGCTTTCTTCCGCACTTTTTCAAGCTGGGGATAGTTGGATTCCGTGCAGGATTCGCCGAACGTCTTGAGCAGTTCCTTCTGGTTGCCCTTGAGATTCACCGGCGCCTCGATCACGACGCGCACGTGATGGTCTCCGTTGGGCGCGCCGTGCAGACCGGGCAGGCCCTTGCCTCTCAGTCGGAAGGCGGTTCCGCTTTCGGTGCCGGGGGGGATTTTCAACGTGGCATAGCCATGAATGGTCGGCACGCCAATCTCGCTGCCGAGGGCCGCCACGTGAAATGGAATGGGCACTTCACAAAAAATATCTTCGTCGCGTCGCTGAAAGAGTTCGTGCGGATGAACGTGCAGTACGACATAAAGATCGCCGGCCAGGCCCCCGCGCGTGCCTCCCTCGCCTTTGCCCACCAGCCGCAGCCGCGAACCGGTTTCGACGCCGGGCGGAATCCGCAGTTCGATGGTGCGCTGCGCTTTCACGCGGCCTTCGCCGCGGCACTCCCGGCAGGGGTTGCGAATGGTTTCGCCCATGCCGCCGCAGGACGGACAAGTTTGGCGGACTTGGAAAAAACCGTTGGTGGTGATGACCATGCCCCGGCCTTTGCAGCGCGCGCAAGACTCTTTCTTGCTGTCCTTGTCGGCGCCGCTGCCCTTGCAGTTGGGGCATTCCTCCATGATCGGCAGCGTGATCTCGCGATGCGAACCGAAAACGGCTTCCTCAAAATCGATTTCGAGGTCGAACCGCAAGTCGGCGCCGCGCGTCGTGGATTCCCGCGAACCGCCTTGGCCTCCGCCGAAGAAATTGTCGAAGATGCTGCCTCCGCCGCCGAAGGCGCCCATGAAGGTGCGCAGCGCTTCTTCGAGGTCGATGCCTCCGAAGCCGCCGAACCCGGCGCCGCCGCCGCTGCCGGGGCCGAACGCCTGATGGCCGAACTGGTCGTAACGCTGGCGTTTGGCCGCGTCGCTCAGGACTTCATACGCCTCGGAGATTTCCTTGAACTTTTCCTCCGCCTCGACGTTGCCGGGATTTTTGTCCGGATGAAACTTAACCGCCAGTTTCCTGTAGGCTTTTTTGATGTCGTCGATCGTGACGGTCCGCTCGACTCCGAGAACTTCGTAATAATCGCGCTTCGACGCCATGATCAGTTTTCCTTGTTTTGTCCGTCCGGACCCGTGGAATCGGCGGCGGGTTGTGCGGGACCGCTGCTGACGACGACCTGCGCCGCGCGCAGCAGCCTGTCGCCGAGTTTATAGCCACGCCGGGTTTGTGCGATGACCGTTTCGGCCGGAATCTCCTCCGACGGCACGTAGGTGATGGCTTCGTGCTTGTGCGGATCGAAGATTTCTTTTTCCGCATTAACGGGTTCCAATCCAAACTTGCGCAAGGCCGTCAGAAATTGATCGTAGACCAGCTTCAAGCCGTCCGCGACGGCCGCGAGAGCGCCGGCTTTGACGGCGTTTTGCAGGCCCAATTCGAAGTGATCGACCACGGGCAGCAGTTCCTTCAAGAGGCTTTCGTTGGCCCTCAGGCCGATTTCCGCCTGCTCCCGCTGGGTGCGTTTGCGGAAGTTGTCGAAATCGGCGTGCAGTCTCAGCAGTTGATCCTTCAGCGCGTCGACCTCCCGGGCGCCCTCGGCACTTTCCGGCGGAGGCGCCTCCACGGCCGGCGTCAGCGGAATCATTTCTGCCGAAGCGGCGGCTTCTTCCGGCGCTTCTTGCGGCTGGCAATGGTTCTTGTTTTTCGAATGACGGTCTTTCATGGCACGGTCCTTATAAATTATAAAATATTCCTGAGCAGAGCGGTTAAGCCCTTGCCCCGCGTGATGCAAACCAGGGAAGAATAGCGATTACAGGCGTTTCGTCAATCGCAGGTAATTGCCGACGCGCGTTCCGCGTTCGTAGGATACGTCGTCCACAAAGTGGGTGATGACATACAACCCCAGCCCCCGCTCCTGCTTTTCAGCCAGCCACTGATCGAGCTGTAAAGGAGTGCGGCTGGCATAGTCGAAGCCCGAGCCGTGGTCGTAAATCTCCACCACGATGCGGTCGCGATAATGCTTCATGTGCAGGCGAATGGTGTGCTCGTGCATGTCGTCCGCAGCGGCCTCGCCCCCGTAGCTGTGTTCGATGATGTTGGTGCAGGCCTCATCCACGGCCATTTCCAATTGGCTGCACTGCGACTCCGTCAACCCGGCCCATTGGCAGGCGTCGCTGATAATCTGGCGCACGCCCCTAAGCTCGCAGTATCGTCCGGAGATTTCGAGTTTAAGGTGCTTAAGAATCGTCTCGGTTGTAGGTAAACTCGTCATCGACATCCCTCCCATCAGGCAAATTTCCGAATGGCTTGGTCGATATCGCTGAAAATATCCAGGATCTTGTGAAATCCCAACAGTTCGACGATGTTAAAAATCTTTGGCGACAGGCGAGCCAGTTTCAGGTCGCCCTTTTGTTCCCGCGAACGCCGGGCAAAGCCGATCAGCGCCCCTAAGGCGGCGCTGCTGATATAATCGAGGCTGGCGCAATCCAAGATGACGTGATGACGTTTGGTTTCTCTCAGCTCGTTCAACGCGCTTTCAAGCTTGGGAAACGAATAGGCATCCAAAGAACCGTCCAAGTGCAGAATATCGAGATGATCTTTCTGCTCGCGAGTAATTACACATTCCCTCATGAAAAAACCTCCATCCAACTACTTTACCGCATGACCCTTAGCGCTAGCAAGGTCATGTCGTCGTATTGAGCGCGATTTCCTACAAACCGTGTCAGGCGTTGTCTGACATTATTTAGAACGCTATTGGCGCCTTCTTCTGCCGCTACGCGCACCGCATCCAGGAAATTCTCGATGCCCCATTCTTCGTTTTGGGCATTCATAGCTTCTGTAATGCCATCCGTATAAGCAACAACCACATCGCCCGGACGCAACTGCAAAGTGGCCTCTTCCAAAGCGCTTTCGAACGTCTCGATTTCCGATATACCTATGGCTATACCCGGGGAATTGATGATCGTAAAATCTCCGCGTTCGCCGGAACTGAGGATGGGGCGTTCATGCCCCGCCCGGGCCACCACCAGCTCGCGCGTGGACGTGTTCAAGATCATGTAGAGCATGCAAACGAACATGTCTTCCGTAATATCCTGGCATACAACACGATTCAAGGATTTCAACACCTGCGCCGGACTCAGGTTGCCGGGGGCCTGGGCGCGCAGGATGCTGCGGCAAACCGACATCATGATCGCGCCGCCGATGCCTTTTCCGGACACGTCTGCAATGGCAATGCCCAAATGCGTGTCGTCCACATGGACGAAATCGTAGTAATCGCCGCCAATTTCCAGCGCCGGATAGTTGAACGCCGCCAGTTCGACGCTGTCCACCCGGGGAATTTCCTTGGGAAGCAGCGCGGTTTGAATGCGTCGGGCCACGCTTAGATCGTGATCGATCCGCTTTTTCTCGTCCAGGGTTTCGCGAAACCCCGCGTAATGCACGGAAACCGAAGCCTGGTCGGCCAGAGATTGCAGCAGATTGAGATCCGACAGGATGAAGGGCTTGCCATCCACCCGGTTGACCACGCACATCACGCCGATCGTTTTTTGGTGAAATCGCATGGGGACCAGCAGGAGGGTTTTGATTTTCAGAAAATCCTCGTCGTAGTGCGGGACGCGAGGGTCCGGCTCGGCGTCTTCGATCAGGATCGGCGCGCCGAAATCGGCGACGGCGCCGATCAGCCCTTCGCCTTTGGACACGACGCGCGTCTTGATCAGCGTCTCGACGTGCTGGGATTTGCTGAGGGCATGCTCGAGGCCGCTCTCCACTTCGCCGACCAGCGGCGGAAAAATGCCGGCCGCCGCGCGAGCTCTCAGAGATTCGCCGTCCGGCTCCAGCAGGTAGATGGCTCCGGCTCCGGCATGCGTGGTGCGCTGGGCGTAAAACAACACCCGCTTGAGCAGGTGATCCAAATCGATATGGTCCGCATCCACGAACACTTCGCCCACATCGTGAACGAATCCGAAGATCACGTCCTTTTCCTGGAGCAGGATGTCTCGTTCGCGTTGAAGCTGGCGCATACGCGCAAAGAGGATGGCCAGGAACAGCAACGACAGCACGACCAGACCCCAGGACAAGGGAACGACTCCCAGTGCGTGTATCAGCCCCGGGGTCATGGGCTCCCTTGCTTGTTCGCATCCATCTTCTTGAGGTCTTGCCGCAGAAAGGTCAGCACATCCTTGAATTTCGGCAGATTGTCGGGCGCCAGTTCGATCAGCGTTTCATGCGCTTCCAACATGGTTTCGGCCGTGGAGCGATCCGTTGTTTCGCCGAGGTCGAGCGCGAACATCTTGTCCACCAGTTCGGCGTCGCGCTTGAATTCCTCCGGCATGTCGCCGGTCATGAAGGGCTTGATGATCTGATCGAGGCCCAGCGTACCGAGCAGGCCGCGGGTTCTCGGGGAAAGATTGATCAGGACGATGTCGCCGCCCGCCATTTTGCGGATGTGAAAAGCCAGGCCGGCCAGTACGCCCATGAACGTGCTGTCCATGCCGATGCACTCGGTCATATCGAGAATGATGCGTTGGCAGCGGCTGTCGATGGCGGCCATTCCAAATTGCTTCAAGCCCGTGCTGACCTTGAACGAGCCGCGTCCCTGGACATGGACGTAGGCGGTACGGTCATGAACGGCCACCAACAACTTATCTAATGGTTGTTCTACCGGCGACATATACACTCATTTCCACGATGCGGAACGTTCTTCCGCAAGCAAGCGCCCTCTCAGCACAATCCGAACTCGCCAGGCATACAAGGGCCCGGCCCGTTCAATGGCCTTTTCAGAGACGACAAACTCCGACACGCGCTCTCCGGCGACGCGGAAAGGGTACTTGATGTGCAGATTTTTTACCCCATCCTCGCGCCCTTGTTTATATTCGAAGAGCACGAGCACCCCCGCGTCGAGTCCCTGGCGAGGCGCTTTCCATCGGACGACAAACGTTTCCCTCGTTCCCGCGCGTTCATCCAGAAACTTGGGCATCCGACTTCCCATCAAACTGGAGGAGCGTATCTCGCGATCCATCGATGCCGTTGTTCTGTCAACGCGACGGATGTACGGCCGCTCCTGAGATCTGGCTTCGACCCCCAGGCCGATCAGGCAGCATCCCATCACAGCCAGCTTTTTCCAATACATCCAGGCACTCAATAACACGCCTCCCACAGCAAAACACACTAACATCCGTCATTTTCAGTGTCAACGCATGTCCCTTTGTTTTCGTATTCTCGGATAGAGGGTTTTACCCGCTTGGTTTTTGCGGCGGGTTCGACGATCACGACCAATTCCCCTTTTACGGTGCGCTGGGCAAACACGGCCATGATTTCATCCGGTGTGCCGGCGAGGCATTCTTCGTAATATTTCGTCAGCTCCCGTCCGACAAAAACCTTCCGATCGCCCAGCGTGTCTTTGATTTCTCCCATGAGCTTGAGCAGTCGATAGGGCGACTCGTACAGAACCAGCGGAAGCAGTTCGTCAGCCCTTTCGGTCAGCTTTCGACGGCGGGCCGCGGTTTTATGGTCCAGAAATCCTTCGAAAACAAAGCCTTGCCCTCCCATGCCGCTCAAGGCAAAGGCCGCCGTGACGGCGGAAGGCCCCGGGATTACAAAAATCGGGACTTTGCGTTCCCGGCAGGCGGCGACGACCCGCGCGCCCGGATCCGAAATGGCGGGCATGCCGGAATCCGTCACCAAGGCGACGGCGCCCCCTCGTTCGACGTGGCCGGCAATCATATCGACCCGTGAGAGTTCATTGAACTTGTGGCAGCTCATCAACTGGGCATGGATTTCGTGCCGTTCGAGCAGTTTGACCGTTTGCCGGGTGTCTTCGGCCAGGATGAGCGTAACGGTTTTCAGCGTTTCCAGCGCTCGGAGCGTGATGTCTTGGAGGTTTCCGATGGGCGTACCGACGATATAAAGTCCCGGTTCCATAAATTCCTCCCAAGCGTTATTGACGCCGGATGCGCTGGGGTTTTCCCCGTCCGGGAACAGGCGGCGAGGTCACCTCTCGCGAACCGAGAGAATCTCCGCATACGGTGCAGCGGTAGTCGTGCAGTTCCGCATGGGGAAGCACCAGAAGCAGCCGCTCTCGAACCGGTTGCGCTTTTCGGCAACGGTTGCAATAGATCTCGCTGGCTCTCAAATGTTCAAACTGTTGTTGCATGCTTACGCTCGATGTATGCCTTCCGTGAGCCTTCCAATTTGGAAAAGCGCATTTTCGAATTACTGTATCGCCGTTTACCGTTCAGGTCACGGAGCTTTTTCTTAATTCTTGACGTATTCGCCGTCAAAGTTTAGACATCTACCCTTTGCAACGGAAAAAAGGAGACCTACTATGGCGATAATTGATTTTGGCGGTGTGAAAGAAAAAGTCGTGACCCGGAAGGAATTTCCTCTGGCGCGCGCCCGCAAGGTGTTGAAGAACGAAGTGATTGCCGTGATCGGGTACGGCGTCCAAGGACCGGCCCAATCCTTGAACCTCAAGGATAACGGCTTTAAGGTCATCATTGGCCAGTCCAAGGCTTTTGCGCAGGATTGGAAACGGGCGATCAAGGACGGCTGGGTTCCCGGCAAAGATCTCTTCGACATCGAAGAAGCCGTTCGTCGCGGGACGGTCCACCAGATTCTGGTGTCGGATGCCGCGCAGCGCGCGATTTGGCCCCTGGTCGAAAAGAATTTGAAGCCCGGCGACGCCCTCTATTTTTCGCATGGCTTTTCCATCACCTACCAGAAGCAGACGAACCTGGTTCCGCCGAAAGATGTCGATGTGATCATGGTGGCGCCCAAAGGTTCAGGGTTGAACGTGCGGCGTAATTTCCTGTCCGGCGCCGGCATCAATTCCAGCTTTGCCGTGTATCAGGACGCTACGGGCCGCGCCGAAGAACGCTGCATCGCTCTCGGCATCGGCATCGGGTCGGGCTATCTTTTCCCGACGACCTTCCCGCACGAGACGAACAGCGACTTGACCGGCGAACGCGGCATTTTGATGGGCGCCCTGGCCGGCGTCATGGAAGCGCAATACGATGTGTTGCGCAAGAACGGCCATTCGCCCAGCGAAGCCTTCAACGAAACGGTGGAAGAGCTGACGCAAAGCCTGATTCGGTTGGTCGACGAGAACGGAATGGATTGGATGTATTCCAACTGCTCCGCCACCGCCCAACGCGGCGCGCTGGATTGGAAACCCCAATTCAAGAAGGCCGTTCTTCCGGTTTTTGACAAGCTGTACAAGGCGGTCAAGTCCGGCAAGGAAGCGGCCCGGGTCATCTCCGCCTGCGGTGGAAAAGACTACCAGAAACTATTGGGCAACGAACTCGAGACGATGGGGACCTCCGAAATGTGGCGCGCCGGTGCGGCCGTTCGGGCTCTTCGTCCGAAAGAAAAAGCCAAAGAAATCAGCCGCGGCACCAAAGGGGTGGGCGGACGCAAGGGCTATTAATCAAGCTGTAATGCGGCATTTTTGCCAGGCGGCGGGAGTCACAAGCTCCCGCCGCTTTTTTTTGGAGCGATTCTCGCTTTGTTCTTGTGACTTCGGAGGACATGCTCTAAGCATACTAGTATGGCGTTAGGAGGGTAATGCTGATTATGGAAACACTCGTTAGCGGAAAGCCGCAATTAAACCGGCGCATTAACGCGTCGATCGTTTTAAACCTTTTGCGCAGGGAAGGACCCCTTTCCCGGGCCGATTTGGCCAAGCGCACCGGAATTCGTTCCACATCCATTTCGGCGATTGTCGAACATTTGCTGACGGATCGCCTCGTGCGCGAAATCGGCCGGGGCAAATCCACCGGCGGCCGGCATCCGATCATGATGGAACTCAATCCCGGCGGTTTGTATGCCGCAGGAATCGAGATCGGCGAGGATGCTTTGAATGGAGTGATCGTCGATCTTTCGGGCAAACTGTTGTCGGCGGAAAGCATGCCGCTGCCCGATACGTCGGTTGAGGCCGTCGGTTCCGCAGGCAACGCCCTGTTGGACTCGTTGTCGAAATCGTCGCAGATTTCCCGCGAAGAACTCTCGGCCGTGGGCGTGGCGGTTCCGGGCATCATCGCCAAAAACGAAGGCCAGGTCATTTTTTCGCGTCCGTTGGGCTGGACCTCCGTCCCATTGCAGTTGCTTCTGTCCGCCCAGTGGGGCGTCGAGGTCAACCTCCTGAATAGCGCCATGGCCGGCGCCATGGAGGAATATTTTATAGGCGCTGGGCATGGGATTCGCAGCCTGTTGTATGTGCTCGTGAACTTCAAGCGCAGCCGTTCGTACCATTTGGCGAGCCTGGGCTGCGGCATTGTGTTGGATGGCCGCTCGTATGTCGGAGAAGGTCAACTGGCCGGCGAGATCAATGTGGACATCGAGCATCCCATGTCGGCGGCTTCCCGACGGCTGGGCGATAAGGCGCCCCGTTCGCTCGAAGAATTGTTCCGCGCCAGCCGGGAGCACAAAGAGGTTTACGAGTCCATTTGGAACGCATTTGCCGCCGAGCTGGGAAAAGTCATTTCCTGGGGCATGGATTTTCTAAGCCCCGGACGGGTGATCGTCGGGACCGACACCTTGGAGCTCGACGAGTTTGTCCGGCGGCAGACCGTGGAAGAAATCGGCGCCCGGACGGTGGCCGGCCGGGTGAAAAGCCTTCCCGGCGTCCTGGGTTTCAAGACGCCCGAAATCGTTTTTTCGCCGTTGCGGCAGGATACGCTGGCCCGCGGCGCCATCGTGCCCGAGCTTCAAGAGCTTTCCTTGACGCCCCTACTGCGCGATAGCGTGCTGATGTAGGCTTGTAGTTTTTCTTATTCAGAAAGCAAGCCGCGGAATTCGTCGGGCGCCTGGTATTGCGGATTTTCCCTCATGAGGTCGGCGAGCACCTGGCAGGCCAGATGCCGTTGGCCGCTTTTAAGATGGTTTCGCACCAAGTGCACGGCAATCGCCTCGCGAACGTCCAGCGGATGCGATCGAGCCCGGGAGCGGGCTTTTTCGAAGGCCTGTTCGGCGTCTTTGTATTGGGCTTGCTGGTAGAGAACAAATCCCAGGGAATCGAAGGCGAAAGGACTGCTCGGATCCAGAACGACGGCCTGCCGGGCCAGGGCGACGGCTTCGCTCGGATTTTTCGATCGTTCGGCCAGCAGATAGGCCAGGTTGTTATACCCGGAGCCGTTGCGCGGATCGGCGGCAATGGCGCTGCGATAGGCCTCTTCGGCTTTTTCATAATCCCCGAGCGAGCGATAAGCGTTGCCTTCTCCAATCAGGGCTTCGGCAGGAGCATACTCCATGACGACGGCCTGCCGGTAATCTTGCAGGGCGCTGGCATAATCGCCTTGAGCGTAATAATAACCGGCTCTGGACAATCGTTCCGCGCCGCTGAGCGTCCAGGTGGGGGCGGACGGAGGGCAGATCTGAAGCGCGGCGAAACGTTGAACGCTCCATTTCTTAAGAAAGAATCCGTAGTCTTGAATCGTGCCGTGAGGGGTCCCATCGATCAGGAATACCTTCTGCGAAACGTCGTCGAAGCCTGCGACAATGACGTATTGGCGAGAATCGAAATCGAGCAGTCGATCTTGCAGGGGCGTCATGATGGGGACGCCCGCCTTTACCCGGATTTTCAGGGCTTCCAGAGGCAGGCTGGCCGCGGACGCCCACAATTTCATTTCTCCGGCGAGCCCGGCGGCTTGGGTGAAGTAAGGATGGAGTCCGCTTGGCAGAGATGAAAATCGGGTTTCAAGGGCGACGGGCGAAACCCGGCGACCCCAATAATTAAGCACTCCGGCCAGCGCGCCCCATTCGTTTTGCTTTCCCGCGGCCGGATGGCATGGAATCTTGGGGATAAAAGCGGCTTGATCTTGGTGGCGCCGGATTTCGTGACGGAAGATTTGCTGGGGATTTTTGGTCACGCACCCGGCAATACCCATGAGCATGGCTATTGACGCCGCCAGGGTCATTGCGCCCGCTGTTGACGGGGCTGGTCTCATCCCATGTTCTTTACAACCGCATGCGTTAGCGCAAGGTGATGCCGTCTACGACGTCAACAACGCCGGGGGCGCCCCGGGCAATTCCCAAGGCTCGTCCTCTGACGCTTTCGTTGCGTATGACGCCGCGCACGGTAGCCACGCCGTTCTGGACTTCGACATTGAACGTGGTTTGACCGGTTACGGTGTCGTCCTGGAGCCGTCGTATGACGTCATCGGTAATTTGCTGGTCGCCTAGCGCCGAAGGCTGCATGGCGTCGGGTTGCGAGAGCGTGCTGCAACCGGTGACGATAGGGGCTGCGGCCAGAAGAAGAATGAGCAATTTCCAAATATTTTTCATGATCAGGCTCCCGTGTTCGATCCTCACTTATTAAGGCAGTCTAACCTGCTCCGTGTGAAACGTCAATGTTGGCGGCGGCTGTTTCCAATTTGAGCGGTCGAGGTGTACATTTACGGCGTGCGGCATGGTACTATAGCCGGGGGACAGGATTCAAAACCGTGCAAGGGCTTGAGTCGCGATTACATCGAACTGGCGTCGCCCTGCATTTGAATATACTATGCAATGAACTAACAGTGATGGAATATGAACCACGACGAGGTCTCTGAAAAAAAGGATAAGGAACGGATCGTCAGGATTCTGGGGTTGGGATTGGATCATGATGACGGTCATGTCCGTATTACGCGCGGAGATAATTTCGAGGTCTATTTGGGATCTGAAAGTACCCATGAGCGCATGCAGGAAGCCTGCATGAAAATCAACGAAAAGCTGGATCAGAAAGGGAAGCGATTGGAGGATTTGTCGCGCCAGGAATTTATCGACCTGGTTTCGGAAATCGAATAACGGGAAAGCGCAATCCAGATTCTATGAAAGTTCTTTTTATTTCCAGCCGACTGCCCCATGACAAGGTGTTGAGTGGGCACATGATCGTGTACCAACGGATACGCCGGTTGGTGGAGCGGGGGCATGAAGTTAGCCTGGCGGCTTACAGGAGCGACGACGATGCGGAGCATACAGCCGCCATCGCGCCCCTGCTGCGCGAGCTGGAAATTGTGCCGGCTCCCCCCTTGGACGCCGATGAGCCTTCGTTTCGGAAGGAATGGTTGAGCCGTCCGCCCTATCCGTTCAAGAAATACGCTTCGGACGCCATGAATCAGCGAGTGGGCGACATGGTGAATCGGTCTCATTATGACGTGGCCTTGGCGGAATTTGCCGTTATGGGCCAGGCTCTTCATCATAATCCCTACCTGCCGGCGGTTCGTACGATTGTGTCGATCCATCATTCGCTCGCCATCGTGAACCAAAAAGCTTTGAAAGTTCGAAGCCCCTCTTTTCAAAAATTCAGAATCTGGCTGATGTTTAACCGATTGAAGCAATACGAGTTCAGGCTTTATCAAACCATGGACCGCATACTGGTGCTGACGCCCGAAGAGCGATTGGGCTTGCTCAAATATGCGCCGAATCTTCCGGTTACCGTCATTCCGGTCGGCGTGGATACGGAGTATTTCCAGCCGGCGGACGAGAAGGGGCGGGAGCAGGCGATTCTGTTTACCGGCCATTACAGCGAAGAACCCAATCGCGATGCGATTACGTGGTTCGTGCGGGCCGTCTGGCCCATGTTGGGCCATCGATATCCGGAGTTGAAACTTTATATCGTAGGACCCGGCGCCACGCCGGAAATGAAGGAGCTGGCTCGGAAGGATCTTCGAATCCAGATTACGGGCGAAGTGGAGGATGTTCGTCCGTACCTGGCCAAAGCCCGTGTTTATGTCTGTCCCGTGCGGATGGGTTCCGGCATGCGCGGAAAAATCCTGGAGGCCATGGCGATGGGGACGCCGGTGGTTTCCACCAGTCTGGGGGCGGAGGGCATTCCAGTTCAAATGGGCGACAATGCCTTTTTGGCGGATACCCCGGTCATCATGGCCCAATACATCGACTTGCTCCTGAGCGATCAGGGCCTGCGAGCCTCCATGACGGCCAATGCCCTGGAAATGGCCTGCACCCGGTTTTCCTGGGGGCATGGGATTAATCTGCTCGAAAAAGTCCTGCGAGATGTGACCGGGCATGTTTGAAACCTACGCCTGCAACGCTATGCGTAACATTGCGGGCAGGTGCGCAGGCGGGCGAAGACGGGCTTCCGTGCTCTAACTCAAGGGGCTGGGGCGGCGCTTCCTGACGTGCTTCTCGTCAGCGAAGAGGGAATCGCGTTGCCGGCGGGGATAAAGACCTCTGTAATCAAGGGTTTGGGATTTCGGGGGGAGCCAGCCTGCATTTCAATGCGGATGGCTTGGGGCAAAACCGGAGAGTCTTCGCCGGGCCATTCGGACTGCCATTTTTCGCCGTCGAAGGCTTCCATCTTTATTTGTCGAATGCCCAGCGCCAGGACATTGGTTTGTACGGGCTCCAAAGCGGCGGGGCCGGTCAAGGGCCGCATGGAGCGATGAAGCGTTAAGCTGTCCGTTGTCGTGTTGGCGATAAGAAGGTATTTCACCTGCCGGATTTCCCCCCAAGGAATTTCGTTTTCCGTTGGGGAGGGGATGGCCGTGCAGAACGAAAGCTCCAGCGCGGGGGAATCGGGGGCGTCCGCTGCTTTCAGGAAAAAATCGCACATGCTATCGCCCGGCGCGGCGAAGGCGCAGGTTAGATCGCGGGTTATTTGCCGGAGCGCATCGGTCGCGGGAATCGTTCCTTCGAGCCGCTCCGTTTGCCCCTGCAAGGTTGAAGCCACGGTGTGATAAAGGGACATGGCCACGGTTACGACCAGCACAACAATGATCATGGCCAGCAGCAGTTCGATGAGCGACATTCCCTGCCGGCGGGCCGATTTTGCCTTTAAGCCTGAAGGGAATGGCATGGCCGCAATCAGCCCGTAGTGACCAATTTGATGAAGAAATAAACCACGAGGGCCAGCGTCAGCAACCCGGCGAGGGCGATCAGGAAGAACCAAATTCCTTTCGTTTCCTTGCGGCGTGTGCCAAACGGCGAAATGCTGGCAAAGGTCTCGGGCGCGGAGACGGGTCCGGAGGCGACTTCGACATTGGCTTCGGCGAAGCTGTGCGTCTCGACCGCCTGAAGATCCTCGGCATCGAACAGGAATTCAACCGACCCGGCCTGGATCAAATCCTTGGGCTTCAAGGGGCTTTGGGTTACATCCTTGGCGTTCAGACGGGTTCCATTCGTCGATTCGAGATCCCGAAGGAGATATTGGTCGCCTTCTCGGGCAACACTACAATGGTGACCGGATACGGTTGGATTATCCAAAACGATCACATTGTCTTTGCTGCGCCCGATGGTGATTTCGGTGCGATCGATTTGAAATGTCTTGCCTTTAACTTCTGCCGACATGCCAATCAATACGGCCATGTAGGTGCTCCTCCATTTGAATTGTGCTGAATATGTCACGAGACAGGCGAACTGTCAACGGACTTGCCCAGATTTCCAGCAATTGTGCTTATGGGCTCGATTGGCAAACTGAATGCGCCCCCGGCGGAGCCGGGTAGGCGCATTCAGTCTGCCAAG
>MHBK01000013.1 GCA_001804865.1 Lentisphaerae bacterium GWF2_57_35
CCGATGGGCGGGGGGTACAAACGGACCATGCCAAGACCATGGAGACAGCAGTTTGAAGGGGCGAAGTATCACATAACCGCGCGAGGGAACAACCAAGGCCTGATGGGATACCCCTAGACCAGGTGCTTGAATTCGTGGGGAAGGAATACGGATTGAAAGTGGAGGATTTCTTGCGGCATGGTCGCGGGATTGGCGAAGCAAAATCAATGGCTGTCGAGTTGGCCTGCTGTGTTGGTGGGATGAGCCAGCGGGCGGTAGGCCAACGGTTAGGGTTGAGTCCGCATGCCGAGAGCAAACAGCGCAAGCGTCTGGCCCTCCGTCTCCACCAAGAACCAGGACTCCAACAGAAGATTAGAAAGATGCAAAAGGCTTTAAAGTCTATTGTCTATGCCTGACACCGGTGTTCCTTTAAGTCTATTGTCTATGCCTGACACCGGTGTTCCTTATTGTCTATGCCTGACACCGGTGTTCCTTGACACCGGTGTTCCTGCAGGCTAAACAACCTGTATTTGCAAATTACAGGCTTATTGACCTGTATTATTTTTGATGCCATAGCAGCGTTCGAATTCAACCAAAACCCAGCGGATGGAGTCCCACGCGGCGCCCTGCAAATGGTCCCGGACCGATTGCTGGCGGATGGCCGGCTTCCACCGCCTGGCGATGGCTTCCTGTGGGAGCCCCTTCAAGGCGCCGAGCATCGCCTGAGCCCTTTTGCTCGTCCACTCCCGAACGATCAAGGCGTCCAGGAGATGAAAAGCGGCGTCCCATGCGTTGCCGGCGGATAACCGCCGCCCGGCGACAAATCTCATTCGCGCATTTGAACGCGGCGGTCCGTTCACGGTCTAAACATGGCGAGGATGGAGAGCATCGACTATGAAAACACGAAAACATACCGGAACCTTGTCAGCCCAGACGCCGCGATTGCAAACGGAGCTTATGGCCCTGGCGAACCAGTTGCCGTTTCGCAGCATCAAATGCCGGGAATTCGAACGGCCGGACTACCGGCCGGAGCAAATCCGACAGCCGCGCCAGTTCATGAGCGAAAAAAACCAAACGGCTTTCATTCCCCGTTTTCTGAACGAACGCGGCATTGTCGGAATTCTTGAGCATCGGCAAGTCCAGGAACTATTCAAGGAGATCCACTGGTGCGCCTATCAGATACGTCGCCTGGCCGCACAACGCACCCGGTCCCCCCTCAAATATCGCCAGGCCATTCAAACCGCTCGCCGCCTCATGTCCGAGATCGAGGCCGCCGAAGAAGAACTCTACATTGCCAATCGCCGCCTGATCGTCAAATGCGTCAAGCACTACGGCTGGATCGATCCGCTGCTCCAGGAGGATTTTCTCCAGGAAGGATCCCGTTCCCTGGCCCATGCGGTCCGGAAATTCGATTTCCGGCGCGGCACGCCGTTCGTGGCCTACGCCCAGCGCGCCGTCCAGAACCGGCTCCGCAATTGCCTGCGCGACCACATTCGAGCGGGCAACGTGACGTTCAAGCCTTCGCAGGATCTCCTGGCCGTACAGCAAGTCCTTTCGGATTGGAAAGGCCGGAACAAGGGCAAGCCGTCCGACCGACAATTGGCCGCCCTGACCGGCGTGGACGAGGAGCGCGTGAAAAAGCTCGTGGCCACCATCGCCTCCACCCGCCATCTCCCGTCGGCTTTCGTTTCGCTCGACGCGGTCTTGGGCAACGATAACGACGCCGATCTGTACGACTTCGTGAAGGACGAGCACATTCTCGACGCCGCCAGCGCCACGCAACGATCCGAGCTGTGGGGCTTCGTCGATCAGCTTCCGCCGCGCGAAAAACTCATCGTTCAACTTCGTTATATGGATGGGCTTACCCTGGAAGAAACGGGCCGGATCCTCAAATTGACGAGAGCCCGCATCAAGCAGATTCAGGACCGGGCCCTGTGGCGAATACGCCAGTCCATCGCCGAGGTTTCCCTGAAGTCGGTGGCCTGACGGCAGGTAGAAGGGGCGAGACTCCCAGCCCGCAGCGCTTCGCGCAGCGGTGCGGGCGGGCGCGGCTTGGCTTTGCGATCTTTGCGTTAAAACTCTTTGTCGTTTTTTTGGCCGCAACTTTTCCGCGATGGAAATTTGTGTATAAGAGACAGCTACCTCGGAGCCCCTCACGGTCTTTTTATGCGAAACGATAACTTATCGATTTGCCGGTAGATCCGCATTTTGGATGGTCGCGCTCCGTCGCGACCGAAAGAAGAAGGTTCCGACAGAGCGGAACCCTCCAGGAATCATGTACTTGGATTGCTCGAAGGCGTGCTGAACCCGTTTTGCCATCCAACAAGGTTATAAGTGCACATAAAAAGACCGTGCGGAGCCCCTAATCGCTTTATCATAAAACTTGATCTTCACGCCGTTTTCGTCAATATGGCCGCAGGGTTTTCTTATGGCATGGCGATTGGACAACAGCGTGGTCAAAGGCGAAATTGACAACCGTATTCACGGGATCGTCAAGGGACGCTTCTGGCTTTTGGGGCGCGCCGATCCGATCGTACTCTCCCTCAAGGGCAATTGTCATCGCGATATGGCCGGCTGCCTGGTCTCCTTCGAAAATCCCACCCCCGAATCCGGCGATATGATCGAGCTGAATGCCGTTCAAATCGGTACGGTAGGCGACATGACCGCTTCCCGAAAAGTACGGGTGCTGGATGTGCCGGCGGAGGAAGCCATGAGCATGGCCAAGGCGGGCCAGAAATTTCCGGAACACATGGGCAACTGCGTCTACTTCGAATGGTTCAGCGAATGCAATGGACGGGTAGTGATCGAAAGCGTCCATTATCGCGTCAGCATTTCCGCGCCGGAATGGACCATGTCCCAGGAAGAAGAAGTAGACCAAATCCGCGACAGCCAGAAGGCCATACATCGATGGATGGCCGACCTGACAGCCGCCATGAATCCATCGGCCCAGGACGAGGCTCCCGACGATTTCGACGACGGCCCCATGGACGAATTCGAGTGGGAACGAAGCCTGAAGGAATCCGATGCGCTCACGGAAAAATTTGGCGAAGTTCTCGAGAAGTATATCGATCATCCGGACCGAGACCAACTCATCGCGCAGGAAATGGGATGGGACTGGATCGAGGACACGCTGTCGGAATCCGCTTTTTCCGAAGCCCAGGCCGACGCGATGGAGATAGCCGACACTCCGCCGCCGGAACCAAACCCGTTGACAGAAGGCGTCGATTGGATACGAAGCAAGCGCGACCGGATCACGCATCCGCTCACCGAGCGGGCCTTTCAACTGGCGATAAGAATGCGCCGCCGCGGCGAACAACTGGGCCTGAACGAAGCCCCTGCCGACTCCGATTTTCACGAGATGGTGTTTCAGGCGCAAACGTTGAGCGCCAAGCTGGCCGGCGCCTTGGACAGCATCGGGTACGATCATTTTGTCGAAGGCGGTTTTGTTGTGGCCTGCCTGAAACGAGCCTTGCAGTACTTCGATCGTTCCATTGCCGCCTCGGAAAAAGTCCGCAGAAAACAGTTGATCGACGTCGCCGACCTGAACGATTTCCGCCGGCAGTTGTTCGAGATCCGCGAGGAAATGCTGCGGCTGATTGCCCGTTTTCGCGAAAAGCTTTGATCCTCCGCCGCTACAAGCGCAGTTGCTCCCGGATGAAACCCGGACGATTGGAAGCCAGGTAATCGACGTTTTGCTCTGCCAGCCGGCAGGCCGCCAGAGGCTCGTCGACGGTCCAGACAAACACCTTCAACCTGGCCTGCTGCAGAGCGCGAATCAACGGCGCCTCCACGCCCGGGCCATAGCCGATCCCGATCGTATCTGCCGAAGCCTCCCGCGCTTTCCCGATAAGCTCGTCAGCGGTCGGACGCCAGCCGTTCCCTTCCGGCTGAAGCTCCACATTCCATAACAATTCCAAATGAGGAAGGAAGGACCGGGCGCGGCGCAGAACTTCGAGATCGAACGAAAGCACGACATAGCGAAACTCGTCCCGGGCGCCGGTTATGCGAAGCGTCCGTTCCAGCTCCGGAAGAATCTCCGGGCCGCACTTTACTTCAATGAAAAATCGCGTGTTCGTCGGACCCGAGGCCAACACCTCGGCCAGCTCGGGGATCGACTCGCCGCGCCACCTTGGGTCCTTCCAACGACCCGCATCCAAGACCTTCAATTCGTCCAGGGTCATAAGGCCCACGCGCCGGTCGCAGCCGGTCGTCCGAAGCGTGTTGTCGTCATGAATCACGGCAATGCGTCCGTCGCGCGTCAGATGGACGTCGAATTCCACGGCATCGACGCCCTCCTCCCAAGCCAGGCGAAACGCGGCCATGGTATTTTCAGGGGCGGTATGGGACGAACCACGATGACCTACGATTTTCATGGAGCCTTCCCTAGAGCTTCGGCTTGCGGATTCGCAGGCGGTACTCGATTCGCTCCTCGCTCGCCGACGGGATGTCCGCCAGGAAAACGATGCGCTGCGATTCCGTGCGATAGGGTTTGCTGGATCGCACGACCGCCCATTCGAGCATGATCGGAGGTTTTTCCCTGACTTCCACCCGGATATCCCGGCCGCTCAGGTTGGCCATGCCCAGCTCATAGATCGATTCCTGGAATCCGTCGGCCGTTTCGATTTCACTAAGCGTTTTCCGCAGGCCTCTGACATTGTCCGCCCAACCGAGATCCATGCGCAGGTCGCCTCCGGCCGGCGTGTGCGGCAGCCAGGCGTCCTGCAGCAGATGAGTGCGCATTCCTCCCAAAAAAATCCGCACGGAACCCGCCGGAAGATTCAGCCCCAATCCATGTTCTTCGTCGTTTTTAAAGACAATGGCCTTTTTCAGCGGACGTCCGGTCTTAAAGGAATCCACGGGAAAATCCTCCGCCATCATGACATAGAGTCGCTCCGCCGGTTTGCGGGCGACGCCGGCAAAATACAGTTGCGCATCGGAATGAGCCGGCAAATCGACCGTGCCGGGCAACGGGTAGAGATGCTCCACGGGCGTTGCTATTTCCGGTTGCAGCCAAAGATCGGACAACGGAGTTTCTTCGTTCAACACCAGAAAGCCCGGTTCCTTGGCCGGCGCCTTGGAGGCCAGGGCATCGGCGCCGGCCAATTGAACGACGGCCCGCGTATAGGTCCGGGAGCACCCGTTGTAGATCCGGGCGATGGCGGTCAGATCCACGGATACCGGTTCTTTTTCGTCTTCCCGCTCGCCGCGAACGGCCACTTGATATTGCGCTTCCCAATCGAAATTGCGAACCCAATAAGAAATCTCCAGGATCATTCTGCCCCAGGCCTGCGGTTGGGGGAAACGACAGCGAAGGACCTGGGAAACCGGCGGCGTTTTTTCGGAGGGCGAGCCTTGAAAGCCTTCGCGCGGCGACCAGACCAGGGCCTTGTCCGCGCGGGACGGGACTTGGTTCGTCTCCTCCACGGAAACGCGACTCCAACGGCCCATCTCGACCGGCAGGCGGCGGGCTCGAACCGTCAAGGTGGAAAGATCGGCTTCCGGAGGAATGTCGGCCAATTCGATTTCCTGGCCGTCAAGGCCCGAACGATTGATGCGAATTTCGCGTACGACGGCCCATCCATGTCCCACGGTAAGATAAACCTTGTCCACTTCAAATCCACCCGCGGCCCACAGCAGGGTCGGCCAGCAAAACAGCGACAGAAGCAGGCCCATCCATCGGCCAAGAAGGATCAAGCCTCTTCTCCGTCGGAAGGACGCTGTTGTTCGAATGGATGCTGGAACCATGTAGAGCCTGAAAGTGAAGTTCTACCAGCGATAATGCACGGTATAATGGACCGCCCGTTTCCCGCCGGCCTTGAGGGCGATCCTGAATTCGATCGTCTGCGGCGCCGTCAGAACATATTCGGCATCGGATTTGACGACTTCAAAATCGCTCCAGCGATACAAGTGCTCGACCACGCGGACCTCCACGTTTTCCGGCGATCCGTTTTCGAGCCGGATCTCGAAGCTTTCCTCGTACTCGTGAAGCGGAACGATTTCGCTGTAACCGATTCGTTCCCGCTCTCCTTGCAGATCCTTCGCGGGACCCAGCGCCACATAGCCGGAACCGCCCAGGGGAGTTCCTTCGATATAGTCGTGCCCGACCAAATCCAACGCCCCGGATTCCGTTTGCCGATAGAGACGGAACCGTCCCGGCGGCAGATTGAAGCCCAGGCCTTCGGTGGTGGAATTGCTGAATTGAAGATAGGTATCGATCGTCTTCCTGAACTCCGTTCCGTAATTCCAGTCGTTGCGGCGATTGCGTTGAAAACGGTCGAATTTCACCCCGTCATAGACATAAAACCGGCTGACCGGCAGTTTCTCGACCTGGGCCAACTGGACAAACAGCTGGGCTCCGTTTTCGAGCGTGATCGTGCCGGGCATTTCGTACGTCTGCAATGCCGCCGCACTGGCCACGACTTGCTCCCTCGATGGCGCTTCCCGGCCATAGGCGTAACGTTGCGGATCCTCCGTCATGCTTCCGGCAAAACCCCCTTCCGAGACGCCTCCCTTTTCGGTGGCAACCAATCTCACTCGGGCGTCCTTGAAAGCCCCTCCCGTCTCGTTTTTCAGACTGATGCGCACGCCCAAATACGTTTCGGAGGGCGAATCGGTTTGAATGGCTTCGTAGGAAACGTTCCAAGACAGTCCTTCCAGGATATAGTTCAAGCGTAAATTCTGCGGGCCATCCTGTTGCGCGGTCATCCGCGCCAATAAAGTGGGATGAACGTAGGTCAGCTCGTCCACATGAGGAAAAAGAATCTGATTCAAACGGTGAAAATCAGGATATACACAGGCTTCGCCATGAGCGTCCAACAAGGCGATGGAGGACGGTCCGGCGTTTCCTGCCGGAGCCGATAACAAGACGCCTTGGCGGACGTCCGCTCCGTCGCGAATCTCGATGGTTTGTCCAATATACCGCTGCAGCAGGCGCTCGACTCCGGTCAAATCGTACTCGAAACGTTGATCCAGAACCTGAATAGGACGGCCTCCCGATACCGTCGAAAAGGATACGGACGAGGGATCGATCCGAACCGGAATCTCCAAGAAACGAACCAAGTTTTCGCCACGGGCCAGGACAACCCGCCGTTGCTCGCTTACCAAGCCGATTCCCGTGTCGTATAACGCCAAGGTCGCGCCTTTGGGTCCCGGGCTTTCCACGGTGACGGCCAGGCCGTTCCCTGCGCTGCATATCGCCCACAGGCCCATCCAAGCTGAAAACCACCGCCACATTCGATTCATCGGTTTACCTCTTGCTGTCGATTTCATGCTGTTCTTTGCCTGGCACTATAACAGCCGCCGACGCCGCTTGTCACGCACGCGGACGGGCCGACCAGGACGAGCGCCCCTGTCCATGACGAAGAGCCGCTTCCGTAGATTGCACGGGAGGCTCCGTTTTTGTGATGACATCGCACTATTTCAGGGTAATCTATTGTTAGCATTGTGTTAGGATTTCATCATGCCGTATAAAGAAATCTTCTTTCTTGTCTTTGCCATCTTTGGCGGCTTGACCCTCTTCATGTACGGCATGTCCGTCATGACCGAAGGCCTTCGCCTCGCGGCGGGTGCACGCTTGCGGGCCATTCTCTCCCATACCACGCGCAGCCGCCCAGCCGGATTGCTGCTGGGCACGGTGTTGGGTTTTGTAGCCCACAGCGGTCCCACCCTGGTCATGCTGATTGGATTCGTCAACGCCGGCCTGATTACGTTGCCCGAGGCCATCGCACCCATGCTCGGTGCAAACGTGGGCACCACCTTGTCCATGCAGATGATTTCCTTTCATCTGAACGACTACAGTTACTTCATCATGGCCGTCGGCTTCCTGCTCCGCTGCACCGCCCGGAAAACCTGGCAGAAGTACGCCGGCCAAGCCTTATTGGGCTTTGGCATGCTATTCCTGGGCATGGACGCCATGAGCCGGGCCATCGCTCCCCATCGGGATTTGATCGCACCTTGGCTGTCCCACGTGCATGGCGATACGCTGCGCGGCCTGTTGACCGGAGTATTGATTTCCACCTTGCTGACGATCGCGGTTCAAAGCAGCGGCGCGGTAATCGGCATGTGTTTTGTACTGACGCAAGCCGGAGTGTTTGTTCATCTGGAGCAAGTCTATCCCATCGTCCTGGGGGCGCACATAGGCACCTGCACCACGGCGCTGCTGGGCTCTATCGGCGCCAGCATCGAAGCCCGACGGGTCGCCTTCAGCCATTTGTATTTCAATGTTTTCGGCGTTCTCGTTGCCATCGCGGCAGCGCCCTGGTTCATCCGAGCGATCGAGCGCTCCGCCGCCGATCTGGTGCATCAAACCGCCAATCTCCACACCGCGGTCATGATCGTCGCCGCCGTGTTGATCCTGCCGGTCAGCTCCTGGTTTGCCGGGTTGGTTCGCTGGACGATCCGCTCGAAGCTTCCGCCGCCGAAACCCAGCTTTCTGGATGAAAAACTTATTCCCTTCCCCGAGCAGGCGCTGGCCGCCGCCATCCAGGAGTTGCAGCGCGTCATGCAGATTTGTGCGAAAAGCTTCCGGCTCACCGCCGAGATCTTCTTCGAACCCGAACGCCGCAAGGTATTGACGGTAAAGCTTAACGAAAACGTCATCGACGACATCAAGAAAGCCATGAAGGCGTACCTCGAAAAGCTCACCCTGCTCCACCTTTCCCGCCGCCAGGCCATCCTGCTCGTCTACCTGACCCGATGCATCACCGATATCGAGCGAATCGGCGACCACATCGACGAACTCTGCGACATTTCCATCCGTCGCAGCCGGGTCGTCGCCGCCCGCTTCGACCATGCGACCCTCGAGGTCATTTTCGATTTGTACAAAGCAGCCGAAAAAGTCCTGCGGTTGGTGATCGACTCCCTGAAGCCGGATCAGCCGGACTTCCAGATGCTGGCCGAAACCATCCTCAACGCCCGAAACGACTACATGGAGAAGAGCCTGAATGCCCGGGCCTCTTTCATGGAGCGCCTCGCCGAGCATCAGTGCCCGCCCATCCAAGGCATCTACTTCCACGAATATCTGGCCTGCCTGGACCGGATCGTCAAACATGCCAAAACCATCGCCCTCGTGGAAAAGCAGCCGTTTTTCTGGATCAAGAGGAAGAAGCTTCGCTATCTGGGCAACGAAGCGCCGGATTATACGCCGCCGCCCCTTGCGGACCCCCGCGACTTCCTCGACAAACTTCAGTCGGAATCGTATCTATAAGAACGGGCGGACGGAAATCCCGCATCTGCCCCATGCGATTATGAAACGCCACCATCGAATGCAGGAAGGATTTTCAGCATGACGGCTTCCACTCTGATGTTCCTCGTTTTCTCCATTGCCGGCGGCTTGGCCCTCTTTATTTTCGGCATGAACGTGATGTCCGACGGGCTTCGCCTGGCGGCCGGCAGCAGTTTGCGGGCCGTGCTCTCGAAGGCCACCCGCAATCGCTTTTCGGGCATTGTGATGGGCTCCATCCTGGGAACGCTCGTTCAAAGCAGCGCCACCACGGTCATGCTCGTCGGCTTTATCAACGCCGGACTGATGACGCTGGCCGAATCCGTGCCGCCAATGTTGGGCGCCAACCTCGGCACAACTCTTTCCATGCAGTTGGTTTCGTTCAAACTGGGCGATTATTGCTTTTTGATCATCTCTGCCGGCTTTATTCTCGACATGGTAAGCACCAACACCAAGATAAAAAACATCGGACGTTCCCTCATGGGGTTTGGTCTGATTTTTCTGGGCATGAATACCATGAGCGATGCGATCAAACCTCATCGTGAACTATTCGCCAAGATTCTGACCAGCATCCAAGGCAACAGCCTTTCTGGCTTGATCATGGGCACTTTAATGGCTACGGCCATCACCGCTATCATCCAAAGCAGCGGCGCGGTGGTCGGTATGTGCTTCGCCTTGTTTTCCGCCGGCGTGTTCACCTCCGTTGAACAAGCCTACCCGATCATTCTTGGCGCCCGAATTGGCACGTGCGCAACGGCGCTGCTGGGCTCCATCGGAGCCATTACCGACGCCCGTCGGTCTGCCCTATCTCATTTGCTGTACAATATCCTCACGACCGCGGCCGCCATCGCGATGGCCCCTTTGCTTATTCGCTTCGCCGAATGGTCTTCTCACGATCTGATTCATCAGGCCGCCAATGTGAATACTGCGGTGGCGGCGATCGGCGCCATCCCGTTTCTTCTTTTCAGCCCGCTCTATGCCCGCTTCATAACGCTCCTTACGCCTTCAAAAATCCAGCAGCCTCAACCGAGTTTTCTCGATAAGCAACTGATCGATTTCCCGGAAAAAGCCTTGTATGCCGCCATCATGGAACTTCAGCGGGTCTCCCGTATTTGTGCTCGAAGCTTAAAACTAACGCTGGAAGTGATCTTCACCAAGAGCCGTCGCGACATCAAAACCATCAAAGTGAACGAGAACGTCGTCGATGAAATCAAGCGGTCCATGAAGGATTACGTCTCCGCTTTGACCACCCGTGCGCTGTCCCGGCGGCAGGCCATCCTGATCCAGAACCTCAACCGGTGCATGGCCGATATTGAACGCATCGGCGATCATATCGACGAGCTGTGCGACATCACCACACGCCGGCATAAAAATCCCAACGGTCGATTCAGCCGCGATATCCTCCAACTGCTCGTTGATCTCTATGAAGGAGCTGCCAAGGTGCTGCATCTCGTGATCGAGTCTCTCGATCCGGAACATTCCGATTTTCAAGCCCTGGCCCAATCCATCCTGAAAGCGCGCGACGAGTACACCGAAAAGAGTTTGAACGCCAAGTCCGCCATGATGGACAAAGTCGCCAGCCATGAAGTTCCAGCCATCATCGGCGTCTACTTCAGCGAGTACACCGCCGCGCTCGATCGAATCGTCAAGCATGCCAAGATGATCGCACTAACCGAAAAACAACCCTACTTCTGGATCAAGCGTCAGAAACTCCAAAAAATGGCCGATGAGGCCCCCGACATCCAACTGCCCCCGCGCGTCGATGCCCACGACTTCCTAGATCAATTGCATTCCGAAAATTATTTGTAGCCCGTCATTTCATTCAATTACTTCATCGCAAGCTGAAAATCCTCATTGCAAACGCTCTCAATTAGTGATATTAACCGCTTTAACTGGTCAGCACCTTTAGCCCGGACGCAGTGTCTTCCGACACCGCGAACGTGGCTATCCCGTTTGCGTCCCGATTTTATCGGGGCGCATTTCTCACCGGGCGGTGAGAAATGCGGGTTAGCCGGAAGAGGATATTTTTCAGTAGCCTCCCACAGGTTGCGGAGTACTGGAGAGTTGGAGTGTTGTGAATCGAGGACTTGCGCAGATGAAAGTTGAAACGCCAACGGGGTCGTTTTTCGAATCTTATAAACCGACTCAGCCGCTATTGGACCCCAATTCCATTACTCCATCGCTCCATTACTCCAACACTCCTATGGGACGACTGGGGTTATTTGTGAATTCATTCGCTTTTTGGAGAATCTTAATCGTCGCTCTCGTTGGAACTCTTTTCTTATCGCTGCCTGCCTCAACTCCGGCCCAAACGTCCAACACGATTCGCGTCAACTGCGGCGGCCCGGCCTACACCACCACCTCGGGCGTATCCTTCGTTGCGGATCAGGAATTCACCGGCGACCAGACCTGGGGCTATGTGGGCGGTCGCACGGGTTCAGCTCCGAAGGGTTCTGTGGCAACAGCCAACGATCTTTTCCTGACGGATCGATGGGGCCTCGAGAAATATTGCTTTCAACTTCAGCCCGGCATCTACCGGGTCGCGATGTACTTCAGCGAAGCCCATTTCTCCGCGCCTCTGCAAAGAGTCTTCGATGTATGGATCAACCACCGCAAAATTCTCTCGCGGCTGGACATTTTCGCGGCCGCGGGAGGCCAAGGCAAAGCGTTGGTCATTTCACGGCTGGTCTCCACTGACGACGGAAAAGTCGTCGTCGCCGTTCAAGACCTGAAGGACAAAGCAAAGTTTTCGGCGATCGCCATTGAGCCGGCAACCCCCGAGCAAATTCCGCCGGCTGCGCCCTCTAACTTGGTTGCCTACGTCCGCGACGCCGAGATCGGCCTCGATTGGAGTCCGGTCGCAGAGGAGGACATGTTCGGTTATCACGTTTATCGGAGTTTCTCGCCGACCGGCGATTTTGAAAAGGCAACGACAACTCCCGTACAGGATGCATTCTGGATCGACCGGGAAACGGAAAACACCGGCGCTTATTTTTATGCGCTATCGACCGTCGACTTTTTCGGCAATGAAAGCGTACTTAGCGCGCCGGTCGAAGCAGCGCCAAGTTTCACGAATGGCATTCCAACCTATGGCATCAATGTAGGCGGCGCCAGCCTGACTGACGAACGCGGGCGTCGCTTCCTGGCAGATCGCGAATACAATCCGGCCAATGCCTTCGGCTTTGTAACTCCCGGGACGGAACTGTCGGCGCCTCAGGGAACCGCCGCAGAGCCCTATCGATCCTTCCGGGAGGGGCCCCTGGCATATCGTTTGGATCTGCCGCCCGGCCCCTACCAAGTAACTCTGGGCTTCTTCGATCCCTACAGCCGCGAAAGCCGGCTTCGCGTTTTCAGCGTTTTCTTTAACGAATTCCGGGCACTGGATCGATTCGACCTGTTCGAGCAGTACGGCAGCCGCCTCCCCGCCGAAGTGCAGCGCGTGTTCCTGGTAAAAACCAATGGACTCGAAATCAGCCTCAAACCCGACCTTGGAGGTCCGCTCCTCTCTTTCATTTACGCTGCACCGGCCGAAACGGATCAGGAGGCGCCCCAAACGCCCGTCATCCAAAAAATAGCCGCGCGCGACGAAGTCGTTTGCGTGGATTGGACCCCTTCGCCGGAAACCGATGTTGTCGGCTATCAAGTGTTGCGGGCCGTCGGCCAACCCGACCGCTTCCAGCCCCTCTCCAACGGCTGGACAGGCGTGAACCGATGGGTCGATCGCCAGGTGCTGAACGGGGAGAAATACTTCTATCGAGTGGCGGCGTACGATGCCTCCGGCAATACAAGCGCTCCGTCGGACTTCGTCGAGGCCTTGCCGCATTTTCCCTCCGACGACGAACTCCTGGACCTCGTCTCCCGCGGGGCCTTCGAATTTTTCCTGCGCGAACACGACCCCAAGACCTTCCTCACGAAAGATAAAAACACTGCCAACACCATCAGCGTGGCCGCCACCGGCTTCGGCCTCACCGCCCTGTGCATCGGCGCCGAACGGCAGTGGATCGTCCGCGAAGAAGCCGAACGGCGGGCCTACCTGACATTACGGGCATTGAACGGCATGACGAACAATCAATCCAACGGCATCTTCTTTCATTACCTGCAAGGCGACGGCTCTCGCGGAGGCGGAGGCTACGAGGATGTCGCCTCCACCGTCGACGCCGCCCTGCTGGCCTGGGGCGCCCTCGCCGCCGGGGAATATTTTGGCGGACGGATCGAAGACGAAGCCGCCTTGATGGTCGCCCGGATGAACTGGAAATTCTTTGCAGACTCCGAGCGCCGCCTGCTCGCCATGGCCTATCATCCCTTGAACGGACGCTTCGACGGCGCCTGGGATTATTACACCGACGAGGCCCTGCTCATCGCTGTGCTGGGCATCGGCGCGCCCAATCCCGCGTACCGGATCGATCCCTCCTACTTCTACACCTTCAAGCGCGACCGGAAGAGCTATCAGAACATCGACGATATCGTCTGCACCTGGCCGGGCGCTTTCTTCACCTACTCCTTCGCACATGCCTGGATCGACTTCCAAGCGCTCGGCCCCGACCAGCCTGAAAAGGCCGGCATGCCGGCGGATCTGCAAGTGAACTGGTGGAGCAACTCCGTCAAAGCCGCGCTGGCCAACAAAGCCTTTTGCATGTCCCTGACCAATCAGTTCAAGACCTTCGGAGAAAACGCCTGGGGGCTCACCGCCTGTTCGGGCCCCGGCGACCGGTACATGGTTTGCGGAGCGCCGCCCAGCGGCGGCGGCATTGAAACCGGAGAAGGAACGCTGGCCCTCTACGGCGCCGGCATGGCCGTTCCCTTCATCCCCGACGACGCCATCGCCGCCTTGAAGCATTACTACACCTTAAAAGACGAAACCGGCCGCAAGTTGCTCTGGAAAGACGAATTCGAAGGCGGCTACGGCCTTATTGACGCCTACAACCTGGACAAAAACTGGTTTTCGCAGGAAATCCACGGCATCAATCACGGCCCCATGCTGCTCATGATCGAAAACCACCGCACCGGCCTGATCTGGGAACTCATGCTGAAAAACAAAACCATCCGCGAAGCCCTAACCCAAATCTTCTCCCCCAAAAAAATCTACTAAAAAAATCCCCTCTTTATTCTCCAACTTTGGACTTTGGACTCTTTGGACTTTGGACTCTTTGGACTTTGGACTCTTTGGACTTTGGACCATCTTTACAACCTCGTCTTCTGCCGTAACGCCGCATCCGCCAAAACCAGCGCCGCCATCGCCTCGACAATCGGAACCGCCCGCGACACCACGCACGGATCGTGACGGCCCTTCGCCTCGAGAATCACTTCATTCCCGTCGAAATCGACCGTCGGTTGCGGCTGACCGATCGTCGCCGGAGGCTTGAAAGCCACGCGAAAGAAAATAGGTTCGCCATTCGAGATCCCGCCTTGTACGCCGCCGCTGTTGTTCGTCGTCGTGCCCAGGCGTCCATCCTTCAAGACAAATCGATCGTTATGCGCCGATCCCCGCAACCGCGTACCCGCAAAACCGGAACCGATCTCGAAGCCCTTCGTGGCCGGAATAGAGAGCATCGCCTGCGCCAGCGCCGCCTCCAGCTTGTCGAACACCGGCTCCCCCCAACCCGCCGGAATGCCGCAGCAAACGCAGGTAACAATTCCACCCAGCGAATCGTTCTCCTCACGCGCCGCCAGAATGGCCTCCAACATCTTTTTCCCGGCGTCCAAATCCGGACAGCGGACCTCCGAGGCATCGATCTGCTTACGCGTAAGCGCCGTCTCCACCGCCTCCGTCATGTCCACCGTTCCAACCGAACTGACCCAGGCCACGATGTCCGTCCCAAAGGTCTCGCGAAGGTATTTTTCCGCAATCGCTCCGGCGGCCACGCGCCCGATCGTCTCCCGGGCGCTCGACCGCCCGCCGCCGCTCGACGCGCGAATGCCATACTTGGATTGATATGTAAAATCGGCGTGCGACGGCCGCGGAATCGCCTGCAGCTCGGCGTAATCGCCCGGGCGTTGGTCTTTGTTGCCCACCAGCAACCCGATCGGCGTGCCCAGCGTCAGCCCGTTCTCCACCCCTGACAGAATCGTCACCTGATCGGCCTCGGCGCGCGCCGTCGTCACCCGGCTCTGGCCGGGACGCCGACGATCCAGTTGCGTCTGAATATCCGCCTCGCAAAGCGCAATGCGCGAAGGGCACCCATCCACCACCGCCCCCACCCCCTTGCAATGCGATTCCCCAAACGTCGTAACCTTGAAAATTGTGCCTAATGTGCTCGACATAAATCTTTGTTCTCCGCGGCAACCTTACACTCCCAACAAACGCCGCGCAAGATTCTTGCACCGCCGATCTCCCAATCCCCCCCTCCTAATCGTAATCTTAATCATAATCGTAATTTTTTCTTCTGAAATAGATTAGGATTACGACAACTTATTTTCGGACGGCTTACAGCTCTTCCACTTCAGGGGTTCCCTGTGCTGGCCTTGGCAAAGAACGCCTTGGCGCCCTCTTGCACCTTTTTGTCGCTCAGTTCGCGGGTATGGGTCGCAATGTTCCACACATAGCCAAAGGGGTCCTTTACGGTTCCGCACCGGTCACCCCAAAACATGTCGTCTATGGGCATCACAACCGCGGCGCCGGCGTCAACCGCCTGCTTGAATGCCGCGTCCGCATCCTTCACATAGACGTACAGTCCGATGGGTGAAGCGCCCAGGGACTCGGCGCTCCGGCATTCTGGTTCGGGTGCTTCGTCCCCCATCATCAGGAACGAATCGCCGATCCGGATCAAGGCGTGCATGGTGCTCTTGCCGTCTGGAGACGGAAATACGCCCAATTCCTTTGCCCCAAACGCCGCTTTATAGAACGCAATGGCCTCCAGTGAGTTTTTCAGTGTCAGGCATGGCGTGACCGTGTGGAATCCTTCAGGAATGGCTTTGACTTCGGTTTTCATCTTTTTCCTCCATTACTCCATTGATTAGAGACGAATGACTATTTGGCGCCGCCGTCCACTACGACTTTAAATCCGCCGTACGCCATGCGTTGTATATCAAAAGGCATGCTCTTTTCGTCGCAGGAGGCCGCAATGCGAGGATCCTTCATGACCTTTGCGTTGACGCGATCGCGATGCGCGCGCGACTTGAAAACGATGTAGGAGAACACAACGGTTTCGTCTGGCTTGATATTCGCCAGTCGTGAGAATGGAAGCCCCATCTTGACGTCGAGATCGTCACCCACGCACTCCTTGTAGTCGAGTGCGCCGTGATCCCGCCATACCCGCGCCGCCACGCGCGCCATGCGAATGTACGCCGGCATGTTCTTTTTCGGCGCCGCAATCACGAATCCATCCACGTAGCTCATACCGTTTCTCCTTGTTGTAAGCACCACCAACTTTCGTATGCTAATAGCACAAGGATGCCCTCCAAACCATCGGGGATTTGCGGAGACGAAAGGCATTTTTTCCTGACCTAAAGAAGGCTCGACACTATGTCCGGGTCAGGGGGAATGGCACGAAGTTAAGCTGTATCAAATAGCATAGCAAAACCTTGCGGCAAGTTACCTGAGCAGTTACGCCTTTCCCATTCCCGCCGATCTCAGGAAGTTTTCCAATCCTTGGAAAATTAGCTCGAAATCTTTCCAATCATTGGAAAAAATGACAGTCATGTCATCAACCCCTTGGGAGCAAACCTATGTCATCGAACGATGGTTTCGAAATTCGACAGATGAGGCGTCAGGACTTGGATCTGGCGGTGGAATGGGCGGCGCAGTAGGGATGGAATCCGGGGCTGCATGACGCGGAAAGCTTTTACGCGGCCGATCCGCAAAGAAGTCCTGCTGTTCGTCGCAAGGAGGTGCGATTCCTACAGAAAACGCGATAAACTTTTAAAAGAAACTCCAGCTCTTCCTCTCCTTTGCGACCTCTGCGCGGCTTGGCTTTGCGGCCTTCTGAAATAATCCCTCAAGCAATGTTCCGCGATGGCTTACTTATCCATATGCTCGGCCAGAAACTTGCCCTTGTGATCGATGGCATCCGGATATTTTTCGGCGATCTCCTCAAACAGCTCTTTGGCTTCGCCGGTTTGGCCTTCCTCTTTGTAGTGGCATGCAAGATAGTAACGGGCATAGGCGCCCACTTGAACCCCGTCCCCATAAAAACAGTCGCCAAAATCGGCGATAGCCCTTTTCAGGTAATCTTCTCTTTCTTTGCCCGTGCTCATTTGTCCGAGGTAAAGCAGCGCGCAACCGGTCCGATTCGCATGGTCGTATTTCTTAATGAGCTTCTCCAGGCTGTCCTTGCCCTCCTGCGTTCGCCATTGCTTGTTGGCCACCTGATAAAGACTCTCGATGTCCATCAGCTCGTTTCGCGAATAATGCTCCGAATCTTTTCGCATGCGCTCTTTGGCCTTCTTGCGCTGTCCTTCCAGCCTTTGCTCCGCCTTCGCGTTGGCCATGACCGGAGCCACGGCAGCCTTCAAGTCCGCCACTTCCTTTTCCAATTCTGCGATCCGCTCAACCAATGCCGGATTGTCGTGGCCGTAGCAGGCGCTGGTTACCAGTGTCAGAAGCAGGGATGCGATTACTTTTTTCATGAGGTATCTCCATGTTATGTAGAACACGATTCGGGGCCAATGGTTGACAGAATTCCTTTATTTTATCTGATCAAGAGTCTTCTTCACTAAGGAGCATAACAGATTACCCGAGGCTTCTAGATTCTGAGTGGAAATTTGGTCCCAGTGGGGCTGCCCCATGCCCATGAGGCCTTCGTATGCTATCCAGAACCCTTGTGCATGCTGAAAGGCCGTGCCGCGAAGATCTAGATACCACCTGAACCCTGAATGCATTCCACCAAAGTCCAGATGGAGCCAAAGGGCGCTTCGATTGTGTTGGATCGAGAAACGCCAGTTCCCCCCGCCAAAGTTCTCCGGGCGCGTCGAGAAAGTGTGAGTCAGGAGAGGAAACAGATGCTTTCGCATCTCCTTTGCCGAGGGGATGACAAGCCCTGATGTCAGCGCTCTTGCCTCCTCAATATAATCTTTGAGCACAGGGCCGAATTGAGGATCGTGCTCATGTCCAATTAGCCGCTGGGCTTCTCTGAAGCCCATGAAGCGCGGCATGGTCATCTTCTGCATTACGTCGGCCCAAAATGATTCATCCCTGGTTAAGCCCTGTTGGGCAAAGCTCACAAGAAAATCCGGATCACGATTTTGTTCCATTGTAACAGCGAGAAAAGCTTGTACGCAGGAGGCGGGTAAAGATCGCATGAGAGGGAATCCCGTGGCGACTTCGGCATGCCACTCCTTGCTTGTGAAGTCAGTAAAGTCCATCATTTCTCCTGCCAGCGGTTATGCCTCAGGCTGTTGCTTCTCATGGTTCGCTGCTGCTCCGATCCTCCACCGCTTGTCGATCGTCGAGTTCCTGCAGGAAATCTTTCGCATCTGCTTTTGACGGATCTGCCTCGATGATGGCGCGCAACTCCTGCTTGGCCTCGGGTTCCCGGTGCGTTTGGGCATAGAGCACGGCAAGGTTGTATCGAACGTTCAAATCGTTCGGGTGATCCCGTCGCGACTGAAGCAATACATGCTCCGCCTTCTCATACTTCTCTTCGACCAGAAGATCATAAGCAAGGTAATCGAATTCGAAGACAGAAATCGCAAATGCGATGCCGAAATACACGATGAGACAACCAAGGCAAACAAGCAGCCCGCTCCAGATGGAAGCCTTCCGACCGCCATGAGCGATCCACTCCCGGAAGAGTGCCGCCTGCTTCAGGTAAAACACCCACAACAAAGCAATCGAAACCAAGCACCATCGATGAAAAGACCAATCGGGCGACCCCAGATCCCCGGCAATAAGAATAGCAACAAGCAAGAACGTGATAACCAGCCACAGCGCCTGCTTCTTGCGCAAGCCATAACGCCCATAATTGATGGAGAACATGATCCCCGCCGGAATGAAGGAAAAAAGAAGCCCAAAAATAACGAGAGCTTTAGGACTCCATACCGCCTTGGTTCTTCCCTGTACTAGTGGTGCATTCATGCGATTCGTCCCCTTCGACAACGGCCAACGCTTTCATCTCTTTTTGTAGGCCGGTTCTGTGAACCGGCGGTTTTTTCAGCAGACTCAAATCTCTATGGGGATGACCACAAGGAGAGAAAAGGAAACAAGGTACAGCGGAGCGTAAAAGCTCCCTCATGGCGACGATCATTCATTCAAGCCGCAATCCCTCCTCTAGAGCGCGTCAGAAACTGCCGAAGCAAAGCGTTGATGCTTATACAAAAATGCATGGCGTAAGGCAAGTCGGCAGAAAAGCGGTCCCACGGATAAACGAGTATTCAGAAGCATCTTCGGCTTGTCCCGCGGTAGCGAAACGAAGGCGGAAAAAGCCAGGCCACCTTCAGGTCCATTTCGGGCCGGCGGCATGACCCTTAAGTCGCAGACTTGACGATCCGTGGGGCAGCTTTGCCATCCGTGGGGCTGATCTTCCAGGGTTAGAAGACGCCCCACGGATAAGGAATTCCGAGTTCTTGCAGAATTTGTGTATAAACGACCGGCTTACGTCGGCGCTACATAGCCGTGCTATATTTTTCTTCGCGAGCTTTGAGCCCTCCTGCTTGGCGTCCTTTGCGTTGAAAATCTTTGCCTTTCCCATTCCCACCGATCTCAAGAAGTTTTCCAATCCTTGGAAAATTAGCTCGAAATTTTTCCAATCATTGGAAAAAATGACGGTCAGGTCATCAACCCCTTGGGAGCAAACCTATGTCATCGAACGATGGTTTCGAAATTCGGCAGATGAGGCGTCAGGACTTGGATCTGGCGGTGGAATGGGCGGCGCAGGAGGGATGGAATCCGGGGCTGCATGACGCGGAAAGCTTTTTTGCGGCCGATCCGCACGGCTTCTTCATGGCCTTCTCCAACAGCGAGGCGATCGGCAGCATTTCGGCGGTGGCCTACGATCTCACCTTCGGGTTCATTGGGTTATTCATCGTGAAGCCGCTGTTCCGCGGGCATCGCGTCGGCGTGGAGTTGGGCAAACGGGCTTTCGAATATCTGGGCTCGCGCAACATAGGCGTGGACGGCGTCGAAGCAAAAATTTCGAATTACGAAACCGTCGGCTTCAAGCTGGCCTATAACAATATCCGCTACGAAGGCGTCTGCCGTCCGTGCAACGACGGCCAGGGCCTCGTCGAAGCCGCGTCCTTGGATTTCGGCCGGTTGGAGGAATTCGACCGGCAGTTTTTCCCGACGGCTCGAGCCGGATTTCTTGCTGCCTGGCTTCGACAACCCGCAGCCGTTGCGCTGGCGTCCGTACAGGACGATCGAATCGGCGGGTACGGGGTCATTCGTCCCTGCCGGGCCGGTTACAAGATCGGGCCGCTCTTTGCGGACGAGCCGGCGACCGCTCGGCAGTTGCTGTCGGGCCTGACCAGCCGCGTCCCTGCCGGTGCGGCGTTTTATCTGGATATCCCCGGCGTCAATGAAGCCGCCGTCGAACTCGTCGGCGGCTGGCAAATGCAGCCGGTATTCAAAACCGCTCGCATGTACAACAAGGCTTTTCCGGAATTGCCGATGGGCCGCATCTTTGGCGTAACCAGCTTCGAGCTGGGTTGACGCGATCACAGCTTTTACTCCGTGCTCAACGCGGCAATGAAAGTATCCGCCTCCGCGATGGCGGCTTCCATGTCCCGGATCAAGGCATCTACATTGGTCTGAACGCTGAGCAATTCATCGGACAAGGCGGCAATGGCGCGCGCGTTCAGATTGTGCTTCAGGTATAGCACCTGATCTTTCAAGGGCTCCAAGACGGGCGCAATTTTCGACTCGGCATTTTTCATGGCGGCGATCATATTTTCATATTTGTCGCGGGTCTCGTTATACTTCTGTTCGCTGGACCGTCGCAACGCCTTGCTGGAATACTGCCGCAGCTCGGATTTCCATTCGCGGAATAAGGCATCCGAAACGTCTTCCACCGCGGCGATCCGCTCGTGAACCTCGTCTGCACGCGCTTCGCTGTGCTCAAGAATCCGGTTCAGCTTGTTGTATTGAGACTCCAGATTCCCGCCCTGAAACTTCACGATGGACCGAAATTGATCCAGGGCATTGGTGATGGTTTCCTTGGCTTCGTGCTGCGAGTCGCGGGCCTCCTTGACGCGATCGACCATGATGTCGCGCTTGTGAATGCCCACTTTTTCCATGGTGTTGTAGTACATGCTCGAGCAACCGGAAAATCCAACGAATAAAATCGCAATCGCCAGGCGCATAAATGAAGTCATTTTCGATCCTCCGTTATTCAAAGTTGTAACATAAGAAAACTATACAACATGAAAAGCTTTTCTAAAAGCGGATCGTCAAGTCTGAGACTTAAGGGCGTGCATCCCGGCACGGCCGCAGAAAACACGTATCTGGGGATAAACTGGCCAGTGACGGTTGGAGGCGGGGCCACATGGCCCCGCTGCCGGGGCGAGGGCGCCTGACTTTTATACATAAATCCTATGGATCTATCGTTTGCAAAAAACGCGATCTCAAAGATTTCTGGAGGGTTCCGCTCTGTCGGAACCTTCTTTTTACGGTCGCGACGGAGCGCGCCCCTCCAAAAAACAAGTCTTCGTGCAACGGCAACTCTTTGCGACGATCCTTCTTGGCCCAACTCTTCATGAAGGAAAATTTGCGTATAAAAGACAGGCGACCTCGCCCCAGTTCAAAATAAAAACTACCGCAATGGAACCCCATGTCCGCTTTAGCGGCATGGGGTGGCTGTCGCTTGGCCCTTCGACCCGCTCAGGCCAGGGCGCATGGGGTCGGCGAACGCAGTGAGCCCAAAACGGGGGCGCGTCAGTTGGGTTCGGCTGCAAGGCGGCGCAAGCCGGGCAGGACTCTTGTCCGCCCGGTTTGCGCCAACGCCGCAGACGGACCCAAATGACGCGCCCCCGTTTTGCCCCATGCAGCCCGGCCTGAGCGGGTCGAAGGGCCAAGCGGGACTTGCGTTGGAGCGCTAATCGACCCGTTCAAAAACCCTACTCCCTCGAAAAATGCAAAGAGAGATTACGATTAAGATTAAGATTAGGATTATGAATGGGAGCAAGAATCAGAGGGCCGACCCACGGGAATTGGCTCTTAATCCAACCGCTTGTGAAATTTCGTGACGGCCAGGCCGAGCACGGCGGTTCCCATGCCCAGCAGCACGGCCGCCTGGGGCCACAGCTCGGCCCAACCGGCGCCTTTGAGGAACACGCCGCGGACGGCGGTCAGGTAGTATTTCAGCGGGATGAAATAGGCGATATACTGAATGGCTTTTGGCATGTTCTCCACGGGGAAAATGAAGCCGGAGAGCAGCACAAACGGCATCATCACGAAGAACGCGGAAACCATCATGGCCTGCTGCTGGGTTTTGACCAGCGTCGAAACCAGCAACCCAAAGCCCAACGTATTCAACAAAAACAGACCCGAAAAGAGGTAAAGCAACAGGAGATTCCCACGCAATGGGACCCCGAAGATAAACAGGATGACCGGCAACGCCAGCGACACCTCCACAAACCCAACCACAACAAACGGCAGCAATTTGCCTGTAACCAATTCGACCGGGCGCAACGGCGTCACGATGAGCTGCTCCATGGTGCCGTCTTCGCGTTCTTTCACCAGCGCCATGCTGCTGACCATCATGGTGGTCACCAGCAACAGCACGCCCATGATGCCCGGGACCATGTACAGCGTCGAACGCAGATCAGGGTTGTACCAAACACGACTCACCACGCTCACCTGCGGCAGCCCGAGCGCCGGAGGCCGGACGGTCTTGATCACGTTGATTAAAGTCCCGGCATAAAGGCGCGTGGCTTTCATCAGATAGTTCAAGCCCTGTACGGCGAAATTGCTGTCGGCGCCATCCACGAGCACCTGCACGCGCACGGGTTGTTGGGCGATCAACCGGCGGCCGAACTGCGGCGGAATATCGATGATCAGCCCCGCCCGCCCGGCTGCCAGCACGGAAACATCGTCCGCCGCCGACCCCGTCAGCAGGGTGGTCTTTAAGTAACCGGACGAAGAAATCGAGCGAATATATTCGCGGCTGTGATAGGAGTGGTCGTTGTCGCGGACCGCCACGTTGACGTCCCGCACGTCAGTCGTGGCGGCATAGCCCATCACCAACAATTGAATCAGCGGCGCGGCCACGAGAAGACCGAATATCCGGGGGTCTCGTCGAATCTGCGCCAATTCCTTGACCAGCAGGCAATGAACCCGATAAAAAAACATTCGCCAGGACGAACGTGCCGATAGATGTTGGGCAGGAGCATTCATTTAGAGGGCCTTCCTCGTCTTTCGCGCTGCGAGCAGATTGAACGCGATACCTAGAATCAGCAGGCCCAACAGTTCCGGCCAGATGGCCGAAAACGGGGCGTCTTTAAGAATGATGCCCCGCAACGCCGCCACATAATACCGGGGCGCCACCAAGAACGACATCCCCTGCACAATCAAGGGCATGTTCTTGATCGGAAAGATCAACCCCGACAGGATAATCGAAGGCAGCAACGACGAAATAATCGCCACTTGGAAAGCGATTTGCTGGGACCGCGTAGCGGACGAGATCAGCACCCCCATCCCCAGCGCGGCAAACAGAAACAGCAACGTAGAAAGGCCAAGCAAGAACCAGGACCCTTGCACGACAATTCCAAACAGCAGATAGCCCAGCAGGAGAATCATCGCCACCGTGATCAGGCAGATTGCCACATAGGGCAGCGTCTTTCCCAAAATCAATTCCTCGGGTTTAATCGGAGAGACCATAATCTGCTCCATGGTTTCCCGTTCCTTTTCCTTCACGATGGACAACGAGGTCGCGACGACCGCCGACAGCATCAAGAGCATCCCGATCAAACCCGGCACGAGAAAATGAGCGCTGTCGAGGCTGGGATTAAACCAAATTCGGGGTTCCGGCACGACGGCAGGCGCTCCGAGTCTTACCGCCTGCGCCGCGGAAGGCGTCGCCTGAACTTCAAGCGTCAGCCGGTCGGCAAGCGCATCGAGGTAGCCGACTGTGGTGGACGCCGTCGTGGCGTCGGCGCCATCGATGAGCGCCTGGATCTCGATTTCTTCTCCCCGGGCAAGCTTCTTCGAGTAGTCGTGAGGAATCACCAGCACCGCGCGCACCAAGCCCCGGCTCAGCAGTCCATCGGCATCGGCCCGCCTCGTCAGGGTTCCGGCCCGGTCGAAGTACGGATTCTGAAACATGCTGTCCAGCAGCCGCCGGCTTTCCTGACTGCGATCCTCGTCCAACACGGCGATACGGATGTGTTTCACGTCGAACGACAAGGCGTATCCATAAAGCACCAGCAACATGGCAGGCACAAAGATCAGCATGCCAAGCGACAACGGATCGCGCAGAATCTGCCGGAACTCCTTTTTGAATATGGCCCAGAATCGTTTCATACTTTATCCCGCCAGCCGAATGAAGGCGTCCTCCAAAGAAACGGACGCCCTGGAGACCGACAAGGGAACAAGCGCTTTATCCTGCAGCGCCTTTCGCAGTGTTTCTTCCGTGTAGCGCCCCTTCCGGCAAAACAGGTGCAGCCGCGGACCGAAGTAGGAACTGGCCATCAAGCCTTCAAGGTCGACCACGGTTTCGCGCGCGCCCCTGAAGGACGCCAAATTCACTTCGAACAAATCCTCCTGGACGGCTTCCGTCTTGATGGCGGAAGGCGTATCCAGCGCCACCAGCCGACCGGCGCTGATGAACCCGATCCGTCCGCAAAATTCCGCCTCGTCCATGAAATGCGTTGTAATCAAGATCGTGACGCCGCGGACCGCCAGGCCTTGAATCAGATCCCAGAACATACGCCGGGAAATCGGATCGACGCCGCTGGTCGGTTCGTCGAGAAACAGAATGGGCGGTTCGTGCAACACCGCACAACCCAGCGCGAGCCGTTGCTGAAGCGCCCCCGAAAGAGTTCCGGTCAACCGATCGCCGAGCCCCTCCAAACCGGCCATCTCAACGATCGCCTTAGTGCGCTCGCGCAAGCGTTCGCCCTGCAAACCATATATGCCCCCGAAAAAGGCGATGTTTTCGGAGACCGTCAAATCGCGATAAAGACTGAACCGCTGCGACATGTAGCCGATGCTTTGCCGCACCTGTTCCGGCGCGCGGTTAATGTCGAAGCCGCCAACGGTCGCCGTACCGGAAGAGGAACTCAACAATCCGCACAGCATGCGGATGGTGGTCGATTTTCCGGCGCCATTGGGGCCCAGGAAGCCAAAGATTTCCCCTCGCCGAACGCTCAGCGAAAGCCGGTCGACGGCCTTGAAATGACCGAAGGCTTTGGTCAGCTCCTTAACCTCGATCACGATGTCGCTCGTTGCGGTCATGAATCCGGCCTCCGGGTCCAGGCGCCGAGCGGCGTCGAGGGTTCATGATAGCGGCGGAAAACATGGGTTAAGGTTGTCCAGGTGAACAGTCGATTGATCCACCGGATTCGGATCAGCCGCCAGAATATTCCATAAGCCAATAAGATGCTCAACAGATAATATCCATATTGAACGACACGCGCCCCACCCCCCAACCATCGAGCCATGTACACGCCAACCGGTATCGACGCCAAATAATAAAGGACGATGGCCCAGGAATGGCCGGCTTCAATCGCCTCTTTCGGGCAGTAGGCCATGCATCGCATGCAGCTTTCGCAGGAATACGTCCAGTAAGGGCTTCCTCGCATGCGAATCGCACCGAACGGACAGTTCTGCGCGCAGAGTCCGCATCGATTGCACTGTTCATTCGCAAAAAACATCTTTGCCAGAAAGAAGCGGCCATAGAGCAAATAGCCCAGGGACGCCGGCGCCAGCAACAAGCCCAAGAGCAGGCAGATCCATCCATGCCATCGGGACTTTCCCGCCAGCAGATCCAGGATGTAGCCCTCCGCTTTAGGCTGGGCCCGGCTTTCCATGCTCTCGACGCTTTGCGGAGACAGGCTCGGATGCACGGTCAACCAATTCGACGGCATGTCCAAGCCCATCACGCCTCGTATTCGATAGCCTTTCCAACGCAGGAGCAGCGCCATCAAATAACCCGCCGTGCCTTCCATGCCCGGCATATGAAACCGCCCGAACTCCAATCCGCCGCGAGTCACCAGAACGAAAGCCTCTGCCGTTTTCACGCGCGGCCATTGCAAGACAAAACGGATCATCCCCCACGGCGCCGTAAAGGCGTGGGTGGGCAGGAATAAGCCGGTTAAGGTCCCGGCTTCCGATTGCACCTGAGCAGGACGGATCGCATCCATGGCCTGGACGGATAGGTGGAGGCCTTGGGATTGGGTCGTATCGGCCATCCATTCCGCGGCACGAAAGGAATTACCCGTCCCACTCATGTAATACAGTTGTAATTTGCTATACATGTCGGCCTTCTTCATTCATCCGATGAAGCCAAGGTTCCCATGGCTTTTTCCAACATCGCGCGCGTCAGCGCCACATCCGATCGGGCCGCCACTACCTCATATTCCGCTTCGGTCAGGCGGGCTCGGGCGTCCAGCACATCCGAATGCCGCGCCATTCCATTCTGCCAAAGATCGGAAGCCGAACGCAGGTTCAGCTTCGCACTGTCCTCGGCGCGAAGAGCGACGCTCAGCCGCCGCAAAGCCACCTCAAGATTAATGCGGCTTTGCCGGGCTTCCAACGCGATGGCGTCGTCAGTCTGGCGGGTTCGGATTCTAGCTTGTTCGGCCCGCGCTCCGGCCTCGGCCACTTTCGAGCGAGTCAAGCCCCAGTCCAAAATGTTCCACGAAACCGCAACTCCGGCAAAGGCATCGTCCTGCCATTCGTCCTGCGGAGGAATGTTCATCATATTCGGACGGGCTTGCTCGTATTTTGCCGTCAGGTAAAGTTGAGGATAATAGCCCGCGCGCTGCACCTGGAGCTGCTCTTCCGCGCTCTTCAGCTCCAGCCGCCGCGCGGCTCGTTCCAACCGATTGCTCAGGGCTTCTGTTACCACGTCCGTACCCAAGTCCAAGGCTTGTTCAACCGGCAGAGGGGCTTCCTGCGGAATGTTATTCGAGGCCCACTCGATGCCCGTCAGCCAGGTGATTTGCGCTTGAGCCAAGCGGACCGCTCCCCGGACATTCTCCAAGCTCAATCGCGCCTGTTCCAGGCGAACTTCGGTCGATAAGGCATCGTTTTCCGTAACCAAACCCGCGTTTTGCTGGACCTGCATATCGGCATAATGCGCTTCCATCCACGCCACGGCGGCCTCGGACGATTTCACGGAATAATACGCTTTGGACCAATTCCAATAGACCGACAACGCTTGCAACATCACGTCCGCCGTCGCGCTTTGCCGGCCTAACGCGCTGGCGTCCCTGGAAAAACGAGCTCCCTCCTTCTGCCCTGAAATCCGCCCGCCGGTAAACAACGGCTGGGTTAAGCCGATCGAAGCGCCATAGCGTGAATCGATGGCAGGAATAATCGAATTAGGGCCGAAGGAGGAATCCTCCAAGCCCTCATAGCGGAAAGCGTGACCCTCCAGATCGATCGAAGGCAAGCCCAAGGCCTTGGCTTGTTGCACTCGGGCTTCCGCGGCCTGGTTCTCCTGATCCAGCGTTTTCAAGTCGAGGCTGTAGGCCAAGGCGTTGATGACGACCTGCCCAGGCGAAAGCACTGCGTCTTCTCCCATCGCAACGCCCGCGCACATCATCGTCGTTAGAATTATCCAGATTCGTCTATTCATGCCGATTCTCCCTGCCCCAAAAGGGCGATAAAAGCATCTTCCAGCGAAGGCGCCACTTTCGAATGGCGCACTGGCCCCAGCCCGCGCTCCTCAAGACAAGCCCTGGCTTTGTCCAATTCGTTGGCGCCTTCCGGCGTCCAAAAATGCAGCCGATCCCCATACAGCACCAACCGCGTGGACGGCCAGAATTCCCGCAAGGCTTTGTAGGCGGCGGGAGGCGTCGGGCACTCTATGTTATAAATCTGTCCAGGCATGGCGGCTTTGACTTCCTCCGGCGAGCCGGTCATGAAGATCCGCCCCTTGTGCATTAGACCGATTCGATGACACCGCTCCGCTTCATCGAGATAAGGCGTCGTCATGAAGATCGTCACGCCCTGCTCCATGATGCCGCTGAGAATGTTCCAAAACTCGCCCCGGGACACCGGATCGACGCCCGTCGAAGGCTCATCCAGAAAAATGAGATCGGGCGTATGGATCAACGTGCAGGCCAGCGCCAGCTTCTTTTTCATGCCGCCCGATAACGATTGCGCCAGCCGCCGGCGAAACGGAGTGAGACGCGTAAAATCCAAAAGCTCGTCGCGCCGCTTCTGAAAGCCCTTCACCCCGTGCAGATCGGCAAAAAATTCGATGTTTTCGTCCACCGTCAAATCCCCATAGAGCGTGAAGTTCTGCGAAAGATATCCCATGCGCCCTTTGATTTGCTCGGTTTCCCGGACCAGATCGAACCCCAACACCGTCCCGCTTCCGCCGGTTGGCTTGAGAATGCCGCACAACAGCCGGATTGCGGTGCTCTTGCCGGCGCCGTCCGGCCCGACCAAGCCGTACATCTCGCCCCGATCCACCGATAAATCCAATGACTCGACCGCCACGGCTTTATCAAAATGTCGGGAGAGTTTTTCGGTTGTAATGATGGGACGATCTGTCGCGGGCGATTTCATAGATAGCCATCGGCCGGCATCCCCGGCTTGAAAACGCCTTCGGTATTTTTCAGCGTAACCTTCACCCGATAGACCAGCTTCGCCCGCTCGTCCGGGGTTTGCACATTGCGCGGCGTGAATTCCGCCTCCGGCGAAATGAACGTCACCCGACCTTCATACATCGTCGGATCGCCGTCCACTTTTACCCGCGCCGACTGCCCGATTTTGACGCCGGCTATCCGTGCTTCGGGCACATAGACCGACAGCCACACCTCATCCAGCCGGGAAATCGTCAGCAACGGGGTTCCCACCCCGGCATACTCGCCTTCCTCCCGTACGCGCGTCGTCACCACGCCCTCCATCGGCGCCGTTACAGTACAATCGCTCACCGCCTTTTCGACCGCGGCCAACCGGGCTTGGACCTGCTCCAACTCCGCGCGGGCGAGACGAACTTCCTCTTCGCGGTTTCCCTGCTTTAAGCGTTGAAACATCTGCTGGGCTGCAGACAGAGCGGCCGCGGTTCGATCCGCTTGCGCGCGGGCATCGTCCATTTGCTTCTGGGTGCCGCTTCCGCTTTCATAAACTTTTCGAATACGCTGCAAGTCCGCGTCCGCGGCTTTGGACATCGCTTCCGCTTCCGCCGCCTGGTCCTTTGCCCGCTGGATGTCCTCGTCGCGGCTGCCGGCCAGCATCAAATCCAGGCGAGCCTGCGCGGCCTGAACCGCTCCTTGCGCCTCGGCCCGGCGGATCTCGTAATCCCGTGCATCCAACTGCGCCACCAGCTCTCCTTTCTTCAGGAGATCGCCTTCCTGCGGGGGCAGCTTGAGCAGAAGACCGGCCACCTGAGGGGCCACGGACACCTGCGTGCATTCGATCGCGCCGGAGCCATCCGGACGTTCCTTGTGCAGGCCGCAGCCGCACAGCAGCGCCAACGCGACGATACTCGCCGCCATGTTTTGGTTCATGCTCAATCTCCTCATTCTATTTAAGCCTCATTGAATTTTGTTTTCGTTGGCCTCGCGGCGGCTTTGCCGTCGCCAATCCTTGCATCATGATGGATACAATGGATTCGCGCCGCTCCTCGAAATCCGGAACTTCAATGGCCAGGCTTTTGCGATCAATGTACTGCAGAACCTTTTGGACGTTCAAGCTGAACGTTTAACATGTTGCGCTGTCAAGAGAGTTCATGGAAGAGCCCGTCTTCGCCCGCCTGCGCATCGCTACGCGAAGCGTTGCGGGCAGGGAGAAGCCGGGCCACCTGTTTTTGGTTCTGGCTTTGCGCCAACGCGCACACGCTTTGCCCGCCATGCAGCGCTGCGCGCTGTCCCTACTTGATACGACTTTGCAGATGTTTAATGTTTTGTTATAAAGCCGCCATGCAAAACAAATATGTCCATGGCTATACGAAAGAAGAAGCCGGCCGATTGCTGGATCAGTCGAGCATCCTGGAGGAATTTCTTCACAGCGGCACCCGTTTCGCCGACGGGGCGAACGTCCTGGAGGCCGGTTGCGGCGTCGGCGCCCAGACCGAGATTCTTGTGCGCCGCAGTCCTGGGGCGCGGTTCACCTCCGTCGATATTTCCAACGAATCGCTGGCGCTGGCCCGGGAGCGGATTCAGCGGCTCGGATGCGATCAGGTCGTGTTTCAGCAAGCCAGTTTGTATGCGCTGCCTTTCGGCGATTCTTCGTTCGATCATGTATTTGTCTGTTTTGTGCTCGAGCATCTCGACGATCCGTCAAAGGCGTTGCTCGAACTGAAGCGAGTGCTTAAACCCGGCGGCACGTTGACGGTCATCGAAGGCGATCACGGTTCGTGCTTCTGGCATCCCGAGACGCCGTTGTCGGTGAAAGTCTGGCGGGCCTTGATCGAGGCCCAGCAGGAGCTGGGACACAATCCGTCGATCGGCCGGGAACTCTATCCCCTACTGGCCCACGCCGGCTACCAGGTGCAGGAAGTTGCCCCGCGCTGGCTCTATGCCGATGCTCTCCGCCCGGCCCTGCTGGACGGCATGGTCAACAAGATCATCGTCCCCATGGTGGAAACCGCCCAAGCGACCACTCTTAGAAGTGGAACGATCGACCAGGCTGCATGGGACCAAGGCATTGCCGAGCTTTCCCGCTCCGGCCAAACGCCCGACGGCACTTTTTTCTATACGTGGTTCAAGGCAATAGCGGCGAAGGAATAGGCGCGCTGTAGAATGCCTTTTAGAAAAGCGTTCCGACATACCGTCCCTCTTGGGAAGAATCGGGAGGCGGGGGTTCGGCGATCTCCGCCAACTCCGGGTAGTGCTCCAGCAAACGCTCCGGCACCGGCACTTTCTGGCCGGTGACGAGCGATTTGAGCTGGAGGATGTTGCCCAATTCCTTGCCCTGATAATGATTGTTGCCCACCACGGTCATCGACTTGCGGGCTTTCGCAATCTTTACGACGCGATCCTTGATCTCGGAAAGCTCTTTCAAGGTGTAGAAGTAGTTGTAGGTTTCGCCCCGGCCGGCTTCCTTGTCGAACCAGGCTTTCCGGTTCCGCCCGTGCAGACGGAAATATCCGTGATCGCCAACCCGGCAAACAGGCAGGTTGAACGAATCGCGGCTCATCGGATAATCCAGATTGGCCACGGAAACGCCCAGGCCCGCCAGAAATTGCAAAGCTTCCGGCTCCTGCCAGGAGACATGCCGGACTTCGACCACCACATCGACCCAATCCCGCGCAAAATCGGCAATGCCCGAGAGCAGCTCGCGGGCCGTCTGATGGTCGCGAAAATCATAGCGAAATTGCGCCAGCACTTGATGAAGACGTCCGGCTTCGACCAAGGGCGCGAGGCCCTCCCGGAAAGCCTTCTTCATCCCCTCCTCCAAAAGGCCTTGATGAGTAATTTCCTGATGCAGCTTGGCCGAGAAAAAGAACCCGGGGCGAAAGGCCGTGCGCTGGACCCACGACGCGGACAACCGCGCTTCCGGCGGCCGATAAAACGTACTGTTGATTTCAATCATGTCGACATGACGCGCGACAAAACCCAAGGCGTCCTTCTCGCCGGGATTATAGACATAGCCTTTCCAATCCGGATAGGACCATCCGGCGACTCCAAAGGCGATTTCAGTTGCAGAGGGACTTGTCATTATTCACTCTGGCGCTAACCCGCATTTCTCACAAAGATAGTTGACGAGGGTTGCGTTGTTGTACAACACGTTTATAACAAATTAGATACACAACACACGGAGGCAACCCTCGTCATGACAGACTGTAGCCAGAACGAATTTGAGTTTCAAGGTCTGAGTCGGCGAAAAGTCCAGGTGGATTTTCGCGGCTTTTCGCGGCGGGCAGGTCATGGAGGCCGGAGAGGAGTTCCAATGGTCTCTGACGGACAGAGACTCGCTATGCGTACACCGACTTAGCTCAAAGGAGGGCGGCCATGCAGGTAGAGTGACGAAAAAAACAAAGACGACTAAATAACAATCGGCGTAGACTGGTTCTGGAATAGGCCTAGCGTTATGGTTTTTCAGCAGAATCAAGATTCAAGAATCTCATTACCGCATTAGCCATCTGCTGAACTTCGGGCTTCATTCGGTGTTTGCGTTCAAAGTAGCGAATGGCTTCGCTCACGGCGGAATAATCCATTCTGCCGGCTTTTTGGGCGATATCCTTGAGCGACATGCCGCCTCGGCGTTGGGCAATCCAGAACGCGATTTCTCGGCCCCGGTCTGCGTATCGATTGTGAAACTCTCCCCATTTCTCCC
>MHBK01000014.1 GCA_001804865.1 Lentisphaerae bacterium GWF2_57_35
GGTTATTGCGCCCTCATCCCTTGGCAGACTGAATGCGCCTACCCGGCTCCGCCGGGGGCGCATTCAGTTTGCCAATCGAGCTTCCAGGCTTGGAACGCATTTTTTTCTCAGCGCACTATCGACCCTTCCTGGAATTGGCGTACTATCTTCTGGCTTTATTGAACGACCAAAAGGACGACTTCTATGAAACTGGTGATTGTTGGCGGTGTGGCGGCGGGCGCTTCGCTTGCGGCCCGGGCGCGAAGGTTGGACGAAAGCGCCGAGATTGTGGTGTTGGAGCGGAGCGGCTATGTCTCGTTTGCGAATTGCGGTTTGCCGTATCACATTGGCGGAGTCATCAAGGATCGCGCCCAACTTCTGCTGCAAACCCCCGAGAGCTTGAAGGCTTCCCTGAATCTCGACGTGCGCACGGGTCATGAAGTCGTTGCCGTCGATCGGACCGCCCGCCGGGTGCGGATTCGCGAGACGGCGACCGGCCGCGAATACGACGAAGCCTACGAGAAGCTGGCGCTGTGCCCCGGGGCGACGCCGCTGCGGCCTGATTTGCCGGGCTTGGATCATCCCCGTATTTATGTCCTCCGGAATATGGACGACATGGATGCCATCAAGGCGGCCGTGGACGGCGGCGCGAAAAGCGCCGTGGTCATCGGCGGCGGGTACATCGGCGTCGAAATGGCCGAGAATCTGCGCCATCGCGGATTAAACGTGGCGCTCGTGGAAATGATGGATCAGATCATGCCGCCGCTCGACCGCGAAATGACAGCATCCTTGGAAGAGCACATGACGCGCCACGGGGTGAGCCTTCACCTGGGAACGGCGGCCGCGGCGTTTCGCGATGCCGCCGGACAGGTCGTGGCGGAGCTTAAGAACGGAATCCAACTGACCGCCGATTTCGTGGTCTTGTCCGCCGGCGTCCGACCGGATACGGCTCTCGCGCGCGCCGCCGGTTTGGACCTGGGTCCTCGCGGCGGCATCAAGGTCGATGCGCACCTGCGCACGTCCGATCCCCATATTTTCGCTGCCGGCGATGCGGTGGAAGTGGCGCACGCCATTTTGTCCGGCGCCTGGCTTCTTCCCCTTGCGGGCCCGGCCAACCGCCAGGGCCGGATTGCGGCCGAGAATATTTGCGGACGCCACACGACCTATGACGGCACGCTGGGCACTGCGATCGTGAAGATCTTCGATATGACCGCCGGCGGCGCCGGCGCCGGCGAGAAGGGGCTAAAACAGGCGGGCGTGCCGTTTCGCAAGGTCTATTTGCACCCCTCGGGCCATGCCGGGTACTACCCGGGCTCCGCCCCGATGCACATCAAAATCCTGTTTGCGCCGGATAGCGGCAAGCTTTTGGGCGCTCAGGTGGTCGGCTTTGACGGCATCGATAAACGACTCGATGTGTTTGCCACGGCGATTCGGGCCGGATTTTCCGTGTACGATTTGGAAAACCTCGAGCTAGCCTACGCCCCTCCGTTCGGTTCGGCCAAGGATCCGGTCAATATGGCCGGCTTTATTGCCTCCAATCTGCTGCGGGGCGATGTGGAGTTCTGGTATCCGGAGGATTATCCCTCCCAAACCGAGGGCGCCGCCATCGTCGATGTGCGTGCGGCTCCGGAATTCGACGCCGGGCATATTCCGGGCGCCGTCAATATCCCGCTGGGACAACTCCGTGCGCGTCTAAGCGAATTGAACCCTGCCCAGCCGGTGCGCGTCTTCTGCTCCGTCGGCTTTCGCAGCTATCTGGCTTATCGGATGCTGAAACAGAAGGGATTCCGCAATGTCGCAACCTTATGCGGCGGCGCCAAGACTTTCCGGCTTTGGCATCGGCAGATGACGGGCGCGGAGACTTCCGTGCCCTTCCTGGCTTATGCGGAAGAAAAAATGTCGAAAGACGCCGCGCCCAGCGGCCGGCGGGTGGATCTCGACTGCACCGGCTTGCAGTGCCCGGGGCCCATCATGCGCCTTAAACAGGAAATGGAGAAACTTTCCTCCGGCGACGAATTGCGCGTTCGCGTCAGCGATCCGGGCTTCGCCGCCGATGCGCCCGCCTGGTGCGGGCGTTATGGACATCAACTGGTTTCACTCGAACAAAAAGGCCCTGTTATAGAGACGATCATTCGAAAGGGCGGTGTTGAACGCTCCGGAACCGATGAGGCCGTTGCCCGCTCCAATCGCAAGACCCTGGTCGTTTTTTCCGGCGAGCTGGACCGCGTCATGGCCGCGTTTATTATTGCCAACGGCGCCCTGGCTATGGGCAACGAAGTGGTCATGTTCTTCACCTTTTGGGGGTTGAATGCGCTGAGGCGCGCCAGCGCGCCGCCTGTCAAAAAAGGCGTCCTGGACAAGATGTTTGGCTTGATGATGCCGCGGGGCGCCGGCGCCTTGAAGCTCTCTAACCTCAACATGCTCGGCGCCGGCACGGCCATGATGAAGCAGGTCATGAAGAACAAGCACGTAGATTCTCTCCAGGAGTTGATCCAATCCGCCCAAAAAGGCGGCGCCCGGCTGATTGCCTGCACCATGACGCTGGATGTCATGGGTCTCCATCGCGAGGAATTGATCGACGGCCTTGAACTCGGCGGAGTCGCCGCGTTTCTGGGCGAGGCCGATAAATCGGGCACGACGTTGTTTATTTGACCCGTTGACGGTTTATCGATCTTCGTCCCATACCGCTTTTAAGATGACCGGCGAACCCAGCCCGGCCGTAAGGCCCAAAAATCGGCAGAGGTTTTCCGCGGTCTTGGAAAAGGCCGGCTTGTTCAGCATGCGATGCAAAGCCATCGGCAGGAAGAATTGCTTGCGCAGGGACAACTGGGAAAATCCGTTTTGGCGAAAGGCCTGCCGGATCTCTCCCTGACCGAACATCCGCCAGGCGCGGGTGTTCTTTTCGACTTTTTTCTTTGCCCCAAAAAGCATGGGCGCAAAGGCGTTGACGCTTTGGGTGGTGGGATAATCCACAATGACGGCATGCCGCGATACGCGGCACAACTCCGCAATCAGCGTCGGCCAGCGTTCGCAGTGCGGCAGCAGCCGGAAACTCATCGCCACATCGAAACTCTTGGCCGGAAAAGGCAGCTCGACCACGTTGCCGACCAAAAACTTGCACAGCCCCTCGTCCACGACGCCCTGAATTCTGCGCCGGCAGGAGTCGGCGCTGCCCAGTACGGTGACCTTGAAGCCCCGATGGCACAACGGCAGCGCCAATTGTCCGTGCCCGCCGCCGACGTCGAGAACCGTCGCCCCCGGCCTATCGGACAGCACCTTCAGCGCGATCTGCTCCTGAACCCCCAGCATCCATTCGCCGATCGGGCCGGAAAACCGGCCGGCATAATCGTCCGACGACGTTTCAATGTCGGCGGTTTCGGGATACTCGGCTGCGCTCATATTTTTGCTTCCTTAAAGATTTTTTTAACCACGAATGAACACGAATAGACACGAATGAAGATATCAAGAAATCAGAGAGGCTTTCGTTCGTGTCTATTCGTGTTCATTCGTGGTTAATCTTCTTTGCCGTTACCGATTCGGACCTGCGGCCATGATTAAAGTTGTTTTTGGGTTGTCGTTTTGTTAGCCATTCCCACGATTTGTGGTTGTTTTTAACTTGGTAAAGTTTGGTTTAGAACCTACATGGCGTCAATGAAAATACAAGTGGCCAATCAGGACCGGACGGCGGAACTCGGCGCCCTTTTGCGGCAGCAGGCGGCGAGTCGTCGGCCCTCCATGCTGCCTCCGGCGCTCGCGCCGCAGCACAGCGCCTTGGCTTTGCGCCAGGCCCGGAACACGGCCGAATATCAGTCGATCTTGGTGAATTTGATCCGCATTCGTCGGGGCATTACGACCTCCGATTTTTCCATTCCGCACAAACCCGGCTGGAAGGGGAGCCTGCTGGCCGGCGCCCGGCGGTTCCTGTGGAAACTCTTGCGTTATCAGCATGACCGGATGGCCTTTCAACAGAACGTGTTGAACGAACTGCTCATCGGCGCCCTGGAATTCGAGCGCGAGCAACGGCTCGCGGAAACCGAAGCCTTGCGGCAGCGCGTGGATGCCCTGGAGCGAAAACAAGGCGGGGCCTCATGAGCGAAAAACGGCGCGTGGATCAACTTGTGGCCGGTTTTGCGGATGGCGATGCCATTTCGGGCGAAGCGATCCTGCTTCGCGAGCATTTCCGAAAACTGGGTTTTGACTCCGATATTTTCGCCGATCCCCGGCACGTGACGCCTCGTCTGCGGGACCAGTGCCGAAAGCTGGAAGATTATGCCGGACGGCCAGGTCATGCGGCGCTCTATCACTTTTCTATCGGCTCGCCGGCGACGGAAATCTTTCGAAAAACATCGGCCAAAAAGATCATGCTTTATCACAACATCACGCCGCCGGAATTTTTCCGCGGCTTCGATGACCGGGTCGAGCAGCAGTTGATCACCGCGCGTGCCGAACTCAAGGCCGTGGCGGAAGCCTCCGATGCCGTCTGGGCCGACTCCCGATTTAATGCCGACGAAGTGGAGGCTCTGGGCGTCCGTCCGGCGCAGGTCCTGCCCTTGCTCTTCTCGCCGCAGATGTTCGATGTGCCTCCCGATGCGGCGGTACAGGCTCGTTTTGCGGGGCCGATGACCAATCTGCTTTTTGTCGGCCGTATCGCCCCCAATAAGCGCATCGAAGATTTGATCCAGGCCTTTGCCTGGTATAGCCGGGCCATTAATCCCTTCAGCCGGCTGTTGGTCGTGGGTTCTGACCGGAGTTGCCCGCGCTACTACGCCATGCTGCGCATGCTCGCAGGGGAGTTGAACTTGCCGAACGTGTGCTTCGAAGGCTTCGCTTCGCCCGAGAGCCTCTCGGCCTATTATTCTGTCGCCGGCATTTTTGTGTGCGCCAGCGAACACGAAGGCTATTGCCTCCCGCTGGTGGAAGCCATGTATCGCAAGGCGCCGGTCATGGCCCGAAATATCGGCGGAATGCCGGAAGCGCTCGGCGGGGCCGGGGTGCTTTACGAAGACCTGACGGCGCAGGAATTGGCAGAGCTGATTCATCAGGTGACGGCGAATCCTGTTCTTCGGTCAGAAGTCCTGGCCTCCCAGGAAAAACGGATGAAAGCCATCGCGGCGAGGGATGTCGAAAAAGAGCTGAACGATCTTCTTCAGTCTCTCAAGTTTTGAAAACGAATATGAACCGGAAAACCATCGTCGCCGATACGCATGTTCATTTCTATCCCTGCTACAATTTTCAGCAGGTGTGGAAAGCTTGCGTTTCGTCCTCTGTGCAAGCCTTGTTTCTGGCCGAGCGATTCGATACGCACTATTTCCGGCAATTCCAAAATGGACAACATCCCTTTGGCGAGGGCGTTTCTCTTCAACTGGTTCCCGGGGGCGATGCCGTTCTATTTTCTGATCGCAACGGATATGAAGTCCTGATCGTTGCCGGCCGTCAAATCGTGACGAAAGAGCGGTTGGAGGTCGTCGCTCTGACTGTGGATCCGGACATTCCGGATGGCCGGCCGACGGAAGAAGTGCTTGCCGCCATCCATGAAGCCGGAGGCTTGCCCCTGCTGAATTGGGCGCCCGGAAAGTGGATGGGCCCCCGAGGCCAAATCGTGGCCTCCCTTCTGGATCGAAGCGCTCCGGGCTCCCTTTTTGTCGGCGATACCACCTTGCGTCCCGCCGGATGCCCGGATGCGGTTCTCATGCGCTATGCCGCCCGGCGCGGCCTTTCCATCCTGGCGGGCTCCGATCCCTTGCCGTTTCCCGGCGAAGAAAGCCGGGTCGGACGTTATGGAGTATCGTTTGAAGCCGCTTGGAATCCGGAAGCGCCGGTGGATTCTATTCGGAAAAGTTTGGCGGCGTCCGATGCGAAAATCCGGAGAATCGGACGGAGAGATTCGATCGTCTCCGTGTTCCGCCGGCTCTGGACCCTGCGCCAACAAAAGTGTCTTAGTGCGTAGCCGCCGGCGTAAGCCGGTGGCCGGGAGAAAATGAAATGGATAAACAACTGTTGCTAACGAGCACGAGAAACGTGCTGATGCGTTTGGAAGAAACCATCATCTTTGGCCTCATCGAACGCGCCCAGTTTGCTTCGAACCAGGTGATTTACCAGAAGGGCGCTTTTGGCTCGGAGCTCTCCGGCGAGAGTCTGGTCGGTTATCTCCTGCACGAAACCGAACAAATCCATGCGCGCATGCGGCGCTACACCAGCCCCGACGAGCATCCCTTTTTCACCGATCTTCCGGCGCCCATTCTTCCGGCCCTGGTCTTTTCCGAAAGCCCCATCCAGCCCAACGCCGTCAACATCAACGCCGAGATCCGCTCCGTGTACGAACAGCAGCTCGTGCCGTTGATTTGCCCGCCCGGCGACGACGGGCAATACGGCTCCAGCTCGGTCAGCGACGTCATGCTCCTGCAAGCCTTGTCGAAACGCATTCACTACGGAAAATTCGTCGCCGAAAGCAAGTATCGGGATCGCGAAGAAGTTCTGAAGCCGCTGATCCAAGCTATGGACCGAGAAGCTCTGGCCAAGGCCATTACCGACGAGGCGGTGGAGGCCCAGGTGCTTGAGCGAGTCCGGCTCAAGGCCCAGACCTACGGCCACCAGCTCGGAGGCGGCCAAAACGAATTTCGCGTCACGCCCGAGGTTGTCCAGCGCATCTACGCCGAATGGATCATCCCGCTGAATAAACAAGTGCAGCTCGAGTACCTGTTCCAAAGAAGCGTCTGAAGAAATAGATCACCGCGAACGAACACGAATTTTGCTTATCGGTGTGAATCTGTGTTCATCTGTGGTTGGTAATATGCCTGCACTCATAAAAAATTTAACGACGGAACAAGTGCATGAGAGTCTGGCCCATCTTGGCGTGAAGCCTCGATTGGCCCGGCAGATTCAAGCGGCCGTTATCAAACGCGGCGAGTGGCCGCCCGATGGGCCCGAAGTTTCCAGCCGGATCATGGCGAAGGTTCGTCAGGAGGCCGCGATTCCGCATCTGACGTTGCTCGACAAGGTCGTCTCCCCCGCGGATGGGTTCGCCAAATATTTGTTTCGCGGCGAGGGAGACGATGTATTTGAAGCCGTCCGCATTCCGCTGCTGCATCGGCCGGAAGATCAAAAATACGTCGTGTGCGTCAGCTCGCAAGCCGGCTGCGCCATGGGTTGCGCGTTCTGCCTCACGGGACAGATGGGATTCCGTCGAAACCTGGCGGCCTGGGAAATGGTCGATCAGGCGTGCAAGATTCAGGCGGATTCAGCTCATCCGGTGCGCGGCATCGTGTTCATGGGCATGGGCGAGCCGCTGCTGAATTACGAGGCCGTCCTGTGCGCCGCCCGCATTCTTTCCGAACCTTGCGGCATGGCCATTTCCGGCAAAGCGATCACGATTTCCACGGCCGGCATCGTGCCGGGCATCCGCCGCTTCACGGCCGAACGCCGCCCGTACAAACTCGTGATCTCGCTCACGTCCGCCGATCCCGTGGTGCGTCAGGAGTTGATGCCGGTGGAAAAAACGTACCCCATGAATGAACTTATGCAGGCCGTCCGCGAATATCACGAGTTTACGCGGCAGCGGGTTACCCTGGCCTGGACCATGATCGCCGGCGTCAACACGCGTGAGCAGGATGCAAAACAGTTGGCCGAATTGATTCAAGGCCTCCCCATCATCCTCGACCTGATCGACGTCAACGATCCTTCCGGCCGCTTTAAGCCGCCATCGCGCGAAGAATTAGACGCTTTCCGCGATGCGCTTCGAGTGCATCTCGGCATGCCTGTCATCCGCCGCTATAGCGGCGGCCAGGACATCTATGCGGCGTGCGGCATGTTGGCGGTTCGAAAGCCGGAGGCCTCTTGACCTGAGGCGTTGGTTTGCTTCAGAGCCATGATCACACTTCGCAAAGTGTGATCATGGGTTTTATGGGGAATGGTATCTTTTCCTTCGGTCGGCAGACGAATGCGAACACCCATCGCTTCGCTCAACAGCCATGAGACAGTCTTGACTTTTGTTCCAAGTTTTCGACACTACCACCCTATGAAAAATATACCTGCTGAATTCAACAACGTGACCGCCGTCGCCAAGGCAAATGTCTATTTCGACGGCAAAGTCGTCAGCCACACCATCCTGTTTCCGGATGGGAGCAAGAAAACGCTGGGCCTGATTTATCCGGGCAAGTTCCACTTTGGCACCGACAAGGGCGAGCGCATGGAGATTGTTGCCGGGGAATGCGTGGTGAAGTTGGACGGTCAAACGGCGGTAAACACCTTTTCTTCAGGACAATTTTTCGAAGTGCCGCCTAAAGCAGGTTTCGATATCGAAGTGCAAAAGGGCCTTTGCGAGTATATTTGCTCCTTTTTGCCGTAGGCGGTCTATCTGTAACTCCACGGCTGATGCTCATGGCGTATAGTTGAGATAGAAAAGCGGTCTGTGCAAAACGAAAAGGGCTTGTTCGTCCGCTCAAGCAATCGAAGGGAGATTAGGGATGAAAAAGACTATTGCTGCAGCGGTGATTTTGATGGCAGGCCTCTTCCTCGCGCTTCCAGCGCCGTATGCTGACGACACGAACCAGGAAGTGGTGGTTCGCGGAATTGTTTATGTCATATCCGAAGGCGAAGCGGCCAAGAACGTGGTTATCAGAGAGTCGAGTGGGGAAGGCATCTCTGTGACCATGGATAAGGAAGGCAAGAAACTGGAAGCCATGAATAAATCCATGGTGGAGGTAACCGGCTTTAAAGAAAATGGCGTCCTGCGGATCACGACCATCAGGCCCATGCCCTCACCGACAACCATTCCTCCCCTTGATAAATAAGCGGGACCTTGAACCGACGGGGGGCGCATCCCGACACGGCCGCAGATTCATTTCGTTCACTAAGGATTGGGCTTGCGAAATGGAGCCGGGGCGACCTCAACGGTCTCTTATACACAAATTTCCATCGCGGAAAGGTCGCGGCCAAAGAAAACGACCAAGAGGTTTAACGCAAAGAACACAAAGCCAAGCCGCGCAAAGGCCGCAAAGAAGTCCAGCCGCAGATGGATGCGATAAAGAAGTTGTGACGATCACAGTTATGAGGGAGTCGTGACAGATTATCCGATGACGCAGGCGATTCGCGTTTTAAAGGAGAAGCAAATCCCTTTTGTTCCTCATGAATATCCTTATGAAGAACGCGGCGGGACAAAGCATTCGTCCGAGTGTCTGAAGGTTTCCGAGCATATTGTCATCAAGACGCTGGTTATGGAGACGGACGACCGGCGTCCTTTGATCATTCTGATGCACGGCGATTGCGAAGTCTCGACCAAGCAATTGGCGCGGGACATGGGCGTCAAAACGGTCCGTCCTTGCGATCCGGCCACGGTCCAGAAGCTCACGGGTTATCAAGTCGGAGGCACTAGCCCGTTCGGTACGCGCAAGGACCTGCCGATCTATGCCGAGGCTTCGATTCTTGCGCTGGATAAGATCGTCATTAACGGCGGAAAACGGGGCTTTTTGGTGGAGATAAACCCGGCGGATTTGCGAAAGATTTTTGACGTTAAAGAAGTGCAGGCGGCGATTGTTCCGGAGTGAGGGCTTGTTTTTATCTTATGCCACCGGCTCACGCCGGCGGCTACGAAGCTGAATTCGTGAAGTCCTAAGGTGTCTTTTCCGAGGCCTTGTTGCGGAGATCGATTATCCTGGCGGAAGTTTGTAAATCGCTTCCGCTTCGGTCAGCTCGTCCGCTCTCTTTTCATCGTTCCAGCCCAGCTCCCGGGCCATGAGCGTTGCGCATTCTTCCAGGGCGGAGCGGCCGGGATGGCCGAGCGTGCCCAGGTCGGTGCGGCGCATGACGACATCGGTCAGTTTGAGGGCCATCTCGTTGCGGATGGCATGGAGCACTTCGGCGCGCAAGACTTCTCCGGAACCCGACAGCGTGGTTGCGAGACTTTTATCCGCTTCGGCCAGCTTGGCGATAGAACGCCAGTCGGAGCCGTAGTTGAGCGCCAAGTGGCGGGTGATGGTTTCGTTCCAAGGCGACGTGCGGCAGGCCTCCCGTAGAAAATCGTCAAAGCGATCGATGTGTCCGCCGGCCAATCTTGTGGTTGCGGTGGTGCAGGGCGGAGGCGTTTTTCCGCGTTTAAGAAAGACGGCTTGAACGACCCTTTGCGCAATGTGCCGGCAGATCGTATACTTCACGCCTACGATGCTCAGCAGATTCTGAATGCCGTCTTCGCGGCTGTGATCGACGATCTCGTACTTGTGCGCCGCCTTGGCGACTTCGGGGTTGCTGTCCTCTTCGCCGACCGGCCTCATGCCGCCGATCCAGAAACTGACGTCTTCGTATTTCAGTTCCGCTGCCGGAAAAATATCGGCCATCTCGGCGACAAACTCGGCCACATCCTTTTGGGTGATGGCAAAGTCTTCCGGCGCTCCCCGGTAAAGCGTGTCGGTCGTGCCAAAGAAGGCTTTCCCGCGCCAGGGCGTGACGAAGTAGTTTCGGCCGCCGCGCTTGATCAGGACTGTGCTGTCCTTTTGTTTGCTCTCGATGGAAAAGGCGACATCGGCGAGCGGTTTGGCGATCAGTTGCACGCCTTTGGATCGAACGACGCGGCGATCCGGGTTGTCGGTCTTGGTCAGTTGCGCCGTGATGTCCGACCAGGGGCCGGTCATGTTGATGAACAGCTTGCCTCGAACCTCGATTTCATTTCCGCCGATCAAATCTTTTACCGTGGCCGCTTGAATTCGGCCGTGCTCGACTTTGAAGCGCGTCACCCGTGCATAATTCGCTGCGACGCATCCTTGAGCGGCCGCAGAAAGCCCGAAGGCGAGCGTCAACCGTTCGGAATTGTACATTTGGGCATCATAAAAGCTGCCGCCGCCTTTAAGGCCTTCTTGTTTAAGGCCGGGGATTCGCCGAAGACATTCTTCGTTAGAGGTGCGCCGTCCAATGGGGATGTGTTTTTCCGGATCGTCGAGACCGATATTCCGATCGAAGGAAATGACGTCGTTGGCCAGCATGGCGAGTTGCAGGGCCTCCGGACCTTTCATGCCGTGACTGTAGCAGGGAATCAGAAATTCCAGGGGATGGACCAGGTGAGGAGCCATGTAGAGCATGTGCTTGCGCTCGCCGATGGAAACCCGCATCCGGGCAAAGTTGAGATGTTGAAGATAACGCAAGCCGCCGTGCACGAGTTTCAGGGAGGCGGAGGAGGTGGCTTTGCCAAAATCCGATTGCTCCAACACGGCGACCTTCAGGCCGCGCAACGAAGCGTCCCAGGCCGTGGAGAGTCCATAAACTCCGCCGCCGACAATGACCACGTCGAATGTTTCGTCGTCCAGTTGTTTGATGTTGCGAATCATATTTTACCTCAAAATGCACCACGCTGAACTCAGGAAAATTTCTTTTCTAATCCGTTGTAAATCGAGTTCACCGTTTGTTCAAATGCGGCGCGGCTGTATTTCTGTTGGACCAGGTTCTTGGCGCGGGCGGCGAGTTGTTGGCGCAAGGCGTCCTGGCCGGCCAAGGCCAGCATCCCTTCGGCCAGGGCGTCCGGGGTGGGATCGGCGAGCAACGCGGCGTCCGGGTCGATGACTTGGGTGTGCGTGGGCAACCGGGTGGCCAAGACTGCTTTTCCTGAATCGAGATAGGAGTAAATCTTCATGGGCGTATTTTCGCCTTTGATGCGCGGCGAGACCAGTACATCGGCTTCGGCGAAGAGCGCGCTCATCAGGTTTGGAGAACGAGGACCGACCAGGTGGACTCTGGCGCCGATATCTTTGTTGGCGGCCAGCCGTCGGTACTTTTCGATATGCTCCGGGATGCCGCCGACGATGAAAAGCGTCATTTCTTTTTTCGAGCCGGCTATCGCAAACGCTTCGATCAAAAGATCGATTCCCTGGTAGCTTTCCAGATTGCCGATGTACATGAAGACGGTTCCGGAAGTCGGATAATCTCTGCGCAAATGGGCGGAGGAGCCGTTGGGTTGCAGCAGCGAAATGTCGTTCAGGATTCGAATCGAACGAGCGCCCTCCTTCTCGGCTATTTGGGCCAGGGCCTGGCAGACGGGAATCACGATCTCTGCATGGCGAACCGCAAGGCCTTCCCACCATTGGAAAAATCCGCGCAGGGGTTTCAGCCGGGGCATTTTTTCCACCAGTTGCGCGGCCATGGAGGAATCCATGTCGTAGACATAGGGCATTTGGAAGAGGCCTCGGAAGACCAGGGCCATATAAACCGATTCCTCGACGGCATGAACGACGTCCGGACGGTTGAACATCGCCTGTCGGAGCGCCTTGAAGAAGACGAACACATCGCAGAAAATCTTTTTCAGAGAAAAGCCCGGGCCAATGCCTTTGATGAAAGAGAAGTTCGGAATCCGGTGAATCGCGACGTTCGGATACGTTTGGTCGATTCCTTCGTGAAAGGTAATGACTTCGATTTTGCATCCTCGCTTCGACAGCGCCGTCAACAGGAGATCGACGGCGATGGGCGTGCCTCGCTCCTGATAAAACGGATGCGGCGCCAGCAATAAAATTTTCATCGGTTTATTCATGCCGTTCTCCGATGGCGGCTCAACAGTTGTGCGAGGGTTGTTCTCAATCCGGAACGCTCTTCGTGCGACAGCAAAAAGAGCCACGAAAAACCGATAAACGCCAGCCCGCCGATTCCGCATGCGGCCAGTCTCGCCCAGACGGACGACAATCCGATGGTAATGCCGATGAGCGACAAAGCAATGCCCGTCATGCAAAGCGAGCGCACGAGGATGGGCTTGGACGACGGAACAAAGCGGTGCGCCAGGCCGAACATGCAGAACGTTTCCAGGATGACGCGCGTAAACCAGGCGATGGCCGTGCCCTCAATGCCGTAGCGGCGGGTCAGAACGGTGCAGAGGACCAGAAAGAGCGGCAGTTCGATCATGTGCAGTTTGGCGCTCAAGTCCGGGCGGCCGACGCTCTGCAGCAGGGAAAAGGGAAGGTAGGCAAGGCTGTAAACAAAGATGCCCGTGGTCAACCAGCGCATGACGGACGCGCTCCGGACGGCAAAATCGGCGCCCAGCCAGAGGTTCAATCCTTCCCCGGCAAACGCATTTACAACCAGCACGACCGGGAAGGACAAGGCCAGCAGATATTTCACGCCGCGCGCATACAACTCGGCGGTGCGTTCGGGATTGGAGGCATATTGCGCGGCAAAAGAAGGGAATAATACAGACACCCAGGCCCGCGGAAAAATCAGGAGCTTCACGACGATTTCGGCGGGCGTGACGTAAAAGGCGACGTCCGAAACAGTGCGGATCGCGCCAATGATGAAGCGGTCGATCTGAATCATGACCGGCATGGCAATATTCGAAACCGTCATCCAGCCGCCAAAGGTCAGCAGGGGACGCACCAGTTGCCGTTCGAAGAGAACCTCTTTGCGCAGGGCCGGGATGGCGCGCAGGCAGAACGTGAAGTAAATCAGCCACTCCGCCACGCGGCCGACGATCAGGGCGGTTACCACTGGAAACAAGCTGTTGGAAAAAGGGAGTACGAGCAAGGGCCCTAAAAAGGTATACATCCCAACGGGCACGCGGATGGTGTTGATCAGGCGAAAATGCTGATGGGCTTCCAGGATGCCGATGAGGCCGGTGGTGGTCACCACGACGGGCAGGCCGATCGCGGCGGCCATGAAGGCCTGCCGGGTTTCCGTTTGCAGCTCGACGGGAATGTGCAGCCGGTAATGCACGAGCCAGGGGGTCAAACCGGCGACCAACGCCGCGCCGGCCACTCCGAGCAGGAGCATCATGCCCATGGAAGTCCAGAAAATGGACGGCAGTTCTTCCGCTTTGCGCTGGCCGAGTTTTTCGGCGGTCAGCTTGGTCATCGCGCGGCCCAGACCCAGATCGAAAACGCTGAAGTAACCGACGAGCATCCAGACGATGGTCAGGGTTCCGAACCGGGCATCGCCCAAGCCCTTGATCAAAAGGGGTATCGCAAAAAGGGCCACCAACATGGGCGCGCACAGCCCGAAGAGATTCCATCCGGTGTTGCCGGCCAGTTTTCTCGTGGTGGGCGGGAGGTGCAAGCCGGGATCGTGTGGCTGGGCCGCGCTCAAGAACCCTCCCTGCAAATACGCTCGAACAGCTTGAGATGCTCGTCCGCGACATGCGCGATGCTGAATTGCCGGCAAACCGTCTCCCGGCCTTTGAGCGCAAGTTGGCGCGCTTTATCCGGCTGCGTAACAAAATCGTTCATCAAACCGAGCCAGGTCTTTTCGTCCTTCAAGGGCGCGATGCATCCTTCTTGTCCATCGACGACGACATCGCGATTTCCGCCGATATCCGAAGCGATGGTGGGCAGTTCGCAAGCCAGGGCTTCGAGCAGCGCGAGGGGCAGGGCTTCGCTTTCCGACGGAAAGAGAAAGGCGTCCGCCGCTTGGAGGTGCTCGTTGACGTTCGTGACGTAGCCGGTGAACAAGACCGATTCTTCGAGCCGGTTCGTTCGTACCTGCTCGCGCAATTCGGCTTCACACGAGAGAAACTGCATGCGGCCTCCGCCGATGAGGAGGAGCGCGCTGTTCGGATGCGCGGCCATCCATTTCGGCCAGATTTGCATCAGGAAATCGAGCCCCTTGCCCCGGTTCAATTTTCCGGAATAGGCGAAGATGAATCGGTCTTCGGGCAGGTGGAGTTGTTTTCGCAAGGCCAGGCGGCGCGCAGCATCGACCGGCTGAAAAGTTTCCGTATCGATGCCGTTGGCGATGGAGGCGGTCTGGGCCGGAGGGATGCCGCAGGCTTCGAATTCCTCCCGGATGATGCCGCTGATGCTGAGGAAGGCGTCCGTCTTTTTCAAGAAGTAGTTTCGCAGGCGGATGGGGCCGCTGAAAAGGACCTTCAGCAGGGGGCGGGTGGTTTCGCCCAGGATATTGTTCCAAATGAATCCGCCGGAAAATTCTCCGCGGGACTCGGAACGAAGGACGCACTTCTTGCCGAGCAGCCGGGCGGCCAGAACGCCGACGATGCCCAGGATGCGCAATCCGCAGACGTAAATCAGATCGTAATCGTTTCGCCGGCGGCACAGTGTCAGGAAGGCCGGCAGAAGCATCAGGTATTTTCCAAGCCTTGGAACTCCGCTGGGCGGAACGCGGTGGATGGGAATGTCGTCGACCGTTTCAAAAACAGGGGATTCCTTCACGCGCCGCCGGGTCAGCACAAAAACGTTTTCGCCTCTTCGGCGAAATTCCTTGCAGAGAAGTCGCGCATGCGTTTCGCCTCCGCCTACGACGGGATAAAACGAGCTGACCAAAAGGCAGATGCGAGGCTGAGGGGCCGATGGGTTCATTTCTTTAACTTCCGTCCAACGGTGAAAAGGGTCCGTCGCTCTTTTCCCGGCAGGCAATAAATATAGTTGTGTTTGAGGCGCATCAACCGGTACGGCGGATCGCCGGCGCGAACCGAACGGCCTCCGAACAGCCGGTCGCCGAAAGCCGTCTTGTAGCCCGCTTTTTCGGCGGCGAGTTCGGCCGCCCGCCCGCAAACGGCCCAGGGAAAGCACATGTGACGCACGGTATGGGTCTTCAGTTGGCTGTTCAGCGTTTCGCGCGCGGCCGCCAGCTCGGCCAGGATCGCGGCATCCCTCTCGGCGGGCGTTTCCTGCGTTCCTTGGCTGTTGCCCGCTACATGCCGCAGCTCGATCTCCCAGCCGGAACGTTGGAAGAATTCCTGGCCGCCATTCTCGCGGACATGCCGCAGGCAGGCCTCGCGCGCTTTTGGATGGTCGGATCGCAGGGCGTCCGACATACGCGACCGTTGCGCGTAAAGAGGCGCGCCCAGATCGGCCGGCGTCAGGAATCGATCGTGTCCCTCGTCGGCGATCATCGGGTAGAGATGGGGATGCCGATGAAAACCGGGTTGGACGAATTCCTGAATTTCCGCGTCGGAAAAAACCATCCCATGCCAGAATGTATGCGCCTGGATGTCCACGACGCCGGACGTTTGAAGGGCGCGCAACTCGCCCCAGGCGGCAAACGGCACGGACGACCGGTCCAGATTGATGGGATTCCAGGCGGGATCGTCCATGGTGGGGCGAAGCTTTTCGGAGTCGACGATGCGCCCGGGAATCGCATAGGCGATGGCTTGGAATCCGTACTTCTTTAAAAGCGGCGCCACGACCGTCCATAAGCTCGCCCAGGCATCGTCGAAGCAAAGCGCCACGGAACGTCGGCCGGGATGAATCCCTTTCCGGACAAATTGGGCAATGGCCTCCGAGGTGACCGTGCGATATTGGTTGCGAGCCAGGTGGAGCAGGTAGGGCTCCAAGTATTCCCGGCTGGCCTCGTGAAAATGAAAGATCGGCAGCCAGGAGCCCAAGCCTCCGCCAAACAAAAAGCGGGGATAGCACCCCGACGCCAAGTCGAGGACGCCTCGCCACGGGGTTTTTCGTTCTGTAAATGGAATGGGTTGTGCCATAAATATGGGTTGTTTATATCCACATAGCTGAATGAGGCAAAGCCTTTTCGGAAGAGCTTCGAGATGCTCAAATTCCTAGGATGGGGCTTCCCCTTTGCATATAGCATCTGCTTTGGCGAGTAATGCGTCTGTCTCAGGGCGGTTCATGCTGCTATCCCTTTACTTTTCTCTCGTCAGTCTTATGCTTCGGATCTTCATGTCGGCCGTTCTATCATAACGAAAAGCCAGAAAAAACGGCTTATTGTTGAGCTGGCTGATGGTCAAGACGGCGGGTTGCCCGGCTTTTAGCAGGATGCCTGGAGCGCTCTCGTTGCCCGGCCAGCGGGCATTGATTTCGCCCAGGGGCGTGCCGGCAGGGGCTTCGGCGTCGAAATCGACGGTTGCGGTATATTGGCCTGGCTCCAAGGGGAGCTTGGGGCCGTAGAAGACGGCGGCCAGGGGATCGTAGTCGCGCCGGAAGACGACGGCGTCGAATTCGCGGGAGGTGTATCCGGCGTGGAAGAAACAGGCGGCCGGCAGGTCGATCGAGGCGCCGGGCTCCGGGCTTTCCCAAGCGCCGTTGGCCAGCAGCACGGAATCCAGATCCACCTGTCCCTGCCGGGGCGTGAAAACGACGCCCAGCGGGCGAGCAGCGGCTTCGGTAGGCGGTTGAATGGACTGCCAGGTCCAATCGCTGGACGACACGCTCAGGGCGGGCAGGGGATTGGTGAGGCCGCTCATAATGGTTGCCAGGTTCAGCTCGCCGGTCCCGCGCGTTCTGACCAGCCAGTGCAGGGGTTCGTCGAGCGGCGCCAGGATTTCCGGAACGCGGACCGAGGCCTCGCGATTCGTCATGGGCAGGTATCCGTCGCCCAGGGAAGTCGTATCTTCCTGGGTAATCGTGTTGGTAAACGTCACCCGCTCCACTTCCCAGCGGCGGGCTGGGAACACATATTTCATGAAATGAACCGGCTCGCGAGACGAGGGGGTTGGCAGAATTTTGAACGACCAGACGGTGGCGTCTTTCCCAATGCATTGCAGGCGGGGATGATTCAACAGCCGCTGCAAGGTCAGGCCGACCGGGAAAGGACTCACTTTTTCGGGAAAGACATCTTCATGCAACACGATGTGGCCGATGCCGCGGCTCAACAGGTTGTCCAATTGCTCGTCCGAACAGGCGCCCAAGTTCATGCTTTCGAAAGGAAGAAAGACCTCGTTGAGATATTTGGTTTTCACGCTGCCGCCGTAGCCGTTGATCATGCGGATTCGGTAGAGCGAGATGTAATACTCGTTCAGGGACGTGTAGTGCGAATCGCCAGGCCAGAGCGGCAGGGCGATGATGTGCGGCTTCTGGCCGGCGGCCTGCGCATCTTCGGCAACAGCGCGATACGCGCCTTGCTCCTGGTCCAGCAGGCAGATGGTCGGGCGAATCCGGGCATTGTAGTCGAGAAGCAGCGGCGCGAGCAGGCCGAGCGCGATCCAGGTTTTCCGGCGGGCGGACCCCGTCAGCCCGCACGACAGCAGCATGCCCACGGTGAGCGACATGATCGCCGGCATCAGAAGATAGATCTTGTCCGGCTGCCGGATCATGCCGTAGGGCGGAACCAATTTCATCAGCAGCGCCCAGCAGCGCGGGCCGCCGGGATTTTTGACGCCGGTGGAGAGAATGACCATCCCCAGCAGAGCAAGCCCCAGCAAAACAACGGGCAGAATCGGAAAGGGCTCGGACTGGCGTCGTCGTCGAATGGCGCAGGCCATTGCGCCGGCAAGCAACAGGGTGAGCAGATAATACCCGAGATAGATTTTCCGGCTGTCGCCCGGGTTGTTGAACTTCACAACGCCTGCCAGGGAAGGAGAGCGAAGCGAAACCTCATGGATGGTGCGTCCGGCTTTTCCGATGGTGGATTTCTTCTGGATGTTGCTCTTGAGCTTAAGGCTTTGCGCCCCGATCAAGCCCATGAAGCAAAAGAGCAGGATAGCCGCTTTGAACAGGAGCCCGATTTCTTTCCGCGAGGGCCAGCGTCCGGGGAAACGGTAGAGATAAACGAACAGGCACCAGAAAGGGGCGGCGAGCACGGTGAAGAAAAAGACATGCGTATCGCCCCATTCGGTCAGATAAAGCGCGGCGCCGGCCACGCCGCCGGCCCAGATTTTTTTGTCGGCGATCATGATGTCGAGCGCCCAGAAAACGATGGGGACCCACATCATGGCCAGGCCGGTCGGACTGCCGTCGAGCAGGTTGATCCATTGATAAGGCAAAATAATACTGATGACCGCCGCCACGGACGACAGGCCGGGTTGGCGAGTGAAGCGAAGCAGAAGCCGGCGGGTGAAGAAGTAGGCGATCCATAACGCGACGAACCCCGTGAAATTCCAGCCGACGGCCTGTCCGCCGACGGCATGGCCGACGACAAAGAAGATCGAGAAGGGCAGGTAATAGGTCGACGGAAAAAACCGTTCCGCATCGTTGCCGGTGTTGAATTCGTAGATGTTCGAAAAGGCCGGGGTGTGCCCGCTGACGGCATCGGCGGCCAGCCAGAATTGATAGAGGAATTGCAGGTGGTCGCCTGGGATCATTGCGCGCCGGCTGCCGGCCTCGATGTTGTAAGCCGAGGAAGCGATGGCATGTCCGGCATCTTTCGGCAGGGGCCACGAAAAGACCAACCAGACGGCCAACGTGACCCCAAAAGTCAGTAAAATCTCTTTAATCCAGGCTTTCATCGCTATTTTCCGAAAGGGGAAGCTACCTTGTGGCTTGCCAAGGGACAAGCGTTTATTTAATAGTGCCCTTTCGCTTGAGCAAACTATGAAATGTCTTTTTGTATATAAAACGGCTTCGCTGGACATCACCGATCCCATGGGCATCATGTGCCTGATCGCCAATGTGAAGAAACACGGGCATCAGTCGGATCTCTTCCTGACCAACCTGGAAAAGGATCTGTTTAAGTCCGTCAAGGAATACCAACCGGATGTGATCGGCTTCTCCGTAACCAGCGGGTCGGAAAATTATTACCTCGAGTTGATCCGTCGCTTGCGCAAGCACGTGAAGTTCATCTCGATCATGGGCGGGCCCCATCCGACGTTTTTTCCCGAAATCATCGAAAAGGATGAAGTCGACATCATCTGCCGCGGTGAGGGGGACGAAGCGTTGGTCGAGCTGCTCGACCGGCTGCAGGAAGGCAAGGAATATTCGGACATCCGCAATCTCTGGGTGAAGAAGGACGGGCAGGTCGTCAAGAATCCCATGCGTCCGTTGATCCAGGATCTCGACAGTCTGCCATTTCCGGATCGGGCGTCTTTCCTCAAGTATTACGCTTATGCGCACAGCAGCGTGAAGCACTTTCTCTCCAGTCGGGGCTGTCCCTACGACTGCGCCTACTGCTTCAACCACATGCTGAAAAAGCTTTATCGCGACGAAGCCGGTCCCGGGCAATATTGCCGCCTGCGGAGCGTGGAGAACGTGATTCGCGAAGTGGAAGACGTGAAGAACAATTATCCTTTGAAGATTGTCTATTTTCATGACGACCTGTTCATCATGAACAAGACCTGGCTCAAGGAATTCTCCGCGGCGTACAAGGCGAGGGTTGGGCTGCCGATGATTTGTTACGTCCGGGCCAATCTCGTGAACGAAGAAGTGGTGCAGTGCCTCAAGGAAGCCAACTGCATTACGATCGCCATGGGCGTGGAAAGCGGCAACGAAGAGATCCGAAAAACCGTGCTCAAGCGAAACATGACCAACGAACAAATCGTCAATGCCGCCCGGTTGTTTCACAAGTACGGCATCTCCATCATGACGCAGAACATGGTGGGCTTGCCCCAGGAAACCATTGAAAACGCCTACGAGACCATTCAGGTGAATACCGAAATCAAACCGGCGTATGCCTGGGTGTCGATCTTTCAGCCGTATCCCCGCACTGAGCTGCACCGGTTCTGCATCGAAAAAGGATATCTCGATCCGACGCACAAGCAGCATGCGTCCTATCAGGTCGAATCGCCGATCAATACGGGTATGACGAAGCGTGAATTCGAGAACCTGCACAAATTTTTTGCGCTCTCCATCGAGTCGCCCCTGGTGAGAAAGCTTTCGAGAAGCCTGATCCGCTGGCCGAACAACATCGTCTTCAACGTGATCTACCGGTTCTTCAAGGGCTACACTCACATCGTCCGCCTCAAGATGAGCAGCGGCGAAATCGGCTTCCTCGGCTACCTCTGGGACCTGCTGGGCTACAAAGTCCGCCGCCATCTCGGGAAGACGTATTAAGGCGAGCAGAGGGGCGGGAAGGAAGAAGTAATCAGTTGTCAGTGATCAGTTATCAGTAATCAGTGTTTAGGCATCCGCTTGCTTCTATCTTCTTTACTGACAACTGATCACTGATTACTGATCACTGATTACTGATTACTGATCACTGATCACCGTTCACTTCTTCCTTCGGAGCCGGCGTCGAGGCATCGCGTTGGCGTATCACCTTCGCGGGCATGCCGACGGAGATCGTGTTGGCGGGAAGATCGTTGTTCACTACGGCGCCGGTTCCGACGATCGAGCTTTCGCCGATCGTTACGCCGTCCAGAACCGTCACGCTGGCGCCGATCCACGAATGCGCGCCGATCCGGATGCCCTTGGCCACGCGCTTTTGATCCATGATGGGCACATCGGTTTTCGAAAAGTCGTGCCCGCCGCCGACGATATAGGAGTAGGCGGCAATGAGCACCTTCTCGCCGATCTCGACGCTGTTGGACGAGGCGATGTCGCAATTGAAGCCGATGTTGGCGTTGTCGCCGACGACGATGTCGCCGTTTTTGCAGTGCAGGATGCTGTTGCGGCCGATGAACACGCCCGAGCCGATTGTAATGCCTTTGTTGCTGTCGCCCTTGGCGTCGACCAGGCAGTTGTCGTCGAGGACGACATTGTCTCCGATAAAAACCTTGTGAGGATGCCGGAACGTCACGTGCGAGCCTATCGCCACATTCCGGCCCATGCGGCCGAGGATGAAGGGATAGAGCAACCGCCGCAACACCAGTCCCAGTGCGCCGGGAATGCCGCTGATGAACGTATGGATGAACTCATGCTTGGCCAGCGCCAGGAAACCGGGTTGGCCGATGACCAGATTCTGATACTTCTGGATCGCCGAGGTTTTGGCGTCCGACATCTTTTCCTGAATATCCAGTATTTCTCGTTGTTCTGTCATGGCGTCTAAAGTGCAGGATTGGCTGAGATTTGTCAAACGGACGATGAGCCGCACAGCTCTTCGTAAATCGCCGCGTAACGAGCCGCAATTTTTTCAATGCGGCATTCCTGCGCGGTTTCTTGTCCGGCGGAACGCAATGTTGCCTGAAGCTGGGGCTCTTTCACGATCCGGTCGATCGCGCCGGCCAGGGCGTTCGCATCCCGGGGCGGGACCATTAGGACGTTTTTCTCGTTAAAGTAAATGTCGTGGAAACAGGGCATGTCGGTGATGACCAGCGGCGCACCCACGGCCAGCATTTCCACGCCGGCGGTGTTGAAGCCCTCGTTGAAAATGGAGGCGACCACCGCCACGTCGAACAGGGAAATGTAAGGGACCACATTCTCCTGATAGCCGGTGAAGATGGCTTTGTTCGCCAAGCCCAACTCGGCGGCTTGCTGGCGGAGCGTCTCGGCCCAGGGCCCTTCGCCCACGAGCACGAAGCGCAGGCGGTCGTCTTTTTCAGCCAGCAATTTGGCGGCCTGCAGCAGAATATGATGCCCCTTCATCTCCGCCATGCGTCCGGCCGTGCCTACAATTTTGGCCCCGTCGGGAATGCCCAGGCTGCGGCGTAAGGCTTGTATTTGCTCGGGGGCCGAGCGGGTGACTTTGTCCAGGGGGATGCCGTTGAACAGCACTTCCACCTGGGCGTCGGGCATGTAGCGGTCGACTACCATGAAGCGTTTGACCGCCTCGGAAACTGCCAGGCCTTTGGCCTGCCAGTTGCGCAGAAACCAGTCGACGAGCTGTTGATACTTCGGAAGCCGCTCGTCGACAAAATGTTCCTGGACGATCACCGGGACCTTCATGAGCCGGCCGGCCACGCGTCCGAAATTGAACGAGGCATACCCGTGAAGATGCAATACGGTCGGCCGCCACTTCCGCATCACGCGCATGACCTCGAAGAGCGTGAACGGATTGAACTTGCTGCTGTTGAGCGAGACGACTTCGAGGCCTTTTTCGCGCAAGACATCGCAGGCCACGTCTTCTTCGCGCAGGTTCAGCAGCATGACCTTGTAGTGCGCCGGATAAAACGGCACGCGATATGCAATCTGCCGGGCCGGTCCATGCATTTTAGACCTGCCCGCGCTGACTTTATCCATGATATGCAGTATGCGAATCTCGTTCGAAGCCATTGAATTCCCAATCGAATTGCCGCTTGTCGCGTTCTTGTTTTTCTTGCGGCGGTGAGTGTAGAGCTTCATGAAGGGGTGTCAACGATAAAGTCCCCCGCCGGTAGGACCGGCGCTCCGGCGCCGGCCGAAGAGGTGGTCAGCGGAGCGGCCGCCCTGCCAACGACGAAGCACGACAGCCCTCGCCCCACGATCTTTTTATGCGCTTGGATGATTTCGCGGTTGCTGCTATGGATGAAGACCCATGATTAAACGGTGTATTTTAGCGTGCCTGATCCTGCTGACCGGCGGCTGCGCCCGGAAGGCCGTTATCAAACCTTTGACGCCCGACGCGGTCGTAGTGGCCTTTGGAGATAGCCTGACGTCGGGCTATGGCGTCGCCCCGGACGATTCGTATCCGTCCATCCTGTCGCAGCTCCTGGGCTGCCAGGTGATTAATGCGGGTATTCCCGGGGAAGTGTCCCGAGAAGGTCTTGGCCGGTTGCTGGAAACCGTTCGCCTCCATCAACCGGACCTGGTCGTTCTCTGTCATGGCGGAAACGATTTGCTGCATCGCACGGAGCCCCTTTGCGCGAAAGCCAACGTATCCCAAATAATCCAGAGCTTGAAGGCCCAGGGGATTGACGTGATCCTCGTTGGCGTCCCCGAGCCCGGACTCTGGCTCTCTGCCGCGCGCTGGTATGGCGACTTGGCCGAGGAGCACGGCATTCCCTATGAAAGCGAGGCGGTCTCCCTCGTCCTTTCGGACGCCCTCACGCGAAACGACGATCGTATCCATCCCAACGAGCGCGGCTATCGGATTATGGCGGAATCGATCGCGGCATTGATTCGAAGCTCGGAATCCAATTGATTCTGGCCTCTGGCAGCTATTTTTACAAAAAACTGTCCAAGCCCGTGATTGCTTGTATACTGATTCGAGCATAGACGGATTGACCCATAGGTCGTTATTACGGAGAATTTTGGCAATGAAAAAAGGTCCCCGCCCCTTTACCTCGCACGTCAAGATGATGATGTTGACGCTGACGCTTCCCCAGTCGGGACGGTGGTTCTATCAGCGGGAGATTCAAACCATTACGGGCATCGCTTACACGCCTGTACGCGCCTCGCTGCTGGATCTCGAATCGTTCGGGCTGCTGAAAAAGAGGACTCACGGCAATCGCCAGTATTTCATGATCGACAAGGATTTTTTCCTCTACGACGAGTACAAGCGCATCGTTTTGAAAACCACCGGCCTGGGCGACCATCTGCGCTTTGTGCGGCAGGATCCGAAGGATATCGTCGCCGCGTTCGTCTATGGAGATTTTGCCGAGGGAACGGAAACCGTGGAGACCCCCATTCGCTTTTGCGTCGTGGGTTCCCTCCGTGACGCTCAAATCCAGAAGTCCCTTTCGGCGGCTGCCCGGCTGACGCAGAAAAAATTCGAATACGTCCGGTTCGATGCGCCGGCCTCCGCTTCACGCCGCCCGGCGGCGCTTCAACGGCTGCTCCAGGCGCCGGCCATCTACGTCGTTGGAAAACCCTCGGACCTGACATGAAGAGAATTGGAATCATTGCCGGCCTCGGTCCGGAATCGACGACGGATTACTACCAGCGGATCATCAAGGCATTTCCCTCCGGTCGACCCGATTCCGAGAATCCTGAGATCATCATTTACAGCGCCAATCTTTATGAGCTGATCCGGCTGATGACGGCGAAGGACTGGCCGACTCTGATCGACGGACTGGTCTCGAAGGTGGAAGCCCTGCACCGGGCCGGCGCCGACTTTGCGGCCATCGCATCCAACACGCCCCACCTGGTCTTCGACGCCGTTCGCGCGCGATCGCCTATTCCGTTGCTGAGCATCGTCGAAGAGGCTTGCCGCAAAGCCCAAAGCCTTGGCTTGAAAAAGCCGGGCCTCCTGGGAACCCTGTTTACCATGCAATCGGATTTCTATCGGAAGGTCTTCGAGAAGCACGGCATTACGCTCGTCGTGCCCACGGAATCCGAGAAGCAACTCATTCATCAGCGCCTGTTTTCGGAGATCGAATTAGGAATTTTCAAGGATTCCACGCGGCAAGAGCTGTTGGCCGTTGTGCAGCGAATGATAACATCGGATGGCATCGATTCCGTCATCCTGGGCTGTACCGAGCTTCCGCTTATCCTGACGCAGGATGAATTCGGCATTCCTTTTTTGAACACGGCCGCCATTCATGTCGACCGCATCGTGCGGTATTGCCTGGACAAGGATGCGTAGCGGCCATCGAAACGCGTGGGCGTTTATCTCAAGGGGATAGCGTGGATCGACTCAGGTTTTTGGCGTACAGGGCGTCAAGGGCAAACGGATGTGAAAGGTGGTCCCTTGCCCCAGCTCGGTGTCGAAGCTCAGCAGGCCTCCATGCTTGTTCACAATGACGTCGTATGTAATGGCCAGTCCCTGGCCGGTGCCCTTGCCGGCTTCCTTGGTGGTAAAAAACGGCTCGAAGATTCGGGATCTGAAAGCCTCTGGAATGCCGCGGCCCGTGTCCGAGATGTCGATTTCCACCCAAGTTCCGTTCTGTCGCGTTTTCACTCCAATTCGGCCTTTGGTTGGTTGGTCGTTTCCGATGGCTTCGGCGACCGCGTGGCTGGCGTTGACCAGTATGTTGAGCAGGGCCTGGGCGATTTCGCCCTGGAAGCCGGGCGTCAAAGGGAGTTCCGGATCCAATTCCGTGTTGATGTCGGCGACGTATTTCCATTCGTTGCGGGCCATGACGATCGTGTTCAGGATCACGCGATTGAGGTCGATCCCCGTTTGCTCTTCGTTGCCGGGATGGGAAAACTGTTTCATGACTTGAACGATTTCCCGTATCCGCTTGACCCCGTCCAGGGATTGGTCGATGGCTTTTGGGGTCTCGCTCAGGATATACTCCAAATCCGCTTTTTGACACTCCTCGTCGATTTGGTTGAGCTGTTCGAGAGTAACCGCGCCGGCCGCGATGCCTTTATGCCATTGCCGATATCGTTCGAGCAAATGACCGGCGGTCTTCATCGATTGCCGGCAGAACTGGAGGTTGTCGCCGACAAATTGGGTCGGCGTATTGATTTCATGGGCGATGCCGGCCGCCAGTTGACCGATGGCTTCAAACTTTTGGGATAGCCTTCGGCGGGTTTCGAATTGGGCCTGTTGTTCTTTGGCTTTTTGGGCGGCCGTCATATCCGTCAGCACTTCCAGCAGATAGGGATTCCCGTCCAGCGTGATGCCCATCAGACTCCTGAGCACCAGGAGGGATTGGCTGCACGCGGTTTGCAATATGTCCTCGAAAGACTGGGGGCGAAGAAACAGTTCGGCAGAAAAGGGGGCGTGAGGCGTGGCGAAGCGCATGGACTCATGGTACAGAGTTCCCATCATTTGGGATTTGCTGCTGCCGATCATTTCACAAGCTTGCCGGTTGATCCGCAGAACACGACGGGTGGTCAGGTCGACGAGAAGGACGCCCATCGGGTGTTGATCGATAATCGCTTCCAACTGTTCGCCGCTTAGCCGGGCCTGCTGCTCCAATTCGCTCACGTACTGGCGAAGTTGGGCATTCTTGTTTGCGATCGTTCGTTCATGCTGCAAAATGCGTTCGGCCACATTCAGGCGGCTGCGCAGTTCGGCAGCCGCGACGGGCTTGATCAGATAATCGTGCGCACCGGAATTCAAGCCTACGAGCTTGTCTTCAAAATTCGATTTAGCCGTCAGGAGAATGGTATAAACAAAATCTTTATCGGTGTGTTGAGCAAACTCGCGGCACAAGTCGATCCCGCTGATGCCCGGCATGACCCAATCCAGCAGGGCAATTTTGGGAGCGTCTTTTTGGAGCAAGGCTTGGCGTGCGCTTTCTCCATTATTGACGGTTACGACTTCATAACCCCAAGAGGGAATCAGACTGCTGAGTCTCAGCAGCGCTATTTCATCATCATCGGCCAATAAAACCTTCGTCATGACGCGTTCCTTCGAGGCTGCAATGGCTGTGCCGCGTGTTGGACAACAGATAGACGTCTCGATTTATAGCAAAGCCGCAACCTAATGCCTGAATATATAACCCTTTTCTTTGAAATGGGATAGGCCTGGACTACGGGGCAGCAATTATAATGATGAATCAAAAGGTGGCCCGGCTTCTCCGAAGACGGGCTCATTTTCAGGTCAAACCGCGTTCGCCCGCCTGCGCATCGCTACGCGAAGCGTTGCGGGCAGGGAGAACGCGGTCCACCTGTTGGAGAATGTCGTAATTACAATTGCTGGCTACGGGGCCAGCGGCGCCACAGCCTTCACTCGATAGAATCGCGCGGTGGAGGCGGGGTCGACCAGCTCGCGGGTCATGGTGGGCGATGCATCGGGGGTTAATTGCCCCAAGCCGCTGTCCGTCCAGGGGGCATTGTTGGTCGCGGTGGGAGACTGTTCCAGGCGGTAGAAGCGCGTCGGCTCGACCGTCCACGTCAGGCGGTTGGTATTGGCGGTGCGGCGGGCGTCCACGAGGTCCAGCCGGGATACCGCCTGCGTCGGGTGCGTGTCTGCGTGGTATTCGCCGGTGTCTGGAACGCCATCGACATCCTCGTCATGACTGCCGCCGTGAAGCGTAGTAAGATTGCCGGCCATGCGGTATTCCCAGGGGTCGGGGATGCCGTCGCCATCGGTGTCGGGGCCGGCCTCGAGGCGATCGATCTGGACATACGCCTGCGAGTTGCTCAGTCCGATCCAGCCGACGTTGGCGCCCCACATATAGCCGTTCATCTTGCCGTTTAACAAACTCACTCTGGGCTGGCCGTAGGTCTGCTCGAAATTAATCCAGCCGATGTTGGCGCCGTAGGCATACCCGGAAAGATTTCCGGCGCCATCGTGGTTCACGCCCCAGTCGTTGGCAGCCAGGTTCGAATACTGCCAGCCATTGGTCGGTCCGTTGCCCAGCGAGATCCAGCCGCAGTTCGCGCTCCAGACATACCCGGTGCAAAACGACTGTCCGATCACCGCGCCGTTGGTGATATCGCCTTGAAAATTGATCCAGCCGATGTTGGCCCCATAGGCGTCGTTATTGGTGGGGTTGATCGTGGTGGCGGCTTGCGCGCTGGCACTTAAAAGCAGCCCAAGGATTATCGCGGTGAATCGTTGATGGACCGTCATGGCGCTTGTCTCCTTCGTTTGGCTCTTCGTTACATTATAACGATTGGCAATACGAAGCTTTATAGTTGATTAGGCCGTGAAGAGCAAGAGAGGAGAAAGGAAATGCTGTCTTGCTCGTTTTCCGAATACGGAAAAACATAGAGGGGAAGCCACAAAGATCACATAGAACACAAAGAAAGAAATTTCTTTTCTCGAATTCTTTGTATTCGTGTGCATTCGTGTTCATTTGTGGTTAAATCTTTCTGCTTTCTTTTCGGTTGCGGCTGCGCTGCGTTCTATGTGGTTTTTGTGGCTACAAATTCTTAGTTTTGAGTTGTTATGCTTTCTATTTATGACATCGACCGGGTTAACGCCTTTTGCCGGCAGAATCGGATTAGCGATCACCCGTTGAAACGGTTGCGGATCGCTTTTTTCAAGAAAGGCCTGCCGATCGAGGACTGTCTGGAGGTTCTTCCTGAGGAGCATCGCGCCGCTGTTGCCGGGCAGATCAGGATGCAGTATTTGCACATCGTGGAACGGCACGATTCGAAGAGGGACGGGGCGACCAAGTTGGTTTTTCAGACGGCGGATCGCCAGGCGGTCGAAGCCGTCATTTTGCGAATTACCTCGGGTCGGACGAGCTTGTGTATTTCCTCGCAGGTTGGTTGCGGAGTTGATTGTGCCTTCTGTGCGTCCGGCCGGGGAGGCTTGACCCGGAATCTGACGGCGGATGAAATGCTCGACCAAGTCGCGCTCGCCATGCGGCTGCTGCGCTCGGAAGGGCGGGTCGTGCGCAACGTCGTCGTGATGGGCACGGGGGAGCCTCTGCATAACGAGGAAGCTCTTTTCCAAGCCTTGGAAACCCTGCGCGACCCACGCGGATTTTATCTTTCGGACCGGCACTTGATGGTCTCCACCGCCGGCCTGTCCGAAGCCATGCTTCGGTTTGTGGAACGATTTCCGAGTGTCCGTTTAGCGCTGAGCCTGCACAGCGCGCGGCAGGAGGTGCGCGAACAAATCATGCCGACGGCCAAATTCCAAACCTTGGAAAAACTGCGCGAAATTTTTCCAAAGGTTGGAAAACACAACAATTTCATGATCGAGTACCTGCTGTTGAAAGGAATAAACGACGGGCCGGAGGATTTGGCGGCCTTGATCGACTATTTGCGCGGCATACCGGCGCATATCAACCTAATCCAGTTCAACCCGCATCCCGGAACCGCCTTTCAGCCCGTTTCCAAAGCCGCCCGTGAAGCGTTCGGAGATGTCTTGCGGAAAGCGGGCTTTAAGGTAACGCTGCGCTATTCGCTCGGCGACGACATTGCCGCCGCCTGCGGGCAGTTGGCGGGAAGGAGGGGAAAGTATGAATCGTTGGTTAAATTGGAGTCGTGAATTTCTAAGCCTCAAGGTTCGCTTTTGGGGGCTGTTTCATGCCGCCGGATGTCTGGCCATGTTGGGAACGGCGGCTGGATTTCTTGGCCGCCATGCCTGGTGGCTGGATCTGGGCTCTCATTTCCGGGTGCAGTACGTCGTGCTCTTCGCGATGCTCTGTGGCTTTTATTTAATTGCGCGCAAATGGAAATGGGCTGGGGGTGCGGCCTTGTTCTGCGGGCTCAATCTTGTTCCCGTCCTCATGCTGCTGTTTCCGCCGGCTGGGGCGGCGCCGCCGGCGGGAATGAAATACCGGACTTTGCTGATCAACGTCAATACGCAGACGGGCCAGCCAGAGGCGGTTATCGAAGCCATCAACGAGGCCTTGCCGGATTTCATCGTGCTGGAAGAAATCAACGAAGAATGGATGCAGGCGCTCGAACCGGCTTTGACGAATTATCCGCACCGCGCGGTGGAGTCGCGCGAAGACAACTTTGGGATTGCCTTGTTAAGTCGTCGCTCGTGGGAAAGTGCGCAGGTTGTTTATGTCGGCGATGCAGGCGTGCCGTCCGTGACTGCCCAGGTGATGCTCGATTATAAGCCCGTTCTGCTCATCGGAACCCATCCGTTGCCGCCGGGCGGGGCCGAATATTCCGCTTATCGAAACAATCAGTTAGAGCGGCTGGCGGAGCTGATACGAAAAGCCGACTGCCCGGTGTTGCTGATCGGCGATCTCAACGTATCGCCGTGGTCGTATTATTTTCGAAAATTTCTGAAGGAGAGCGGCCTGCAAAACAGTTCGCAGGGCCGGGGTCTGTTTGCTTCCTGGCCGGCTTTCGCCTGGCCGTTTCGCATTCCCATCGACCAGGTCCTGCACAGCGCGAATATCCGGATTCTGGACAAGCATATAGGCCGGGATGTGGGCTCGGATCATTATCCGGTGGTCGTCGATTTTGACTTCGCGTTGCCGCCTTGATGGATTCTTCAGTTCGGATTTCCCAGCAAGCGCCGGTCGGGAAATTCCTTGTTGAATTTTAGCCAGGCGGTTTCGACGTCCGATTTGGGCGATTTATCTCCCCGGCACGCTTGGACAAAATGGCGCTGAGGCGGCAAGGGAGGGATCTCGCCGTTGACCAGCGCATCCATGTAATAACCGATCGTATGAATGTAATATTTTTCCCGGGGCGAATAGCGCTCGCCCAATTCCACCGGGTATCCGCCCTTGAGCAGAACCTCCAGGTGGTCCGGCGGAAAAGGCGATTTGATTTCGGAAATAATCTCGATGACCCGTTGGATGGCCTCGGAATTCTTTAAAATGCCGGTATGCGTTGCGTTGAACCCATACTGCCGCTTGGCCTCGCCTTGTGCTTGAGCGCTGAGTTGGCTCGAAAGCGGAACCACGCCGTCGCTGTTTTCGCCGAACTTGACGGTGCTGGAATTGCCAAAGGCGTAAAACAGATGGAATTCGAGATTCGTTGCGAGCTTGTTCCGGTGCAAATCCTTGATGAACTCGCTGTCCGGGTTTACATCGCGCCACGCCGGGAGGACGACCGGCGCGTTGACGCCGTTCTTCGCTCCCGGATGTCCGCCCAGGGGACTGGCGAGCGTGATCAGCCGTTTCACTTCCGGTTCGCTTCGTTTTCCGCGGCAACGGTTCAGCGCATCCCGCACGATCAGGCCGCCCATGCTATGCGCGACGATGACAATGGGCATGCCTTCCAGGGGGATCACTTTGCCCGACAGGAAAATCTTATAAAACATCTCGCTCAATTGATGGAGATCGTCTCCGGAGGGGTAATAAAAAAACCAGGGCCGAAACCAGCGCCGATCCAGACTCGCGACGATGCTCTCGAAATCCCTGGCGCTTCCTCCCATGCCGTGCACAAACACCACGGGAACCTTGTACCCCACATCTTCTTCCAAGGCGTAAAACATCATGGGCGCCGCTTCCAGGAAGGCCGCGGGTTCGTACATGCCCAGAAGGGCCATCTGCTGCGAAAAAATTTCGTCGTCCAGACAACGAATCGTCCCCTTGGGATAAAAAAGCGATTCGGCAATGACTTCTCTTTGGGGAACCTCCAGGCGAAAGGAGTTGTTCGAGCTCAAGGAAAAGGGAAATCGGAGATTGATGTCGTAACCTTCCAACACCCTTTTCGGCGACGTCTCGTCGTTGAGCAAAACCGTCCGGCCGCCGATGGCTTCCCGCTCGGTGTAAATCCCGTCCCGATCCAAATCGCTCAAGACAAGCAACCGATAAGCGCCCTGAGGCAAATTCAGGCCGTAATATAAATCCAACTGCGACAGGTAATTCACATCGACGATTTCGTTGGTTCCATACCGATCCGAAAAGGCCGCAACGGCGATCGCTTCCTTATTGGCGGCCGTCCCATTTTTCAGTTTTCCCAACACGAAATAATTTTCGCTGTCGAGCATGTGTTTGTTGGCGCGCTGGGTCGGTTGGACCTTCTGATGGATGGAGTATTGAACTTGTTTGCCGGCGCTGTGCAGATACGAACAGCCGGCTGTTCCGGCCGCAAGGCAGAGTAGTAAAGGCAGAATTCTGATCTTCATTTTTGTGCTCACCGTGATGAATGTTTCCTGGCTCCCATCAGGCTCAAGGCTGCAAGGGTCGCGAAATCATTATTCATCCAATAAGCTCCTAATCTTCTAATGCTTTGCCCGCTTGATTGCCGTGTCGCTCATGGTGTGCGCCTTTTAATTTCATATCTTAGCCCGCATTTCTCACAAAGATAGTTGACGAGGGTTGCGCGTTGTTGTGCAACTCGTTTATCACAAATGAGATACACAACATACGGAGGCAACCCGCGTCATGACAGACTG
>MHBK01000015.1 GCA_001804865.1 Lentisphaerae bacterium GWF2_57_35
TGAGGCCAGAATCCATCTATAAATCTTCTTCGCGCGGACGCGCTCGTGTGAGTATAGTCAGGGGGGTGTCGTCGACTTTTTCAGCAGAATCGACATTCGACAATTAGGTTATATGACACCTAGGATAACGGGATTTCAGAATGAGGATAAGGGCTAAAGGTCGAAGGTCGAGATCCCTATTGCCACTTGTTAAAAAATCACTGAGGCCCGACTAAGCAGCTTAACTGTTACGTATTGAGCCCTAGCAAGGGTGTAATTGTTATTGAAACCAAGTCGCATAATGGGCGCATTACGTCGATAGGGAATGAACTACTCCGGAATGGACTTGAGACCGAAAAGGATTTCATCAAACAGGCATTGAGTAATTGGCTATGGCTAAAGGAATGGATCAAACAAAACCTTCATATGGATATCGGTGTTCAGGCCTCTTCCTGCAAGGCCCGGCTCACCTCGTACAGGGCCAGTTCTCCAATGCAAGCCTCCACCGATCGTTCCGAGGCTTTCACGTCAATCGATATCCCGGCTTTTGCCAATGCGGCACAAGCCGATCCGGGGAAGGCCGCCACGAGCTTCCCCTCCAATCGTTCTGGCCCCCATTGTGCGATCAGGGATTCCACGGCTGAGTCGCCGGCGAATAGGGCGATGTCAAACCGCGGCTTGTGTTCGTGGCCAACCGGCTCGGTTCGGTACAGGACGACATCGTCCACCCGCAACCCCAATTCTCTCAGCAAATCCGAAAGCCCGGCGCCGGCAAGATTTGACCGCAAGCGCAGCACCCGTTCGCCGGGCCGCAGGTTGCGGGACACGCATTCCAGCAGGCCAGATCCCGTGGCGAGATACGCGTCGGCCTGAAGGCCCAGCGTTTCGAGCCTCGCCATTGTTCCAGGACCTGAAACGAGCAGTCGGGGCAAACCCCGCAGATCGGTCTTTGTTCGGCACAAGCTCTTCATCAGGCAGTCAACCGCAAAGGACGACGTCAACACGACCCAGTCATACGACCGGAGATCGCGAAGTTCGCTTTGCTCTTCCAGGCAAGGCACGAAACGAATCATGGGCCTTGAGACCGGGATTCCTCCGTAATCCAGAACCTGACGCCTGGCGCTTTCCTGCAGCGCTTCGCTAAACGTCAGCAAGACCCGCTTCCCTCGCAAGGCGCCCAGATCCCTGCGAAAACGGAAGCCGGCCACATCGCCGCAAATCAGAAGAACGGGCAACCCGGTCGAAGTCTCGCGCTCGCTCTGACCGGTCGTGGAACCGACAAGGCCGGAATCGGCCATGCGCGACGCCAGGTTCGCGAGCGTCCCGTCTACAATCGTTTCCTCATCCGTCCCCGCTGCAAAAACGGCGGCCGCAGGCGTGGTGGCCGGCCAGTTTTCTCGCCTAAGCTGTTCGGTGACGGATGCGGCGGCGCGGCCCGCCATAAAGAAGACGACGGGGAGGCGGCTTCGCGCGGACGCAGACACGTCGGTCATCTTCCCCCCCGCCATTCGCGCGGTGATCGCGCAGAAGCCTTGTGACACGCCGCGGCGTGTCAGCATCATGCCGGAGCCGGTCGTTGACGCGTTCAAACTGCTGACGCCGGGAATGACCCTGAAGGGCAACCCCAAGGCCTCCAACGCCTCGGTTTCCTCGGCCAGGCGGCCAAAGAGGCCCGGATCTCCACCCTTCAATCGCACCAAACGACGGCCTCGGCGGGCGTGTCGCAGGATCAGTTCAGTGGTCTCGGTTTGCGTATGTAAGGAATGTCCGGCGCGCTTGCCGACGTCGATACGTTCTGCGTTCGCCGGAAGCGCCGCCAGCAGGGATGAATCGAGCAACGCGTCGTGAATACAAAGGTCGCACGCCTTCAACGCCGCGAGCCCATCGGCGGTGCATAATCCGGCCGCCCCGGCGCCGGCGCCGACAAACACCACGGGGCGGACAAAGAGAGATCGAAGCCGAACCAGCCGCCGATCGCCGATTCGAAACGAGAGTCCTATTGCGCCCTGTCCGGGAGACGTCGGTCGGTCGTCGCATGGATCGTCTCGCCAGGGAAGCCAGAACCAGTCCAGTCCCGCCGGGATGGGATCGGGCATATCCCGGGCAGGGTGAACGGCGAAGTCCAGATCGTGCGTGAAGAAGTCGGCAGGACTCTCCAACCCCGGCACGCGATCCTGATCGCCGGGCTCGGCGAGCGGAAAAATCTCGAAGGTCCAGCGGGGCAGCAGCCCGCAAAGGCGATGGACCACGTGGCGGGTCTGGGCCAAAGCGAGGTTACTCGCTCGGGTGCCGACTTTGAACGTTGTTGATGGTCTTGTCATACAAATCACGGTGTTCGCTAAGGAGCAAAGCCTCCACATCGCCGCTCCGAACAATGCCCGCCGCATCGGCACGAATATCCTTCGAGATGAGGAATGCGTTCGACATCCACTCCCGCACTATGCTGCCCGACCAGCCCAGCCGTTCGGCCATTGCAATGGAATCTTTCATCTGGGCCACGATGTGGCTCTCGCCCGGCATCTGCGACAGCAGCCCGGAGGCCAGCAACGCGGCATGCTGGAAGGCATCGAATCCCTGCCGGACATAGAACGCGTCCGGTTCAAGGCCCCCAAGACCCAGGGCGCGCCGCAAAAGCTCGTGAACGTCCGCATCGGTCGCGGCCAGCGCCAACAATTCGACGCGAGTGCAGGTGCTCAACAGCAGAAACTCGTGCAACCCCCATACGCATTTGAGCAAACGGCCGGTTTCTTCCAACCGTTGCAACGAAATGTGCTGGTGAATCGTCCCGATGACCAGCAGGTCGGCTGTATTTACGCCGGAGAGATGGCGGGCCAGGCTGTCGCGGACCAGACGCGAACGCCGGCAGGAGCGTCCGCCGCTCGAAACCGCGACCGTGATGTCGTCCAGCCGCAGCACAGCGGGACTGATAAGGTCGCCTTCCCGCCAGTGCAGATCCACGCAACCGCAGAGAATGCCGCGGCGGCGGCAGGCTTCCAGAACGCGCAGGTTGGCGTCGGCGTCGTTCGTGGCGGCGAACGCCACGGCGCAACCGGCCACATCCTCGTCCTGAAACGCCCGTTCCTTCAAACGAATGGCGCCGCGCGCGTGCAAGTCGCGAACCGCTTCGGAGGGGGTCTCGCCGATCACGGTCACGAGGGCGCCCGCCTCCAACAGCTGCTCGGCCTTGCGCGCAGCCACTTTGCCGGCGCCCGCCACCAGACACGTCCGGCCCTGCAAGAGCAGGACAACAGGCAAGGTCGGGACTTTCTGTGTCGGGGTCGCTTCCATGTGGCGCTCCGTTTAGGTCGTCTTCCTGATGACCACCCGCCAGTGGCCCCCGTCCAGGGCAGAAATCTCCAGCACCTCCTGCCCCTCGTTTCGAAAGCTGGCCGGCACATTTTGCACGGGCTCGCCGTCGTCGAGCAGTACGCTCAACGTGGCGCCGACATCCAGGATTTCCAACCGCAGCTTGGCTTTCACGAAGTTCATCGGACAGGCCACGCCGCGCAGATCCAGCTCGACCGTTCCCCTGTCAGAGGCTTCGTTGGTCCCGGCCGCGGACGCCGCCGACGGGGAAGTTGCGGACGTCTCCTCGCGCACATGAAAGCGAAGGTCCGCGTCCATGGTGGAGTAAAGGTATTCGATCCGATCGAGCAAGCGACGAACTTCTTCCCGCCGGCCGGCCAGTGCTTCCCGCCAGCCCTCCCGATATCCCCGCGCCCGCGCCAGCAGACCGCGAAAACCGGCATCCACCAAGCCGGCATCGACAAAGTGCGTCTCGAACTCCCTGAGAACGACAACCGGATCCTGGGAATCGACGCCGCGCGTGATCAGCAGCGCGCGGACGGTCGCCAGCAGGCCGCGAAATAGATCCTCGCCTGAATCGAGGTCCTTCTCTGTCGGTTCCAACGCCTTGGCGGCGGCCGCCAAATCCTCTGCAATCACTTCGAAGACACCGGCCCCACATTCCCCCGCGCCCCGCCCGGCCAGGGAGAAGTCCTCGTCTTTTCCCCAGTCGCGGTAGAATGCGGGATCATCCGCATAGGACGGCGCCGTCGTGTGTCTTTCCAGCAAGATTTGGAAATGGCCCATACCCTTGCGGTCAAAGTAATCCGCAAACGTTTCGTCGTTCTTTCGTCCGGTTTGGAAATCGAGCATCAAGCCCGTGAGCGCGGACGGAAGCGCTCGCGCGGGGACGATCCCCGCGATTTCGCCCAGCCGGGTTTGCGCTTCGCCCCGTCTGGCGCCCAGCAGCACTCGGTAGGCCGGAACAAGGCGTTCGCCCACCCGTTGCGTCGCGCCGAATAGGCCGATCGCGCCGATCGGATGATGTCCGCACGCATTGGGGCAGCCATTGATGCGAATATCCATCGCTCGCAACGCAGAGGGTTCGATGGAGGCCTTCTCCAGGGCATCGGCGCAGGCGAGCGCGGCGTTTTGGGACAGGCACAAACCCAGGCGACAAATGGCCGCGCCGGTGCAGGCGGTAAACGAATGCAATGCGGTTTGCCGTACGGCATCCGGTCCGAGAACGCTATTAATCTCTCCGCGCAGCGCATCCAGGTCGGCTTCGCGCACGAAGCGCAGCAGCAGCTTTTGGTCCTGAGTGGTCCGCAACATCTTTTCCGCGCTATACCGCTCGGCCATATCGGCCAGAGCCGTCAACGATTTCCAGGAAATCTGTCCCAAGGGCAGATGAAACGGCGCCGCTACGTAACCCGGTTGACGCTGTCGCAGCACATCCAGGCCCTCCACTTGCGTAAGCAGCGCCCGAGGGTTCCTGGGCGGTTCGTCCGGAGATTCGGCGATCGCAGGTTGGGCTTCGCAGACCGGGGTTTCATCGGCCGTCACTGCCTGCACCGTCTCGCGCAACAGCCCGCGAAACGCATCGGCTCCGATCCGTTCCACGGCGAAACGCAGACGGGCCTTCCGCCGTTGGCGTCGGTCGCCCAGACGGTCGAACAATCTCCGCACGGCCTCTGCGATGCGGATGACTTCGCCGGCCGGAACCCACTCCTCCATCCGGTCGCCCACTCGCGACTCCGCACCCATTCCGCCGCCCGCATAGACGCTGAATCCGGGCTTTCCATCGCGAACCTGCGCGATGAAGCCGAGGTCGTTGATCTGGGCCAGCGCGCAATCTGCACGGCAACCGCTGAACGCGATCTTGTACTTCCGCGGCAGATTGTAGCTGCCGGGCAATCCGATCAGGTACTCGGTAACGGCCGAAACGAAAGGCGTCACATCGAAGCGCTCGGCCGGGCAGATGCCGGCGTAGGGGCAAGCGGTGACGTTACGCGCCGTATTGCCGCCGCCCCCCTTCGAGGTGAGCCCCGCTTGGAACAATTCCCGCATGATATCCGGCGTTTGCTCCAGCTTCACATCGTGAATCTGGATATCCTGGCGGGTGGTCACATGCAGCTTGTCGCCGCCATACCGCGAGGCGACCCTCGCCAGCGTCCCGAGCTGGGCGGCGCCGATCGCTCCGCCGGGCACGCGAATGCGCACCATGTAGGTCCCGTTCTGCCGCTGCTCATAGATGCCCCGAGGAACGCGCCGCGACTTCATGATCGAAGGGGACAGTTCGCCCTTGAGAAAACGATCCACTTCTTGCGCGTGTTGTTCTATGTCTTGCGCAAGCGTATCCGGCAGACGGCAGGAGGGTGTGGTCATGAACGCGGGTTTTCCATATTCTTCAATGAGTACCGGCCATTCGCGCGCCGTTGCGTCGCGCACCTCGAAGGCGCGCGTTTGCGGTCGGCCAGGCTCCGCAAGCGAGACTATGACGTACAGGATATCCGGCGTATAGGCAAGACGCATATCCTCCGCCGACATCCGCGCGGGCGACGCCGGATGGCTATGCCATAGGCCCAGCATGCTCAACCCGGCGGCGCGCATGTCCTTCCAGGCCGCAAATTGCTCCTCCGGCTTCATGCTGTAATGCTCGGGCGAAGCGTCGGCGTTGGTCAACGCGTAGCACTTCGTCGCGCGTCCTTCGGTCCCGGCCAGAAGCCCGCAGGCCTCGAGCGGCGCGGCGGCCAGCGCCGCCGACAGCAGCTCCTGATAAACGTCCTTCGTAAGGGTCAGCGTCATCTCTCTCCTCCTGTCGGGCTCATGGTTTTGGTTCGCGGGTTCGCGCGCATGCGGGGGGCGCCTCGTCCCGCAGCGTCACGATGGAGGGAGAGTTCCCACAGAGCGGGCAGGCGGGGTTCCGGCTGAACCCGATGTTTCGAAAAGTCATTTTCAACGCGTCGAAGACGAGCAGGCGGTTGGTCAGCAGTTCGCCGAGGCCCAGCACATACTTGGCCGCCTCCGCCGCCTGGATGGCGCCCATAATGCCGGCCAGCACGCCCAGCACGCCGGCCTGCGAGCAGGAGGGCACGGCGTTGGGAGGAGGAGGCTCGCGAAACAGGCACCGGTAGCAACCGGTCTGGCCGGGGATCACGGTCATGGTTTGCCCCTCGAAACGCAGGATACCCGCGTGCGAATACGGCTTGCCCGCGAAATGGCACGCATCGGCCACCAGAAACTTCGCGGCAAAGCTGTCCGTTCCGTCGAGCACGAAGTCGTAGTCTTTGAGAATGTCCAGGGCGTTGTCCGCCCGAAGATGCTCGGGATACATCCGCACCTTTACGTCGGGATTGATGGCCCGGCATTTCTCCGCCGCCGACTCCACCTTGTCGCGGCCCACATCGGCCGTGGTATGGGCAATCTGGCGCTGCAGATTGGTCAGGTCCACCACATCGCCATCCACTAAGCCGATAGTCCCCACCCCGGCCGCGGCCAGATAGAGCAAAGCCGGGGAGCCCAGGCCGCCCGCTCCGACCAGCAGGACGCGGCTGGCCAGGAGTTTTCCCTGCCCGCGCCCTCCGACTTCCGGAAGGATGATGTGCCGCGAATACCGTTCGATCTGCTGTTCTGTCAGGCTCATAGGTTGTGCTCCATTCATTTCTTCCCGCCGCCGCCCATGAAATACAGGAAGTCTACGCTGTCGTTCTCCCGGACCGGCGTCGCAGAAAATGCGCTTCGATCCACGATCGCGCCATTCACCTGCACCGACACCATATCGGGCATCTTGACCTTCTGGTGCGCCAGCAATTCCGCAATCGATAAATCGTCCGGCACTTCCGTCGCCGCTTCGTTGATTTTCAGTTTCATTTTATTCCTTTCGCCTTTGTTTATTACGAACCGAGCGCTTGTTCCACATCGCCGAGGATGTCGTCGGCATTTTCGATTCCGATGGCCAGCCGGATCAGGTCGTCAGTCACCCCCATGGTCCATCGTTCCTCCCGGTCGAGATCGCGGTAGATGGTCGATGCCGGATGAAGGACCAGGGTTCGCGTGTCGCCCAGATTGGCGCTGTTTTTGGCCAGCTTCAACCGGTTGATGAAGCTAAAACACCGCTCCTTTGTTCCCCGCGTAAACGTCACCAAGGCGCCATAGCGGCCGCCGAACTGCCGTTGGGCCAGGGCATGGTCGGGATGCGACTCCAACCCGGGATAGACGACCGTCCCTTCCTCGGGATGCGCCGCAAGAAAAGCGGCCACCCGGGCCGCGTTCGCGCAGTGCCGCTCCATGCGCACGCCCAGCGATTCGAGGCCCATGGACAGCAGGAAGGCATTGAACGGGGCCAGGCAGCCGCCGAGATCGCGGTAGAGGCGTCCGCGAAGCGCCGCCAGCAAAGCGAATCGTCCGACCTTTGCGAGGTACGGCGCCAGGTGCGGAAAACGAGGGCTCGCCCAGTCGAAGGAGCCCGCATCGACGATAACCCCGCCGATGGCATTGCCGTGCCCATTGATGAACTTGGAGGTGGAATGCACGATCAGATCGGCGCCTAGCCGCTTGGGCTGGATCAAAAGCGGCGTGGTCACCGTGCTGTCCACCGCCAGCGGAACCCCGAGTTCCCGCGTGATGGCCGAAATGGCGGCGATGTCGGGCACATCGAGCTTTGGGTTCCCGATGGTCTCCACAAACACCAGACGCGTCGCGTCGCCGATCGCATCGCGAAACGCGTCCGGCTGGGTCGGATCCACAAAACGGACCCGAATGCCGAAGCGGCTCAGCGTGTGCCGGAACAGCGCATACGTCCCGCCGAACAGGCTGCTCCCGGCCACGATTTCGTCGCCGCTGCCCGCCAGGGCCAGCACGAGCGAGCTGATCGCCGCCATGCCGGAGGACACGGCGAGGGCGCCCAAGCCCCCTTCCAAAGCCGTGAGTCGCGCTTCGAGCGCCGCCACCGTGGGGTTCGCAATTCGGGAATACACATAGCCCGCCTCCCGCCCGGCGAACACGGCCTCGATTTCCTCGGCAGAGCCATAGGTAAAGGCCGTGCTTTGCACGACCGGAGTCGTGGTCGCGCCAGACGGCTGTTCGGGTGCGGAGGCCGCATGAATGAGTTGCGTTTCCAGATGCAGAGGTTTTTCGGTTGCGTGCATAACGGGCGTCTCCTTGCTTAAGTTAGATTTCATAGTCCGGCGTGGAGAGGCACTTTCGTTCCCTCAGGAGGTTCCGAACCGCTTCTTCGTCTTCCGTTGTCAAATCGGGCTTCACGGGCAAGTGCGACAGGGGATGGTTGATCGTTCCCCATGAAATATGCGCCCACCATCGTTCGTGAAAGTAGTACAGCACAAACCGCAGGGAGTGGAAAATGGTGGTGATCCAGGTGGTTTCCTTCCAATTGCGCGTGAACGCATAGGAAATGACGCCCAGAATCACGAAGCCGGTGATGCGCCAGGAGGTGGATTTTACCCAACTTCTCAAACGAGTTTCCATGTTGCTCTCTCTTTTCTAAATCTGGTAATCCAGAATCACTTTTTTCTCCATGAGCAGTTTCCGCACCGCTTCGACGCCGGTTTCCGGATCCGTCCCGGCCGGCAGCGTCAGGTGCGCCGGAATAGACGCATCCGCCGTCCCGCCCAGCCGGACGACGAGAATCTCATGGGGGCTGTTCAGCAGCTCCAGCGTTCGTACGTCATACTCGTCCGCATTGGAAAGCGACGTAATAAAGATCTGCCCGGAGTCGGTGAGGAGGCGCGCCAATTCCCCCAGCCGGCGGACCTGCTCGTCGCGCATGTCCGCGCGAAGCCGGATGTCGGCATCGAGCCCCCGGGCCACGTTGGCCGATCGCGCGCAGTACGCCTTGAAGCCCGAGCGAAACAGCGCCTGCTCGATGCTCCCGGCAAGGGTCGCGAGGGCGCCGGCATCCTCGCCCGTCAACAACACAAATTTCGATGCATGCCCGTACATTTCCGCCCGGTCGGCGGCCGTCACGCGGCCGCCTTCCCAGGCAAATTCCCGCGCCTGCACATGCTGCGAAACCGTGGACTCGCTGTCGTCCAACTTCTCCAAGGCGATGCCCGCCCCGGCGATCTCGTAGTCGTCCACGACCACGAACCGGCCCGTATGAAGCACCTGGCCGACCTGATCGAACGCCACGGGGCGATACGCCTCCAGAACGCACTCGGCCACATCATGGCGATCCACCTGTTGCTTGGAATGCTCCGAAACGAAATCGGCGGCATCCAGCACGCTGAGCACCTCGACCAGCTTGAGCGACCCTTGCGCGGCCCCGATCTTCAGCTTGTAGGTTTTCCCCTGAATCATGGGGGCGCGACCCATCCAGAAAAGGTTCGCCCGAAAGCGGCGGCCGACGATCGGCGGGGGCTGGTCGTCGCGCGCCATGAGTTCGCCGGGCCGGACATAGAGCTGCGTCGCCAGCGTGAAACCTGCGGCATCCCCGGCGGAGGCCCCGGAACGCGGCGCGGCGTGGAAGGCCTCGACCGACCGGATGCTGGAGCGCTTGCCTGAAGGATAAAAGCTCACCTCGTCGCCCACCCGCACGCTCCCCGTCAAAACCGTTCCTGCAAAAATCCGCCGGTCGTCGCCGCCTTCCGTGAACTTATAGATGTCTTGAACCGGAAAGCGGAACGGGAGTTCCCGCAACGAGGCCGGCCGTTCCAGCGCGTCGAGTTGTTCCAACACGGTGGGTCCTTCATACCAGGGCATTTCGGTTTTCCCGTCGAGCGCGACGTTAAGCCCTTTCATGGCGCTGATCGGGATGAACCGAATCGGATGAATGTCGAGGCGACGAAGGAAGCTTTCGTATTCGGCGCACAAACGGTCGAACGCTCCGCGGTCGTAGCCCGCCAGGTCCATCTTGTTCACCAACACGCAAATCTGCCGGATTCCCAACATGGACATGATGTAGCCGTGTCGGCGCGAGTTTTCCTGAATGCCCTCGCCGGCATCGATGAGCAGGAACGCCGCTTCGGCCCGGGCGGCGCCTGTGATCATGTTTTTCAGGAACTCGATGTGCCCGGGCGCGTCGATGAGGATGTAGCGACGGCGCGCGGTCTTGAAGAAGCAGCGGGCCGTGTCGATCGTGATGCCCTGGGATTGCTCATCCTTCAAGGCATCGAGCAGAAACGCGTATTCGAACGGCTTCGCGTTCCGGGCGCAGGTGGCGCGCACTTGCTCCAGCTTGCCCTGGGGCAGCGCATTCGTATCGGCCATCAACCGGCCAATGAGGGTGCTCTTGCCATGATCGACGTGACCCACCACCACGACGTTCATCTGTTCCAGTTCTTCCTGCTTGTTCATGCGTCATTCCTTGGTCGTTCGCTGATTTTGCATGCGTCTTCGCCCGGGGATCACATGTATCCCGAACGGCGCAGAGTCTCGAGGCCGCCGCCGTCTTCCTTGTCTTGCGCCCTGCCGGAACGCTCGGACACATTGGAAAACTTGCCGGTCTTCAGTTCCGCAATAATGTCGGCCACCCCCTTGGCCGTGGACTCGACCGGCTGAGTGCAGGGAGCGCAGCCCAGCGATCGATACCGCCGACCCTCTCCCTGATCGAAGTACAGCGAGGTCACGGGAATTTCTTCCCGCCCGATGTACTCCCAGATGTCCAGCTCGGTCCAATCCAGCAGAGGATGGATGCGAACATGCGTGCCCGGAGCAAAATCGGTCTTGTACTGATGCCACAACTCGGGCGGCTGATCGCTTGTGTTCCAGTCGCTATCCCGATCGCGGGGCGAGAAATATCTCTCCTTGGAGCGGCTGCCCTCCTCGTCGGCCCGGGCGCCCACGATCACGCCGGTGAACGCCTCCCCATGCGTTTCCTCTACATAGCCGCCGATCGCGTGGTCATAACGCTTGCGGGGCCACTCGCTGGAAAGCGTGCACTTCAACGCCTCGGTCTTGAGCGCCTTGCAGCATTCGAGCCGGGTCAGGCCCCCGTTCGGAAAGGCTCTCTTTTCGGACAGCGCGCGCACGTTCTGTCCCACGATCATGTTCAGGCGCCATTTCCGGACCATCTCGTCGCGGTAGCGGATCATCTCGGGAATCTTGTAGCTGGTGTCGATGTGTAGAAGCGGAAAAGGCACATGGCCGAAAAATGCCTTTCGCGCCAGCCATAGCAGCACCGTGCTGTCCTTGCCGACCGACCACAACATGACCAGACTCTTAAACTCGCGATAGGCCTCCCGAAAGAGGTGGACGCTCTGGGCTTCAAGACGGTCCAGCGTGGACGCGGACGGTTCTCTGTTTTCCATCGTATTCATGGCGTCTGATCGCTCCTCAAATTCAGCCTGTTGTTCACGTGAAGTCCGCACTCTTTGTGCTCCGGCGATTCCCACCACCACCGGCCGGCGCGCGGATCTTCGCCGGGCGCGATCGGGCGGGTGCAGCACGCGCATCCGATCGACGCATAGCCGCAATCGAAAAGGCGGTTATAGGGCAGCCGGCGCTGGTGCGTGTAGTCGCGCACCTGCCGATCCGTCCAATAGGCCAAAGGATTGATCTTGACGAGGCCCCCGCGCCCCTCGTCGAGTTCGATTTGCCGAAGCTCCCGCCTGGATTCCGCCTCGTCCTGGCGCAAGCCGGTGATCCAAGCGCGAAGCCCCTGCAAGGCTCGGCCCAGCGGCTCCACTTTGCGAATGCGGCAGCAATGCCGGCGCGCCTCCAGACTCTCCCGGAAGGAATACACCCCCTGCTCGCGCGTCAGCAACTCGACGGCGGCCCGATCGGGAAAATACCAGTCGACGTGTATTTTGAAATGGCGTTCCGCCTCCGCCGCGCACTGAAACGTCTCCTCCGGCAAACGACCCGTGTCGAGGGAGAAAACCCGAATATCGGGCCGGATGCGCGTCATCATGTCGATCAGCACGGTATGTTCAAAGCTGGCCGCGAACGCGATGTCCGGATAGAATTCTGCCAGCGCCCATCGCAAAACGTCTTCCGGTTCGCCGGTTCCGCTGTATCCAAGATTTTCGGCCTGTCGATTCATGAGCCCTCCTGATATCCGATCGTTGATCCCCGATTTGAAACTCGTTGCACGGACGGGTTGCGCCCCGCGCTAGATTCCCTCGAACAGCACCGTGGACATATACCGTTCTCCGGCGTCCGGCAAAACCACGACCAGGGTTTTCCCCGCGAACTCGTCCTGGCGTGCAAGTCGCGCCGCCACGGCAACCGCCGCGCCGGAGGAAATGCCGCTGAGCAGCCCTTCTTCGAGACTCAACCGTCGAGCGAACTCCACCGCCTCCATGCTGTCCACCAATTCGACGCGATCCACGAGCGACAGGTCGAGCGTGTCGGGAATGAAGCCGGCGCCGAGACCTTGAATCTGGTGCGGCCCCGGCTTTAATTCCCGGCCGGCCAGCGTCTGGGTAATGACCGGACTCTCGCTGGGCTCTACGGCAACCGAAACGATGGCCTTGCCCTGCGTTTTCTTGATGTAACGCGTAATGCCGGTAATCGTTCCCCCTGTGCCCACGCCGGAGATCAAAACGTCTATCTGGCCCGCCGTATCGCGCCAGATTTCAGGGCCGGTCGTCTTCTCGTGAATTGCTGGGTTGGCTGGATTCTTGAATTGCTGGGGCATGAAATAGCGTGTCGGGTTGGACTCAACCAACTTCTCGGCGCGTGCTATGGCGCCCTTCATGCCCTCATGGGCCGGCGTCAGAATGAAGCTGGCGCCGAATGCGGCCAACACCCGACGACGCTCGACGCTCATGGTTTCGGGCATCGTAAGCGTGAGCTTGTACCCCCGCGCCGCCGCGACATAGCCCAATGCAATGCCGGTGTTGCCGCTCGTTGGTTCCACAATCTCGATCCCAGGCTTTAACAGGCCGCGTTGCTCGGCATCCCATATCATCGCCGCCCCAATCCGGCACTTCACCGAATAAGAAGGATTGCGGCCCTCAACCTTCGCAAGCACTCGGGCTTTAGCCCCATGAATGATCCGATTTAACTGCACTAATGGCGTATTGCCTATGGATTCCGAATTATCCTTGTATATGCGCGACATTTTTTCCTCCTTATATTATCTTAATATCGACTGATCTATCGTAGTTTTAGCGTAAAAAAACTAAATCACATAGCTCGGGGCGCCTCTCAGCATCGCGTCGCTCTCCCTCTTCAGCAATTGCGAAAAAGCCGTCGAATCCAAGGTTTGATCGATCGCCGACTGCACTTTCCGCCAAGTTGGCAGGAACACGCAGTTTTCCTGTAACGGGCAGTTGGCCGCCTTGGCTTCTTCCACACACACCACGGCACGAATCGGACCGTCAATCAGCCTTACAACCTCCCCAACCGTAATATCTTTGGCATCCTTGCCCAGCTTGTACCCCCCGCTTCGTCCACGCTGCGCTTCCAAAATGCCGCTTTTCCGAAGCTGATTCAGGATCCCTTCCAGATACCGCTGCGGAACTTGTTGAGCTCTCGCTATGTCCCCGATCGTCATGACCCCTCCATGCCTCGACCGAGCGATCTCATACACAGCCCGAAGCGCATATTGACATTTGGTTGAGATAAGCATGGAGATAAGAATATGCATAATACTACAGTATGTCAATCGACTTTTTGGATTATATCCATTTAATGAACCAAAACGTCCGTCCGGTTGCCGCTTGATGCGGCCTGAAGCTTCAGGGTCTTGAGTCACGTTTCCAATCTTCCATAAAATTATCCGCTAAAATATACAAAGGCCCTTATAGTAGATAATAACTGGCTTTATTTGCTGCTATTTGCAAATATGCGCACGTTTTCGTCTAAGTTTGGAGGTTAACTAATATGCCGAATATACTATCAGCTCTTAAACAGGAAATTCAGCGGCTGGCCCGCAAAGAAGTTCGTGCGGCCTTTTTACCGCTTAAAAAGGAAATCGCCGGCTTAAAGCACACCGTGCGCGAACTGCGTCAGCAAACCCAGCTCTTGGAAAAGCAGACCCGCACCATGAGCAAGACGTCCGGCATGGCGCCTCAACGCGAGGACGACCAGGAGGCCCGTCGGGTTCGCATTACCTCCAAGGGCATGAAATCGCTGCGCCGGAAATTGAAGCTGACCCAAGCGGAATTCGCTCAATTGCTGGGCGTGTCGGGCCAGTCGGTTTGGCAGTGGGAAAAGAAAACCGGCGCCGTCCGTCTGCGCAATCGAACCCGGCAAGCCTTGATGGAAATCCGTGATCTGGGCGCACGGGAAGTCCGCCAGCGCCTGGAACAGCCCAAGAGCTGACAAGAGTCTGGCCCCACGGATGGCAAAGCGTCCCACGGATCATCAAGTCTGAGACTTAAAGGTATGCCACCGTCCAGAATCTGAGTCCGCGTTGTGCCCACCTACACCCCGGGGCGAGGTCGCCCCAGCTCCAATAAAAAACAACTACCGCAATGTATCCCCCATGTCCGCTTTAGCGGCATGGGGGTGCTATCGCTTGGCCCTTCGACCCGCTCAGGCCAGGGCGCATGGGGCAAAACGGGGGCGCGTCAGTTGGGTTTGGCTGCAAGGCGGTGAAAGCCGGGCAGGACTCTTGTCCGCCCGGCTTTCACCAACGCAGCAGACGAACCCAAATGGCGCGCCCCCGTTTTGCCCCATGAAGCCCGGCCTGAGCGGGTCGAAGGGCCAAGCGGAACTTGCGCTGGAGTGCAAAGCCTCACAAAAAGAAACCAGGAGGCAAAAGACCGATCTTAGAGCCCAAGACCAAGACGGCGAAGCGTAGAGGCCAGGCTTTCAAAGCGGCGTTCGAGCGTGTGATCCCGCAGAAATCGGGCGCGGCCCGCGGCGGCAATCTGTCGGCGCTCGTGGTCGTGTTCCAGGTAATAGGCCGCCTTATCGCGGGCTTCTTCATAGGTCTTGAAAAGCACGATTTCGCGTCCGTCCTCATACAACGCGGCCATGTCGTCGCTATGGAGCGCAAGCTGAAAAGCGCCGCAGGCCGGGATCTCGAAGGACCTCATGTTGACGCCGTCGCTGAGCGTGCGAGACATGTTTAGGCAAACCCGGGCGGAGGCCAGCCGGCTGCCCAAGTCCGGCCCGAACGCGCAGGTCCCGTGAAAACGAACGCCCGGAACGAGATGAGGCGTCCAGCCGGGCGCCTCGCCCCAAAGATCCAAGCCCAGCGGGGCCAGCGTCTGTACGAGCCGGCTTCTCATGCGAATGTCGACCTCGTGATAGAGCAGATAATTGACGAAAAAATCCAGGGCTCGATCGATGCCGCCAGCGAGGTAACTCCGGTCCGGCACGGGGGCCGTCTCGAAAAAGCGCGGCATCCTAGCCGTCACATAATCCAGGAAGAAGAGCCGCAAGTCGTGAGCGGGCCGCCGGACAACCTCCTCCAGAAAATTGTCCATCGCCTCCAGGCCGCAAGCCGGAGACAGGCCCTGCTTCAAACAAGCCGCCTTGTACGAAGCGTACGGCGAAGCGCTCAGGGAATAGCAGTTGCCGATCCAGGCGATGCCGCCAGCCGAGGCCGCCCCGTTTCCGGCGGAGGGCAGCAAGGTCTTCTCGTCGGTGGAAGCCGGCAGATAAAACACATTTCGATAGCCGGCGGCCTTGAACCGCTCCGCATCGGAGCGGGCAAACTGAAACATGATCGTATAATCGGAAGCCCAGGCAGGATTGAGCAGGGAGTAATTGACCAGCGCATCCCAAACCCAGCAGACATAAGGCTTGCGGAGATCCCGGGCGAGCCGCGCCAGCTCCGGACTGAAATTCATGCTGAAGATCAGATCGCCCAGCCGGTCGACCGAACCCTGCGCCGGCAGGGGAATCACGGTGTGGCCGAGGCGCTGGAAATGGTCCGTCGCCCACCGGCGAAAATCGTTGTAGAACCCCTCCCCGGTTTGCCACATGGATACGATCATAACCGAATGCCCATTTCCGTTTGCCACAGGCAGAGATTCGTTACCGGCCACAAGGCAACGCCGGAAGCCGGCAAATCGGCTGTCTCCAACAACCGGTCCACCCCCGCCGTCTCGAAGAAGCCGCCGTACAGCGCGGAGCCGTGAATAATATCCTGAGCCGTCTCCCCCAAGAACCCGCCGAACCATTCGCGTACCGGCACCGGGAAGCTCACCTTTTTCCGCCGGAGGATCGATTCGTCGACTTCCTGTGCAAAGGCGCGGCGCAGCAAAATCTTCGATTCCACCAGCCCCTTGCGGTCGATCTCCGCCGCATTGAGCCGCTCGGAATCCGCGGCGGACTGCGGATGCATCCAATCGATTTTGTATCGATCCGGCAGGTGAAAGAGATATTCCACCAGCCGGTGATCGGTGTAGGGCACGCGCGCCTCCACGGAGGCGGCCATGGTGCTGGAATCGACCCGGAACAGCAGTCCCTCCAGGTTGATTCGCGCATGGACGTGCATATGCTGGTCAAACGTGCTGCATCCGGCAAAGCGTCCAAACAAATCCCGATAATACGAAAGCATTTCGCCGTCGCCTTCCAAGGCGTCTTGAATTTCCGGACGAAACAACGACCGCTTCGCCTCCGCCGGCATCCAGGAATTCAGCAGGAAATGTTGGTCGACATGATCCACGAGCCAGGGCCGTCGGTAGAGCCGGCGAATCGCGCGATCGACCGGGCCGAGAATCTCGTCCGCCGCCGGCTCGGATCGCCGGGCTCGTTCGAAATCGTAGGCGGAAAAGTAAGGCAGGACATAGCCGCCGAAAATTTCGTCGGCCCCCTCGCCGCTCAACGCCACCGTGAAATCTTCCTTGAGGGCGCGAGCCAGGCGATAGATCGGCACTTCATTGGGCGTCGAGAGCGGCAGGCCTTTTTCGGCCGTGAGATATTTCCAATCCGCGGGATAGGCCTCGGGCTGCAAATGAATATCTTTGCACCACATGCGATAGCGCTCTGCCGCCAGCTTGACGAAGGGCCATTCGTTATAGCCTTCCAGGTCATAACCGATGCTATAGGCATTGTAATGGCCGCCGGTCAACGTCTGGGCCAGTCCGGCCAGGATCGACGAATCCACCCCCCCGCTGAGAAAACCGCCCAAAGGCACATCGCTGACGAGTTGCTCCCGCACGGAAGCGGTCATCAGCTCGCGAACTTTTCCCGCAGCTTCCGGCATGCTCTCGCCGGATTTTTCGGCGGCCGCCACAACCGGGAAATCCCAGTAGCGGCGCACTGTCGGCGCGCGCTCGCCCCGGCGGATCGACAAAATTTCCCCGGGCAAAAGCGCCGAGACATCCCGAATCATCGAACGGCGCCCGAGCGTGGTCCGGACGGTCGTCAGATAATGGGAAGCCGCCGCCCAATCCATGACTGGCTCGACGCGGGGAAATGCCAGCAAGGCTTTCAGGGAAGAGGCAAAATAGAAGGCTTCGCCTCGCAGGGCATAGAACAAAGGTTTGACGCCGACCCGGTCGCGCGCCAACAGCAGCCGCTGACTGCGCGGATCGTACACGGCAAAGGCATACATCCCCGAGAGCCTCTGCACGCACTCCTCGTCCCACTCAAGATACGCGCGCAACAGCACTTCCGTATCCGAGTCAGTCCGGAATGCGCGCCCCATTGTTTCCAACTCCGCGCGTAAGGCGGCAAAGTTGAAGATCTCGCCGTTGAAAACCAGCGTGACGCCCGTGGCCAGGTCGGAAAAGGGTTGCTGGCCGGCCTTCAAATCGATGATCGACAACCGGCGGTGGCCCAGCGCGATGCCGGGCTTTTCGAAGAAGCCTTCTTCATCGGGACCCCGCAGCCGCATGCGCGCCATGCCTTCTCGCACGGCTTCGCGGGCCAACTCCGACGCCTCGTTTAGATTGAATGTCCCGACGATTCCACACACAAATCACGTCTCCGTTGAATCCTGAAATCGTTTTTGCAGCAGCCGCCGATCCAATGGGATCTCGCGCAAAACGCGGACAATTCGCTCGGCCGCTTGCCCGTCGCCGTAAGGATTCACAAGCGACTTTAAACCGTTTTTAAAGGCCGGGTCCACGACTCGCCGCAGGGCATCGGACAGGTCTTTCCGCCGGCACTCCACATCCACGACATTCGCAGCCCGCACTCGACCCCGCTGGCGGGAGCCGACATTCACCACCGGCAACTTGAAGCTGGCGGCTTCGATGATCCCGCTCGACGAATTGCCGATCATGGCGGCGGCAAACCGCATCGAAGAAAAATACCGCCGCGTCCCCAGCTCCTTGAAGCACCGGGAGGAACGATGGGCATCGACATAGTCGTCGATGGCCCGAATAATCTGCCGATGCCCCGGATCGACGTTGGGATAGGTGAAGACCACCGGACGGCCCAGTTCGTGCAAGGCCGCCAGCAACTCGGCGAACTGCTCCGCGGCGCCGGCTTCCTCCAGCGTCGCCGGATGAAAAGTGGCCAGCAACGGCGCCGGCTCCAGGCTCATGTCCAGCGAATGCTGAAGCTCGTCCAACGTCATCAGGTTCATCGTCCGCAAATGATCCAGCGCCGGCGCCCCGGACACCGTCACGCGCCAGGGTTCCTCGCCCATCCGGACGAGGCGGTCGGCATACGTCTGGGTGGAAGCGAAGTGCAGATGGCTGAGCTTGGTCATCGCATGGCGGAACTGCTCGTCCATCGCCCCTTCGGTGATCTCGCCGCCATGAATGTGCGCCAGGGGAATGCAAAACGGCGCCGCCGCGACCGCCGCCGCAAACATGTCGAACCGGTCGCCCAGCACGAGCAGCAGATCGGGACGGGCTCGTTTATACGCTGCCGCAAAGCCTTCGACGCCCAAGGCCATGGCATGCGCAGTCCCCCAGGCGGAATCGTCCTCCACGGGCATCTCCACGCGATCGGATACGGGAAAGCCATCCGCCTCAATGCGGTCGACCGTACGCCCAAATGTATCGGACAGATGAGCGCTCGCCGCCATCACCCGGAGTTGGAGTTGGGGCTCCTCCGTTAGGACACGCAGGATCGGCAGATAAATTCCGTAATCCGATCTGCCCACCGTAACGACGGCCACGTTCCGTTTCCGGCTCTCTATACATGGCGATTCGCTCATACCGGATTTGTCTTTCGCGAGAACATGGCTAGGCCAAGGAGTTGCCCCTTCGGAATATTCACGGTCGCTTTTTTCCCCACCAGACGGTTCAACGCGGAGGGAGTCAACCCGGTTCCCGGACGTCGGGTGGCCACATCGGCTTCCTGCACCACTCTTCCGCAAGGAATGTCGCGCGCCGCCACCAAGCTCTTGCGGGCTACGTCCGCGACGTTCTTTTCGCTGTCGAGCGGACGTTTGCGTCCATCGCCGAGCGCCGACTGCACGGTGCGGATCGCATAGATCATGGCGGCCAGCTCCTTGGGCTCGATGGAGGCCCTGTGGTCGGGGCCGGGCAGGTTGCGGTCGAGCGTCAGATGCTTTTCGACGATGCATGCGCCCAGGGCGGCGGCGCCGATCGCCACCTCGATCCCCTGCGTATGATCCGAATAGCCCACCGGCGTTTTAAAGCTCTTAGCCAGCGTCTGCATCGCCCGAAGATTGACCCGCGCCGGGTCCGCCGGATAGTTCGACACGCAATGCAGCAGCGCCAGCTCTTTGTTCCCGGCGCGGCGGATCGCCTGGACCGCCTGGCCCACCTCGGCCAAATTAGCCATGCCGGTGGAGAGAACGATCGGAAGCTTTTTACGCGCGACGTGCTCGAGAAAAGGGGTATTGGTGAGTTCCCCGGAACCGATTTTAAAAGCCGGGACGCCGAGGCTTTCGAGAAAATCGGCGCTCTCTTCGTCGAAGGGCGATGAAAGAAAGAGAATGCCCTGCTTGCGACAATGGCGCAACAAAAGCCGGTGGTCCTTTTCGGACAGCTCCAGCCGCTTGAGCATTTCGTACTGGGTTTCCTTCGCGCCGGTGGCCGCCTTTTGATAAGCCGCTTTCGGCGCCGAGGCGGTGACCAAACGCTCTGCTTTAAACGTCTGAAATTTAATCGCATCGGCCCGGGCCCAAACCGCGGCGTCTACCAGGGCGCGGGCAGTTTCGAGTTGTCCGTTGTGATTCACCCCGGCCTCGGCAATGATAAAACAAGGCTGCCCCTCTCCCACCGTTCTGCCGCCGATTCGAATGGTTTTCATGAGGTGCGCTCCTCACCGGATGGCTTTGCGCCCAACAGGCATTCCGCCACGTGCAAATCCCAGGGCGTATCGATATCGAGCGACCGCGCCTCGGGCATGACGTAGGCCACGGCGCCCTCGGGGCACCACGACTTCTTCGTCAGCAGGACGGAACGGCGCACCAGATAAATCGCTCCATTGATGGCGTAGACCGGCGGCAAATCCTGGCGGCGCGCCGTGTTCAACGGCGATTCCATCCAGGGTCGCAGTTTTCCTTGCGCGTCCATGTTCTTGAGCAGACAGGGATGGCCGGCGGCCGGCGTCACGCTGACGACTGCATCGGCGCCGGTGTCCCGGGCCAGCCAGATGGCGGCATTGATATCCACCGCCGCGCGAAATGGAGACGTGGGTTGAAGCAGCATGAAATAGTCGGGCGCGTAGCGCAGACGTTCTTCCAGCCATTGGATCGCATGCAAGGTCGCATCGATAACGTGCGAGGAATCCCCCGCCAGTTCGGCCGGCCGCATGAAGGGAACCTCTATGCCGAGATCCCGGCCCAACGAGGCCGCCTGGACGTCGTCCGTGCTCAGAAAAACACGATCGAGCAAACTACTCCCCTTCGCCGCTTCAAACGTATAAGCGATCAAGGGTTTCCCAGCCACCTTTCGAATATTTTTGTGCGGGATGGACTTCGATCCAGCCCGCGCCACCACCAGCGCCGCCGTAGTGCTCAAAATCGTATCTCCTTCATCGACGATCCGTTATCCCGTCAAGCAACGCCCATGCCATCCGTTCCGACGACATGTTTAAGCTATTGATTAGACGTATATTACATACTCACACAACTTCATTCTGCCTTGGCTTCCAGCCCAGGACGGTTCCGTCGGCCTGAACCGTCAACTCCGAAAAAACCAATCGGTACAAGCGCTGCCACCAAGCCGGCTCGATCGATGGCTCCCGCGCAGCGGTCACATCGACCGCCCAGTCCGCCAAGGAAGAATCCAATTCCAGCAAACTCTTGAGGCAGGACTGCACGCTGCCGGCTTGACCGCTGACATGAGCCAGCAAGGTCATGGACATCAGGGTTTCCGTCGAACGAGAGTTTAGCCGAAGGGCGTCCAGCAATCGCGGATAGGCCTGCCGGTATTTGCCGAACTTCATATAGCTCGTCCCCACCAGCCAGAGATACTTGGCGGCTGTCTCGTCGGAAAGCGCGGCATTGCACGACACATTCACGTCCGCCGAAAATACCGTCTTGAGCATGGCGGGCAAAATGCGATCGAACGTATGGCTCTGCAGCACTTTGGTCCGCCCGCTCCGGCGGATGGCATCCCGCTCCTCCGGCCGATCCAGATAATAACGAACTTTGGCCGCCAAGTCTTCCGCATCGTCGTATACGGCCAGATCCTGGCCGGCCGTAAACAGCCGGTCCACATCCTCCCGCCGATCCGTCAGAAGAAAGCCTTCGCAGCCCAAGACGTCGAACACCCGTACCGGCAAGGCCGTGAGCAGTTGAGGGCTGGTCATGTTCAAATTGATTTTCGACCGGCTGTAAATCCGGGGGCAATCGCGGCGGTTGTCGGCCACGCCCCGATAGCGTATCAGCGGATGGCAAAGATTCGTCCACGCCTCGTCGCCGAAGACATCAATGGCGATGCCCTTCTCGGCAAGCTGCCGCAGGACGTTCGCGCGCAACGGCGACACCGCGCCTACAAAGGAAACTTCATAATCATAGCCTTCGTCCGAAAGAGGACGATGGACCTGCGGGTTCGTGGCAAAAGGCTGGTAATGGCAATGCACTAAACCCTGCGACTGAAGATAAGGAAGATAGGCCCGATCCCAGCAGAACAAGTGAAGATGGGAATTCACCGCCAGAAAATTGGGTTTGATAAAGTGCCGGGGGTCGTCATAAATCCACGACACGACCAGCGGGGGGCGATCCAGCAGGCAAATGACCTCCGGAAGAATCCCGACCTGATCGACGGTCACAAAGGCATCCGGCTCGACCTGAACCAACCCATCGACGATGGAAAAAATCTTCTCGTCGAGGCTGGCCAGCCGCGCATTGTCCTGCACCCATACGCAGTGCCCCAACTCCACGAGATTTTGCCGGATATCCATCAGCGTATAGGGAATGACCCGGCCCGTGGCCGTCGAGGTCAGGATGGTTTTTGGCGAAAAGGATGCGTTCATCCGCCCGGTTCTCCGAAGACTTCCGGCCAGCGATTCTTCACGATCTGGCATAGTTGGAGCGCTCGAATGCCCATGTGATGTTTCCGAAAAACAACCTCCTGCGAAGCGGCCACGCGGTCGGGCAGCGAAGGGCTGGCCAGCAACTCCTGAATCCGTCCGTCCAAAGCGTCTTCATCGACGCCGGCACGGAAATACGTTACGCCATTCCGTTCGCCCAATTCGCGCATCAAAAATGAAGACTCCGTCGAAAGCACCGAGCAGCCGCAAGCCAGGGCATCGAAGACCCGCTCGTGGCCTCCGCTGATGAGCGTGGGGGCATGATTCAGCAGTACGCGGGCCTGCTGCATAACCTCCAGAACCTGGCGGTGAGGAATCGGATCGTGCACCACGATATTCGACGGCAGGTTCAGCGTCTTCCAAGGCCCGTTGCCAAAGATATGCACGGCACTCTTCGTCAGGGAGCGGATCAACTTCAGGCGGTTCTTGTAGCGGTGGTACAAATCCAGTTGGGGAAAGACCGTGCTCATGAAAATTTTGATGACCGGCGCCGGAAAGCCCATTTGACGAATGGCCTTCAGCAGGGCCTCGTCCAGGCGCGGGGACAAATGGTAGTCGAACGAATTCACAAACATTTCGACCAAGGCCCGGCACGCCGGCATCTGCTCGTCCACGAACTTGAAAAGCTGGGTCAGGGCTTCTTCCTGATCGCACAGGGAACCAAACAGCACGACCTCGTACTTTCGGCCTTCTCCGGAAGGAGGAACCGGCCGCTCGAGCGAGGCGGCATGGGGTAGAAAACAGGCGTAGGGAAATTCATAGATCTCCCGCGCGAATTCGGTCCAATGTTCGTCCACCAGGCATACGACGCACCGCTTGTACTCGACCGGCATGCCCGTGATCGAGGCCATGAAGAAGCCCGACTGAAAGGTCGGATGATCGACCAGCCAGGCCAGGTGGCGGGTCATGCGATGCTCGCGCGACCACTGCCGCGTCAGGTTGAAGCCGAGGGACACCTCCTGCTCCCGGGCGGGCCGGGCGTAGGATTGCGCAATCGGCACTTTTTCGGCGGGAACGCCCAGCCGTAGAAATTCGCGGTACAAAGCGTCCTGCCAACTGTCGAACACTCCGTACTGGCTTTGTCCTTCAATAATACGAAATACAGGCTTCATGACATCGTCTTGTCGGAAAACGCGATAGCCGCCAAAAGCTGGTTTATCTCGGCGCTGTCGGCCAGGGCCGGATGCTTGAAGAGGCAAGGCGTCAGGCCGGCTTGCTCCCAAGCGAGCCAGCGATCGTGGGCGAGCGTTTTCCATTCCGTCAGCCGGTCGTCCACCCCCACGATCAATGCATCCGGAGGAAGGAAGTGCAGGAACGAACCCCGCTCGATCAGGGCCGACAACAAATCGATCCACGGCTCCAGCACCATGATTTGAGCCTGCGGATAACGCCGCGCGAACTCCAGCACATGGACCCAATTTCCCGGCACGGCAAAAACCACGGCGTGACGCGCCGGATCGAAGGCCGTTTGCCGGACAAACGCATCGACCTCCAAAACCGCCCGGTCGAACATACTGGTAAACCCGGATAGCGCTACCCACCGCCCATCGGACAAACGGCACTTAACGAATGGAACATGCTGGTTCATCCAACGGACCTGAAATCGATCCGGCGGCAAAACGGCGGGAGTCTTGCGCAGGAAGGCGGCCAGCTCCCGATGGCTGTTCCCCATGCGTTGAAGCGCCTGCTCCCGGAAGCTCTTGAAGACAAACGGGGATGACGAGGGCTCTTCCTGTCCGGCGGCAAGAACCCGAAGCCGGCGGACGACGCCCATGAAGTCGCGGCGAAGATCCTCGCTGAGATCCCGAATGAATCCGTAACGCGCCTCCAAATAGGCCAACTGCTTGAAGGGATCGTTTTCCTGCGAAATCAGGCCAGGCGTTTCCTGCATCACCCGGTCGACATGCTGAACGACGGCTTGCAGCCACAACCTGAGATTCGGCTCTTTTCGTTTCTCTTCTTCCCGGCCGATCAACTGTTGCAGGTTCTTCTGTTGGATGCGCACTTTGGCTACGTTCAAGGGCTGTTGTTCCAGTTCCTTGCGCAGTTTGAGGCACACCTCGACGATGCTCTCCGCCAGGACGCCGTATTGCCGCATCCGGTTGTCGACATCGGCCAGGGCGTCGGCGGGCGGCGGCAACGTTTTACGGCGAACGGTCAACGGCAGAGCCGCCGGCAAGGGCGGCAGCGTTTCGCAGAAAGCTTCCAGACTCGTTCGCGCCAGACCTTCGATCGCGGCCCCGCCGGCCGTGCAATTCGCCAACTGCGGCCCAGTCCCGCCCAAACCGGCTTGAAGAGCCTTCACATAGCCCTGCAACGCATCGCGCAAAGCGGCAAACGTCCGCGTGGACGGCACGTTGGGCGCGTCGTTGCCCGGCAAAAGAACGACTTCATCGTCGCCTTCCAACGTTTCTCCATCGACATGCGTCAGCCGGTTCTCTCCCAGGCAAAGATCCTGTCCGACCAAGGCGATTTTCGAACACCCCAACCGTACGGCCACGTCGATGGCCGGAACCATGACGGTGCGGGCGATTTGCATTTCGTGCAGGGGAAGGCCCCATTCGTGCAGGGCCAGCGTGAATGCCGGCGAGCTGCCGGCACACCAGACGACGCGCTTGAATCGCTCCGCCACCTCAGGCGCAACTTCCGTGCAAGCCGCCAACAAGCTGTCCGGGCGAATGTCCTCCGGCCAGTTTCGTCCGGCATGTGCATCCACTTCTACAACGACATGCGGCACAACGCCCGCCCGCACCAGCTCAGGCACTGCATGACCGGTCGCAATAATTACCGCGCGATGCGCGTTCTTTTTCAGAAGTTCTAATTGCGAACGGAGCGAAGGCCCCGCCCCGCAGACGATGGCAGAAACGCCCTGTGGAACAGGCGCCAGCGCCGTATCCGAATTCTCGCAAATGGACGGCAAATTCCTTAGCGAGCAGCGCAGACGGATTAACCCGCGATTCCGATCCTGCTGGAGATTATCCAAAATATTCCGGATGGATTCCTCCAGGACCCGGATGGGCTCGGCCCACGTTTCCCTGAAGCCCTGCTCAACGACCAATCGCACTTGCTTTTCCGGCAGCGAGGCCACCAGCAGAGCCGTTTTTTCGATGAATCGACTCTCCGGGTCAAGCCCGCTCGCAAGCGTGCGCCCCGCCGTCATCGCCTGCCGGAATCGGGCTTCCGCTTCCGGCAGACAGGGAGGATGCAGAAAAAGTAAAAATGCGGACGGGGGCAATTGGTTTCGAAGCGTCTTCACCTGTTCCGGATTTGCAGCTCCAACATAAATCAGAAAGCTCGGAGGCTGATCCGGCGCAAAGAAAGGACTGGGCGCCGGCGGCGTCAAGGCAATGGGCAACGGCTGCGATAAGCGCGCCGTCAACTCACGCGCGAAATCATCTATGATTCGTCCGTATGCAGTTTGGTCAGGACCCATGACATCTCCATTTCATTTGGAATCATACGGTCCTATGGGATGAAGAAAAGCCTTTTCGGGGAAATCTGCGACGTCCGGGTGCATCTTGACACGGCCAATCCTCAACGTCTGGCACTGGAAAGAAACCACCGGCTTACGCCGGCGGCTACGTAGCCGCGTCCGTAAGGACGTGGATTCTTATTCATATGCGCGGAGGCCGTGTCAAGATGCACCCGCGATGTCCTCGCGTCCAACAGACGCCGACTCACAGAGTCGGCCTACAACAGAACCGGCGGTTTTGCTGCGGATCGCCAGCAATTCTCATTATGGCCTCTTTTTATCGATCATGGACGGCGAGGCCGCCGTCCCTCCCATCAAAAATGCCTATGGCCGACATCGGGAGGGGCCGCGGCCTCGCGGCCCAGGACCATAATTACAATTGCTTGGCGGATCGCTGTTCTCTATTGCGCAACGAGTTAATTTGCATCAATCTATACGCCGCTTTGCCAAAAACTTGCGTCAAAGGGGATGAAAAGGAGTCGTTGACGTGCTCACGGCCGATCAAAATCTATGGATACGACGAGCGGGACTGGGGTCGCTCTTCTTGCTGTTTGGATTGCTGATAGCGCTCTGCTTTCATGTCATTATCGACGTCGATATTTGGTGGCATTTGAAGGCAGGTCAGTACATTCTGAAAAACCACAGCATCCCAGCGCGCGATGTCTTTTCCTTCCCATCCTTAACCCGCCCATGGCTCGACCTGCATTGGCTGTATCAGGTGCTGGTCTATGGGGTCTTTTCCTGTGGAGGCCCTCTGGGGTTGATCTTGTGGAAGATGACGGTTCTCGCCGCCGCCTTCGGTTTGCTGGTGCGCACGGGTGCGCGGCATGGGAATTTCATCGCGGCTTCGTTTGTCCTGCTGCCATCGCTTCTGGCCTTCGAGCGCTTCCTGCCCCGCCCGGAAATTCTGACCGAGTTGTTCATGGCCATCTACCTGCTGCTGCTGTGTTCCCATGAGTACCGGGGCGGAAAAGGCATCTATCTGATTCCCTTCCTGCAAATCGTGTGGACCAATACGGAGGGTCTTTTCATTCTGGGCATCGTACTGCCGCTGGCTTTTCTGTCCGGCAACCTGCTGGAACGCATTCGCTGGCCGTTCCGGACAAATGCGCGCGATCCGGCCGCCAACGAAAAACTGCGCGATTTGTTGGCGGTCACGGGAGCGGCAATGTTGGCCTGCCTGATCAATCCCTATGGACTTCAGGGCGCGCTATTTCCGTTCACGCTGTACACGCGCCTGGGCGCCGGAAGCGAAGTGTTCTCGGCCACCGTCGCCGAGTTGGCCCCGCCGCCCTTCCTTCGCTTCGCGTGGAAGGAGGGCGCTTTGTTCTTCTTCAATGTGCTTGTGGTCATTTCGGTTTTTAGCTTTGTATTGAATCTCAGGCAGCTAAGATTCAGCCGCTTGCTCGCCTTGGGCGGTTTTCTTTTTTTGGCGGTGTTAGCCCGAAGAAATATTCCTCTTTTTGTCTGCGTGGCCCTGCCTTTGACTACGCTTAACCTGGGTGAATTCAGCCGGTCCGTGACCCAATCCGCCGGCCCCTTGTTCCGCAAAGGGCTGCGGACTCTGAAATGGGCGTTCGCGGCCGGACTGATCTGCATAACGATTTTCCTGCTGGTCGACGTAGGCTCCAACAACTACGCGAGAAGAACCCTGCCGCTCGCGGAACTCGGCACGGGATTCTCTCCCTACATGTATCCCGTCCAGGCGGTCGATTTTATCGAGCGCGTCCGGCTTTCCGGACGCGGCTTCAACAACATTGGAATTGGGGGATACTTGATTTGGAGAGGCTATCCGGAACGCTTGGTCTTCATTGACGGCCGCCTGGAAGTTCACGAACGCGATTTCTACACCGAATACATTCGGGTGATGCAGAACCCCTCTCTATGGGACGAGCTGGCGACGAAATACGACATCGATTATGCCATCCTTCAGCATACAATGGGCGACACGCAAGGACTCATCGAGCGGCTCCAGCGCCATCGCGAGTGGACGCTGGCGCATGTCGACGGCGTGTCCGTCGTCTTCGTTCGCAACAACGCCCAAAACCAGCCTTTGATCGAACAATGCGCGCCCCTTGTCGAACAGGCCTTATCCCAAGGAAGCGGCCGGCCGGACGGCATCGCCGAACCCGAAACGGATGAGAAGTCGTTCTTCCATCCAAACAAATTGCCGTTTGAACCACTGCACTGGGGAACGATCCTCGCGGAGCTGGGGAGATATGAGGAAGCAACGACCGAATACCAGCGCGCATTGCAGAAAGCGCCTCATCTCGCCATCGCCCACTACGATCTGGGACTCGCGTATTTACACGCGAAGCAGTACGACAACGCCATTGAATGCCTGAAGCAGGCGCTGCAGAGCGAACCGCATAATGCAAAAATACTCGGCAGTCTCGGATTGGCCTACGGCAAAAAGGGCTGGCACGACGCAGCCGAAACCGAGTTGAGGACGGCTCTGCGATTGGACCCGCGATATATAAAGGCCCGATACGACCTGGCGGAGGTCCTGGTCGCTCGGGGCGACTACGACCAGGCCAACCATGAATGCTTGGAGTTGCTGCAGGAACAACCCAGCAATGTCCACTTCCACGGGATGCAGGCCTCTGTGTATCTGGGCCAACTCCGATACGAAGAAGCCATCGCCCAGTGCGAAGCGGCGGTATCCATCGACGACCAATATGTCGAAGGCTTCAATCTGCTGGGCTTCGCCTGGCGTCAGTTGGGGCGCCTCGACAACGCCATGGGCGCTTATGAAAAAGCGCTCGCCTTGGATACAGGCAATTTTACCGCTCATAACAACCTCGGCGTCTGCTTCGCTCTCCAAAAACGCTATGCAGAGGCGCGGGAGCACTGGGAGGCCGCCCTTCGATCGGAGCCGACCCATCAAGGCCTTCAAGCAAATCTGGCCCGCCTATCCGAGATTGGGAAACAAAATCCATGAAACTTTCCGTCGTCATCCCGGTCTTCAACGAAGAAGCCACCCTCCGACAAATAATAGAACGTGTGCAATCCACGCCCCACGAGAAGGAATTAATCGTCGTCGATGACGGTTCGATCGATGGAACGCCGGCCCTCCTGAGAGAGCTGAGCTCGCCGAACGTCATCGTCCTGACGCATGCGCAAAACCGCGGCAAAGGCGCCGCCGTACGAACCGCGCTGGAACAAGTCCACGGCGAGGTGGCGATCATTCAAGACGCGGACCTTGAATACACCCCGAACGACTACCCGGCGCTGATCGAACCCATCGTCCGGGGCGACGCGAACGTCGTGTACGGTTCGCGCATTATGGGGACCTCCCGACGCGGCTACCTTCCATACTATCTGGGCGGCCGGACCATTTCATGGGCGGCCAATATCCTCTATGGCATAAAATTGACGGACTTGCCGACAGGGTACAAGGCGTTCAAAACAAGTATTCTGAAGAACCTCGTTCTCGAAATGGACCGCTTTGCGTTCTGCGCCGAAGTCACGGCCAAGCTCGCCCGCCAGGGTCATGCCATCCTCGAGGTTCCCATTTCATACCAGCCCCGAAGCTTTCGGGAAGGAAAGAAAATCACCTGGCACGCCGGACTGGATCTCCTTTGGACCCTGATTCGCTGCCGCTGGAAATAGGCAGGACTGCGGCCATTTCACGCCAGCTCGACCGCGTGAGCACAAATGCACTTCCTGTGGATCTTACAGGGCTCCCCTACCGCCCCGTCGCCGCGTTTGTTCGAAGTATTCGTCTGTTCTTCAAGGTAGGGCCGGCGCTCCGTCGCCGGCCGAAGAAGCGGCCAGCGGAGTGGCCGCCCGGGTGCATCTTGACTGCCCCCGCGCCTACGAATAAGAATCCACGTCCTTACGGACGCGGCTACGTAGCCGCCGGCGTAAGCCCTGTTTCTTATACACAAATTGATGGCACGGAATTCATCTGTAAGCATATGAAGGGCTGGATTCTGTAGGTGGGCCGCTTGTTTTATCAGAATAGTTTCATCCGAAGGCCTTGCAGAAAATGACCGCCTCAAATCTGTGTATAAGAGACAGCCTTGAAACCCAAGGCCTCAACCCGCTCAGGCCTACGGCACTCGTATGCGGTACAAGTAGGCGCCGCTTCCGTGGGCCGTGACATCGGTAAGGGTATTCATGGGCGGCGTGGCCGGGATATCGACGGCAATATCCGACCATTGGCCTTCCACAAGATTGGTGGACCGACCTACCGAATACACCTTTCCGACCACGCTGCTCCATCGCACGACCAAGCCGGTCGACGAGGACTCCGCCAGCTCGGACATCGACGCCATCAGGCCCAGGAACGATTCCGCCGATAACGGGTCCGTACCGGCGTTCCATTCGTCTTTGTCCAGGAATCCGTCGCCGTCTTCGTCGCCGCGAGCAGCCATGTTCGTGGCATGCCCTGTATACTGCTGTTCATACCAGTCCGGCAGCTCGTCGGCATCGGTGTCCGCCCATTCGTACGCCCCCATATCCACGATCCCGTTGCAAATTCTGGGCAGCCGATCCAAATCGACCGCACCAACCATCCACGTGCTGTTGGACCCCACATCCCGGCATGGAGACGTTGCCGCCAGATGGAAATTGGACGCCGCGGCATTCACAAATTGCGGATCGTTGCTGGTGTTCGCGTAGCCCGGCAGCACCGGTATGGAGCAGCAATGATGTATCGTTTGATTTCCGCCATACAGGCCCACATTGAACTGATCGTCCGGCGCGTAGCCCTCTTTTTTGTTGGCATAAATTACGCAATTGACCATTTTCCCGCCAAGCAGGAAGAAAACCGCTCCATAGGATTCGCTTTGGTTATCGACGATCGTGCAGGACTCCAATTCTCCGCCCCCCTCCGCGAAAACTCCTCCCGCATAGAGCGCGCAATTGTCCGCAATCAGACAGTTTTCAAGGCGGCCTTCTTCCTTCATCCAAACGCCGCCGCCCCAATTCAACGCCCAGTTATTCGCCACCTCGCAATGCCGGACAAGCCCCGCTTCAAGATACGCCCCGCCGCCGCTATTCGTCGAATACCCCCTCGTAATCCGGAATCCATCGACCACGGCCCCATAATGGTAAAGGCTCAAACATCGATTGAGGAACTGCCCATCCAGCGTGGTCGTCGCAGGACCATTGACGCTGGCCAGCGTTATGCCGTTGGTCATGCAGAGCGCCGGCGAAACCGCATAGACGCCATTGGTAACCCAGACGCGAGTTCCGTCCGCTCCCGCCGCCAGAGCCTCGTGAAGGTTGGTCGCCGCCATCGTCCAATTGGTGTACGGAAATACATGCGCGCCCTGGGCCGAAACATAAGCAACCGCCGGACCGACGAACAGATAGTTGGTCTTCGTGTTGACCGCCCGTTCGCCCGCCTCGTTGAATACCGTCAGTTGTATCGAATGCGATCCGGCTTTCGTATAAGTGCCGGTAACGATGTTCAGCGACGTCCCATATCGATCGATTAAGCCGTCCTGGTCCAAATCCCAACAGAAAATGGCCATTTGAGTGTTCGTTCCGGTCACATACGATCGGAGTATGGTTGTGAACGGCTGGATGCCTCGAATGTGCCGTGCCACCACGTTGCACAACAGTTCGTCGCCGTGAAGCTCGTAAGCGCCCAAATCTACCCAGCCGTCGTTGATCCGGGCATGGCCATCCAAATCCGTTGCATCCGCCATCCAAGCCATATTCGTTCCTGCATCCAGGCAAGGAGAACCGGGCAGCAAACGGTAATTCAAGGCGGCAGGATCTCGGAAGTACGGATCGGCCGAGAAGTTGTCGTCGCCTTCCGGAGCGGGCATGGAGCAGGATCGGCTGAACTGTCCGCCCCACTCGCCGCAGTTCGCCTGGTTCGACGCCGAATTGTAACAGACGATCGAATTAAGGATCGTCGCGCCCGAATTGGCGATGCCCCCGGCCGAGTTGCTTGCGGAGTTGTTGCATACGGTGCAGTTTTGCAAAATGGCGCTCCATTCCGCATAAACGCCCCCGCCGTTATTGGCCGCCGTATTGCCAACGAGGAGGCAGTTCTGAATCGTGCCGCCGCTGCAATAGAGGCCGCCGCCGTTGTCGGCCCGTCCTCTTGTCAAAACGAATCCGTCCACGAGGGCGTTCGCGGTTACTTCCAAACATCGAACCGCGCCGCCGCCGTCTATCGTCGCCGGCTGTTGCCGGTCAAAGCTTTTCAGCGCAATGCTGTTGGTTATCTTGATCGTCGAAGACAAGAGGTAGGTCCCGTTGGTCACGAAAACCGTGGAGCCGTTCATCGCCGCATCCGCCGCCGCTTGAATGCTCGTGGCGGCAGCAGCCCAGCTTGTATACGGATAGAGGTGAGAACCGGACAGCGACACATACAGAGTGCTGGGGCCGACGTGGACTACATCCGACAGAATCGTCTGGGCGCGTTCGCCCGAGGCGTTGCTGACCGTCAGGATAGCCGTATACGATCCCGGGTAATAAACGTTCGTGACAACCGCGAGGCCCAAGCCTTCCATCTCATTGGTTCCATCGCCATCGAAGTCCCAGCCATAATACACCGAATTGGTGTTCAGCCCGCCCAGGGTCGCCGTCAGCACATTGGTCAACGCATCCAATCCGGACGTGCTTTCAACGCTGGCGCGGCAAGACAGGGCTCCAGGAACAGCTTCATACGCCCCCATATCCACCGCGCAACTTCTTATGCGAGGGTTGCCGTCGAGATCCACCGCGCCCGTCATCCATTCCCGAGCGATTCCCGCATCGATGCACGGCGACGAAGCCGCCAGCCGATAGTTCCCGGAGGCCGGATCGATAAAGACCGGAGAGTTCGTGATGTTGCCTTCGCCCGACACGGCGCTGCCGCAACAATTATAGCGAACGATGCCGCTGACTTGGGCATCGCCCTCTCCCGACCTATTGGAGCAGATAATCGAATTCTCGACGAGGTGCACATAACCAAACAAGCCTCCGCCGGCCAGATAAGCTCTATTGTCAACGATGGTGCAATTTTGAATGTCGCTGTCCGATTCGCAATAAACGCCGCCGCCATAGATAGGCAACGAATTTCCCACAATAAGAGAATTGCGCAACACGCCCCGCCCTGAACAATAGACACCCCCACCGTACTGCACGGCTGAATTGCTGGAGATTACACAACGATCCATGAAGCCGCCATACATGCTGACGCCCCCGCCACAATCCAGCGAGGTATTGCTGGAAATTAGACAGCTCTCAATCCGCCCGTCACCCCAGCAGCAAATTCCGCCGCCGCCGCCCACCCCAAAATCACCTAACGCCTTATTGCCCTCAATCCAGCAATTCTGCAAAACCGCTCCTCCTTGCAGCAAAACTCCGCCGCCCGATGATCCCAAGACTTCCGTGCCGGCCGCAAGTCCGTTCCGGATATGGAATCCCGAGACCACCGCCGACGGATGATTCACAGAGAGGCAGCGATTGGTGACGGCGGGATATCCGCCGTCGATAACGGCATGAGTAAAACCTCCGGTGCTTTCCAGATAAATACCGGATTCCACGACAATCTGATTGGTTAGAACGTACAGCCCATCCGCCGCCAAAACATGGCTGCCGTCTATCGAGACATCCACCGCCGACTGAATATCCCGGGCAGCGTTCAGCCAACTGGCATAGGGATACACATGCCCGCCGTTGGTCGAAACATATACCGTTGAAGGAGCGACTTTGATGTATTGCTGCTTTTGAATTGTACAATTCTCTCCCGCCGTATTGCTCACCGTGAGGATGGGAGAATACCATCCCACATCATGGTAAACGCCCGTCGCCACGGCACAGCCAGCGCCGGAAACATCTACGGAGCCATTGCCGTCGAAATCCCATCCATAATACTGAACGGACGTGTTCGTGCCTTCACAGAACGCCCTGAACACGTTGGTGAAAGAGGCTAGGCCTTGCCTGGAATCCGCTGAAAAATTACAGCGCAGAACATCCGATTTGAATTCGTACGCCCCCATGTCCACATAGCCGCAGGACACGCGATCGGAACCGGCCAAGTCTTCTGCCGTTGCCATCCAGACTTGATTGGACCCCGCATCGATGCACGGAGAACCGGACGAAAGACGATAATCGCCGTTTACGCGATCGGCAAATAACGGCGCATTGGTCATGATGTCCTGATTCGCAAATCCAGTTCCCAGGCATGACCGCGAGTAAATCCAACTGGCGCCTTCATGAAGAACATCCGCCCCGTTGGTCGCGGAGTTGGAGTAAATGATGGTGTTGTCAGCCCAGCCTCGCTGGTAGGCGGCGCCCGCAAACAACCCTCCGGCCTGCGCGGCTGAGTTATCGCTGATCGTACAATTCAAAATGGCGCACCCACCCAACATCAACCCACCACCCATGTTGGTTGCGACATTCCGAGCCACAAGACAATTGCGAAACTCCGAGTTCCCCCCGCCGCACGCGCCGCCGCCATCGGCAGCCCGGTTGCCGTCGAGCAAGCAGTCTCTTATAAGACCCGTCGCATCGCGAAAATAAAGTCCGCCGCCGGATTGCTCAGCCCAATTCGCGGAAACCCGGCAAGCCGTGATCGTGGCCATGCCCCAATACTCCACGTATACGCCTCCGCCCTGCCGAGCGGAATTGCTCACAATCACACAGTCGCCGATCGATCCGCGTTTAAGAAAAATACCGCCGCCAGAATCCGCGCGACCGCCCGTAATGGTAAAGCCTTCGATATCGAACGCATTGGTTTTCGTCACATGAAAACATCGGCTCGTGGAGGCCGGATAGCCGGCATCCACCACGGTGTTCGACGGACCGTTTACGCTTTCCAAACGAAGCGACAGATCGATAAGAATCTCGTTGGTGATCCGATAGAGACCGTTGGACACATGAATCACCGCGCCATGCATCGCGGCATTCACCGCCGACTGAATATCCCTGGCGGCCATGACCCAATTGGTGTAGGGATGCACGTTTAAACCATTCGTAGAAACATACAGGTTCTGAACTCCGGAACGACTATTTCCCGGCGAATGAACAAGGTAACCGTATCCATTGGTCAGATAGCTATAGTTGTAGGCGCTGCGCAGCTCCGTTTGCCAGGCATTCCATTCCGCGCCGCCCGTATGATCGAAACCAAAAGCGCTTTTTGCATCTTCCGGCAGCTCGCAAGACACACCCCCCTGGTTGCGCCAAATCACCCTCACGCCATGCGAATAACTAACGGAAATGTGCCCCACCCAACCGGTCGGTTGATAGAAATTTTCAAAGGCATCCCAATCGCCGTCGTACTGAACGCCGGTAAAAACCACAAACCGATTGATCGCCTCTCCCGCCGACGGAGTGACTTCATACCAGAAGTCCAAAGGCTTCGACCATTCGGTTCCTGCAACAGGATGAAATCCATAGGGGCCCGGAGGATTATCCTCGTCCGTATGACCCAACCCCGGTTGAGGCTCGCAAACAACCGTCACGGAGGCCCCTATTTGCGGCCATCCAAAACATAGTAAAAGCAAACCCAACCCATACGCGCCCCGACTCCAATCCTTCATTCTCTTCATCGCACTCTCCCATTAATGCATAATCCGGCATAGATCTATTCCAGTATACAAAAAGGGTCGGCAAAAACAGCAAAAATACGGATTTTCGCACCGCCTCCTATATCCGCAACGCCTTTTCGATAAACAAGAAGAATGACTCCACGGATCGTCAGGCCTATAAAGGCGGCCCGGCTTCTCCAAAGACGGGCTCTTTTTCAGGTCAAACCGCGTTCGCCCGCCTGCGCATCGCTACGCGAAGCGTTGCGGGCAGCGAGAACGCGGTCCACCTGTTGGAGAAGGTCATAATTACAATTGCTGGCGCGAAGCGGGCGACGATTTGCCTGGACCATGCGCACCGGCACCGCGTCGTTTCAATCCACGCCCGCGCGAAGCGGGCGACTTTAAGGCGGTCTTTCAGGGCTTCCACAGCGAGGTTTCAATCCACGCCCGCGCGAAGCGGGCGACAAAGTGACGCGCGATGTTAGTAACGTAATCGTGTTTCAATCCACGCCCGCGCGAAGCGGGCGACCTGATCAAGCAGCATTCGCGCTTTTTCTTTCGCAGTTTCAATCCACGCCCGCGCGAAGCGGGCGACGCTACGGCGGCGGCGTCATACGCCCCAGGGGTGTTTCAATCCACGCCCGCGCGAAGCGGGCGACTGAGTGGGTGGAAGACTCGCAAGACGACCTACCGTTTCAATCCACGCCCGCGCGAAGCGGGCGACCCGAGACAGCCTTGACGGGCTGTAGGAGAATCATGTTTCAATCCACGCCCGCGCGAAGCGGGCGACGCGGCAAACGCAACGTCCAAACCGACAGCCGAGGTTTCAATCCACGCCCGCGCGAAGCGGGCGACCGGCAAGCTTTCTTCCCGCGTCCACAGCGGCGAGGTTTCAATCCACGCCCGCGCGAAGCGGGCGACGTTGTGACTGTGCGGCTCTTGTCGCCAAGCGCAGTTTCAATCCACGCCCGCGCGAAGCGGGCGACACTTTTGCAAGTTGGATTGCGAGGACGCCGATGTGTTTCAATCCACGCCCGCGCGAAGCGGGCGACGACGTGCTGGACGCGATTCGTGAGCCGCTGTCAGTTTCAATCCACGCCCGCGCGAAGCGGGCGACCAAATAATGATCGAGGCTGGAATACCTGGAAGATGTTTCAATCCACGCCCGCGCGAAGCGGGCGACCGAGAGTCCCTAGTGTTAGGACGATCGAGCTTTGGTTTCAATCCACGCCCGCGCGAAGCGGGCGACAAGGGCGATTACGTTACGTTGACGCCTCCGCAGGGTTTCAATCCACGCCCGCGCGAAGCGGGCGACGTCCTCAATAACGATGCTGCATTCGTCGCCAGTAGTTTCAATCCACGCCCGCGCGAAGCGGGCGACTCAAGGGGTTTACTGCGCTTTTGTTGGGCTTTTCGTTTCAATCCACGCCCGCGCGAAGCGGGCGACTATAAGCGATAAAATCTTCCCAACATTTGAGCCTGTTTCAATCCACGCCCGCGCGAAGCGGGCGACTCAGATTGTTCTTTGGCGTAGTCGTGAGACGGCGTGTTTCAATCCACGCCCGCGCGAAGCGGGCGACGAACAAAAAGCCCAGTACATAGACGACCTGGTGGAGTTTCAATCCACGCCCGCGCGAAGCGGGCGACACGGTCATTGGTGCTGCTGATCATCCAGACCGGGTTTCAATCCACGCCCGCGCGAAGCGGGCGACAAACGTTCATCGCGGTTTTGCCCGAGCCCCTGGCTGTTTCAATCCACGCCCGCGCGAAGCGGGCGACGTCACGTTGCGCCAGATGGAGGGCGATATCGGCGTGTTTCAATCCACGCCCGCGCGAAGCGGGCGACGTGGGCCTGGACTGTTGGTGTCTGTCTGCCAATGTTTCAATCCACGCCCGCGCGAAGCGGGCGACGCTCTTTTTCGTAGTCGAGAGACGGCGTAAACGTGTTTCAATCCACGCCCGCGCGAAGCGGGCGACGAGTCTCCAATGACGCTGTAATCAGTCGATCCTGTTTCAATCCACGCCCGCGCGAAGCGGGCGACGCCTGGTAGGGCTCGGCCATTTCGGAGTTGATGTTTCAATCCACGCCCGCGCGAAGCGGGCGACTTCCACTGGCCAGGCTCAGACGTAGGCACGCGCGGAGTTTCAATCCACGCCCGCGCGAAGCGGGCGACTCCAGCGCAGTGCCGGCAGTGTCGTAGTTAGCAAGTTTCAATCCACGCCCGCGCGAAGCGGGCGACGATCAAAAATGTCATTGGTCCAAACGTTAAACGTTTCAATCCACGCCCGCGCGAAGCGGGCGACCACGTCGCCAAGGGCTTGCGTCATCCAGGCGGCGTTTCAATCCACGCCCGCGCGAAGCGGGCGACGAGTCCCCTAACTTTTGGAAAAGTTCCTCATAGGTTTCAATCCACGCCCGCGCGAAGCGGGCGACTTTCATCCCCGCTATAAACTTCATTGTTAATCCAAGTTTCAATCCACGCCCGCGCGAAGCGGGCGACTTGCCAGGGAGCCAGTCATTACATCACCTGTCCGTTTCAATCCACGCCCGCGCGAAGCGGGCGACTGACCACCCTTAGATGGGGGGAAAGCCGTTTGTTGTTTCAATCCACGCCCGCGCGAAGCGGGCGACCTTTTGGGACGTCTATGGGCCGGCCAAGCAACCTGTTTCAATCCACGCCCGCGCGAAGCGGGCGACCATCAAGGCCGTTAATTGCTTCCTCTATTTGGGTTTCAATCCACGCCCGCGCGAAGCGGGCGACAGGTTGCAATGGCGATGCAATATGGGCTTCGAAGTTTCAATCCACGCCCGCGCGAAGCGGGCGACCTGACGACTCCTATATAAGCAACCCGGTTTGCGTGGTTTCAATCCACGCCCGCGCGAAGCGGGCGACGCACGTAGCTGCAACGGTCATGCATGACGTTGGTGTTTCAATCCACGCCCGCGCGAAGCGGGCGACCCGCAAGCGTATTGCTGGTCCCGGCATTGTATAGTTTCAATCCACGCCCGCGCGAAGCGGGCGACCGGGCGTCATTCGCGGCGCGTCGCTGAGCACCGTGTTTCAATCCACGCCCGCGCGAAGCGGGCGACCGTTCGAATCTAACATATTGTGCTGGAACAGCAAAGGGGCCTTGCTGCGCGAATGCATATTTTATTGAAGCCGCAACTCTTCATCCAAAAACTAACGCAGGCCCATTTTTTATGTATTCTGTTTTCAAAGAACTGGTTACAAATATTGCGCGAACCGGCCAAGGAAACGATGTTCGCTTTAGGTTCGCGGAGCTTTAAACAATCAGAGGATCGTTGCGCAAATCTTTGGTCGGCTTGGCGCCCGCATGCTCCACGCGATGCTGCCAGTTGCTGCCGAGAAAATAGAAACGAAGGCTGTCGGATTCGGGATCGATCAAATCCATCAGCCGGGCTTTCAGGGTTGCCCATTGAGCCGGATCGATATCGCATTCAAAAACGGAATTCTGGACGCGTTGCCCGTAATCCAGGCAGGCCTTGGCTACTCGACGCAAGCGGGCTTGTCCCCGTCGGTCGATGGTCGATACGTCATAACTGACCAGCACCATCATAAGGTCCTTTCAGCCTATGGATCGGCTCTACTCGTTTTTTTATTTCCAGATGAAGGGCGGATACCCGTCCAAGTCGCCGCGCAGGAATCGGGCCATCAGCAAGGCCTGTACATGCATCAGCAGTCCTATCGGAACCGTTTCGTTTAAAAAGGGGTGGAGGATCTCTTCCTGCTTTCTTTTTTGGTAGGCCATCAGCAGGGTTTTTCTTGTGTCATCGTCCATCTCGACCGCTCCGGATTCGCTTTTTTGAAATCCTTTTCCTTGGACCTGCCTCAAGTTGACCAGCGACAGCGCGAGGCGGTCGGCCAGGAAGGGCCGGAATTCTTCCATCAAATCCAGAGCCAGACTGGGTCTTCCGGGCCGCTGTCGATGCAAAAACCCGACTTGGGCATCCAGCCCGACCCCTTCCAACGCGCCCACGCAATCGTGCGCGAGCAACGTATAAATAAAGGACAGCAGGGCGTTCATATTGTCCAAGGGCGGCCTCCGGCTTCGTTCCTTGAAAAAGAAATCCTCCTTCTGAGCCGTAATCAGCGAATCGAAGGCCTCGAAATAGACCCTCCCGGCATCGCCCTCTTTGCCGCGGACCGAATCCAAGACGGTCTCCAGGCGAATCTCGTCCAGGATGCGCCCCAAGCGGCCGATGGCAGGGTCCAGCAACTCGATGCCGGTTTTCCCTTCATGATCGCGCGAGGCGCGTTGAAGCACGGTGCGCGCATTCGCCGCCTTGGCCAGCACGATGGCCCGGGCAATTTCCGCGGAGGCGGCCAAGTCGTCCGCGCGGCGATACTGCTCGCGCCGCAACAGCACATTGCCGGAAACCGGCCCTTGAACGCGCGCGAGGAATCGTCCGTTCGCGGTGAGCAGGCTGACTTGAACGCCATTCTCGGCGCAATGTCCCAGCAGGAACGGGCTGCACAACACATTGCCGAAACACACCACGCCGCCCAGCGTGTGGATGGGCACGCGCAGCTTCACTTCTTTCTCGACCGACACCACCACGGCCTCGCCTTCCTTATTCAGGTAGGCGCCTTGCGTTTGAACAAACAGCGTATTCAGAAATTTCTTCATGAAAACACCTGCTTTCGAATGTAATCCCGCACGGAGCTTGATGGCCCGCTTTGCAGAGGCCGGCACTGATCGAACAAGGAGCAACTCCGGCATTTCTTTTCGTAAATAGCCGGGGGCGTTTTCCCGGCTTCGATCAACGCGTGGAGTCTTCTGGAGTTTTCCTCGACGCAAGCCCGCAACTCGGGCGTAAAGGTCACGCTCTGCCGCCGCCGCGGCTGGCCATAAAACAAAGCCCCGTCCGGGATTTGAGCGCCCAGCATTTCCTCCAAGCAAAGCGCCTGGGCGCACAACTGGACTTCGTCGCAACGATCCGGTTTAGGCTTGCCGCGTTTATACTCGACGGGGAACGGGATCGAAGTCCCATCGGGTTGTTTGTGAAATTCCACCACGTCGGCCTGGCCGATCAAACCCAGCCGCAGCGATCGCAATCTCAGGCCCCGCGCAATCCGCACATCGCCCCGCTTTTCGGAATCCTGCTCATGCACCCGCTCGTGCAGAATCCGCCCCTCCGCCGTCAGCCGGTTTTCGCTCCACGCCTGCTCGACATGAATCAGCGCGCACTGCCGCTCGCAGAACAGCAAATGCTGAAGCGCGGAGAGCGGCAGGAGTTCCGCTTCGGAAAAAGCGTGGGCGCTCACAAGCCCTGCTCCTGCCGACGATGCTCCTGCCGGGCTTGAAACATGCGCTCCGAAATGCCGCCCTTTTCGATAAACGCGCGCTCCAACTGCTTGAGCAACCGGTCGAGCAAATAGGTGGCCTGGTAAACCAGGCAAAGCGCCGTGTTGGCGGCCGCCTCGGGAGAACCTTCTTCAAAATAGGACTTATACGTCCGATAGGACCTATTCTCCACATAAGCCAGCTTCCGCACTTCCGCCGCGCGGGGGTCCTCTTTGCCCCACTGGGGCAGGCCGCGCTGTCGCAGGAAATCGCGAAAATCCGCCAGCAACTCCTCCAGACTGGCGCGAGCCACCCCGGTCAACTTCAACTCGGTCTTGCTGGAAATCCCCGCGGCGGCGCTCGCCTCGACGATGTTTTGCTTTCCGCTGCGCGCGGCCTGAACCATCTGATCATGCGTACGGGATCGGCGCTCGATAAAGCGGTTGCAAAAGGCCGCCGTGGCGTCATAAGCAATCTCCGCGGCCTGGTGCGCCTTGAGCCCCTGATAACCGCCATGCCGCTGTATGATGGCCCCGCCCCGCCCTCCATTGGGCGTGACCCGTTCCAGCGCCCATTGGGCGGCGACACGCACCTCCTCGTCCGGATCAGCCTGCGCGGCCGCCAGCTCCGAACGCAACAACGCCAAATCCAGCTTCCCCGCCAGCCGCAAAGCCAGCGCCCGCACACGCGGAGAACCCTCCCGCAACAACGCCGCCACCTCCGCGCCAGGCCCAGAGGCCTTCCAGCCGGAATTTGTGGAATTCATGAAAACGCTCCCTCCTTTCCCACCCCCAGAATATTGCGATCTTATGGTTACAGCATCTCGATCAACTCGACGCCCGACGGAAAACCCGCCTTGTCGATCGTCACGTCATAATCCGAAAAGGCGCGCGCCGGTTTGGATTCGTCCTTGCGAGCGATCTTGACTCGCTCGAACAGCTTGTGCGCGGGGGCATTCCCAAGAGCGCTTTCGTGTTTGAAGACGATCAGCTTTTGGGTGGCCATCAAGCCACGCGCCGCCGAGCGATCGTGCTCGAACATCTCGCAAAGCGCTTTCCACAGAAGATCTAAATCTTCGTCATTGAAACCGGTCTGATTGGCCAAGTGTGCCGAAACGAATCCATGAGAAACATATACGCCATATGGCACAGTGTTCTTACGGCCCATCGTACGGTTATCTCCGCCCTGTTTTTCAGACTCCGCTTCAGTCGCAACGGCCATGCGCGTGATGGAATGCTCCAGCGTCACTACAGGGTCCACTGACCGGCCGAACGTCAACTGCACCGGACCACGGACTTGGCCCGCATTAGCGCCTGTGGACATAACCGCGCCGAACGTACGAATGTCATAGTAGGTCCTGCACATCTGCGTGCGCGCTTTGTCTATTTCCTTGCCTTGACCAATGCCCTTGTCGTTACGCTTTTTTCCGTCTTTTTCATCCGCAGGAGGTTTTTCCAAGTCTATGCCGAGAGATTGGTAGACGTCATCGATCAAACGATTCAAGACAGCTTTTTCTTTTACAAAGATATTGCGGCCTGGCGCCTCCGGATTAAGCATCACGTAATTGCGCACTTTGCGCTTGAGACAAACATCGGTGACAATGCCACAGCCCGTTTCGGCGTCCATGCGAGGGAGATTGCCGGCATCGGGATCGCCGTTGGGGTTTCCGTCCTGCACGTCAAAGATCAATACAAAATCATAACGGTTCTTTACGGGGTTGCTCATAAACATTCTCCTTATTGATTAATCCTGTTTTTCTTTTTTGGTATAGAAATCCTGCATCTGATGATAGTAGCCAATGGCAAATCGTCCTTGGTCCTCCAGCTTGAGGTGGGAAGGGAAGTCGTTAATGCCACTCATAGTCTCCCCCAGCAATCGCTCAAAATTCACTCTTCGCCCGGCATTTTCCAGCTTGGCGAGATGATGGTTTTTCAAGCGCATTAAATTACCGAAGACCGTCACCGGCGTGCTTGAGGCTGCGCCATAAAACTTGTCGCGAATCGTGGCGTTGATGCCGGGGTGTGCTTCGGCCTGTATTTTCTCCAGCGTGGCGAAGAGACGCCCCAGCCGATAGCCGATGTTTGTATTTGCGATGTCCAGACTCACTTTCATTTCCTCCTGTTGTTGGGAATCGGTTCTTCTGGCTAAACGATTCAGACAAGCCTTGACCAAAGAGGCGCGAGGATAAGAGACCTGATGCTCGGCTCGAATTCTCCGAATCGCCGCCTGTAAAAGCGTTTGCGGATAAGGCAAACCCTCCAAGATCGCTCGCATGGTCTCTCCGGCAAGGTTGGGGGGAATGTTTTCAGATTTACCCTGCGCGGCAATTGCCGCCAGTAAGCGGAAGAGCGAAAGAGCGTCTTTTTCTTTCGATCCATGAACGATGCGGGTGTCCACAAAATGCCGACAAAACTTGGCAGCCATGTTCGGAATGGCATCCACGATCCAGAAGCGAATAGCGATACGCGATGCATTGGGGGAAAGGCCGAGCACATAGAATAAATTGTCCCCCTCCTCCACATGAAGTGCGCCTGATTGAACTGACTTAAAAAGGCTCTCAACAGCTCGGGTCCCCCGCTCGGGATCGTCTTTTGGCGGTTCATTAAAAAAATCCGCGACTTCGTCCTCAAACAGCGAGGACTTGGCCGACCAAAACACGGTGGAAGCATCGCCGACTTGCATCCGCTGTTTGGAATCTTTGCTTAACAAGCGATTAAGCGCTGTCGTATAGGCAAAGGCGGCCTTTTTCCCCACGGGAGCGTTAACACCCTTCTCTTTGCCAAAAGACCGGAACGCATCCAAATTGAAGGAAACGATATTAGCTCCACTTGTCTGGGCGCCCCAAACCCCTTTAACTGAAGTGTGAAGCCGCTGAACCGAGTCTTTTTGACCTGTCGCCAGGCATATGGCTTCAGCCTTACTCTCTTTCTCGTTCGCGCCTTGAATCGCTTTTTTGACAACTTCGCTCTCCACAACGAGAAACGGTTTTTCCACCAGCTGAAACGACAGATTTGCCCCGGTCTCTTCCACTTGCTTCCACGTCTCGCCAAATACTTTTAGCAATTCTATTTTGTCCGCCCTTTCTAAAAAGGCCTTCACGGCATCCACCCCCGTATCACCGATGATTCCCAAGTCCGTGATTCGTTTCTTGAACGCATCGTGTCGCTTGGGCTCTCCTATGCCCACGGCATATTCGGGGTTTTCCCACAGCAAATTCGATGCTATGCCGCTGGTCTTTTTTACCGCTTGCGGAACTAAATACGATTTAGCACGTTTATTCTTCCCTGTTCCCTCATAAGTTGAATTTAGACTGACAAGATTGCCTGTGGAGTTGAGCACGACAATATATGGGATCTCCTTCCATTCAAATCCTGGCGGAGCCATTTGGGCCTCGGGATCCATCGCTTTCCGGTCATAGTATTCCTTCAAGGCCTGCAAGATCATGATGATGCCTCCGTGTTGGATGAATTCGATTTGGACAAGGCTTTTTGTTGTTCCCATTGCGCGCGGTCGTTTTCAACCAATTCCTGAAGCTGTTCAGGTTTTGGCAAGACAACCAGATAACGGGAAATGAAAAGCTGATGGTTAAGGCCGCCGGTGGCGTACTCGGCCTTTGTTTGATCTTTGTCGGTGCAAAGAATGAGGCCCACGGGCGGCTGGTCGCCTTCGCCCATCATTTGATCTTTCCAATAGTTCAGATAGAAATTCATTTGTCCCGCATCGCCATGCTGGAAGGCTCGGACTTTAAGATCGATGAGCAGATGGCAACGCAAAATGCGGTGGTAGAACACCAGGTCAAGGTAATCGTGTTCATGGCCGACCGTGACGCGTTTCTGGCGGGCTTCGAAACAAAAGCCGCTGCCAAGTTCCAGCAGGAATGCTTGTAAATGATTGAGCAAGGCGGTTTCCAGCGTGGACTCCCGGTATTTCGGAAGTTCCGCCAATCCGGTGAATTCAAGAACGTACGGATCGCGAATCAGATCGGCGATGGCTTGAGGGGCGTCCTGCGCTTGTTCGCGACCGGACTGAATCACCGCCTGTTTATCGGTCGAAAGCCCTGTGCGTTCATATAGAAGCGATTCAATCTGACGTTGAAGCTGGCGAACAGACCAGGTTCCTTTGAGGCATTCGTTTTCATAGAAAGCGCGTTTCCATGGATCATCCAAACGAATGAATTCAACAAAGTGCGACCAGGAGAAATGAACCAAGGCCTTGCAGGGAAGCGGCGCAGGGGCGCGTTCGGAGGTTTTCCGCGACAGCGTCGCGGAAAGGGCAACCTCCTCCCTATTTTCACGCTGGAGCAAATTCCGCGACGCTGTCGCGGAAATCGAACTGCTAAATTGCGGATACATTTTAAAAAACAGCCTCATGCGCTCCAGCACATCCGGACTTGCTCCGGACAAGCCGCGTTTACGAAGGTCTTTCGATAGACGCTTCAGCAAGCCTGCCCCATATTGAGCTCGGTCTTGTCCGTTCTGTTCGAACTCGACCAAATAGGCGCCGATAACCCAGTTTCGCAAGAGCAGGTGGCGGTTGACGGCCCCCGCCGCTCCAGCTTGTGCCTGCTGGTGCGCCTGACCGATGGCCTCGAGCAAGGCCTCGTAATTCATTTCCGGCGAACTCATGAGCGCACCTCCACGTTGCGAAGATCGATCACGCCGTTCTCCATCTGGGCATGGAAAAATTGCGGCGTGGGATCGGCTGGATCGGCGCTGAAGTCCATATCATAAAGCATCCACCCGAGATCGCGGGTTTCGGGGATCGGCGTGGAGGGTTCGGCCATCGCATCAACCAGCCTGAATGCGCAGGAGAATTCGCGACAGCCGAGGTAAGGCTGGTTAAAGCACTGGCCTTTTTTTGCCCGGCGCTCGAACATGGCGGCATATTTGGCTTCTGTCTCGTCCGAACGCACATCCGGCTTCTTCAACTCCGTCGCTTCCTCCTTATCCACGAGCCATTCGGGAACGGGGTTGAATGCTTTGCCGCGTTTTTCAGGCGGGATAAACTCGAATTCGGCATGAAGCCGGTATTTAACGTCGCGAAGAAACAACCCGGCTCGTTGCTGACGCGTTTTCCCGTCATCAATAAAGATGCCATCCGACTGTGGCGATGCGACTTTACCCACCTCATTGCGCCGAACGGATATCCAGCGGATAGGTGCAAGCGCTTCGATTTTTTTTACCCGCCAGAAAATGGCCGGCTTCCACAAAATGGCATCGAAGATCGCTCGCGCAGCAGAGGGCGTGATCACATCGTAACTGACGCGCTCGACCTTCATTTCCGGGCGCGTAAAACAAGCATACGGCCCACTCACTTCCAGACAAAATCCCCGCATTTTTTCACCTCGCATGGTTTATTGCATTAAATCTTCCGGCGCCCAGCCGGCGTCGAAAATATCCACCCCGACCACCGGATCGTATTTCGGCGCCCAGCGCCAAAACTCTTCCTTCCACACGTTTTCCAGCAACCCATCCGTTTTTGCGCGTTCAAAGTCATGTTTCGACAAATTCACCACATACCGTTGCAGGGCGCGCAGATTCTCGCGGGTCGGGCCAATCTTGCCGAGTTGAGTCAGCCATTTTGCGCTTTTACCGTAGCGAACGAACACAGGCCGCTGGACCTGATCGTCAATCAAGCTGAACTCCTGGCCGGCGGTTCGGAATTGAATGAACAAATCCGGGTTTACATCTTTCACCAGCAAATCCTTTAACCACCCGGCTCCCGTATCGTTAACCGATTCATAAAACTGGTGGAAATAGCGGCTGAAAGTTTCCGGTTGATGAATATCCAGATCCGGCAAAGACATCAATCCTCGCGCCGTCTGTTCGCCTTTGAGCAACAAACCTCGCGGCGCAGATTTCGGTGGAATAAAGACATGCACTTGTCCCCATTCCCCGGCTTCGTTCAGCTTTCCTTCCCGGTTGCACCTGCCGGCGGCCTGGGCAATGGAATCCAACCCCGACAGAGCGCGATAAACCACGGGAAAGTCAATATCCACCCCGGCTTCGACCAACTGGGTGCTGATGACACGAATCGGCAGTTTCTTCGTCAATCGCCGCTTAATCAAGCGGATGACCGCTGACCGATGCCTTCCGCACATGAGTGCGGAGAGATGCATCGTTCCCGCCGGCATGGATTTGAACAAATCGTGACAGTCGCGACGCGTGTTCACGATGCACAAAACCTGGTCGCGTCGTTCCAAATCACGAGCGACTTCTGTCCAATTGACTCGAACGGCCATATCCTCCGGCAATAAAAACTCTGTTCGCTTTAACCGTTCATACAGATTCAATTCCTTCGGAATAATTTCTGTGACCGGATCAAGCTTAGGCAATGTCGGCTGCGTGGCAGTGGCCAGCACCAGCGTCACCCGGTAGTTTTTTACAAGCTGGTTCATGACATCCACGCACGGCACGAGCCATTTGGGAGGAAGCAGTTGGGCTTCATCGAGAATCACCACGCTGTTGACGATGTTGTGCAATTTCCGGCATCGCCCCGGCTTTGCGGAATAGAGCGACTCGAAGAACTGGACGTTGGTGGTGACCATAATCGGCGCATCCCAATTTTCCGCCGCCAGACGCGAGCGCGGCGTTTCCTTTTCCGGAGACAGATTGCTGTGATGCTCCACCACATTCTCGCGCCCAAAAATAGCGGCCAGCGTCTTGGCAGTCTGTTCGATGATGCTGGTATAAGGAATCACATAAATTACACGCTGCTGCCCGTGTTTCAGCGCATGGCGAAGCGCAAACGCCATCGCCGAAAGCGTCTTGCCGCCGCCGGTGGGAACGGTCAACGAGAACAACCCATGCGCCAACCCCGCCGCCTGCTCGCAAGCCTGCCGGACTTGCGCTCGAATTTTGTTTACGGGGGTTTTTGGGGCCTTTTGTTCCAATGCTTCCAAGGATTGGAAAAAGCGGTCGGCTAGTTTTCCAAGGTTTGGAAATTCGCTGCGATCGACGGCCACGGAGAGATTCATGAAATTCTCTGTATCGAGAAAGTCAGCATCCACCAGACAGGAAAAAAGCATGCGCACCCAAAGATGAAAATCTTCCGACTTCTTGACGAACGGCGGCGGGCGGGCCACCCGTCGCAGGTGTGGCGCAATTTCTTGAGCGAAGTCCCGGATGTGTTCAAGGTTCTTGCGGCCTTCCTCCAAGCGAATCGGAAGCGCGGCATTCCCGGTTTTTGTGGAATGCCAGTCCGGCAAACCAGCATGATGGCCAGCAGAAAGATAGGCGAGAATCCGGCCCACGCACTTTCCCTGTTGCTCCTCGGCCCAAGCCGCCCCCGAACTGGCATGATTTGATGTGCTGCCATCGGCGTCATATTCGGAGTCGTCCAATTCGTTGCACCGGACAAGGTAGGCTTGAAAGGCGTTGGTCGCCTTCCCCAAATCATGCAACCAGCCGGCATTCCAGGCCCAATCTTCCGAGTGAAATGCCGAGGCGAATTCAGAGGCTTTCTCAGCGACATTCTTCAGGTGGGTATCGAGAGGTTGCCATGTTTCTGTTGGCTGCTTGGGCAGAGAATGCGCGTAATGAATCTTAAGCGCCGGTGCGTTTGATTTATTGGCTCGTCCCACGGAATGCCACCCTCCCTGATCCTTCTTTATGGAAGATGGGCGGGGAAGTCAAGGGACGATTATTCTTGTTTGGGGCTATGGGGTTTCTTCAGGTAGGGACGGCGCTCCGTCGCCGTCCGGAATGGCGCTCAGCGGAGTGAGCGCCCTACCAAAGAGAAAGAATGGTCTGGGGGAATAGCAGCTCGTTCCAGGTCCCACTGCGCCTCGAAGGATCATCAGCCGATCTTCGATTCAACCAGCTGCGAAACAGAGTCCAGCACGGCGGCGACATATTGGTCGGCGGAAAAACGATCGAGTATGCGCTGCCGGAGGGCTTGTCCAATTTGCCGGCGGAGGGGTTTGTCGCACAGCCATTGATCCAGCCGCTGGGCGTACGCCGTTGCATCCGGGCCGGGGATGCAGAACGGGTCGCCGACCCATTCGGCGCCGGCGCTCTCGGCATGGACCAGGCTCCATTTCATGGCCAGGGTCGGACAGCCGCAGGTCATGGCTTCCAAAACGCTGTTGGACCCGCCGACCGGGAATTCGTTGGCATAGATGTCCAGCATCTTCAAGGCGGCGCCCGATTGGCTCTGCTTGCCGCCGAAACGGACCCGGTCTTCAACGCCCCAGCGCGCGAAAAAGGCCATTTTATCCGGCAGCGCCGCCGAGCCAAAGGCGAGGAACCAGGCCTGGGGATGTTTCTGGAGGGCCTCGGCTATGATTTGCAGGTAGGGCTCCGAAAGTCTTCGCTCCAGATGATTGCTCAACGTTCCGATCACCACGGCATCGGCTGGAATGCCGAATCGGTCCCGAGAAAACGCTTGCTGGGCGTCCAGGCTTTTTACATCCACGCCGGTCTGAACCACCTGCCGCGCGCCGCCGGTGGCGGGCCAGCAAGCATTTTCCCGCTCGATGTTGGACGGATTGTCGTAGAAGGTCGCATCGAAATCCGGCAGGAACAGCGAGGAACCGATATGGATGGCTGTTTTTACCGGAATGCGGGCGATGCGAGCGGCCAGCCAATCGATCGGAGCGCTCAGCCCGCTTTGCACGATCAGCGCCTCCGTTCCGTCCTGTTCCATTTGCCGGGCGAGATGCTGGGCGGCTTCGCCAAACCGGAGCTGACGCGGTCCCAGATAGACGGCCACGCCGGCCGACCGCAATTCCGCCAGGGTCGCGGGGCCGCGCTCTTCCGTCGTCCCCTCCACGCAGCCGCAGGGAAAAAGCGGCGACGTGCGGACGGCGTGATTTTCCGAAACATATACTCGAAGGCGATACTTTTGCGGATCGGCATAACGCACGATATTCAGCAACCGGCGCGTATAGGCCACGACATGGTCGACCAGATTCGGAACGAGCAAGGCGATGCGCAACGGGCCGCCGGCCCGAGCCGTCCGAGCCGGCGGCGTGGAGTTCGGAAGCAGGGACGACGCAACTTGCTCGTAGAGGGCGGCCACTTCGGCGCTTCGCGCGGGGCTCTTGGTGATTTCATAATCCGCCTGCGCATCCAGGATGAGCGCCGCCGACGCGGCTTCCAGGCCCAGCTCGACGTAGTTCATCCGAAAGGCATCGCGGGCAAAATCGAGGCACGTGTGGGCGGCGGTTTGTTCGAGCCCCAGCCGGTTGCAAAGCCAGAGGATGTTGTGCATGACGGGCAGGGGATGGCAGTGCAGCAGCCATCGGGAATACAACAGAAAATCGAGCGCCCGACTTGCGCCGGACTGCTTGAAAAGCTGGCTGGCGGCGATTAAAACCGCTTGAATTTTCTTTTCGTCGTCCGGGCCTTTCAACCAGGATTCCACCAGGCCGGGGGCAAGAGTTTCCCAGGGGGAGTCTGCGGCAACTTGTTCCAACGTGACGAGACGGGCCACAATACCAGTTCCCTCTAATTATTTAAGCGCACCGGTCAGATAGGCCAGGTCGCTCTGCATTTTGGACACGGCTTCTTCCATCGTGCCAAATTGCTGCCAGAGCTGCTGTTCGTAGTCGTCCAAACTGTCTTCCAGTTTTAACGCCCGCTCGTCCAGGTCGTCGATTTGTTCGTTCAGGGTGCTGATCCGGCGGTCGATATCGCCGCTGAGAGCCGACGTGGCATTGTCCATGTAGCGGGAAAAATCGCTGGCGATGCCGTGCGTATAACCGACCTTTTCGTCGTAGATGCCGCGAAAGAGCTGGGTCACCTTGTCGAAATTGGTTTCCATCATGTAATCCAGCCGGGTTTCGTCCGTGACGGCAATCTGGTTGTCGCGCCCTTCGGTCCATACCCCAATATCGCTCAGGCTCTTGCACACGCCGGTCTGCCCTTTATACGTGTAGGAGGCATTGACTTGATTGAGATAGGGATACTCGGTGGCGGTCGCCTGCTTGCGAATGTTGCTGAGCAAGTTTTTTACCAACCCATCGTCCTGGAGTTGGCCGACGGTGTCCAATGCGGCGCCTTTGCTGGAATTGCCGATCAAGGTCACTTTGCTGTAATCCGTCATCATCGTCGATGCCGCGTTATACGCTTCAATAAAGGCCAAAATGGCCGCTTTGGCGGCTTCCTTGTCTTTTTCGATGGTTAACGTAACGATGGCTCCGGCCGTTGCGGCTTTGAGATTCAAGGAAACGTTTTCGATGACATCGGTGAGCTCCGTGTTCTTGCTGCGCGTGACGAGGGCGCCGTTGACGGTAAACTGCGCGTCTTGCGCGGCGACCAGTTCGTTCTGAAAGCTCCCGCCGCCCGTCAGGATGCCCAAATCCTGCAAGGGCGAGCCGGTGCTGTCGGACATGGCGATGTTCGTGCTGCCGGTGTTGTTCCGGGAAATCACCAGGCGATTGTCGAGAATCGAAGCAAAAACCCGGCTGTTGGCCGACATGGAAGAAGCGGCGGTATTGATTTTCGTCCGCAGCGTGGAAAGACTTTCGGTGGCCCCCACGGTAATCGTCTGGCCTTCGATGGTGAATTGCGATCCAGCCGTAAGCACGCCTGCGGCTACAAGATCCGTATTGGAGGTTCCGCCGGGCGTCAGGGTAGAGGCGGTTTCCGAGCCTACCGCATGAGCTTGCGCGAGGCGATCGATGACGATCGAGTAAGTTGTTTCCACGGCGGAGCTGGTGGAGGTGGCCGTCAGCTTGGTCGTATCGGAGGAGGTGGAGGTCATCTGATTCCAGAGATCCCAGGAACGAAGGTCGTCCAGGGTGGTGGCCAGCGTATTCATCACGCCGCTGATCTCCATCCAGGCGTCCACATCGGCCTGAATGCCTTCCATTTCCTTCTGCATGGTCACGAGGGGCTTCCCCTTCAGGGCCACCAGCTTGTCGATGGTCGCCTGGGTATCCATCCCGGAAGCCAACCCGCCAATATGGACTCGATCCGACATACGAAGTCTCCTTCCATGATCCGCTGCTACATCCGTCGCCTCGAATGTAAGCACTCACGATGCCGTCCGCACCGAAAAGGGAAGAGGGAGAACCCTTCCGGATCCTCCCTCCTCACACTACGTCGCACTAACGAACTTAACCGACCAGCGTCATGACGCTGCCCGGCAAGGCATTGGCTTGAGCCAGCATCGCGGTTCCCACCTGCGTCAGGATCTGGAACTTCGAGAACTGGGTGGTCTCATAGGCCACATCCACGTCGCGAATACGGCTTTCCGTCGCGCGGATGTTTTCTTCGTAATTCCTCAGACCGCTCAACGTCTGCTCCATCCGGTTCATTTCGGCGCCGAGCACCGAACGAATCGAACTGACGTAGTCGATGCCGAGGTTCAGTTTGTCCACGGCGCCCTGAGCCACCGATTGAACGGAGATGCTCAGATTTTCGCCGCAGATCAAGCTGGCCCACATGACGGTGCTCGGGTTGGAGCCCAAGAGGGTCATGTTGACCGAGCCGTAGCTGTAGGTGTTGTAGGAGCCCACCACGGCGTAGTTGGTCGCCGTCAGGTTGATGGGTTGCTCGTTGAAGACCTGGTTGCTGTCAGGTCCTACTTGCAGACGAACCGCGCCGAAGCCCGTTTGGACTCCGTCGCCCGTGGCTGTGGGCACGCCCGAACCGCCGCGGAACAGATACAGGCCGTTGAACTTGCCGGCGGCGGTGGCGCCGCTGGTAATGCGCTGGATCTCCTTCTGCATCTGCTCGAATTCCTTCTGCAGATTGGTGCGGTCGACCTGGCTCTTGGTGCCGTCGTTGGCCATGATCGCCAGTTCCGCCATACGGCCCATGATGTCATGGATCTTTTGGAGCCATGAATCCGCCGTTTGCAGGTAGTTGATCTTGTTTTCGACGTTGTTGGCTGCTGCCGCCGTATTCCGATACTGCGCGCGGAGACGTTCGCTCATGGCCAGACCGGCCGGATCGTCACCTGCCATATTGATGCGCAAACCGGATGACAAACGGGACATCGACTTGCGAAGGTTGGTGACGTTGGATGTGTAGCTCTTCCACACCGCAAAGGCGGGTACGTTATTATATACTTGCATGACAATTCCTCCGTGAATTTTTTACTTTTTTGTCCACCTGCGGCCATCCTTGACCGCACCATCGCGCTCGAACTAAGAGTCAACCGGCGTGCGATGGATTCGACTTCCCGTTGACTCAGTCATCGCTATTTTCGATTGGCCTGCATCACTCTCCTTTCTACTTGAGTAGGCCGGAAAAACCTTTATCTGGCCTTGTCTGAAACATTCGGTATCGCGCGCGTAATACTTAAGCGTTTAGACCGGGCATCACCCCTTTAAAAAGCGTTTAAACAGCCCTTCTTGAGATATTATTCATAATTATTTACAATAAGGCATGTTACATCGAACATCAAACTCGCGTCTTGCGGCAATTGTTTCCCGGAACGGGCAGGAATTGCCCCAAGCCGCCGGATGTCCACGTCGGAGTCATGAATCCTGCCGATAAAACCCCAAACAACCGGTTCACAGAGCCGACCCACAACCGATATCCGTACGTTTGGGCCTCTTTTGGCGGGCTGGTTCCGCAAACCGGCGCTTTTTCCAACCGAGTCCACTCTCCAGAACCATCCAATCCCCAGTCCATAATCGCCCATTCGCAAGGCGGAGGCATCCAAGCTGCTAGCACAGAGGGCAAGGAGAAATCGGAGGCAAATAAAATGCCGGTGGAACTGAGCGTCATAGTGCTGACCAACAACCGCCCGGAGCGTTGCCTGGACAGCGTGCGCAAGAATGCCGAAGCGTTGCAAGGCATTCAGGCGGAAATCCTGGTCATCAACAATGGCCGGCAAGAGGTTTCCCTGCCCGAACACCTTGGCGACATTCCCTGCCGTCTGATCCAAATGCCCTGCAATCTGGGGGCGGTTGCCCGCAATGCCGGGCTCAAAGCCTCCACAGGCCCCTTCGTCCTGGTCTTGGACGACGACGCCTATATCGACCCCGGCTTGGGCCAGGCCATGATCGATCTTTTCAAAGCCGACGCCGGCGTCGGGGCGGCGGCCTTCCGCATTCTGAACGGCCAAAACGAAGAGGCCTGCCTGCTTCCGACCGTCTTTCACGGCTGCGCCTGCGGGTTCCGCCGCAGCGCTCTGGAAGAAATCGGCGGCTATCCGGACGGCTATCTGTATTATGGCGAAGAATACGATTTGTCGTTCCGGCTCTACCAGGCGGGATACCGCATCGCCTTATGCAATCATGGCCGCATGGTGCACCACGTCCGCGACGGCGGCGGCCGCAACACCGGGCACATCCTGCGCCTGCTGATCCGGAACAACATTTACCTCTGGTTCGCCTTCTTTCCCTGGAACGCCATCTGGCCGGCGCTCATCGACACGTTGCAGCGATACTTCCTGGTAGCCGTCAAGGAGGAGGCCCTGCAAGGTTTTCGCGCCGGGCTCGCGGCCATACCCTCGGCCATTTGGAGAGGCCTCCGCCATCGGCGCCCCCTGTCCCGGGAACTGCTGGGCCACATCGCGCTGCTGACCCCGCTTCAAAGCGTCTGCGACGAATTGCGTCGCCGGAACATCCGGGAAATCGTTCTTTGCGGCGTCGGTAAATTCCCGTCCCTCTGGCTGCAGGAACTCAAGCGCCGGGGCATCCGGGTGCAGGCCATCTGGGACTTCAATTCCTGCTGGAAGGGACGCCGCATCGGAGGCATAGCCGTCGACGTGATCGATCAGGCTTCCCAGCCCCTCCCCGCTCATTGCCATTTTATAACCGGAACAGCCTCCCTGGCGGACAACCTCCGCTGGAAAAACTACTTCGAGGCCCTGCTCCCGACCGACGGCGCCGCCCCTCTGTCCGAAGAACTTTTTGCCGCTACCGGCATTTTTGACCTGCACCACATGTCCCCCATTCAGATCGTTTTCCCCAATAAATCAAGGGCAGACGAAAGCAAACGACGCATGGCATCGCCCCTGCTCCCATGCATGGCAGCGGAATAGAATGCCGAACAGGCGAGAAAGACACGAATAGAGAGGAAAGGTTATGGACACTTACAGCAAGGCACAAAAAAGCAGCGGGTCGATGACGATCAACCCATATTCGCGGCTGGTCTCGCTTCCCGTGCATTCGGAGAATATCTTCCACTTCCCCGAAGGACTTCCCGCATTCGAAAACGTGAAGGAATTCGTATTCCTCTGCAAATCGGATACGCGTCCGTTCTTCTTCATGCACGCGTTGAACCCGCCCGATCTGGCGTTCGTCTGCGTGGATCCGTTCATGATCTGCCCGGATTACCGCCCGCGCATCGGCGAAGCGGACGCCAAATTCCTGCACCTGGAACGGCCGGAGGACACGCTGATCATCAGCATCGTCACCGTCACCAAGGACATGCACAACATCACCGCCAATTTGCAGGGCCCGGTCGTGGTGAACATTCAGGCGTGCATCGGCAAGCAGATCATCTGCGACGGCCAGAATTATCCCGTCCGTTACCGAATCTGGGACGCGCTGAGCAAGATGAACGTCGCCGAGGAGGCCAGGCCGGAATCCAGCGAACAGGAAGTGGAAGCGGCCGTCCGCAAAGCGAATTGAGCAACCCGTCGTGAAACCGCTTTTCAACATAGCCAAGGAGGGCTTCAACCATGTTGGTACTGACACGGAAGTCGGACGAAAGCGTAATGGTCGGCAGCAATATCGAGATCAAGGTGCTCGGGATTCGGGGAGACCAGGTCAGCCTGGGCTTCACGGCGCCCCACGAAATCAGCATCTATCGCAAGGAAGTTTATGAAGCGATCCAGAAGGAGAACATCCAGGCCGTGAAACGCGGCGAAGGCGAACTGGAGAAACTCAAGAACTCGCTGGGTCAGCATTTCGCAAGACGCAAGACAGATCATACGAATGAAAGGAGGGATGAACAGGCAAACTGACTGGCAGTAACTGGACACTTCACGGCCCGGGGGTCGGAAAGCCGTGAGGCACTGGACAGGGTCCGACAAAAAGGTGGGAAAGGAGTCCCGCTTAAACAGAAAAATTCACGGAGGAATTAGTCATGCAAGTATATAATAACATTCCCGCGTTCTCAGTGTGGAAAAGCTATACAGCCAACGTCACCAACCTTCGCAAATCGATGTCGCGTTTGTCATCCGGTTTGCGCATCAACATGGCGGGCGACGATCCGGCCGGTCTGGCCATGAGCGAACGTCTGCGCGCGCAGTACCGCAACTCCGCCGCAGCCGCCGGCAACATCGAAAATAAGATCAACTATCTGCAAACGGCCGATTCATGGCTCCAAAAGATCCATGACATCATGGGCCGTATGGCGGAACTGGCGATTATGGCCAACGACGGCACCAAGAGCCAGGTCGACCGCGGCAATCTGCAGAAGGAATTCGAGCAGATGCAGAAGGAGATCCAACGCATCACCAGCGGCGCCACGGCGGCCGGCAAGTTCAACGGCCTGTATCTGTTCCGCGGCGGTTCGGGCGTGGCCACGGCCACGGGCGACGGAGTCCAACAGGGCTTCGGTTCGGTTCGGCTGCAAGTGGGACCTGACAGCAATCAGGTCTTCAACGAGGTGCCCATCAACCTGACGGCGACCAACTACGCCATCGTGGGCTCCTACAACTCCTACAGCTACGGCTCGATCAACATGACCCTCTTGGGCTCCAACCCGAGCACCGTCATGTGGGCGAGCTTGATCTGCGGCGAAAATCTGAGCATCTCCGTTCAATCGGTGGCTCAGGGCGCCGTGGACAAACTGAACCTCGGCATCGACTACGTCAGTTCGATTCGTTCGGTGCTCGGCGCCGAAATGAACCGGATGGAGCAGGCACTGAGCGGTCTGAGGAATTACGAAGAAAACATCCGCGCGACGGAAAGCCGTATTCGCGACGTGGATGTGGCCTATGAGACAACCTTGTTCTCGAAGTACCAGATCCTGTCGCAGGTGGGTACGGCGATGTTGGCTCAGGCCAATGCCTTGCCGGGCAGCGTTATGCAGCTGATCGGCTAAGAGGTAAGAAATCCGCGATCGTGTCCGGCCCCGCGAGGGGCCGGACACGAGTCCGGTTCGAACGGCCAACAACCAAGGGAAAAACATGAATCCAGCACCCTCATCCAAAAATATCGAATCGATCGAAGAGTTCACGCTCTATGCGCTCGACCGCTCGATCGAAGGCCTTCAGCAACTCGTCGACGACTGCAAAAAATGCGCCGGCGCCCTGCACGCGCGTTCGCCCGAAGCGTTCGGCCTGCTGTCGCCCCTCGCGGTGAACCTTCGCGACTTCGATGTGTTCGAAAACGACATGGTCTCGCTGTTCGAGATCGACCGATCCCTGATGAGCGATGCCCAAGGCTCGCTGCTCGAGGTCGAAGCGAACTTTCGCGCCACGCTGGACCGGCTGGCGGACCATCTTGGCCAAAACGACATGACTCAGCTCTCCCAACTGTTGGAAACCGAGCTGCCCGGCGTCCTGACCCGCTTTCAAGTCTTGCTGCCCATGCTGAGAGACTATGTCGATGTTCAATACATCCGAACAGCTCCCTGATTCCGGAACGGACCTGACGCACCGGCTGGATACCCTGGGCGCCTTCGACCCGGAGGCCGCCGACCGCATCCGCCAGGCCCTCCACGGAACCACCGCGCCGCTGAAACCCGCCTTGGAACCGGTCGACGTCCAACTGCGGAAGGCCGGCACATTGGGCGATCCCGGCATCGTCATCCTGCTCGGCGCCTCCGGCGCGGAAGACCTGGAGATGGTGTTTCGGCGGATGCCGGAGCATGTACGCATCCTGTTGTTGGAATCGGAACCCGCCGCAGCCGCGGACCTTTTCCGCGCCTGTCCGCTGGAAGAGCTCGTCCAGGAAGGCCGGCTGTCGCTGGCCATCGGCATGGACGAAGCCCTCGTCGAGAAACAATTTCTTTCCCTGGTCGATCTCAAGCGGGCGCCGGAAGTCCGCGTCCTGGAAATGCGCGAGCTTTCGTCCGATGCGGCGAATTTCTACTATTCTTCTTTAAGCCGCGCCAAAAATACCGTGCATTTGAATGTGTTCAATCTCGGCACGCTGGTTTATCGGGGTCCTCACTGGCAATACAACACAATCCAGAATCTGCCCCAACTGATCGCCCATCCCGGCGTAGCCCGGCTGGAAGGTCTTTTTGCCGGCAAACCCGCCGTCATTGTCGGAGCCGGCCCTTCGCTGAACGAGGCGCTGGCGTATCTGCCGCAGGCCGCCGGACAAGCCGTGATCGTCTCCACCGGCACCGCCTTGCGTCCCCTCCGGAAAGCCGGCCTTCGGCCCGACCTGACCGTCTCCGTCGATGCCAGCCATTTGACCGCACGCCAATTCGAAACTTGCTGCGACGATTTGTATCTGGCCTGTTCTTCCCTGGCGTATCCGCCCCTGCTCCCCAAGTTCCGGGGTCTGTTCAGCGCGTCCATGGCCTCGAATCCCATCAGCGAATGGCTCAACACCGTCGGGGAATCCAAAGGCGCGCTGACCGCCGCCGGCACCGTGACCACCTCGGCCATCGATCTGGCCATCCGCATGGGCTGCAACCCGATTATTTGCATCGGCGCCGATTTGAGTTTTTCCGACGATGGAACCACGCACGTCAGCAACTCCATGTACCACGGCAGCCGGCTCGACCCGGCCCGGTTGATCCGGACGCCCGGCAATTATCAAGCCGACGTGCCGACCACCGAACAATTCAAGTGCTACATCGATCTGCTCGAAAATTACATCCGGTCTCATCCGGACATCCGGTTCGTCAACGCCACCACCGGCGGCGCGCTCATCCGCGGCATGGAACTGGCCCATCCCTCCCTGCTGGCCCGCCTTGGCGGCGAGCCCTTCGACGCCTATGACGCCATCGCCCGGCAGCACGACGGCTACGAAGTCGGGCCGATGGACGCGATCTGCTCCGCATTGCGCGAAACGGTGGAACAGCTCCTGGAAACCATGAGCAAGGCTCATGAAGCAGCCATGCTCTGCAACCAACTCATCATGATGCTCAAGGCCCCCCGCCCCGAGGACGAAGCCATCGCCCGGGGATATCTCGAAACGCTCCGGCAAATCGACCGGCAGCTCGTGGAGAATAGGACTTGCTCTCTTTTTCTCGACATGAGTCTTTGGCCGATCAGCTATCGCAGCGGCGCCCAGCGCGCGCCGCATGAAGAGAAGTATTCGGAATCTTTGCTTTCCAACAAACGGTCCCGCGAGTTGTACGAACAGATTGCCGGCGCAGCCAAGTGGACCCGGCATCTGCTGCTCAACTCCATCCGGCAAATCGAAGCCGGCCGAACCCACGCCGTTCCGTCGGAAGGAGAATTGGTCCCAGTTTAAAACAGTCAACAGAAGGAGAATCTCATGCAAACAGTAAGAAAATATCAGGAAGTGAACATCACCACGGCCAGTCCGATGGAGTTGATCGTCATGCTGTACGACGACTGCATCCGCTCGCTCGAAAAAGCCGAAAAGGCGTTCGACATGGAAGGCCCGGAGCGCATCGAGACCATTAACAACACCCTGTTGCACGCCCAGGACATCATCACCGAACTCGCCGTGTCGCTGGACATGGAAAAAGGCGGCCAGATTGCCCAAAACCTCCAGAAGCTCTATGACTTCATGGTCAACCACCTCAGCCATGCCAACATCAACAAGGTGGTCAAACCCGTCAGCGACGTGAAAAAAATGATGAACGAACTGCGCGAGGCCTGGAAGGAAGTGGCCACCAAGGAAAGTCCGAGAGAAGAACTGCCCGTCAGCTCCGTCAGCAGCATTCATATTTCCGGATGACGCGCCATGCCCGAGGTCATTCCAAACGCCCTGGAAACCATCCGTGAGTTGTCGGCGCGGATGAACGAAGCCCTGCTGCAGGGGGCCATAGAATCGTTCATCGATATTGCCGACGAACGCAGCCGGATCATGAAAAGTTTCTTCGGCAGCGAGACCGATACCGGCCTGTTCCATGACACGATCACGTCCGTCATTGCGCAGGACCGGCTGTGGATCGAGCGACTCCACGAGCTGCTCCGGCTGAAAAAGGATGAGATCGACCAGGTGCGGCGAAAAAAAAGCGGCAACCAGCACGTCGCGCGGGCCTATGCTCACCCGAAAGCGCGGGGCCGTTTGTTCATTAAACGCGGATAAACTTCAACCCTCGTCTCAGCGCGCCAGGCGATCGAACGTCTTGGCGCGTTTTTCATTGGTTGCTTATCCTGCCGGATCGCCGCACGGGGTGCGGCTCCTACAAAAGAAGCCCTGCCCCACCAATCAGCGCAGCCAGCTTTCGCCCATAAACATATCGACGCCCACGCGAATGGAAGGGGTGGCCTGGTAATCTTCGTCATAAGGAAATTCGAGCTGCGGAGTCACTTCGAAATAGAGCCATTGACGATAGATTAAAACCCGATAGGTCAGGTTGACGAGAGAGTTGTTGATGTACACGGGGGCGACTTTTTGCGGGAAAACACTGGCTTGGAAGGCAACGCCTTTCTTGCCGTGCTCGATGATATAGCCCAGGCGAAGGGTTTGTTCCATCTCCAATCCGTTGCTGGTTTCGGTCCACTGCGCGGCCGTGGTGGAACGAAAGCCAAGATCGGGCATCACCCACCGGGTCCAATTCATCTGGGTTTGCTCGCCAAAGCCGTCGTCGCTGTACCAGTAGCCTTTTTCCTGCACGTCGAGCGACCATACGCCCAACGGGATGCGGCGTTGCCATTTGAGAGACGAAAACGCAATGGGTTCCCCGCTCCACCTCACTCCGTTATCCAGTTTGATGCTCGATTTGCCCCATTGCGGCATAAGGGTCCGCAGACCCAGTTGCAGCCTGCTTTTCCGATCCGTCGGATCGGCGCCCGGCAGTTGGTCGGGCGCGATGTTGTCGACAAAAACGTGCAACTTGTTTTCCAGGTTGGGAAGAGCCAATTTCGAGTCGAGCGCCGGGGTGGCCTTGACGGCCGGAGCGTCTTTCTTGATTTTTACGTACAGCTTTAATTTAAAAGACGAGGAGGAAACTTCCGAGAATGCTTCGTCGGCGAAAAAGGCATCCACTCTTTTGACATGGCCGTCCAATTGATCGCCCAGCCATTCATGAAAAATATCCAGGCGCCCGTTCCAAACTCGGTTGGTGGATAACCCGGCGAAGGTCGTCTGGCTCCAATCGGAGAGCGGGTTGATGGCGTCCAGCTCCACGGCATCCGACACGTCGGGAGCCGGCAACGTTTCGGCTGGAGCCAACGAGGACATCGCGGCCAGCCAAGTCAGGATGAAAAACCTTTTTACTCTAACCCCCATGATGGCTTCAGGCGTTGCCGGCGTGTACGCATACCCATTTGCGCCGTCCAATTCCTGCATGCAGAAACCATCGTTCTCGATTTTTCGCTCAAATCCATTATAGTATACCGCCATGCTTCAAAGTGGATATGGGAAAAGTTATTCTAATTGAAGGCAAGACAAGGAAAACCGCTTGAAGTTTGCGATTAAAACATTGGGGTTCGCGATAGGGGCATTCGGCTTGGGACTGCTGCTGCTCAAACTATGGCTGGCGCCTGTGCTGGTAGAGGCTTTGGCGCGCAAAGCCCTGCCGAAACTGTGGACCGGCCCGCTGTCCATCAGGACCGTCGAACTGAATTTCTTTGCGCCTACTTTTCTCCGAGGCATCGAGTTGCGCGATCCGCAGGGACGCCCCTGGCTGTCGATCGGCTCGCTGCGGCTCTCGTTCCGACGGCAGGGCTGGCGGCCCATCCTGTCGGAAGCGATCGTCGACGACGCCCTGCTGACGGCCTACTTTGACAAAGGCCATTGCACTCCGTCCAGTCCGATGACGACGAAGGCCTTCGAAGAGTTCATGGAGGCGCCGTCCGATTATTCCGACTTGCAGTCGCTGACCCTGCGAAAAGGCGCTCTCCGCATTGTCGACGAATCGGATATGTCCTGGCAATGGAACAACGTGGCCCTGGACCTCTTTTGGACCGGCAGCCGCGGAGACATTCGCCTAAGCCGGTTTTCGGATGACGGCGTCAACCGCTTCAACTTCATGGGCTGGATCGATTCGAAAAGCTCGGAATTCAACGGCATGCTGGCCGCCGCTCACCGTCTGGGCGACCTGGAAAGCAAGGCCCTGCTAGCGGCCCTCGAGGCCGGCGACATCCGGTCGGCCGACGGCTCCTTCACCGTCAACCTGTCCATGCGCGGCAGCCTGACCAACTGGCCCTCGCTCGAAATCCAGGGCAATGCCACCGTCGACAGCATGAAATTCTTTGCTGCCGACTCCCAACCCCTGATCGTCGAAAGCCAGCTTCTACTCGATTTCATGGGCACGAACGCCCGCCTGACCAGCGTCTATGTGGACGCGACCGCCTGGTCGGTCTCCGCCAGGAATTGCCCCCTCCTGTTCGACCCAACCGCCCGGCGGCTCTCGGCCGAGTTTACAAATGCCTTCATCCGACTGCGAACCGCATCGGCTCCTCATCCGTTCTGGACCCCTGCCATGCTCGGCATACGGGGCGATGGGACGATCGGTCTGGCCGGGCAAGTGGACTACTCCATGTCAACGGGCGGGCCGCTTCATTATAACTTAAAGGGCCGCGCCACCTTCGCCTCTTTGACGCCGCCCGCCCCCCTGTCCATCGCGTTCACCCAATTCGTCGCCGCGGCTTTCACTTTACAGGACGGAGAGCTGGCCACGGACTCCCTTTCCAGCGACGCCTGCCGCGGCCATCTCGATGCCGTCGCGCGCGTCTCCTTCACCAACGCCCACTACGACGTCGGCATGGTTTTTTCGAATATCGATCTTCAAGCGCTCTTCAGCGATCTGCAAATGGAATCCAAAATCGCCAAAGGTCTGGCCGCCGGCCGGGCAAAGATCGTCGGCGCCGGCTTCACGAGGAAAGATTTGTCTGTGAAGACGCAATTTGCCGTCGAAAGCGCCGCTCTCGATACCAGCCCGCTCTTTTCGGCCGTGTTGAGATTCATCGGCGTTACCCCGGCCTCGGTGCAGGGAGGAACCGATTTGGCCTGTACGCTTCAACTGGACTGGCCGCTGATTACGATTCATAGCATGCGCCTGGCCAATCGCATCGCGGCCTTTGAAGTTCAACCAGGCGGCACTTACGATCTGGAAACCAACCTCGTGGATCTTTATGTCGTCGCCGGAACGCTGCACTCCATTCATCTCTCGATCCTGATACCCTTCGCCAACCTGGCCAAGATGCTCACCCGGATCCATGTGAAGGGCAACGTATCCGATCCTTTCGATAAATTGCTGCACAAGGAACCCGTGGCGGATTTGGCCAAGGGAACGGCCGGCTTTCTCGTCGATACGGTCAAAACCGGCGGCAAACTCGGCCAAGACGTCCTCAAAACCCTGTGGAGTCCCTTTCAGATCGTCATCGACCTGCCCCGCAAGCCGTTCCGGCAAAGCACCCCGGCGGACGAAAAAGCTTTCCCTCCGCTACCCGAAGAAAAATAGACGAGACGGCCGCAATCGGGTGCATCTTGACACGGCCCCTCCTCAACGTCTGGCACTGGAAAGAAACCACCGGCTTACGCCGGCGGCTACGTAGCCGCGTCCGTAAGGACGTGGATTCTTATTCATATGCGCGGAGGCCGTGTCAAGATGCACCCGCCGCAATCCAAGTACACGATTCCTGGAGGGTTCCGCTCCGTCGGAACCGTCTTCTTCCGGTCGCGACGGAGCGCGACCCTCCAAAATACGGATCTACCGGCAAATCGATAAATGATCGTTTCACATAAAAGACCGAACGGGTCGTAATTCCTATTTTCCTCCTAGGGACCGATTCTGCCGGTCTGAAACAAGTTCTCAGCCAATTCTACAGGTTGCTTAAGTTTTTTGCCGCGGCGCCGATGACGAATGGTTGATCATGGAAGCGATTATTCATGGGCTAAAGGCAGCGGTTCAGATCCTGGATGTAACGGATAAAACCGCGGTAAAGCAGGGAAAAACCACTCCGGACGCATCCGCATGGCAAAATTTGCCGGTCGATCGGTACAGCTTCCGCAGCGTTCCCGCAACTATTGTAGTGGAGGCACAAGATGCCCCTCCGCCCAATCGCGACAAAGCGGTTCTCTATTCCCACAAGGCCGGACGCTTTGCCGCCGCGACGCCGGAAGAACAGCCACATCCCAACGGCGGCGCGATCAATCTGCGGGCGTAAAAACGTCGTCCCCTTCCGATTCCAGCTCTCCTTCGCCCCGATAAAGATGCTTGGTGGTGGAGGCATAACGGTCATATTCGCTGAATACGCAGCCGCAATACGACTGACGATAAATCTCGCGCAGCTTCTTCTCGTCGGGCTCGACATGCCGCAAATTGCGGTACAGGAAGGAAATCTTGTGTCTGCGGCCCGCTTCCTCCCCGGCGGCACGGATCATCTGATGGCTCTGATGCACGCTGGTGATCATGGTGGTGGTGAACGCATCCATGCCCAAGGCGGCGGCTCGTTCGGCGGTGGTGTCCAACCGAATCGCATAACAGCGCGCGCAACGGTCCGGCTTCTGGTAGTGCCCGTAGGTATTTTCGCAAAAAGGAATAAGCCCGTACTTTTCGACAAAATCGACCGGAACCGGATCGCGCTCCAGATAAACCTTGAGCGCCTTCATGCGGCGGCGGTATTCCAACAACGGATGAATATTCGGATTATACCACAAACCCCGCGCCGCCAGTTGATAGCCAAATTCCGCCCGCAACCCATCCAGCGTCTTGCCAAAACAGTGCGCGCAACAAATATGTATCAACACGTTCACAAGACAGCTCCTTTTTAAGAAGGGGGCAGGAAGCAGTGATCAGTAGTCAGTAATCAGTGATCAGTGATCAGTGATCAGTGATCAGTAATCAGTAATCAGTAATCAGTGATCAGTAATCAGTGATCAGTAATCAGTGATCAGTGATCATCATGAACCAAGTATTGCCCGCTGTACACTGACTACTGATCACTGTTTACTGTTTACTGTTCACTGTTTACTGTTCACTGTTTACTGTTCACTGTTTACTGTTCACTGTTTACTGTTCACTGTTTACTTCCCCCTCCCCCTCCCCCTCCTACTCCCACGCCTACTCCTCTTCCTCATGCGTCGCCGGATTGTACTTGCGGAAGTAATGGGCAAAAGATTCCGCCAAACTGTACATCACCGGCACCACCACCAGCGTCAGCACGGTCGCCAGCGTCAATCCGAAGATCACGGCGACCGCCATCGGCGCCCACCACGAACTCGACTCGGCGCCGGCTACAAATTTCCACGGCCACGTATGAATGTCAACACTCCAGCCGATGGCCATCGGAATCAAGCCCAAAACCGTCGTGCCGGCGGTGAGCAAAACGGGCCGCAAACGCAAACGCCCGGCGATCACCACCGCCTCGGCGGCCGACACGCCTTCCTTGCGGCGCTGCAGCACGCAATCGATTAATACAATGGCATTGTTGACCACCACCCCAGCCAAACTGATGACGCCCAAGCCCGTCATGATGACGCCAAATCGCATCCGGCAAATCAGCAACCCCCAGATAACGCCGATCAACGAAAGAATCACCGACACCATGATGATCGCCGGATAGACCACCGAGTTGAATTGGATCACCAAAATAACGGCAATCATGGCCACGGCAAACCCAAAAGCTTTCAACAGAAACGCGCCGGATTCGTTCATATCCTTGTTTTCGCCCGAGTAGGTCACGGCATAACCCCGCGGCATACGAATCGCCTCCACCCTCGCCCGGATGTCCCGCAAAATCGCATCGATGCTGCGCTGTTGGATATCGCCCGAAATGGTGATCACGCGCTTCTGATTCTTGCGCATGATGTCGCCGCGGCCGCCGGTATACACGGCCTGCCCCAGCGACGACAGCGGCACCGATTCCCCGTTGCCCAAGGGAATGAAAACCTGCCCCAGCAAGTTCGCACCCTGGCGGGCGTCCGACGGCAGGCGGACGGTAATATCGTATTCGTCTTCGCCCGCGCGGAACTTGCTGCTTTCGGCCCCGTAAATCGCGGAACGCAGAAAGCGCCCGATCGTCGCGGTATCCAACCCCAGCAGCGCGGCTTTTTGCCGGTCAACGCGGAACTGCAACTCCGGCAGGGCTTCCTCCAAATTGTCCTGCAAGTCAACCAGACCGGGCACGTCTTCGATCGCCCGCTTGATCTCCCCGGACAACTGCGACAACGCCTCAAAATCGTCGCCCGCCAATTCGATGCTGATCGGAGCACCCGTCGGGGGACCTTCCTTTTCGCGATCCACTTTGACTTCCGCGCCGGGAATCCCGCCGATCGCCTTGCGGATATCCTCTACCAGCCGCATCGTATTGCCCTCTCGTTCGTCCGCCGACAAAAACTCGGCCTCCACCACCCCGACATGCGTCCCGGCCACGCCCATGCCCCGGCCGGAGGTCGCCCCTACGTTCGTCAGCGTAAACTTGATATCCTTGAACGGGACCAGCTTTCGCTCCACTTCCCGCATCGCGGCATCCGTCTTTTCGATAGGCGTCCCCTGGGGAAACTTCACTTCCACGGTGGCGTTTCGCGGCTCCGTGTCGGGAAACAACTCCATGCCGCGCCCGAAGCGCGCATAGGCCTGCACGCTCAAAACCAGCAGGATTACGCCCAGCAGCATGATCTTGCCCCGGTGCAGCAGCGCCCCGCGAAGCAGCCGCTCATAGCCCAGCACGAAACCGTGATGGCTCACAATTTCCCCGCTGGCGTCGTGCTGCACTTTCTGCTTTTCGCCGTGGATGAAAATGGAACACAACGCCGGATTCACCACTACGCCAACGAACAACGAAGCCGTCAGCGTAACGATCAGCGTCTTGGGCAGGAAACTCATGAACTGGCCCATGATGTCCGGCCAATACAATAGCGGCCAAAAGGCCACCAACGTGGTCAGGGTGGACGTGATCACCGGCCAAGCCACTTCGGAAGCGCCCCTCCGCGCCGCCTCGATGCGGCTCAGGCCCAGCGTGCGATTGCGGTAGATGTTTTCCACAATCACGATGGCGTTGTCCACCAGCATGCCGACGGCCAGCACCAGGCTGAACAGCACGATCATGTTCAACGTCAGGCCCAGCAGGCTCATCACGACAAACGCCAGCAACATCGACAACGGAATCGCGAACCCGACAAACAGGCTGTTCCTCCAGCCCATGAACAAAAGAATGATCGCCACCACCAAAACGAAGCCCGAGAAAATATTGTTTTCCAACTCGGCAATCATTTCGGCGATGAACTTGGATTCGTCCCTTGTGATCGTCAGCTTGATGCCCGGCGGAAGCTGAAACCGGTCGAGCGTCTTTTTGATGTTGTCGATCAGCGCGACCGTGTTGATGCCCGAGCGTTTTTTGACGTGAATCGCCAGGCAAGGCTCCCCGTTCAGGCGCGAGATCGACGAGAGATCCTTGTACGTATCCGTCACGGCGGCAATGTCCGTCAGGTAGATCGGCTTGCCGTCCCGCACCGCGACCACCAAGTCCTTCAGCTCGTTGGCCATCGTAAACTCGCCCGGAATGCGGACCTGAAATTTGCCGCCGGTCATCTCCAGATTTCCCGCCGACACGGTCGAATTCTCCATCGCGATCGCCCGGGACACTTCCGCCAGCGGCAGGCGATAAGCGATGACCCGGTTCAGGTCGACTTCCACGCGGATTTCGCGTTCGCGGGCGCCGTAAATAACCGCCTGCTTGGCGCCGGGCAAAGCTTCAATCTGGTCCTGCAAATCGTCGGCCAGGTTCTTAAGCCGCTCCAGGTCGGGATCGCCGGATAACGCCAACATCAAGATCGGCATGTCCGTGCTGAAATTGATCGCCTCTACCGCCGGCTCGTCGAGATCCTCCGGCAGATCCGGTTTGGCCAGGTCAATCTTGTCCTTCACCTTCTGCTTCGCGCTGTCGATGTCTTCCTTAGGCAAAAATTCGATGACGATGGACGAAACGCCTTCCGACGACGTGGACGACATCTCCTTGACGTTTTCCAGATCGTTAAGCTTTTTCTCCATCGGAATCGTAACGAGATTTTCCATCTCCTCGGGCGCGGTGCCCTCATAGATGGCCGTCACAAAAACATACGGAATCGTGATGTCCGGCGCGCCCTCCCGCGGCAGCGACATATAGGCGATGCTTCCGAGCATCGTAATCACGAGCACGAAGACAATCACCGCCGTGCGAAATTTAATGGCATAGTTGGTAATCAGCATACCGCCTCACCTTCATGGCAAAAAAAAGACAATCGAAAAGAAACATCTACTTGCCGGGATTCTCGAGTATCGTCACCGGGGCGCCGTCCATCAAGGTCCGGGCGCCGTCCAACACCAGCAAGTCGCCCTCGCTAACTCCCGACGCCGCCACCGCGTATTGGCCCACCATCGACTCGATCCGCAGCACTCGCCGGACCGCCCGACCGTCCTGCACAATAAAAACGACATACTCCCCTTTCTGGGGCACCACGGCGGACAGCGGCACGGCCAGCGCCTGCTCCCAGATTCTTCGCGTCAGGGAAGCCCGCGCAATCATGCCCGGCTTCAGCGTCAACTCCGGATTCGGCGCCGAAGCCTCCACCCGAAACGAATTGCTGTCTCGCGCCGCCAGCGGCGAAATAAACGCGACCTGTCCCGTAAAACTTTGCCCGCCCAGGGCGTCCACCGAAAAGATCACCGGCGACCCGATTTTCATGGCGTCGATATCCCGTTCCGAAATATCCATCGCCACCTTCACCGGATCTATTTGCACGACTTTGAACGCCGGGTCGCCTTCACGGGCGTATTCTCCCAAATCCACATACCGATTGGCCACTATCCCATCGCAGGGACTGACAATCCGGCAACGCTCCCAATGCGCCCGGGCATCGGCCAACGCCACCGCCGCCAATTCCTGGCGGGCCTTGATCGTGTCGTATTCGTCGATGGACACCGCGCCGGTCTTGCGCAGTTCCTCCCAGCGCTTCAAGCTCTTGTTGGCCTCGCGCAGGTCGATTTCGGCCTTGTCCACGAAGGCCTTCCAGGACCGGTCGTCGACGCTCATCAGCACCTGGTCCTTTTGAACCCGGTCGCCCTTGTCGGCCGTCAGCTCGACAATCAACCCCGGCTTTTCAGCCGCCAGATCGGCTTCCACCGTGGCTTCCAACCGGCCCGGAATCGAAACCAGATCGGGAATCGGCCCGGCCTTAAGTTCTTGCACGGACACCGCCAGGGGCTTGTCGGCCACTTTTTCGGCGGTCTCGGGCGGGCGATGCGTCATGGCAAAGAAAACAAGGGCGAGCAGGCTGGCGCCCAGCATGGCGTATAGAATCCATTTGGACCGAGAAGTCGATTTCGATGAAGGCATGTTGGGGTTCCTTATTTAATGGGTTGGCCGTATTCGATTCCGCAGGCAAATCGAATCAATGCCAGGGCGTTCATGTGTTCGCGCAAAGCGGTATACCAAGTCAACCGGGCCCGGCTCAGCGCCAGGTTGGTGTCCGTAAATTCCAGGTAGGTGGCCAACCCCGCATCGTACCGGGCCTGGGCAATGGCCAGACTCTTTTCGGCCAGCGCCACATTATCCCGGCTGGCCGTCACCGCTTCGGCGGCGCGCTGCAACTCGAGATAGTAGGTTTTCACCTCCAGGGCCACGGAGCGTTTGAGTTCGCTCAAGTTGTCCTGTGCCTTGAGCAGTTCCAGACCCTTCTCCATAACCCGGCCGCGCCGCAGGCCGCCGTCGAACACGCTCCACTCCGCCGTCAGCCCCGCATTCCAGCCCCAATCCCATTCGCTGTCGCCCGAAAAAGAATTGCCGGGATTGGCGCCTTTATACGCCGCCCGGGCCCGAAGCGACGGCTGATAGCCCCCGCGTTCGACCCGGATGTCCGACTTCCACAGGTCGACCAGCTTTTCCTGTTCGTGAATTTCCGGACGGCGCGCCTGAGCCAATTCCTGCAAAGCCTCCAACGCCGGCTCCTCCGGCTTGAAAACCAATTCCCCGGCCAGCTCGAAGAACGCCTCGTCCAGATGCAGCAGATTCCGGAAAGATTCTTTGGCCACGTCGACATCGCGCCGGGCCCGGATCAATTGCGGAATTTCGTTCGCCAGCCGCACCTTGGCGCTGAGCATGTCGAATTCCGAGGCCGTATCGTTCATGAACTTCCGCTCTGCCTGCTCCGCCAGGCTCTTAAGCTGCTGAACCGACTCCTCCTCCACCTTGACCGCCGCCTGCGCCAGAAGAATGTCGTGAAACGAAGTCTGAATGGTGCGAATCAATTCCTGGCTGGCCCGGAAGGACCCGAACTGGCTGCGGTCGCGGTACTGACGCGCCGCATCCATAGCCGCCCGCACCGATCCGCCCGAATACAAAAGCTGGCTGACCTCCGCCGAAGCCGAATAGTTGTCGAGTTTTCCGGCCTCGAACGTCGTGCCGTCGCCCAGGTCGATCGTGGAAACCTCGTCGAGCCGCGTATACTCGCCCTTGGCCGTCAGTTGCGGAATCACCTGCGCGCGCACCTGCATGATCCGGGCCTCGGCGATCTTCTCGTCCCGCCGGGCATTGAGCAGCGTCACGGCCCGCTCCATCCCGATATCGATGCACTCGTCGAGCGTATACGCCCGCCCCGGCTCGTCCGCCGGCGCCATGCCCCCCAGCCCCCAACCCAGCAAGAGAATCGCCAACCCCTTTTTTGCCGCCTTACGGATGCCGCCGCTTACGGTTGCGCCTGCCATGATTTTTTCCAATATGTTCAAGTACGCCGCTCTTTCCTTCTCCGTCAACGGTTCGAATAACCGGACGACCGACTTCTGCTTTTCCTCCCGGATGGCCTCCAGCATCTTCCGCCCCTTGGTCGACAACTCGGCCAGCACCTGACGCCGGTCCTCGGTGCTGTGACGCCGTCGGACCAGGTCCATATCCACCAGCCGGTCGACCAGGCTGGTGGTGGTGGAGGCTTTCAAATTGATGGCCTGGGCGACCTCCTGCATCGTGCAAGGCCCCTGCTCCGAAACCGTCATCATAACCCACAACTGCGGAAGTGTAATCAGCCCCCGCGCCAGATAATTACGCTCCTCGCGGATCATCAGCCGCAACATCTTCGGCATGAGCTCCACCACCCGCCCGGCAAACTCCTCGAGCGCCCCTTTGCTGGATTTTTCGTTTTTCATATATTTCGGCAAAGTAAATATACGAAGTTCGTACTAATGCAAGCTATTTCGCTTTGAAGGCGGGGCCGCGTTGCCGGAATCTTCGATGGACCCTTTCTTGACTTGCCCGGCCTCAACCGGTCTGGTAGAAACACGACAGTGAACCAAGGTTCTCTATCGGCATGAACATAATAGATTGAAGGGACGGGCATCATGGGGAAAAAACAGGATATAACCATCGCAACACCGGAATATCGGAAGTTCATCGAGGATTTAAAGGCGCGGGTAATCTCCGCCCGCATCTCTGCCGCGCGGGCCGTAAATCACGACCTGATCCGGCTTTATTGGGATATCGGGCGCGGAATTGTGGAGAAGCAGCAGGTGCTTGGATGGGGAGAGTCCGTGGTGGATCGGGTTTCAGGCGATTTACAGGAAGCGTTCCCGGCCGCGGCAGGCTTTTCGCCGCGTAACCTTCGCGATATGAAGCGGTTCTATCTTGCTTACGCTGATGAGGCCATTTGGCGACAAGCTGTCGCCAAATGGCCTTCGGACTGGAGAACCGCCGACCATTCAATTTGGCCACAACTTGTGGCCAAATTGGAAGAAAGCGAGTTTGCCCAAATTCTGCCACAGCTTGTGGCCGAAATACCCTGGGGTCATCACCGGTTCATCCTCGACAAAGTCTCTGACCCCGCGGTTCGCATTTACTACATCCATGCCACGGCCCGCTTCGGCTGGTCGCGCAACGTCCTGCTCAACCAGATCAAGGCCAACGCTTACGAACGGGCCGTGACGGAGAAGAAAACCCACAATTTCCCGCTCGCCCTGCCGGAATACCTGGCCGAACAGGCCGACGAAATGCTCAAAAGCTCCTACAACCTCGAATTCCTCGGCATCCGGCGGGAAGTGAAGGAGCGCGAACTCGAAGACCGGCTGATCGAACGCTTGCGGGATTTCATCCTCGAACTCGGCTACGGCTTCTGTTTCGTCGGCCGCCAGCATCGGTTGACCCTGGGACAAAAAGAGTACTTCATCGACCTGCTCTTCTATCACCGCTTCCTCAAAGCGCTCGTCGCCTTCGAACTGAAGGTCGGCCCCTTCGAACCCGAATACGCCGGCAAAATGGATTTCTACCTGAACTTGCTGAACGACAAGGAGCGCGGCGCCGGCGACCGCCCCTCCCTCGGCGTCATCCTCTGCGCCGAAAAAGACGACGTGGAAGTCGAATACGCCCTCCGCACCAAGAAAAACCCCATCGGCGTCGCCGTCTACCAGTTGCAGTCCAAGCTCCCCGGCGAAATGAAAGGGAAGTTGCCCACCGCCAAACAACTCTCCGATGTGGTTAAGGCGGCGTTGCCGGGAAAAGCCGAGTCGAAGTGACATCGACCCGTCGCTAAAAACCGCCGGTTCACGGAACCGGCCTACAAAAAGAGAGCAAGAACCTGGCTGTTTGCCCCTCCGTCCGTGGAACGGTCGTCCGGAAATGGTGATTGAGCAGTCATGGGTGCATCCTGATACTGCCACAGATTGTAGGGGAAAAAGAAGGCGCTCAGCGGATCGAGCGCCCTACCCACGGCAAAGAAAGGTAGGGACGGCGCTCCGTCGCCGTCCGCTGTTGCGGCCGTGTCAGGATGCACCCCTTGTCGTAAGCGTTAACGAATCAGGCTTTTCATGCGGTCGCAGACCGGTATAGTGGTGCGCATGCTTGAAACGGTTACAACGAATTCATGGTTGGCTTGCGCGCTGGGGTTGGCGGCGCGCCTTTTTCTACCGGGGTTGGCCTGGGCATGGGCATGGCCGGCGGCGACGGAGGAAGCCGGGGATCGGCTGCGGCAGTGGGTTGGAGTTGGCGCGCGCGCGGCGGGCGTGGGGTTGCTGGCGGTTGTTTTGTCGGCGGCGTTTCTGGCGGAGTTGGGGTGGTACACGCCGGGCGCCGAATGGGGTGTTTTAGGGGCGATCTCCGCGGCCGGCGTCGTGGCGGGGGTTCTCAAGAATCGGCGGGCATTTTGTTCGACGGTTCTCCAGGGCCTGCCGATGGCGGGGCTGGTGGCGGCGGGCGCGGCGGTCATCATGCTCCTGCCGCGGCAGGGGGAATGGATCATGGGCGGCTGGGATCCGGGCGTGTATATGGACGAAGGGGTTTGGGTCAGTCACAACGGCACGTTCCGCCCAGAACCTGATCCGGTCTTTTCTCGTTTCGACGCGCGGGAATTCCGTACGTTTACACGGGAAGTCGTCAACTTCAAGGAGGGGCATCCGGTTTTTCCCATCGATCCGGAGACGCGTTCGTTCAAACTGTTTTTCTTCCGTCTGACGCCGACCTGGATCGCGGTCCTGGATCGGTGCGGAGGATTGAGGGCGGCGACTCGGGTCAATTTGTTCACCGGCTTGCTGACCGCCCTTCTTTTCCTGGCTGTCTTATGGTCGATCAGCCGGACCCGGCTGCAGGCTTTCATGTCGCTGCTCTTTCTCGTTTCGCAACCGTTGTGGCTGTATCATCTGCACATTCCGACATCCGAAGTGCTGCAAGCCGGATTGCTCTGTCTTCTGTTCCTTTTCGTTCCGCATCGCGACCGTCCGGGCGTCGGACGAGCGATTCTGCCGGCGTGCCTGTTCGCGCTGACCGTCAACCGCTACAGCTTTCTACCGTTCGGCGTGCTGTTCCTGCTGGCCGTGGCCGTGCTTGATTTCCATCGCGCGGATCGCCGTCAAGCGGTTCGTGAACGACTAGGACAAATAGGAGCGCTGGCCGCCGGCGTGCTCTACGATTATGCGACCACTCCCATTACGATCGAACGACTGGCCTTCATCGTGCCGAGTCTTTTTGCCGTGGCCGGAGTCGTTCTCGCGCTGACCCTGGTCGTGGATTGGGTTGCCGAACACGAACAACGCCGGGCTTTCTGGCTGGCGTTCAGCCGCCGTTTCAGTCGTCCGCTGGCTTTGCTGGGATTGCTGGCCCTGGCCGGGACGCTGGCGGCCTGGTTCGTTCTGCGCGGATCGGATTCCATACCCTCCGGCATCCGGCGCATTGCCCCCTACTTTGGGCCCGGCTTTCTGGGAGCCTCGCTCGTGGGCTTAGGCGTACTGATCCTGCGCTGGCATTCGATTTCCCTGTTGCTCAAATGCTTGATTTTCTATTGCCTGGCGCTCACGCTGGCAACGCTTCAAAACGATGCCATTGCCAACCTCTACCCCTGGGCCACCCGGCGCTTTGTGGAGTTCACCGTGCCGCTGGTCGCCGTGCTGTCCGGCTTGGCCGTCGCAGCCGCCTGGCCTGATCGCTTCGACCGGCGCATCCGCGGCGCGCTGGCGGTCGGCGCCGCATTCGCCATCCTGGCCGTTTCGGCCCGGCAAAGTTACCACGCCTGGACCCGGACGGAGTACGATGGCTATTCCGACTTGCTCGCATCCATCGCCCGCCAAATCGAACCCACCGACATCGTTGTGGCCGATCACTTCCTTTACGGCACCCCGCTTCGCTTCATTTACGGAAAGCATATTTTGAACGGCGAAGTTCTCTGGTCGCGCCGGAATCCCAAGGAAATGCAGGCGGCTCTGACCGCCTTGCGACGAATCGTCCGCCCCGGGGAACGAATCCGTTTTTTGACTTCCACGAGCAAAGGCCTGGACGTGTATCCGGTCGCCATCGAACCCGCCTCCCTGGACTGGACTTCGCCCCCATTCGTTTACGAGGACCTGCAGCATCATCCCCGGGCAGATGGTTTCGAGCTAAGATCGCACGAACGGGTCTTCCGGCTATATACCGTCGACGTCGCCGCTTCTGGATCAAGCAAAGCCAAGTAACGAAATTGTTCGTGTGGGGAGCCCGTCTTCAGAGAAGCCGGGCCGCCTTCAGGTCCGCTTCGGGCCGGGTTGCATGACCCTTAAGGCTCGGACTTGACGATCCGTGGGACCGCTTTGCCATCTGTGGGGCTGCCTCTTTTTCGATTGGCGCAGCATCCCTGTCCGCCCGTTGTTCCTGCCGGCTGTTGAGGCCTGTTAGAACGGCATCCTACCGAAACAGACTCTAATAAAATGAGCTGTTCGATGCATCTTGAGTCATCATTACAATGCCGGCCTCCTTCCACCCTCCTCTTGCCAGCGCCCCTTGATCCGTGTATTCTCTCCGAACGTAAAGATGTAAGTAAACAAGAGGCATCACTATGAATCTTTTTTCTGGCCGCACGTATTCGAGGCTCTTTGTCGCACTGTTAACCGCCGTCACAGTGGGATTCTGGACCGGGTGCGAAGATGGCGGGGGGCACGATTACGACTTTGGCAGCAACGACCCCAACCGGGTGTGTTGCTTCGGCGACAGCATCACCGGCGACGTAAATTATTCGGGCGTCAATCCGTATCCCTCGGAGTTGGCGGCCATGCGACCCGACAAGACCGTCGTCAACAACGGGCGCGGCGGCGAATCCAGCTCTGGCGGCGCTGGGCGCGTTGGCCGCATCCTGAAAAGCAAGCCGGGCTATCTCCTGATCCTCTACGGCGCGAACGACGTCATCAACAGCACCCCTCACAGCCGGACCATTTCCAATTTGCGCTCGATTCTGGTCAACGCGAAAATGAACAAGACCGTTCCGATTCTGGCCACCTGTCTACCCATGGGCAAAAGCCGCTCCATATTCAATGGCTCCGTCCAGGAGTTGAACGCCCAGATTCGTCAGTTGGCTAATGAAGAAGGCGTAGGCCTGGCCGACCTCGAAAGCGAATTTGCAGGCTCCTTCGATCTTCTTCCCGACGGCCTGCATCCCAATTCCGCCGGCAACGTGATCATCGCCATGGCGTTTGCCGATTTCATCGAATAGAAATCCGCAAGTCGTTCCTGAACTTCTGGCACAGGAAAGAAACCACCGGCTTACGCCGGCGGCTACGCAGCCGCGTACGCAAGGACGTGGATTTTTATTCATAACACAACAATGCATTAACGGCTCGCTTCGATCATGATCACACTTTGTGAAGTGTGACACCGGCGTTATCGGCAAAACACCCATTTGTCCACGGCGGAAAGTTGCATCCCGAGCTGGCGCCTCGTTCACATTTTCAAGGCATCCTGCAAAAAGCCGCATATAGTATCCTTTGATAGCGCAAGCAGAGGAATTTCAAAGGCTGTTTTTTTTACCAGGAGGGATGCGATGAAAAGATTGATTATTCTGGCTGTTCTATTAAGCGCGAGCGTTAGCTATGGATATTATGGCTGGGGCATTTACATGTCCTATTGGAGTCCCAAGGACGCCGACGGCGAATTCGGGCCCGGCGCGAAACTAACCATCGAGATGGTCCCCTCGGTGCAATTGGAATTGAGGGGAACCTATTACAACGAATTTTCCGCCAGCGGGGACAGCGACGTCGATATACGAGTCGTGCCTTTGGAAGCCGGCCTGGCCTTGACGTTGCCGGTCGCGGAAGTCCACCGGCTCTATGCCGGCGGCGGTTTCAGTTACTTCCTGGTCGATACGAAGGTGGGTCCCAATGTAGACGACGAGGCGGGCGGGTATCTGGTGGCCGGCGCCGATTTCCAAGTGACGGACAATGCCGCGCTTTTTGCCGAAGGCAAATATACCATCGTGCAACTGGAACACGATATCGACATGAACGGCCTCGGCGCCAATGCGGGCTTGCTGGTCACATGGTAGGCGGGGAGCTCTTACAGCCAACCCTTGCGCTCCAGGACCTTCTCCAGGGTTTCGCCCAACATGCGATGGCCTCCGGCGCCCGGATGCATGAAGTGAACCGCGTAATCCGGCGGGAGGTTGGTCTCGGAAATTTCGATCCAGGTGTCGGCATAAGCGATCCCCAACGCATCGCAAATTTCGCGAATGTCCTTGCCCATGGGCCCGTAGACCAGCAGCTTGAAGTCCTGCTGCTCGCTCAAGGCCTTGAGTTCTTCCATCGCTTTTTTGACGCCGGAGACGCGGGCATACTCGACCACCACGGGATCGACATAGGCCGGATCGATCTCGCTGCTCTTCAGGACTTCCGGCTTGATGAGCCGCTGAAATTCCTTCCGGTTAAAGAGCAGATGATATAAATAGGAGACGTCGCGCCCACGGAAATCTTTTTGCCGAACGAGAAAAAACGGCGCGCCAAAATCGTTGTCGCACCAGCCGACGACGACGATGTCAGGGCGATATGCCAGACCGCGAAACCTCAAGATTTCCAATTCCTGAAATGTGTTGTAGCCGGGAACCGCCAGGTTCATCACTTCATACCGACCCGGTCTTTGCTGCAAATTCTTTCGTAGGATGGAAAGATACTCGTCGCCCTGCGCCATGTTCCACCCGAACATGCCCGAGTCGCCAATGCCCAGGATGCGAACGGTCCCCGGCGCTTTTTCCTTGGGATAATTCACATCGTCCCTCATCCCGTCGGCATTGGTTTTTACGCGGCGCCCGCCAAACGGCATGTTGAGATCCGGCATCAATTCGTACGCCAGCCGTTTATTGGGACTCAGGCGCACGATGGCGGCAAGAGGATGAAAGCTCTGAAGTTGGATCTTCTTTCCTTTTTCCCTCATTTCTTCGAGCTTATGCAGCGAGCCGTCGCCCTGACTTCTCGCGAGGATCGCCCGCAGAGCCGCTTCGCCGGCCAGGAAGGAAATGGCCAGACTAATTCCAAACAAAACGATTTTTCCGACATCGCCCATCCAGGCCTTGCCGGATTTCCGGAAACCATGACGGGTCAAGTACCACCCCGCCAGACCGAACAGCATGACCGCGAATCGTTTCTTCGGGTGATTCACGGAGACGAATCCATCCCATTCGCCGCCTGCGATCAGGATCAACAGCAGCGTCGCCAAACAGTAGACGCCGGCCAACAGGCAAGCCCACGAAAAGATTTTCCAACCTTTGGAAACATTTGCCATCGACCTCATGATGCACTCCCCTTCACAAAACCCGAATCGGTCTTTTTGCTCAATTGCCAAGTCAACCCGGCAAACGCCGCCGTGCCCGCGATCCAGCAAAGCACCCAAAGGGTGTTGCGGGGCAGCCACGTCTCGTCGAACAACGGCGCCATGCGCGCATAGCCCTGGTCGAAGGCATACGAAAAGACGGGGTGCGCATAAGCATAGAGCCTGCGCGGATGCAGCATGCCGAACAGGCCGATCCCCACCCCGGCTAGTCCCGCCGCCAAAAACAAGGCGCGAAACCAAAGCGCCGGGACGCAGCGAACACAGGCCGCCAGCGGCACGGCCAGCAAGGGCGCGACGGGAACCCAATAGCGCATCGGAGGGCAGCGACCGCCTGTCCAATCGCTGAACAAGCCGGTCCCCAGCCAATGGAGAAGAATCAGCCCGCCGAGCCACAGGCCCAGGCCGTTTTTCTTCCGGGCCAGGAGCGCCACCCCGGGCACGACGAACAACGCCAGCGGCAGGTACCACAACAAGCCGTGCCGCCGATCCAGCCAGAGCCCGGGCCAACCGGACGCCAGGGCCTGACGAAGCTCGAACGGAGGATAGGTCCGCACCGGATACGGGACGCCAAAGATCAGCCAATAATGCGACGCGACGCCGGCAACCAAAAGCAAAACGGGAAGCGCCCAGAAACCGAGGGCGCGCCCCGGCCCGCCTTTAACGGCAAACACCCAGCCCATGACCGCCAGCACATAAAAGAAAGGCATCCAGAATTTCGTGTGAAGCGATGCCATGAAGCCCATGAGAAACCCCAGCCCGGCCAGCGCTAGCTCCTGCCCTCGTTTATTCTTCGGAGGCCATTGCCACAGCAAAACCCAGCACCCCGCCAAACACAAGGCCCCCGGCAGATCCGTGTAGATGGACATGGAATAAAATACGAGCGGCCCCGACAGCGAAAGTGCAAAGCCGATGAACAAAGCCCAGAATCGAATCCGGCAGGTTTGCCAGGCCAGCCAGACGATCAACGTGCCCGTCAGCGCCGCCAGGGCATGCATGAACACCGTCACGGCATAACGGACGCGCCGCTCCATCCAATAGCCCAGCGCATACGCCGGCGCCAGCAAAACAGGCAGCCCCGGGGAGCACATGGAATAAATATGGCCCGGCCAATAGTCGTCCGGCACATTTTTCAGGCGGCCGCGAACGATCCCCTTCCAGAACGAGGCGAACCCGCCCCGGTGGTCGGGCATCGAACCGGAATAAAACAGCCGATAGTCCTGCTCCTCCAGATTGTTGAGCAGATTCAGGTCGCGGTCCATGACCAGGCTATGCGTCAACAGCAGATAGTGCGGCTCGTCGCCGGCGACCAGCTCGAAGCGCGCCGGACTTTGCGAATCGGGCGTGATCCGTTCGCCGTGCAAAAGATAAAACAGGCTGAACAACAGCACGAAAATCAACAGCCAGCCGACGGGCGGACCCATCCGCTCGCCGCCGGGGCAGGCTTCGAACAACCGCTGCTTCCATGAACCGTTATTTCTCATCAGAACTGAAAGTAGATGTACGGAACATCGTTATTGACCGCAGCCGCCGCCAACAAGACGACCAGCAACGACATCCCGAGCAGCCGAAGCCCCCAGGGCAGCCGGGCGATGCGCTCGTTCAACCGGAAAAATTCCTGCAGCACTTCGACGACAAAGTTCAACAGGAGCAAGCCCGCAAAAACCCAGGCATACCACCCGATGGCCAAAGACGCGCCCGCGTGCAAGCCGGCCAGGGCGTGGAAGATTTGCCCCACGACCGCCATGTCGGGCGAACGGAAAAAGACCAGGCTGAGGTTCACCAGGAGGTACGTGAACAGCATCGAGGGACCCAATCCATAGGAGCGCTGTCCTTTTTTACGGCGCCAGCCCATGCGCTTTTGGACGAACTTCCAGATATAGTACAGCGACATCAACACCGCGTGATACACCCCCCACAGCACAAAATGCCAACTGGCGCCATGCCACAAGCCGCAAACGGTCAGCACGATGCTGCCGTTGACGATGGCCCGCACTCCGCCCCGGCGAAATCCGCCCAGGGGGGTGAAAAGATAATCCCGGAACCAGCTCGTCAGCGAAATGTGCCAGCGATTCCAGAAATCGGCCAGCGATTTGGACAGCATCGGACGCCGGAAATTCTCCATGATATTAATGCCAAACAGCCGGGCGGAGCCGATGGCGATATCGGAGTATCCCGCAAAATCGTGATAAATCTGAATGCCGAAACACAAAACCCCCAGCCATACGGTGAACGTGGAGTAGGAGTCCGGCGCCGCAAAAACATGATCGGTCATAATGGCAAAGCGGTCGGCAATCACCAGCTTGCGAAAGAGGCCGAACAGGATGCGCGTGAGCCCGTAGGAGATGTCGTCCATCGTGACTTTTTGCCGGACCATCAACTGCGGCAGCAGGTGCGACGCCCGTTCGATGGGCCCGGCCACAAGCTGGGGAAAGAAGGAAACGAATAGTGCAAACGAGACAAAGTCGCGGTCGGCTTTGATCTGGCGGCGATAAACCTCGATCGCATAACTCATGGTCTGAAATGTGTAAAACGAAATGCCGACCGGCAGCAGAAAATGCATCGGCGTCCAAGTCGTTTCGAACCCGAACAAGCGTCCCAACCCCGCAAAATTGGCGCCGAAAAAGTCGGCATACTTGAAGAAGCTCAGCATCGTGAGGTTTCCGGTCAGACTGATGGCCAGGATCAGCTTGCGAACCTTCGGACGCGCGTCGTATTTTTCCATACCCAGTCCACAGGCAAAATCGAGCAGCGTAGAAATCAGCAGCAGCGAACCGTAAATAGGCGTTTCCCAGCAGTAAAAAAGATAGCTGGCGGCGAGCAGGAAAAGTTGCCGCCCCCGGAGCGGCAAAACCAGGTACGCCAGCAGGACGATGGGAAGAAACAAGGCGTAGGTATAAGTATTGAAAAGCATCGCTTAGTTTCTCCCATCCAGATGCGATGCGACCACATTCGCCAGCCGCTCGGCAAACCGCAGATGATTGTCCGGATTGAGGTGGCTGCTGGTGATGAAATCCGCGCCCGGCAGCGCTTGGGACAAGTCTTCATAGGCGACGCCCTGCGAGCTCGCCAGCGACCGGATATCCTCTTGGAATTGAAAGTGCCAGGCGGAGCGAAAATCGTCCGGATTCACCCGGACCGGCTGGGATATCACGATGGCCGGCGAGGAAAGCCGCTTCAACTGGCCAAGATATTCCGTGAGCAGCTCCCGGGAATGCCGATCGTAGACAAAAACCAATTCCTGGGCGGGTCCGGTCTTGAGTTGCAACGGCTTCGCGATCGATTTTTTACGCAGCTCCCATGGACGATAATCGAGAAACGGCGAATAAAGCAGCCGCTGGGCGCCAGGAAATTTGAAATCCATCCAAGACCAGAAATATTCCGGAAACCGATTTAAAGGAAACTGGTCGTGTACCCAGGCGGTTAGCGTATCCTCGACCTTGAAATGCCTTCGCCAATACGAGCGCGGCAGCTCGCGGGCAATCGACCAGCGCGTGGCCAAGCGGGGAACATCCGTTCTGCAAAACCCGAACCCTTCCGCGTAATGAGCGGCCCGATAATCCGCGTATCCGGTAACCGCCAGCACCAAATCCGGCTGCTCGTGGCGCAGCTTCGCCGCCAGGATCATGTACTCGATGGAGGTCATGCCGTCCGAAGACCAGTTCAACACATACCAATTGGTGCAGCCGCCGACGGCTCGCTGATTCAACAGCTTGCGCAGCCGGTACGGATACCCGTAATTTGGCGGCAGCTCGCCGGCGTAGGCTTGAGAATTGGACAGGAGCACCACTGTTTTCGCATCGGCAGACGGCGCCTGGGAAGACCCTCGTACAAACTCGGGAAAGCCCCGGAATCGGAAAGGATTGCGCGCCTCCTCAAGCGAGGAAGGCACGTCCGGCAAAAGCAGAAAAGCCAGCGCGTTGCAAAGGATGAATACCCATGCAAAAACCGCCAGGGCTATAATTGTTTTTCCTCTCATTCCTCAATCCATAAAAAATGGGAGTCTTGCGCCCGACCCCGTAAAAAGGCGACGACCGTCGTCACTCAATGGAAAAGCCGGCAACTCCTTCTGATCCATGACCTCAAATTTGTGAGTTGGGTAGCCTAGTAAAACAAGCCTTGCATGGCAAGCGCGCGAATCCAACGAGAGGGTCCGCGGCTCGCGGACCCATTGAATGAACTTTTTAATACGCCTGAACTCTTCAGTTCTTTATGCCGTTCCGGCGAACCAGCCGTGCGCGCAACCGGGCGCCGACGCGTTCGATCACCCGGGAGCAGCTCAAGTAACGCGCCAGACCCACCGGCCCCAGCCGAAGTCCCAGCCGCCAAATTTCCTTCTTGGAGTAGGGACATCCGGCCGCCAGCGCGGCCAGCACGGCGTTGGCCTCCACGCCAAATTCCGCAACTGCGTCATAAGAGTTGGATGCCGCCAACGGCTGAAGGCGTCCGCGAAAAGCCTGCCACACGGTTCGCATTTGGCGAACGTAATCCGCATGCCGTTGGATTTGCCGAACGGTTTGCGATTCCGGATGAACACGAAAAGCCGCCAGGGGTTCATTCAAATAATAAGCCAGACCATCGGAGGCCAGCTTCAACCAGAAGACCCAATCGGCGGTATACGTCAGCCCTTCGTCCAGCGGCCCCCACCGTTCGAAAAGTTCTCTCGCAAAAAGCGGCGCGGGAATAGCGATGAAGTTCTGCACCAGCAACCGGGGAAACCAGACGGAGGGCGGCACAGGTTGCCCGACCGGCAAAGGGCAGGACCACGGCCCCAAGTCGCCGTCGCGTTCGTCGACAAACCGGACCGCGTGCAGAAAAATCGAAACCGAGGGGTGCTCGGTTAGGGCGGCGCGCAAACGCGCCAGCCGTCCCGGCATCCAGAAATCGTCCTGATGCAGGAATCCCACATATCGGCCCTTCGCCCGTCGAAGCCCCTCGTTCGTGGAGGCCACCCAGTTCCCTTGATGCTCCCGGCAGACGATCTTCAAATCCAGGCGGTCTTCGTAGGACTTGAGCAGCTCGAGGGTCCGGTCGGAAGACCCGTCGTCCACGGCGATCGCTTCCAGGTTTGGATCGTCTTGCTGCGCCAGGCTCTCAAGCGCGCGCGGCAGGAATCGCTCGCCGTTATAGGTCGGCAGAACGACCGAGAACAAGGGACCGGTGTGCAATGAAGGCGACATGGTCAGTCGGAGGACGAAAGATGATTGAGCTTTAATTCCATCATGCTGACGATCAAGGCATTCATGATCGTTTGCAGTCCGAGCACCATGCATAACATGGCGGCCGTTCCCTGGCGTATCTGGGAAAGACTGCCGAAGGACGCTTCAAACCATCGGACCAGGATGACCCCCAGCAGCACCACGCCCAGCAGGATCAAGCCGCTGCCGGTCAAAAGCCAGCCTTCCAGGGAGAATCGGTCGTCGTCCTTCGAGCGTCCGCCCACCTCCGGCAACAGCCCCGTAAAACGAACGAAGCGGCGCTCGAAATGTGCATACCACAGAGCCTGATAACCCATGCACAACAGGGGAATGCTGTAAAACAAATGATGATAATCCAGCCGCAGGCTGCCGAAATACACCGGCCGCGGCAGCACGGTCAGCGTAACGGCCAACCCCACGGCCAGAAACACCCAACCGGGCAAGGTAAATACAATGTGCGGCGCAAACAACAGGATGAACCGCAAATGCCGCCAGCCATCCCGCCACGTTTTCAGATGAGGCGGTTTGTCCCGCGTGTCCCGCAACAAGGAGCACGGAATCTCGACGATCTTCAAGCCGGCCAGGGCCGACTTGATCAACATTTCGGAGGCAAACTCCATCCCGCCCGAGACGATCTTCATCCGCTCATAGGCGCTCCGCGTGAAAGCGCGCAACCCGCCGTTGCAGTCGGACAACTTCGTCCCGAAAAACAGATTGATCAGGGTAGTCAGCACCGGCGTGCCGAGATAGCGGTGTAAAAATGGCATGGCGCCCTTTTCGATGCGGCCCCGCAGGCGGCTTCCGACCACCAGGTCCGCGCCTTTGCGCAATTCCTCGACGAAGGGCACGGCTTCGCGAAAATCGTAGGTCGCATCGGCATCGCCCATGACCAGATACCGCCCCTGCGCCGCCTGGATGCCGGCGGCGAGCGCAAAGCCATAGCCGCGATTCCGCACCGCCGCCACCCGGGCGCCGCACGCTTCGGCCAAAGCCCGCGAGCCGTCCGTCGATCCGTTGTCCGCCACGAGAATCTCTCCTTCCAACCCCGACGCGGCAATGGCTTCGCGCGCTGTTTTCAGCGCGGCTGCCAGCGTCTTCTCCTCGTTCAAACAAGGAATGACCAGGCTCAACTCTATGGGACGATCGCTCATGATTTTTCTCCACCGCAAACAGCCAGCTTCCGCCAGTAAGGCCGGTAATAAGGCGAATATCGTATCCAGGGAAAACGTGGATGCCGCAATACCGCGCCCACACGGTTCTCCATGAAATAATCGGGGCGTGGGCTGGACTCGCCCAAAAGGCGCAAGACCGCCGTACGAACGTCGGCGGCTTGGGGTTTGATGAGATTCAAGGCCGCCGCCAGCGAATCGCCGGTGGTGCAGTCGTCGTCGACCATCAGCACCTTCCGTCCGGCCAAATCGAGTCCGGGCCCCGACTTCACAACCGGGGCTCGCCCATAGAGCCAATTGCGCAGGAACATTACGCCGATCAGATCGTCGGTGTCCAAATTCCCAACACGAATCTGAGGATGCGACACCCGCATCAAGGTCACGGGAACGCGCAGCCGTTCGGCGATGCGGAATGCCGGATAACTTCCCCCGCTGGCCAAACCCACCACGACATCGGGAGTGAACCCATCCGCCAAAACCCGATCCGCCAATCGATCGGCATATTGCTCCACCTGCTCAATGGACACAAACCCGCCGCCCAACGCCAGGAACAAACGGCGTTGGCAGCCCATGCAAAGCGATTCCGGCAGATTCAAAGGCCCATAGGCGCCCCAGGTTTTTTTCAGCCGGTTGCGCGCCCGAAACCAGAACGAAGCCCGGCGCAGCAGAAGAGGCTGGGCCTTGCGCAAAGCGTTCAGAAACGAAGGGGCATCGGAGAAATCCGGCAGCTCAAAAACCGCCCGCCCGATATCGTCGGAAAGATGCGCATCGGTCCCCCACAATACGGCTTTGTTTCGTGCCTGGGCCCACTCCAAGGCCTCGCGGTCCGGCTCGTCTCCGAAGGTCCGGCTGTTGAAGACTTCGACGATATCCACCTCGTTTTCGATGCGCGCCAGGGCCTCAGCTCGTAACGTGGAGGGACGCCGGCGATCGAAAGGATGAGGAACCGCCACCAGCCCGCCCTGCGCGCGAATGGCGGCCACGGTCTCTTCTACGCCCAGTCCGGCGGGAATCGTCTGCCGGAGGAAAAGGCCGATTATTTCCCCCTCCCGGGTATAAATCTCCTCCCCCACGACCGTCCGAAAATCCGGGTATCGACTCGCGAATTGAAGCGCGCCTTCCGCCGTGTTGTGGTCGGTAACGATCAAACCTTGCAGTCCGCAGGCCTTCGCCCGGGCATGCAAGACCGGCAACGACATGTAGCCGTCCGCCGAATGCAGCGTATGAATATGAAAAGCCGTCTTCATCTTGATCTTCCGAACCGTCACCTTCCTGCAAAGGCGTTTACTATGAATAAAAAAATATATCAAGGCGAGGGAGATTCGAGGCGAGCCGTGAATACAGCAATTGTAATTATAAACCAAAAGGTGGCCCGGCTTCTCCGAAGACGGGCTCTTTTTCACGTCAAACCGCGTTCGCCCGCCTGCGCATCGCTACGCGAAGCGTTGCGGGCAGGGAGAACGCGGTCCACCTGTTGGAGAATGTCATAATTACAATTGCTGCCGTGAATAAGCCCTGAATTGACGCCGCCAGCCCCGTTTGTTAAGTAGAGGACAAGTGAGCGAAGAGCGTCAATCGAAACTGCATATCGTTGCCTGGGCTGGTGTTCTCGGCGCGGCCGTCATTCCAGCGGTCGTGCTCATTCTCTTCCCCCCGATTCTGGTCATTCCTCTCAAGCAGGGGCATTTTCTCGATGTCTGGCGCTTTAACTTCCTGCTCGAATTAAGAATTCCCCTGGCTCTGATGCTGGCTTTCTTGTCGCTTTGCAGCGTCTGGCTGGGGCGATCGAAGGCCGTACATTCCAATTGGGCTCATCGGCTGAAGCCGCTGGCGTTGCTGCCGTGGGTTGGAATCGCGCTGCTCTTTTCCGATCGGTTGGGAGCGGCGGTCAGCTCCAATGTGCTGTTTTTCGGCCCCCTTCTTGTCGCCGCCGGGATCGTCAATCGCTGGCTGGGGTCGCCCGCGCCGTCCTCAAGCCATCAACCCGGCGCCCGCCCCGCCCTCATTCTTTTCGTGGTTTGCGCCATCCTGTATTCCATCATGGGCATTTATTTTTCGTCCACGGTCGGCGAACACGCCGGCGACGAGGCGCATTACCTGATCCAAGCGGAAAGCCTTTTCCAGGACGGCGACTTGGAAACGAACAATCAACTGGAACCGTTGCCTTCACAAGCTGACGACCGGCGCGCCAAGCTCTCCTACATGCACATGGTAGAAAACCCGGCCACCGGAAAAATCCACAGCTACCATCCCTGGGGCCTAGCCCTGCTGGCCGCTCCGTTCTGGGCCGGCGGACTGATCGTACGTCAGATCCTGCTGGCCCTCATGGCGGCCGCCGGCTGCGCGGGCATGTTTCTGTTGTGCCGCCGGACGGGAGCCGGACAGAGCTCGTCCCTTATAGCCACGGGTTCGCTGGCCCTCAGTTTCTTCTGGGCGATATATTCCATCCGTTTCCTTCCCGAGGTGTTGGGCGCCGCACTCCTGGTTTGGACGTTCTGGGCCATCGCCGCGCAAAAGGATAAACCGTGGAGTTCACTGGCCGTTGCAACCGTCTGCTGCGCCTACTTGCCGTACCTCCATACCCGCTTCATTCCCCCCGCCTTGATGGGCATCGGATTTTATGGCCTGGCGGGTCTCTTCGGAAACGAGCGATGGCCGCGCAAGATCCTCCGGCTGGGCCTTCTCTCCACGATCTGCCTCGGAGCTTTGCTGGCCTTGACCTTTCTGCAAAACCGGCTGTACGGCAGCGGACCTTACGCCGTCGGTTCGATCTTGTTTCAACATCCCGCCGCGGCATGGGCCATCTTTTACGATTCGCAGGGATTGCTTTCAACTTTGCCGGTATTTGCCTGGTATGCGGGCGCAGCGCTGCTCTGGTGGGCCACGGATCGGAGCCATCGCTTCATGGCCTCTGCTCTGAGCCTGACGTTTCTGGCGGTTTTGCTGACGTCCTGCACGAATGCCGCCGCACTCGGCGGAGCCTGCGTTCCGGGCCGGTACTTGCTCGTAGCCATGCCTCTGCTGCTGCCCGGCGCGGCGTACGCGCTGGAACGGGCGTCCCCCATTGCCCGGCTCTGGTTTTATTTTCTGGCCGGCATTTCTGCGGCCATGTTGCTGCTCACGCTCGTCGATCTTCCCGAAATCGGACGAGCCTTCAACCTGCCCCACCAGCGCCTGATGGAACATCCTTTGTTCAATGGGCTCTTCAATCCGTTGGCGTCGTATATTTATCCGCGCGATGCCGCGGCCACGCTGTTCGCGTCCATTTTTACGGGCGTTACCCTGCTGGCAACTTTCTTGCTTTTATGGTTGCCCTCGAAGCGCCGTTTATTGAGCGTCGCCCTCTTGGGCCTGATTCTGGCGGCAGGCGTTGCCGCCCATCATCATGAATCGTTTCACCTTGCCTTGAGCCGCGTGGCCCGGCTATGGGATCTGCGTCATGCGGCCTTCCAGCGCCGGCCCGATTCGGCTCCAATGGCGTTGTTCAATGTCTCCCGGCAGGTCTTTCGCGACACGTTGAATCGTCCGACGCTGACCACGCGCGATCTCGGCGCCGCGCGTCGCGGCAACCTGTATTCCCAACCGCGCCTCGGGAACAACGATTGGGCCGGGCGCGACGTGGGCTGGCTGACGTTGACGGCGCCGTTCTCCCCGCCGGCGGGCCACTTGGCCTTGCGCATGATGGGCGCGCAAACCGGCGACAGCCAAACCATCATTGCCATTCGCCAGGGAAGCCGCCTGCTCTACGAAGGAAAGCCTCCGGTCGCATCCGGACATCTCGACGCAACCTGGCTGCTGCCGGTCGACGACAGCCTCGGGGATCTTTATGTGCTCGCTCGCCTGGATGGCGAAGGAGAGTTTAAACTCGAGCAAATGTATTACAGCCCTTGTCCGCCGGCTTTGCTCCGCGAGGCACGGCTTTACTTGCCGAAAGAAACCATCATCGTGGAAGAGTCGTATTCACATTGAAGCAACCAAGTTCCGTCCAGCACAAGCCGAGAGAACGCCCGCTCTCCGACTCCGACCCATCGACCGCCAGCAAGCGGTACCGCCCTAAAGACGTTTCGGTCCAATCAAGTCCACTGGCCGCCAATCGTTCGCGGGTTCGGGGCGCATCTCTCTCGTCCAAGATTAAACCGGTGACGGCATTCACGGCCATCGGATACGGAACAGACGAATCGCGGCGCATTTCATCCTGGAGGGTTCGGGTCAACGCCGACGGCAGCGGCTCGATCTTCAAGTCCGGCCTGACCTGCGCGATACGGCCGGCCAGCCAGCGGGGCGCATGCAGCACGCGAATTTGTTTTTGCTTCAAGGCTTCGGCGCATTGCTCCACGGAAGGCAACGCGTCTTCGGTCTCGGGCGCCGCCTCGAGAAACAGAATTTCGCCCAGCGAAGTCTCCCCCCAACGTGGCAAGGCTTCAACGGTCAGCCGCAGGCGGCGAAGACCTCCGGTCGGCGCCGTGAAACGGAATTCCTGAAAATACTGAATACCCGCCACCATGATGCGAGGTCCCGACCAAAAGAAATCGGTAACTTGCGGGACGTCGAGCAAACGGCGCCAGGCTTCGTCGCCGTCGGCCTGGCCCTCGATGGTCACGCGACCCGGATACCGATCGTTCGGGCTCAAAAAACGCAGGCCGTTTAAGGCGCGAGGGCGATCGAATGTCGCCGTCAGTTGTACGGGATTCGTTCCTCTCGCAGCCCAGGCGGTATCCAGACAATAATCGGAAATCGCGGGTCGGAAATCCCGGCCTTCCTCATCCTGGACATCGGACAACGCGGAGGGCTCGACATAGCGCCAATTGTCGGGAGGGGGCGTCGTTCCATAGGTCACGAGCGCATGATGCATAATCTCGGACTGTCCTTGGGCGCACGTCATGGCCAGAAACTTTCTGACGCCGTGAAAATCATCCAGAAAGGCGGGGTTTTCCGCGAGCTCCGCCCGGCGCGCATACGGCTCATAGTGTTCCTTGGGGGGACAGGCCACGCACAACTTTTCGTCTGTGGCGAAATTGATCCAGTATCGGGTAAAGGGGCCAAAACAGATTCCGTCGCACAACGGTCCGAGGGCGCCGGCCAATTTCTGCGCGGACGTCCAATACAAGGTCCCTTCGTCGATGCTCTCCGTCATTTTCGGCAAAAGCAGGATGTGCGAAGGAATCACCGCCGCCAAGGCCAGCCAGCCCCAAGGAAAACGAAAGCGCCCGAGAAGATCGCCGACGCTCACGGCGATCATGACCGCTACCGCCGGGTACAGGGGCAACAGATACCGGCTGACGGGAATATTGGCATATTTAGAGGTCACATAGACGGCCGTCATCGCCAACACAACGGCCACAGCGCCGGCCCGGGGCAGGAATCGATCCGACTCGATGCCCCGCCATTTTTCCCGGACGAATTTCACGAGGAAATAGCCGATAAGCATCACGAGCAGCATCAAGCGAAACCCATTCGCCACCGGGCGAGAAAGAGAGAGTTCGACCAGATTCAAAAATTGATGCGCCAGACTCTGGAAGCCGGCTTGCAACGAAACTTGTCCCAGGGAACCGGCAAAGCCGAACGAAGCCCATCCATGAGCGGCATTCCAAAGCCACCAGGGCAGGCTGCCCGCCAAAAACGCGAGGCTTGCCGGCAAGAGTCCGTGAGTCAGCATTTTTTTTCGAAAACCCAAGAGCAACACGCCCGCCGCGGCGATAAAGAAAACGACCGCCAATTGATGCGACCACCACCCCAAACCGGCGGCCAACCCAAGCCAGACATACGGCCATACCGACACCGATTCGTTGCGCGAAAGGCGAACGGCGATGCGCAGGGACAACCACAAGGTCAGCAGTCCGCAGACCATCAACGTCATGTAGCCCCCGCGCGGCGCGACTCCATAGTGAAAGGTCGTATCGGAACCGACCAGGCAAAAAAGCACGGCCGCCAGGCCGGCGCGGCGCCCGCCCGCATCGCGAGCCCACAGATAAACCAGCGGCAGGATAAAAAAGCCGGTCAATGCCGTCCCCAGGTTGACCGCAAATCCGGAGGTCCCGAACAACCGGCAAAACAGCGCGCCCATCGCCGGCTCGAGGCTTCCCATGTAAGCCTGCCCATAAAAAAATATGGGGAAATCCAGGCCCTCGGCCATGTGTTTCGACATCAAGGCGGCTACGCCGAAATCAGGATTGGCGCTGCACTGCATCGTCCAGGCTTTGAAGACGCGCAGGCCCAGGCCCAACAAAAAAACGAAGGCCATCAAGACGCGCCAGCGCAGAAGGCTGGCTCGATCGGTTTCCTGCGCTGCATGACTCCCCATACGGTAGACCTCGTTGAATCTTTGTCGTTACGAAGGCTTCGCCTTCAGCCAGCCGCGCGCCACGTAGTCGCGCGCGGTTTTTTCCAGCCCCGATTCGTTGGCATACAAATAATCGTAGCCGAGCTTCTCGCGAATCTTGCGCGTGTCGAACGAGCGATCCTTGGTGAAAAACGCGACCCGGCGCCGGTAAATCGGCGGCTCTACCCCCAACGGTCGGCAAATCTTTTCGCACACATCCGCCGCCAGGAAAAACGGCCAGGCCGGAATGCGGACCGAGCGAAAAGGACAACCCAGCGTCTTGGCAATGGTCCTGCCCATTTCCTCCAGCGTGACCGCCGAAGGATTGCCGCAGATGAACACCTCGTTCTCCGCCGCCGGATGCACCGCCGCCAGCATCATCATCCGCGCCAGATCTTCGACATGAATCAAGTGATACAGGCATTTGCCGCGGCCCAGCAGCGGGAATACCGGCCAGGCCGCCATCTTGAACACCTTCAACAATCGCCGGTCGCCGTCGCCATAAATGGCCGCCGGGCGAATCACCGCAAATTTCAAGCCGGACTTGGCCGCAAAATCCCGCAACCAGAGCTCCGCCTCCGCCTTGGTCTTCTGGTAAACGTCGCCGGGATGAAACGGATAGTTCTCGTCGGCGGGAGGATTCTCGATGTGCCCATGAACCCCGACGGTGGACACGTGAACGAATCGCTTGAAGGAGGAATTCCGGACCGCCGCCTGGGCCAGCAGCTGGGTGCTTTGAACGTGAACCTTCCAGTAAACGTCGTCGCCGATGCCCGCCTCGCGATAGGCCGCCGCCACATGAAAGATATACTCCACGCCGTCCACCGCCTGCCGTACCGTCTCTTCGTCGAACACCTCGCCGCGAATCCACTGAATGGGCAGCCCGGCCAACGCCTCGGTCTTGGACGTCGCCCGCGCAACGGCCCGCACCTCGGCGCCGGCTTCGATAAGCTTTCGAACCAGCACGGCCCCCGTAAAGCCGGTCGCGCCGGTAACCAGAACCTTGGCCTGCTTCAAATCCGCCATGATGTCACGCATGCTTGAACAAATCCTGTACGGTTAAAAAGTGAACTTCGCGCCCAATCCATAGGCGTAGTGGCTGATGGGAAAAGAGCCGGTCAGGAGCAGATCCCCGGCCCGATAAAATTTCGCATCGATCTCGCCGGCCTCGACGTATCGAAAGTAGGCGTTGATCGAAAATCGTCGATAGACGGTCACATCGCAACCCAGCCCCAGCACCAAGCCGGTCGTATCGTCGACCTTCATTTGCCGAAGGCCGTTTTCCGACCAGCCGGGATCTTCCTCGAAATCCGCCGAATAAAAAACGCATCCCAACTCGGCAAAGGGCGTCAGTATGGTTTTGTTGGGATAGCAGGCCAATGCATAGACAATGGGGCCCGCGGCGTCGACGTTTCCGTCGGTATTGTTTTCCAGCGGCCCATCCTTCGTGATGGCCCGCACATGGTCGTAGGAGATGCCCACGCCCAAATACTTGGTTGCCTTGTATTGCCCGTACACTTTTGTCGGCGCGTAGTCCTGGTCCTCGTGAAGCTCGTTGATGCTGCCGATGAAAGACCCTCTGTTCTTTTCGCCGCGCTTGGTTTCCTTCAACGAGTATTTCGTGATGCGAGTTCCCAACTCCAAGCGGCCGGACAGATACTTTTCATAAAACCCTTTGGGCTCGGCCAGCCGGACGCGCTCGGGAACCGGCGTCTCCACCACGACAGGCGCCTCCGACTCGTCGCGCAACGGCACCGGAGCATTGACGTCGTCCGCTGCCCCGGCAACGCCGGCCACGGCCAACGATAGACTCCAGATCCATATCGGGAGACTCTTCCACCTTGTGTGCATTCTCATCGCCATCTCCTTTTCAACCCTTTTTCCACGCCTTTTCACGACACAAGATGAGTGCTCAAAAGCTTCAAATCAACCCTTTTCCAATCATTGGAAAATTTTACGGCCCGTTTTCCAATGATTGGAAAACCTTCGCCTTATCGACTTTTTCGTCCATTTCCGTTATATGCATCGCATGCTGCGTAATACAAAATCCCGTTGGCTCGCGTTGGCGGTCGGACTTTCGATCGTTGGCTTGGGCTTTTATCTCAGAACGGCCGGGCTTTTCCGCGGCCTGAACGACGAGGTGCTTTTTCACCCCGACGAGGCCAAGCAAGTCAGTGCGCTGTTCAATTATCTGAACGATCGTTACGTCTGGTATGTCGGCAGTTTATTCTACGATGGTTATCCGTTGTTTCTGAATCACGTCGACGAATGGCTTCTGCGTCCGATCTTCGGCGCCAGGACTTGGTTAAGCGAAGGGGTCGGGCTGGCTCCGCCCGGAGTCCCTTCCCGCCAGGAGTTGTTTTATTGGTCGCGCGCATTGCGGGTTTTTTATGGGTTGCTGGTGGTCTTGATGGCCTGGCCGGCCGCGAGGCTCCTGGGCTTGCCGCGCCCCCTCGCCTTTTTCTGCATGGCGTTGTCCGCCATCGCGCCGCTGTCGATCGTCGTGGCCCATTTCGCCACCGGGGATATCGGGGTGGATCTGTTCACGGCCTGCATCATCCTCTGTACGGGCTGGTATGCCCATCGCAAAGCCCATGCGGCTCTTTTCGCCGCGGGGATGTTCACCGGCTTCGCCTTTGCGGCGAAGTACCAGGGCTTTCTGTCCGGCGGCGTCGTTTTTAGTTTTTTACTCCTGGAAACGCTGCTGACGGATCGCCACATCGGGCGATTCTTTCGCCGGTCGCTGCTCGTGCTGGCCGGGCTGGTTTCGGGCGTGCTGATCGCCATCCCGCAGTTTTTCATCAACCCCGAACGGACCTGGCGCGACACGTGGGATAATTTTATCTTCATCAAGAACTACAACGTGCCGGCCAAGTTTTTTGAGCTGCCTTTGGGCGAGCGCCTTTCCATGTGCTTCGCAAACAACACCCCGCTAGTCTTGCAGGCGCTCGGTTGGTCGGTTGTCTTCGCCGCCGCTCTGGCCTGCCTCCTGACGGCCATCGCCCTGACGAAAACCTGGCGCGCGCGGAGGTCGCCGGACCGGGTGCTGCTCTTTGCGGCGGTGGTAAGCTTCTTTCCGTTTTGGGCCGTTCTCCTGTCGATCGCAGGCAAACCCCAAATCCAGGCTTTTCATTTCGCTTTTTTGCAGTGGCCGCTTTGCCTGGCGGTCGGCTGGACGCTGGGACAATTCTGGCACGCTTCCCGAAAACCCGCGCGGCGATTGGCCGTGGCGCTGGCGTTGCTGACGTTGTTGGAACTGGGCGCAGGAGCCCGGCGCGAACACTTTTTCTGGCAGCGGGAAGAACTGCGGTCCGTCGCCAAAACCGTCCATACCGAACTCGTCGACGAACGCCTCATCCCCGTCCGCTGTCCGCAATCGGTCCGGACCATGCAGCTCGAGGACGACAATCTGCCGGCGTTCAGGAATTCTTCCGTGAAGGTTCCCGTGATGAACGGCCAATTCTGGAATGCCGCCGGTATCGCGCCCGTTCCCTCGGTCCCTATGCCGGGGCATCACGAATGGATTTTTGTCAATGGCCCGGTCTTCCCGCGCAACGATCGGATGTTTCATGTTCCGGCCGGGCCCGCCCTGGAGAAAGGCCTGATCTTTCCCCAGGCCCCCACCACCCTGACGCTGGCGGTTCAATCGGGGCTCTGGCCATCCGAAGTCAAGCTGACCGTGGGCGGACAACAGCGCGTCGAGCGGCTCGCCTCTTACGAAAGCCGGATCGTGACCTTGGAAGCGCCGCTGCAAGCCAAACCGCTTCTCTCCAATGCCTGGCATGTCGCCGTCCGCGCGCAGGCGGCCGTGGGCGATGCCTGGATCGCGCTGCTGCCCGACGACCGCGACCGCGCCAATTATCAGCTCTGGAACGGAACCGGAGCGGCCCACTCGCTGCCCGCCGACGAAACGGCCCTTCGCCACGTCGCAAGCGCCAAATACCTGGAAGGAACCGATGCCGCCGGAAAGCTTCTGAAATCCGGAGACGCCCTCGTTTTGAGTCGAAACGCCCCCTTGGCCGCGGGCATCTATCGCCTGGACTGCGAAGTGTTCCCTCTCGAAACCAATACCGCCGTCGAGCTGTCCGTCGAGGACCTCTTCTTCGGCGCGTCCGCCGTTCAATCGCTGAGCGTTACCCGCCCATCGCCGGACAAACCCCAGGTCCTCACCCGCGTTTTTCAAAAAGCCTTCGTCCCTTGCGCCGTGGACCTCAAACTACAATGCGTCACCGGCATGTGCCGGATCGGCCGCTGGGAATTAAAACCCGAAACGGAAACCCTCGTCTCCGAATTGAATCGAAGCGTCGCCGCCGGACAACGCCCCGCCTGGCTTCGAACAACGCCTATCGAAGTCCCGCCCACCGCCCCCGGCCCGCTGGCCGGCATCGCCTTCGGACGGGCCGTGGAACTGATCGATATCCAAATTCCCCCGGCGCTCTCCGCCGGTCCTACCAACATCCACTGCGCCATGAAGCTCAGCCGATTCCCTTTCCAACATTTCACCGAATATTTCGCGTTCGTCCATTTGATCGATCGCAACGACGAATTGAAGGCCGTCATCACCATTCCCCTTTGGCAGGCGACCGCCTGCGAAAAGAATGTTTATCCCATCGAGTACGTCGTGCCGGCCGATCTTCCAAGGGGAGATTATTCGCTGTGGCTGGGCGTGTACAACGGACGCACCGATAAACGGCTGCCGATTTCAACGCCTCATGACGTGCCGGTGGAGGACGACAAAGTGCTGATCGGCCACACCACCCGGCTGTGATCCGACTCATCGTCCAAGCGCCGGGACGAGGTCGTCCCGGCTCCAAGAACAATACCTCAATGGATTTTGGAGACGGGGCCGCCTGGCCCCGTTTTACCTGGCCAAAGCGTCCGCATAAACGCTTATTTCCGCCAGGGTCCAGGCAAACTTACGGCGTGGTTCCGTGATTTCAAGCCGCACGCCTTCAGCCGCCGGAGCGCCCGCGGGCAAATGCAAATCCGCGACGGCAGAACCATAAATGGGATGATTATTTCGAAAGTCAAAAGGCAGCGGCTTGCCTGACACATTGTCGAGGATTTTCTGCCAGCTCCCGTTGACCAACAGGTAGACGTTCATGCGCTCGGCGTTGTCTCGGGCTGCAACCCCATGATCCAAGTGAATGCGGCGAATCGTGCGCGGGCCCGTCCACGTCGCTTCAACCCACATCCCGGTTTGCTGGTTAAACCCCTCGCACCGCCAGTACGTCGGCAACCCGTCTACCAGATTGGACGCCGTTCCCGGATAATGACTGACGGCGCCGTGCAACGCAGTCACTTCCTCGCCTTCTTCCGCGCTCGAAATCGGCGACTCAAAATCCGTGTAGACTTCGTAATGCCCACAAGTTTCTTTCCGGTATTTAACGCCCATCGTCTCCAAATCCCTTTCGAAATCTTCGGGAAGAAAGCGATAGGTGTCGCTCAGGACATACGCCATGTTCGTCGCAGGATCGACGAGCTGCTCCTTGAAAGGCACGATCCAGCCCGGAAAACGCTCGTTGTACGGCTGGCTGCAAATAATCCGCTCGTCCGTCTCGTAGGTGATGCGATACGCGTCCACATAAGTCCCATGACACCGATTAATCCCCCTTTGATCCAGATACCGAATCACCGGCGTCAAATCGTAGCCCTTCAGGCGCTCGGCAATCCCCGGATGAGACCATTGCTGTATCAACTCGATGGAAGCGCCGGCATTGGCCGCCAGCCAGACAACGGACAAGACCCCCAAGACAATTCGTCCGGCCCGCCCGGCCGACCGGTACAGCCAGGCCACGATAAACGGGAAACTCCATACCAGCGGAATCATGTAGCGATACGTATGAAAATGCGAGCGGCCGCTATCGGCGAAAAGCGCCAACCCCAGCCACGAAACGCCGACAAAAAACAATCCCGCCGATACCGCCGGACGCTTCTCCCGCCGCCAGCGCGCAAAAAAATCGAAGACCGTTACAAAGGTCGCCGCCAGCATCAGCAACAGCCAGACGATCCCGACAACCATTTCATAGCCCGACATCCAGGAAAGCCGCTCGATCGTGTCGGGAAACAGCGGGCAGGCAAAACCGAAAGCGGACGGCAGGACAAAGTTCAAGGCCGGCTGCAACAGCCTCTTCACCGCCGAAGAAAGCGCGATGGACTGCGATACCGCCCCAAAGGCCCCACTATGCACATACTTGGCCGCCAGATGCGGCAGAAAACCCAGAAGCACCCCCAACGAATAGGCGCTCAGCGACATCCAGGTCGCACGCCAAGTACGCCGCAGCACGATCATCAGCCCGCCCATCAAAAGCACCGGTACCGCCAGCAACGTGTCGCTGCACACCAGCCCGGCGGCCAGCCCCGTCAGCAAAGCGATCGGCAGACCCCGCCCATCTTTATCGTTTTGTCGTTGCGCCAGCCAAATGACCAGCGTCGACAGGAGCATCAGCGTCGGATAGCCCGGCAAAGCCACGCCGCTTTGCAGCGTCAGCAGATATGCGGAGGGAAACAAAATCAGCAGCGCCCCCGGCCATACCTCGCGCCACCGTCCCCACCGACGAAGAACGAGCAGCGAAAGAACCACCGTCAACAATCCAAATCCAAACGCCATCGCGCGGGCGCCAAAGGCATTTCGCGGCAGAAGATTAACGATGGGCGCCATCAAGTAGGCATCGAGTGGAAACAAGTACGGCGAGGCCAGGATCAACAAGGAAAGTTCGCCCCTCGCGATTTGCTTGGCCTGCAAGGCAATCTTGCACTCGTCGTCAAAAGCCGGAATGTGCGTGCTGCTAACCCAGAAAATCATCACCCGCAAAGCCACCGCCAAAACCGCAACCCCCACCCAGCCCAGTAGAGACCAGCGAATATTTTTCATGTCTTAATCCAAATCGCGGTGAGATTAACGGCAGGGTTCATGCGGAGCAAGAGAAAAGGGTATCGGAACCTTCTTCTACCGGTCGCGACGGAGCGCGACCCTCCAAAAATACAAAACTTCTTGTAGCTGCAACGGGCGCATCCGGACAGTGCCGCATGTTTGACAGGAAAACACGGCGCTCAGCGGAGTGAGCGCCCTACCCACGGCAAAAAAGGTAGGGACGGCTCCCTGCCCGCAGTGCTACGCACAGCGTTGCAGGCGGGCGTCGCCGTCCGCTGTTGCGGCAGTGTCAGGATGCAGCCGCGTTACGGAGAATGAGGCTCGCCTTCCACCACCTGCACTTCCGCAAGCGTCCAGGCATTATTCTTCCGCGGCTTGGCCACTTCGATCCGCACGCCTTGAATGGCTTCATGGGACGGCAATTCGATACGGGAAATGTAATGGCCATAAACCGGGTGCATGTTCTGAAACTTGAACGGCGCCGGGCGGCCGGAAATATTTTCCAGCGCTCTTTTCCAAGTCCCGCCGGCCAGCACATCGACATGAATACGATCGGCAAAATCCAGCTTCGATTCTCCGTGGTCCAGAGAAATCGCGCCGACCGAATGGGGCTTCTCCCACTCCAATTGCACCCACATGCCCGTCGTCTGAAGATAGCCGTCGCAGCGCCAATACTCGGGCGTCTCGTCCACCAATCGTCCGGCTGTCGCCGGATTGTGGCTGACCGTGGCTTTAAAGAAATCGCCCAACGCAGAACGCGATGCCGTGTCCATCGGCCGGGACGAACGAAAGGCATGATAGACCTTGTAAACGCCGCACGTGGCGACGGTCGCCTCCACGTTCATGGCCGACAGATCCTCCTCGAAATCGTCTGGCGTCATGAATCGATGATGCCTCCCCAACACGTACGCCACGTTGGTCGCACCATGCACCGCGTCCCGATACGGCATCGGCCAACCCGGAAAGCGCTCGTTGATCGGCTGCGAACACACAATCTCTTCGTCGCTTAAAAACGTCAAGCGATAGGACGTGCCGTACGAGGAAACCGCATGACGAATCCCCTGCGCCTTCAAGTACTCGATAACCGGCTGAAGCGAAGGCCGAAGCGTCGCGGCGTTCATCGTCTTCTCATCTCCCCAATGGGTCGCCACCGACACTCCAGCCACGGCGTTGATCCCCACCAAAACAAGCGCCAAGCCCCCCACGGCCATCCGCCAGGCGGTCGAATGGAAATGCATTCCCAACACCCCTAGCGCAAAAGGAAAACTCCAGGCGGTAAGAATGAGATAGCGGTAATCGCCGGGGCCCGCCCGGCGAGTGAACAGAAACAGCACCATGCTCGCCCAGAGCAAACCTGAAAAGATTAGCGCAGGGACAAAAGCCGAATCTTCCCGTCGCCGAAGCCACGCGATCAAGCCCCTTAAAGCCACCCAGGTCGTCGCCGCCAAAACGCTCAACCAGACCAAGGCAAACGGAACGATCAACCAGGCAAAAATGGGCAGCGTGCCGGAATCGGGAGCCAGCGTCGGGGTTAGACCCATCGCCGACGGCAGCGTTTTCTTCATGAAGACCGGCCAAAAACGGGCGAAAGCATCGTGCGCGCTGAAAAGCCCTGAAACATTTCGATGCGCGTTATGAATAATCAATTTGGCCAGAAAATAAGGGATCAATCCAACCGCCAAGGCGCTAAAAAGCAGTACGCCCCCGCCCGCCAACTGGCGAGGCCGCCGAATCGCGAACACGGACGCCGCCGTGACCGCCAGCAAGGCCGGCAACGTCAGCATGTGCCCGCTAAAGGCCAGCCCCGCCGAAAAGCCCGCTATCGCCAGCCAGAAGAACCTTGGAGGATTTCCAAAGCGATATTGCAGCACGCTGAAAATGGCCAGCGTGCTCAGAAAAATACTCGCGCTATATCCCGGCAGCGCATACGCGGACGTCAGCATCAAAACATACGACGAGGGAAACATCAGCAAGAGCAAGCCAGGCCAAGTCACCGCCAACCCGCCCAAACGCCGAAGAATCAACACCCCTAAGCCCGTCGACATCAATCCCAACAGAAAGGCCACATAGCGAGCGCCGAACGTGTTGGCCGGCGCCCAGGCCGCCAACGGCGCATGCAAATAGGATTCCAAGGGAAAAAGATAGGGCTGCCCCATGAACAAAAGAGGAAACTGCCCTCGAAGAATTTCACGGGCTTGAAGAACCGTAATGCTCTCGTCGGTCGAAACCGGCAATTTCGCCAACCCATGTACAAAAAAGAATATCCGAACGAACAACCCAGCCAGGAGCAACCCACCCAATATATATCCCCACGTCTTCCGGCTCATCAAGTGCACCCAAAATTTTCTATAACAGCCGCTTATGAAAATAATCCATACGCATTACGAATGCTTCGTTCCCTTTCCCCCTTGCGCGAGGCGCCCCGGATGGCCGTGCGACATCATTTCCGCCCAAAGTTAACGGAACTATACGTTCAGTGCATTCAATGAGCAAGAAAGGCTTCGTTTTTTTCCTTATCTGGCCCCCTACATGCAGCTTCCGTAATTATCTAATTGTAAAGTAGGGGTCTCCAGCTAAGATCGATCTAAAGAAGTAAGAAATACCATTCTACATATTTAAACAAACGTCATGGACTCTTTTAAATCCCAGCCCGCCCCTGCTCCATCACTCCCTTGCGCCAAAGTCTACCTCACGTTCGACATCGAACCGGATTATGCCCGGACGGATAGCTATCGCATCCTGGACCGCACCGCACCGTTCTTCGAATGGATCGGCCAAGAACAGCTTCCGGCTACCGCCTTTGTGACCGGCCAGCTCCTGGAGAACGGCCACCCCATTCTCGACTCCTTGCAGAAGGCGGGCATCCCCGTGGAAGTTCATGGCTATTCGCACGCCGCCGAAACCTTCGGAGACATGCACACCTCCCATGCCGAAGAAATCGATAAAGGAACCGAAGCCTATCTTCGTCGATTCGGACAACAACCAGTCGGCTATCGGGCGCCCTGCGGCATTGTCAGCGCCGCCGACATCCAGCTCCTCGCACAACTCGGCTATCGTTATGACTCCAGCATCTTCCCCATGCGACGACCTCATCGTTTCGATTTCACCCACTTGCCTCACCACCCCTTCCGCTGGGAAGGGACGAAGCTGGTGGAAATTCCCTTTGGCCTGCTGACCCCTTTTATGCCGGCCGGGCTCACGTTCATGAACCTGCTGGGTCCCCGCCTGAGCGCCATCCTCGGCCGCTACCAGGCAAAACGCCGCGTCACGGCGCCCGGTTCCAACTCCGTCGGCTACATCGTGGACGGGCATTTTCACAACCTTTTTCACGACGCCGAAGCGCTGCAACGCCTGCCCCCGCGCCTCCAATGGGTCTACCGCCTGAGCCGTTTACAGGGCGGCCTGCCCTCCCTGCAAAAAACCGTAACCCTCTGGCAAAAAGCCGGCCTCGCGTTCGGCAACTTGCAGCAGGATGCTTTGAGCATGAACGAGTCCCGCCTGCCGCTCGTTCAGACAAAAATCTTTAACCACGAATAAACACGAATGAACACAAATAGGATTATGAGAGAGACAGGAGAAGATCTGCGTTCTTAGAGTCTATGTCGGTAGGATGCCGTTCTGATTGCACCTCATAATCGTAATCCTAATCTTAATCATAATCTCCATTTTTTTATCCAGGAAGAGATTAGGATTACGATTAAGATTATGATTATGAGTGAGATAGGAGAAGATCTGCGTTGACGCGAGGCTCTTCATGGGTCTTTTAACAAACTCCCTAGTTAAAGCCTGAATCATAATTACAATGGCTGAAACAAAGCATTTGCATGGGCCTCGACACTCAGGCTACTCTTTATTCGTGTTAATTCGTGTTCATTCGTGGTTCGATTTCTATTCTCCTGCATCATGAAACTTTCGCGAAAAAAGTTAATAACAACCGTGGTCTTCCTAATCCTCTCGATCCTGTTGATCGCGGCGCTGATCAGCCAGATCACCACGCAGGATCTTCTGCGACTGGCAGCCCGCCTGACCATCGGCCAGATTGCCCTGCTTTGCGGTCTTTATCTGATCACCACCTTCTTTCGCGCCGTACGCCTGGCCTATATCGTGCAGGACCGACACTATGCCGCCTTGACCGCCATCACCGGCATTCATGCCTTTCTCAATCACATCCTGCCGTTTCGCATGGGCGAACTAACCTTGCCCATCCTCATCAAAGCCTTCACCCCCAAAGGCATCGTGGCCGGCTCCGTCTCCCTGCTGATCATGCGCCTTTACGACGTAGCCAGCATTGCCCTTTTGATGCTGCTCTCCCTGGGGCTGGCTTACACTGAAATCGACAGCCAACTGGGAACGGCCATGATCCTTGCCCTCGCCCTGGTAGGCGTCGGCCTCGCGACCGGCTTTTGTTTTCTGCCCTGGTTCCTCAAAACCGCCTGCCGGGTTCTCGCCCGACTGGCCAGACTCGCCGGACAAAAAGGACAGCGACTGGCCCAACGCATCGACCTGGCCGCCGGACAAATCGATGCGCAATGGCACGCGTTGTCCTTCCGGCAGCGGTATCTCGTCCTGCCTGGAACCAGCCTCGTCATTCAACTCAGCATCTACACCTTCTTCTACCTGACCATGACCTACATGGGCATCGACATCGGCTTCTTCAAAAACATGCTCGCCTCGTCCGGCGAGCTGGTCACCGGACTCTTGCCCATCAACATGATCGGCAGCTTCGGCACCCTCGAAGCCGGCTGGGCCGCCGGCTACATCCTCTGCGGCATCGCCCCCGTCGACGCCATCGCCACCGGCTTCATCGTCCACGGCATGATCCTCCTCTCCGGCTTCCTGATCTCCGCCGCCGGGGCTGTTTACCTGTTGTTCGCGCGAAAACACAAAAAATCCAACCACGAATGAACACGAATAAACACGAAGAGAAATGGAATCGTTCTGCTCATGCTTTGCGTATCCCATTCGTGCTCATTCGTGTTCATTCGTGGTTCAAATTCCTATTCTTATTCTCATGAAACGCCTACGACGCATTCTCTTTCCGTTATTCTTTTCGCTGCTCCTGAGCTTTGTCCTGCTCGAAGCGGGGCTGGCGCTGCTCTGCAAAACCGGACGCCTGAAAATTTCCAAACCGTCCTACAGCCTCAACAACGTCTTCTCCCGTTACTGGGCGGATCTAAATCCTGATTTTGGCGTCTGGCACGAACCCTATTCCACCTACAAGCATATATCGCCCTGCTTCAACTTAACCTATCGAGCCAACTCCTACGGCGCCCGGGACCGCGAACGCCAGCCCGCGGCGAACGGAAAGCCTCGCGTCCTTGTCCTCGGCGATTCCTTCATGGAAGGCTACGGCATTGCCGGATCCGACCGCCTCAGCGACCGGCTCGAAAAACTCACCGGCATCGAACACCTGAATTTCGGAACCTCCGGCGCTTTCGGCCCCACGCAATATCTTCAGCTTTACAAAAGCCTGGCCAGCCGCTTCGAGCACAACGCCATCCTCATCGCCCTCTTGCCCGACAACGACTTCCTCGACGACGACTACGAATATGGCCTGAAGACCCATCAAGGACGCCTGCGCCCCTATTACATCGGGGAATCTCCCAACTACGAACTGACCAAAACCCCTGCCCGCAATCCCAACACCCCCGCGCGCTATCTCGAAAACCTCCTGCGCCAATTCACCTATGCCGGCAACCTCGTCAAATACCTGAAAAGCCTTCGCCGTCATCGCGAGGCAGGAACCAGAGAAAACTACGCCGGATATTTCGACTACACGCCGGCTCAGTGGGACCGGCTTAAATACGTCCTCGAACAATTCCGAGCCGCCGCACCGGATAAGAAAATCGTCGTCCTAACCATCCCCTGCGACACCGACATCCTCTGCGTCGAAAAGACCGGCGAACCGCCCTTGCCCCGTCAACTCAACGAACTATGCCGCTCGCTCAACATGACTTATCTCGACCTCCTCCCCCCCATCCGCTCCGCCCCCAACGGCTGGCCCGCTTGCTACCTCGCCTGCGACCGACACTGGAGCGCCTACGGCAACGAAATCGCTGCCGGGGCTTTGTACAACTATTCGGCAAAATCTTTGTTTTAAAGCACGAAACTTGCGAAGAAAGCTGGGCGCAATTTGCTGGAGGAAAGATCGGAGAATGGAAATCTTACAAGGATGACAGACCCTACTTTAGGTGTGACCATACTTTCTCTTCGCCGTGGGTAGGGCGCTCACTCCGCTGAGCGCCTCTTCGTCGTTTCCGGACAGAAAAGAAGAGCACGACCGGCCTATTTTGCAAATGCATTAACCCATCGAATATCGCAAATCTGCTTCTCTATAACCACTCCATATGCATCCACACCCCAGAAATCGTTCCATTTTCGATTTCCCTGAAAAACCACGTGTGGTAGAATGTTAAGAAATCAACGCGTATAGAAGACAACCAACATGACACAAATCACAACTAAATTACGTATGGCAAGCCTACTCCCCTGGATACTTGGAGCGGCCGCTTTCATTGCCTATTTTATTACTCGATCCCAGGAAATCACGGGCGGCGTTTCGGCGCAAATACTAAATGCCATCTGCGACTTATATTACATCCCTTCGACGCTGCATCTTCCATATATCTATTTTTCGAAGATGCTTAACGCCATCTTGCCGGGCTCCATGGTGCTCAATACCACCCTCATTTCTGCGGCATTTGGCGCTTTATGTGTCGTGCTGTTCTATAAATTAATGACTTTTGCGCCTCTCTATGACTCCAGTGTCATGGACGCCCCGGCCGACATTCAACGAAAAGCGTTGGAATATGGGGCTGTTCTGGCCAGTTTACTTTTAATTTTCGCCCTTCCATTCTGGCTGACAGCCACCGCTCCATCCCATATCCACTTCGATACGTTCCTGCTGCTGCTCTGTTTTTACCTGGCCCTGCGTTATAGCCGGGAGAAGGGGAGCAGAAAGGGGCTTTTCTTTGCCGTTTTTCTCTATGGTCTTGGCATGACGGAAAACGCGCTCATGATCGGCTTGGCGCCTTTGTTCGTCACCTTGGTGCTTTACGTCCTTTTTCGCCGTGGAGAGTTCTCCCGAAAGATCCTTCTGACTGTAGCGGCACTTGGCTTGTTGGGCTTGATGTTCTATCTGGTTCCTCCTTTCATGATGTCGAAAACCCCGGATTATGGCTACGGCGAATTCGGCAATTTCTGGACTGTTTTGGTGGACCTCTGGCGAAAGCAATATCGTGAATTAAAAGGCAGCCTGCCCAGTGTTGGAGGATTGCTGATCCTTCTCACCACCTTGGCGCCATGGGGCTACGCCCTATTCGTCCCCAAACACCAGCGAACAGGAAACTCTTTAACCATTTTTTTCACTACCTCGACCTTACTTGTTCTTAATGCCTTGGGTCTGATTCTATTATTGGAAATTCGGTTCAGTCCCATGAATTTCCTGGGCCAAAGATCCTCTGTGATTTTGTCATATATGCTGATTGCCTCATGGGTCGGCTACTTAGGCGGGTATTGGCTATTGAAGGCCCGACTGTCGAATTCCAAGACAAATCCGTTCCTTAGAATCGCTTGGGGCTGCCTGGCTTTCCTGCAAGTGCTGGCGCCTATAGCTATATGGAATGCTAACCGTCCGCTCATAACCTCGAGTCGGCCTTACGAGTTTACCCGCTATGCTCAAGACATAATCCTTTCATGCAAAGACAAGTCCATGCTCTTCACCGCCGGGCTGCCGATTGACGATCTGCTGCGGTTTTTCGCCCGCGAACAAGGCTGGCCCAAAGTCATCGTCAACTCAACCGACCTGGACCGCGCATCGTATCAACGATATCTGGCAGCCCAACTCAACATCCCGGAAATTGCATCCACCAACATACCAAGCACCATCGAACGGGCTAAGACCATGCTGCTTGAACCGGACGGACGCTTTCGTTCTGCGGCCTTCATGCACCCCGATATGATTTCCTCCTTGGGATATCAATCCATTCCCAACGGCTTGGTCGCCTTGCCCATCAAGGATTTTACCGATATCGACGCAACGGCTGTCTATGCCCACAACATGAAGCTGCTCGATGGCCCTTATGCAGAGACCGTGCAGAAACTTCAGGTCAACAGCAACGCCCCAATATCTGAATACCTGCTTCGGGAATACTCCCGCTCCGCGAATAACTTGGGCGTGACCCTGCGGATGCTCAAAAACAACGACTTGGCATTAAAAGCATTTGAAGCTGCCCGAACTATTCTTCCGAACAATCCCAGCGCATTAATGAACATGCGAGGCATCTATATCGATCAAGCAGAGCAACTCAAAGCCACAGATCCCATCAAAGCCGAAAGAAGCCAGGAGAAGGCCAAGAAACTCCTGGCCCAGGCATTCGAAGAATCCCAACGATTAGGCCCTGCGTATAAGAATCCAATGCTGATGGCATCCCATTATGGCGCGATTTATTCGGCTGCCATGTCCCTCTTAATAGCTCAAAGCTCCCATGTCGCAGGATTTACGGATCTTGAATCGAGCGCCATTGAGCAAGCCCGGCTCATCAACCCCGAAAGCACGATGGTGCAAGCAAGCTCGGCGTTGTTCAATCTCGGACAAGGAAATCTGGATGAAGCGGAAGACGAGTACCACCGAATTCTTGCCAAGAATCCTAACGACATAAGGGCGCTCATTGGATCGGCAGCCGTCGCTTACACCCGGGGACATATTCAGGAAGCCATTAATCGACTAACGAATAACGCCCAAGCGCTCAGCAATGCGTCGGCACTTAGCTTTTTGGCGCTGCTGCATGTCGAAAACAAAGATCCGGTCCGCAGCCTTGAGTTTTACAATCAGGCGGTGGCAAGAACCAATCAAACGGCGCTGACCTCGGCCTTCCTCGCCTCCACCGCCTTTCAACTGGCCCGTTGGAACGACGCCGAAAAATTTGCGAACATGACGGTCGCATCGGCGCCCAACAATGTAGTGGCCTTAAAAATCCTCGCCGACCTGGCCGAGCGGAAGGGAGATGTCCGCCTGATGCAGGAGAGATTGGAACGACTGCAAAAAGTAAATCCAACAGACATTCGAATGCTTGAGAAATTGACTTCACTATACTTGCAGCAAAAGCAGGAAAGCCGTGCACGAGCAACCGCGCAAACGCTGCTGGAACTGGATTCAAACAACATCATCGCGAACCAAACGCTTGCCTTGCTTTCAAACATACCGGAAGTCCAGGAGAAATACATGCGACGGGCTGTGTCGAATACGAATCATCCCATCTATGTTTTCGCTTTGAATAACTTAGCTTATATTCTCATCCAACAAACCAATTATTCCGAAGCGCTTCCGCTGGCTGAAAACGCTGTCCGAATCGCGCCCAACCAAGCCTCGTTTTATCACACACTGGCCACGGCTTATTTTGGAACGAAGCAATACGAGAAGGCTGTAGAAACGATTCTGACCGCTTGTACTCTGGATCCAAAAAACAGTGAATATAAGCTTCTTTACGGGGGAATTCTAAACGCTATGGGACAATCCGCTAAAGCGCGCGAACTGATTTCCCAAGCGCTTCCCGATCTTCAGGGACAAAATCGGAGCAAAGCGATTTCTCTCCTGAATGAAATGGCGCCGGCAAGATAGTCAAAATCGATGTCAATGAAGCGCCGTTACTTCCCAGCAGTTGTAGAGAACGCCAAGCCTACTTCGCCGGAATGAATTCGAACGATTGCCCAAGGAGAAAAGCTTCAAGCTGCCGCAGATGCTTTCGGGCTTCGCTAACCCGCGTGTAATCGCCGAGCGCTGTTGCCAATTGCTGAACCGTCAGCCATAACCCCCGATTGGAAGGATGCGCCAAAGCGGCTTGATGCACGCAATCCAAACCCTGTTGTTTCTCACCTAGAGTAAACAGAAATTTCCCTTGAAGCCCTTTCATCAGCGGTGAATCAGGATATCGTACCAGCGCTTGTTGAAGCAAGGTCTGCCCCACCGGCAATTGCCCGGCCTGCATGCTTAGTTCGATCAAATTATACAAAGCCCAAAATTCATCCGGCTGTAATTGCAGTGCCGTCTGGAATTGCTCCACGGCATCCGTAAGTTGACCCTGGCCCCGCAAAACGGAAGCCGAATTGAGCAACATGGCCACCATTTCATTAATCACCACTGGATTATTAGGCGAAATGTTGTGTGCTTGAGTCATCTTTACAAAGGCATCTTCTATTCGGTTTTGCGCGCGCAGCATCCCTGATTCCAGAGTCAATCTCACCGCTTCGTGCTCACGCTGCAAACGAACGGCGGTATTCGAATCCATGGCAGCCAGCCAGTTGGAAGGAATCGGCGTGAAACATTCCAACAGGGCCTGCTGATTGGCTTCCGTCGTGTATTGAACGGAACTCCTTGGAGCAGAAAATTCGACATACGGATGATTATCTGTATTCAAATGGCCTTCTTGGCTGAATCCGGGATTCTTGCTCAAGTCGGCCACAAACATGCCCAAGATCATCTCCGGAGTTGTAAATCCAATATCCGACAACGATGATTTCACTTGGGGACGCTCGTAATTCTTACGTAATACATCCGCATCGAGCTTCATTTCGTCTTTGAACCCCAACAAAATCGTGTCGAAGCCCGTGAAGAACAGTGCTGTTTGGGGAAAGACATGAACAAAGGATCGAACGATCGATAAATAATCGTCTTTGGACAGTTCGTACAGCGGCAGATATTGGCCCATGATGCCGTTAGAGTTCAACCGATTATACGCCTGTTGAAAATATTCTACCGTGTACAAATTAGCCGCTCCCGCCATTACGGGTTCAAAGGGATCTGCGGTAATCACATCGTACATTTGCTCGGTGCACAATAGATAATTGCGCCCATCATTGATAATAACGTGCGCCTTCGGATTGTCCAAAACATGATGATTCAAGCTCCCCCACAGGCGCGTAGCTTCTTTAACGTTGGGTTCAATCTCCACCACTTCAAGCGTGTCGGGATTGTGCGTGCTCAATGCGCCAAAACTGACACCCGCCCCTAACCCGATATTGACTGCCTTTCGGGCATGGGGATGGAAAAGCATGGGCAGATGCCCGATCATTCGTTGCAAAATCATGCTGCGCGTTGACTGATCCGCTTCTACCTTGCCTTCCACCGAGAAAATCTTCTTTTCGTCATCGCTCTCTTGAACGGACAAAGTGGAAGTGATGCCCTCTTTGTAAATCAGAAGCCGATTGCTCAAAATGGATTCCCGGAGCGTTACCCGGCCATTCTGAACGAAATTGAACGGAGAAAAATAGGCGCCGGCGGCGAGTAAGTCATGGCTCCAACGAGGCGGTGCGGCCACAAGCAGAACGGCACAGAAAATCCCTGCAGTTGCAACAAGCAGTCGCGACGCTATATTTGGAGAAAACAAAAAAGCCCCCACGCAGCCCGCAGTCAAACAAGAAAATCCGAGTAAAAACAATGACTTTTCCATCCCCATCATCGGCAACAGGACAAAACCTGCGATGAAGGATCCCAAGACAGCCCCCCACGTATTAACGGCATAAACCAACCCAGAGGCGTGCGCCGAGCCGGCGTGTTCCCGGCGAACGATCCGCGCGGCTGCAGCAAAGGCAGCGCCAGAAAATAACGCGGGAATAAGCAAATGAGAAATGGCGATCAAGAAACGAGTTTTGTTCATGGTGGCCCATGTGAAACCCTCTTGCACAAGAGAATTCAACAAGAACTCAGGTCCATGATCGTAAGTGTACATGGACCATAGGCTCCAACCGCCAATACCCGTCAAACAAATGGCCAACACTAAAGGGATATGTCGGCCACGATCCAGCCACGGAGCAATAAGAAGAGCCCCCCCGGCAATTCCACAAAGAAAAACCGAAAGCATGGTTGAAAATGAATAGGTTGTAGACCCAAACACCAAGATCAGAGCCCGGAACCACACCACCTCCAACGCCAAAGCAATAAATCCGCATACTGCGGTGGCCACAAAAGCCCAGCGTCCCGCTGACGATAACGTACTCCAACGAATCTTTATATCCTCACGATCCGCCAAGGATGCGTTGACGGTTGTCCTAGATGCGAACCAGACCCAGCCCAACGCCCCCAAGCCAGCCAACACATCCGACGCCACAGCCAGCAAGTTGGTATGATTTAAACCGAACGTAGGAATCATATAGAATCCGCACACAAGAACTCCAACCAAAGCACCGAGTGTATTGACGCCGTACAAACAGCTCATGCGCCGGCCAAATCGTTCATCGTTACGAGCCAAGCCTGCCGCCAACAGCGGCAATGTTCCGCCCATGCAAAAGGTTGGCAACGCCAGAAGAAGAACCGCCAAGACAAACCTTAGCGGGGTCAAAAAAAACAATGATGTGGAAATATGCTGGTACGCCCAAGCATAAACACTCTTAAGTCCTACAAAAAAAAGGGGCATGACAAGAGCAGCTGCGGCCACCACAAATTCAAGCACGGCAAACCATAGCACGGGCCGTCGCAAACGGTCAGCAAAACGCCCTAACACCTGTGCGCCCAAGGCCAAGCCCCCCATGAAAGCCGTCAGCACAGTCGCACTGGCATATACCGTATTCCCGAAAATAAATCCCAGATGCCGCATCCAAAGCAGCTCATACACCAAAGCCGAAAAGCCGGATAAAAATATAACAAGAGTCATCCACGGCATAGAATCACCTTCATCGTTACGCTGATTGTCTCGTTTGTTGATTTCAAGCCAGCAGTCAATACGAGGTATTAACTCAATCCCGATACTCATGAGATCGGAATGTCCAGCCATTGAGCCAGAATAAGTTCAGAGGCCGAAACAAGATACGACCATTTCTCTACTCAACGAAATGCGCGCATGACCTTCATTTCATTTTGTATTCAACATAACCAATCCGATCTTAGCAACTGCAAACGAGGATCGATTAGACTTTCCTTGGCGTACAGTTGGGCTCGTCATCAACGCCCGCGCCAACGGTAACAACTTCAAAGATCAGAACAGTTCTCGAATTACCGATGTCGGAAGAAGCAACAGAATCACCATCTTGCAACGGCCAACGGCGATTACAAACCATAAAAAAACACCCTGGTCTCGAAAGACCAGGGTGTTTAAACTACTTCAGAACAGATCGCTTAGACTTTACGACGACGTATAGCCAAAAGTAATCCACCCAATCCTAACAACGCCATCGTTGTGGGCTCAGGAACAACTTGGAAGTTGTTCGGAGCGCTGGCGTATACGCCATCGCCATTAACTAAATCACGATTCAACTGCAACGGATCAGAACTTGGATTCAGAGGGTCATACGTAGTAACTGCGATCAATGGTGAATTATAATACCAACTGCCAGCCGTCGGTGTTACAGACTGGAATATGCGCGCATATACAAATCCTGGGGAACTGAACCCAGCGTATAAGTCGGGTCCACGGCTAAAGTCACCATAATCGCTGCTAACAGTACCACCTGCAACTGACATAACAAATGAACTTAAGTATTCGTTGTCATTTCCTGTTCCAATATAATTTACTCCTGCATCATCATTAGCAGTACCAATGACGCCACTTGCAGTAAAAATTAATTGTGCAAGAACTGAACCACCGCCTTGCAATAAAGCGGTTCCGCCAACATCCGAAATGAACCCAGCACCAGCAGTCCATTGAATGTTTATATCAGCCATAGACGTAGTTGCTATCGCTATACTTGCAACAAGAGTCGCTAAAACTTTCTTCATCATTCTGTCTCTCCTTATTATTTTCCGCTTTGTTGAATAACACCACAGCTTAAGGCCAAGTATACGGCTTAACAACAGTCCACGTTTGTGTTACAGCAGAACGATACCAAAAAGCTTGTCCAGGTTGAAGCACCAGGTTAGTAGCTGCACCCCAGCCAGAGCGTGTACGAGCATATCCGATATACTGCTGATTTACTGCATCCCAAATGGTTAGAATATCGCCAATAGCACCGTTTGTAGAAAGAGCAATGTTAGTCCAAGGTTGTGAAACAGGATATGGATATCCAAGAGCAGATAAACCCGTTACATTTGGGAACACAGTATCAGGAGCACTAATACTATCAGGCACCTCGCCCATAAAGTACATATTGGTAGCAGCTAAAGACCGAACAAAGAAAGCATCACCGCGTCTGATGACGTTTGTTCCAGGAGACCAACCACTTCGAGTACGAGCCTCGCCAACATAACGATAATTTACACGGTCCCAAATTGTTACAATAGAACCAACTGGAAGTTGACTTCCAAGCAAATTCGTTACTGTCCAACTTGATCCACTAAGATTTTCAAAATCCATGCGAGCCAAAACGAGCTTGTTCGACAACGCATCAACTTTGACGTATCCAACCGCATTGCGGCTGAGTACTTGATTGCTCTGCGCGAGCGCTGCTGAGGTGATGAGAGACAATCCCACCGCCATGAGTACTACTCTTCTCATTGATAACCCTCCTCTATTGGTTGATAATTTCGCTAGTATCATACTCACTGTCGAGATCAAAATTAAAATATTCCACACTTTTTCTACGTTAAAACCGCAAACCTCCCATAAGCACCTCCCTTCACATCTGGTAAGAGAGTACGCGTAGTGCGTATACGTGTCAATACGTAGTTGGGAAAAAATGGAGTAAGAGCGGAGGAAAGCAGGGGGGACGAAGATTTTTCAATGCAAAGGTCGCAAAGCCAAGCCGCGCAAAGGACGCGAAGGGGGATTTATAGGAGAGAACAGAGGCAACGGAAAAGAATGTTAGCCACCAAGATCACAAAGAACACATAGCAAAGAATAAGATCTTCTCTAAATTCTTTGTGTTCTATGTGATCTTTGTGGCTAACAATCTTTGTTTTGGCGGCAGGTCGTATAAAGAAAAGAAGGCGCTCAGCGTCCGCCTGCAGCGCTGTGCGCAGCATTGCGGGCAGGGAGTGAGCGCCCTGCGGCAACGAGAGGAGCGGCAGACAGGAGAAGAGCTGCGTTGGCGCGAAGCTCTTCATGGGAGGGCGGGCATTCTTGCCCGCCATTGCGGCCAGGAATGGCCGCGGTCCTTTAACAAACTCCCTACGAGTCGAAGCCTGAGTCGTCATTACGGACCTGTCGTTCGCCTAAAAACAATCTCATAGATTCTGGAGGATTCCTGTCGGAACCTTCTTCTTTCGGTCGCGACGGAGCGCGCCCCTCCAAACAACCACAAATCTTTTTACAGCTGCAATTCTTACAGCGATCTTTTTTGGCCCAGCTCTACATGAAGGAGGATTTGCGTATAAAAAGCAGGCTCAGCATAGCGGGCAGGTGCAGGCGGGCGTTGGCTGCTTCTTCGGCTGGCGACGGAGCGCCAGCCCTACCTTTAAAACAACTAATACCTTCTTCTTTGCCGCGTCGCTAAAACACAGGCTGACGATTGGCCTCTTTCTGGCCTTTCTCTTTTTATCCGTGTGCATTCGTGTTCATCTGTGGTTAAAGCCACAAAGAGCACAGCGCGGCAACGCCGCAACCAAAAAGAAAAGACGAAGAATTTTAGCCACAAAGATCCCAAAGAACACAAAGAAAGAAATATCCCTTCTCAAATTCTCTGTGTTCTATGTGATCTTTGTGGCTTACAATCTTTGTTTTGGTTGCAGGTCGTATGAGGAAAAGAAGGCGCTCTTCGTCGTTTCACCCACCTATCACGGCAGGTGCTCCAAGTCATCCAAATCTTTATATCGGCCGCTGGCTTTTTTGTGCCGTAGCCTTTGGATAGACATGGAATCCCACGGCATAACCGCCCACGACCAAATACTCAACGCCTGCGGAGTTCAACAGACTCAAGAACTCTTTGAAGTCTGGAGGTAGATGCATCGGCGCCAAAAGCCGCCCTTCTGTTAATTTCTACAGCTTCCAACCGTTCGGCAGACGACCTAGAAAGCCAGTACGCCCGGTCATCCCTGTTGTCTTTCAGTCCGAAAAAAGAGCCCGTCTTCGGAGAAGCCGGGCCACCTTTTGGTTCATAATTACAATGGCTGCCCGGCAAAACATTCCCTGACATTCTTCTTTGAAGTGTGTTAGTATTGATCCATGTATGAGAATCAAAGTCGATAAGGCAAGCGATGCCCTCTATTTTCGCCTGGACGAATCCCGCGTGGTGGAATCGGAAGAGGTTCGACCGGGAGTCATTCTTGATTTCGACGAGAAAGATAACGTAGTAGGCGTGGAATTCCTTCATGTGTCTACCCGCGCCACAAAAGAGGAATTGTCTTCCTTCCAGTTTCAGACGGCTTGAAGAAAACAAGGATCTCAAAGTTTTTGGAGGGTTCCGCTCTGTCGGAACCTTCTTTTTTCGGTCGCGACGGAGCGCGCCCCTCCAAAAACCACAAAATCCTTTTTTGTAGCGGCAATTCTTTACAGCGATTCTTCTTAGCTCAGCTCTACATGAAGGAGGATTTGCTTATAAAAGGCAGGAGCCCTCGCCCCGGTTTTAAAGAACAAGCTGCCCGCCATGCGCAGCATGGCGGACAGATGCAGGCGAGCGATGGCCGCTTCTTCGGCTGGCGACGGAGCGCCAGCCCTACCTTAAGAAACTATTATCTCGTCTACAACACAGGCTGAAGATTTAGCCTCTTTCTGGCCTTTCTCTTTTATCCGTGTTCATCTGTGTCCATCTGTGGTTAAATCTTTTTGGTTGCGGCTTCGTTGCGCCGGTTTCCAATCTCGATTCCTTATTCAAACCCCAGCGGCAAGACTTTGGCGAGAAGCTGTAAATGACGGTCCAGCGAGAAAAGGCTCGCCCGATGTTGGAGGGCATTTTGCGCGACGATCAAATCCGGAATACCCACTTTATTGATGCCGTGTTTTAGACACAGGACCTGCATATCGGTCAACCCCTGCCAGTCGATGTTCATGGGGAGGCGCGGGATCTCGCGGAGCAAGACGGCAAGACGGGTTTGCTTCTTGATCAGGATGGGGGGAAGGATTTCTGTCACGATCAGGTCGTTGACGGCCACCAAGCCCTCATCGATCAACCAATCCAGCTTTTCCACGCCGGTTTGTCCGCGAAAATACTGTATCCAGACCGAGCTGTCGACGAGCACGCTCATGCGCGCTTTCGCAAGGCGTTCAAATCGAGGTCCAGCTCGACGCGTCCTTTGAAGGCCTTCAATTGTTGCAACTTATTTTTCCTGACCAAATCCTCGAGGGCCGCAATAATGACCCCGGTTTTGGTTCGCTGGTGCGAGGCCTTCATGGCTTCTTTAATCAGCTCTTCCGGCAATTCGAGCGTTGTTCTCATCTCAGCTCCAATCTGCATAGCATCATGTTTTGATGCATATATAATATGCAACATGAGGAAGTATTGTCCATATTATCTTGGATAATATGTTAATCGAATTTCTTTGCGATCTTTGCCTGCCCGCAGTGCTACGCACAGCGTTGCAGGCGGGCGTTAAAACTCTTCGCCGTTTTTTACCCGCCCAACAACTCTTCCAGGAACCCGCGAACGAGACGTCCTGCGACCCATTGGCGGTATTCGGCGGTGGAGCGGATGTCGGCGACGGGGGAGACAAGGGAGGCGACTTTACGTTCGGCCTCGTCCAGCAGGGCTGTCGAAAGCGTTTGGCCTTCAATCCAGGTTTCGAAATCGTAAAGCCGAATGGGCGTGGGGGCGACGCTGCCCAGGGCGAGATGGAAGCACTGCACCAGTCCATCCTGAACGCGGGCCCGATAGGCGCACATGATCTTGGATATGGCCTGGGCGGCGCGGGGGCCGAGTTTCCGAAAACTCTCGCGGCTGCCTTCGGGGCATTTCTTGAGCACAAAACGCACGATGATTTCGTCAGGGTGCAAATCGATTTTGCGGTAGCCGAGATAGAAATTGGCGAGAGGAATTTGCCGCTCGCCGGTCATGGAGGCGACGATGACGGAGGCGTTGGCGATCAGCAGCGAGGGAATCAGGTCGCCGGCGGGGCTGGCGTTGGCGACGTTGCCGGCGAGGGTGCCGCGGGCTTGGATCTGGGCGCCGCCGACGGTGGCGGCGGCCGCGGCGAGGGCCGGGAGGTGTTGCTGGATCAAAGGCGATGAGCGCAATTCGGCGTGGGTGGTTAGGGCGCCGATGGAGATGGAAGGCAAAGAACCGGGGCGGGGTCGCCCCGGCTCCATTTGCAAGGACGCATCGAATTCGTGGATGCCGCGGAGTTCGGAGAGGGATTGCAGGCTAATGGCGCGAGGAGGCGGGGCCAGTACGCCGGATTCCCATTGCGCCATCAGATCGGTTCCGCCGGAGATGAGGCGGCCGCGGGTACGTTCGTCGGCTTGAAGGGCCAAGGCCTCCGATAAGGTCGAGGGGAAGGCCATTTCAATGGATTCGCAGGATGTGCTCATGGGGCGCCACGCAAGGTAGAAACCTGAAAGCAGAAAAGAAACAGATTATAAGTCATTGCCGATATACTCCATCCAATTACTTTCCGGCCTCTTTTTTCCACGGCCTTACGGCCGCGGCTACCCGATTCACTGACTACTGATTACTGATCACTGATCACTGATTACTTCCCCTCTCCCTCCGCTCTCCCCTCTCGCTCCACCGCCCACTGCACCGCTTCCACAATCTTCTGATAGCCGGTGCAGCGGCAGAGGTTTCCGGCGTGGGCCTCGCGGATTTGCGCTTCCGTGGGCTGCGGCTCGCGCGACAGCAACGCGTAGGACGACATCAGCATGCCGGGAATGCAGAAGCCGCATTGGACGGCGCCTTTATCGGCGTAGGCCTGTTGCAGGAGGCGGCCTCGTTCGGTTTTCTCCAAGCCTTCCACGGTCATAATATCGGCGCCGTTCTCAACCTGGCCGGCCGGGATCAGGCACGAGACCACCGGCGCGCCGTTGAGCAGAATCGTGCAAGCTCCGCATTCGCCTTCCCCGCAGCCTTCCTTCACGCCGGTAAGCTTCAAATCTTGCCGCAACACATCGATCAGCCGGCGCGCGGGCGGGATCTCCACGGTCCGGCTTTCGCCATTGACGATCCAGGTTCGTTGCACAGTTTTCATGGGAATTTTTTAACCACGAATGAACACGAATATACACGAATGGAGAGAATTTGAAGTCGGAATGGGCGCCAAGCCGTATCCAGAGGAGCCGTCTTTAAGATTTTCAATTCGTGTCTATTCGTGTTCATTCGTGGTTAACTTTTTTTCATTTCTTCAAAGAGTTTTTCCGGAGTAATGGGCAGATCGGTCATGCGGAGGCCGGTGGCGGCTTCGATGGCGTTGGCGATGGCCGGGGCGAGGCCGTCCATGGGAATTTCGCCCACGCCTTTCGCTCCCGGTTCGGCATGGTCGTAAGGAAACTCGACAAAGCGGATGTCGTAGGCCGGGGCATCAAGGGCGGTCGGAATGACGTAGGTCTGCATGCGGTCGGCGTCGAATCTGCCGTTTTTGATGCCGAGTTTTTCCATGAGGGCATAGCCAAGGGCCTGGGTGAGGCCGCCTTCGAGCTGTCCTTTGGCCAGCAAGGGATTGATCACTCGTCCGATATCGTAACAGGCGAACACCCGCGGCGTCTTGATTTCAAGCGTGGCGGCATCGATTTCCACTTCGGCAATATTACAGCCCCAGGAATAGCCCGGATAGGCGTCGCCCTGGAACGTCTTCTGGTCCCAATGAACGTCGGCAGGCAGTTGGAATTGGTGCTCGAAGCGCGGCGGCAGGCCCTTCGACAAATAAGCGCGGGCCACGCGCTCGAAATCCGCGGGCCCGGACAACCCCGGCTCCTGCTTCGCAAATTGCGACAGCGCCTGCTTCAATTTCATGGCGGCCGAGAAAACGGTGCTGCCGACGACCATGGTCGTGCGCGAGGCTACGGTCGGCCCGCTATTGGGGACCAGGGCGGTGTCGGCAAAGGGGTAGCGAATACGGGCCATATCGATGCCGACCGCGTCCGCGGCGATTTGGGAAAGGGCGGTTAAAGCCCCCTGCCCCATTTCCGTGGAGCTAACCCGGATGTTGACGCCTGGGCGGCCATCCTCCAAGAGGGCCAATTCCACGGCGCCGATGGCATTGATTTTCGATTCGCCGTCGCCGGTGAACCCCGAGCCGTGCGGAAAGAAGGAAAGTCCAATGCCGTAATAAGATTTTACGCCGGACTTTCCGCGGGTACAGAGACCGAGTTTGTTTTCAAAGCGAGCGGCTTCAAGCGCCTTTTCCAGTACCGCGGGCGAGCCGACGCTGGACGCCAGAATCTGGCCGGTGGGCGTTGAATCGCCTTGGCGCAGGCAATTCCGGAGCCGAAATATATGAGGCGGCATGCCGCAGGCCTCTGCCATCCGGTCGATGTGGGATTCGAGTCCCCAAATCGCCTGGGGAGCGCCAAACCCGCGAAACGCGCCGGACGGAAAGGTATGCGTCCGGCACACCATGCCGTTGACGTACACGTTCTCGCAGCGGTAGCCGTTCGCGGAATGGAGCACGCCCCGGTACATGACTACGTCGCTAACCGTCAGATACGCGCCGCCATCGAGCAGGTAATCGACCTGGATGGCCGTGATGGTTCCATCTTTTTTGACGCCGGTTTTATAGCGGGTCCAGACCGGATGTCGCTTGGTGGTATAGAGGATGTCCTGGTTGCGGTCGTAAACGATTTTGACCGGATGCCCGCTTTTCAGGGCCGGAAGGGCGCAATAGCCGGCGAGCATGCTGGGAAAGTCCTCTTTGCCGCCAAAGGCGCCGCCGACGGCGGATTGTTTCACGCGCAATTTTTCGGGCGGCAGATTGAGCGCCTCGTGCAACTCATGAACGATATAATACGGGCATTGCATGCTGCCCTGGATGAAGATGCCTCCATCCGGCTGGGGAATGGCCACCAACCCCTGCGGCTCGATGTAAAGCTGCTCCTGATGCCCGGCCGTGTATTCGCCCTCGACGACAAAATCGGCGTCGGCAAAGCCCCGGGCGACATCGCCTTTAACGAGCGTCTGGGCGCTGAGGCGAGCCCACGACGAATCGCCGGCCTTGAACTGCTTGACCACGTCGCGCAAATGGAGCGTGGCGGGCAATTCTTCGATTTCCGGGCGAATCCGCCGGGCCGCCTCGCGGGCCAGTTGAAGGGTCGGCGCCGCCACGACGGCCAGGGGTTCGCCAAGATACAGAATCTCGTCATGCCCCAGCAGCGGCATCGAGCGGTCGTGCATGACCATGATGTTAACGCCAGGAATGTCTTCGGGACCGGCCACCACCACTTGCGACCAATCGAAGGAGGGATCTTTTTTCAGACCTTTTAGCCGCCCATGAGCCACCGGAGAACGAACAACACACCCATGCCAGCAGCCGGGAATATCCAAATCGTCCACATAAAGCGCCCGCCCACGGACTTTATCGTCCACATCGACCCGAGAAACCCCTTTGCCAATCCAATTGAACTGTCGGTCCTTCACGGTCATGTGCTTGAATGTACGCAAGCAGCGCTAAGAAATCAATTCGAGGATCGGAAGAAGTAGGGCGTGCAAAGCTAAAAAACGAACCGCGTCATTAAACAGACTGAGCCACGACAATCATTTCTTTTGAGAACTGAGAACGCACCAGCCCTGCGGCCATGCACTGCACCCAGAAAAACAGCTTGGCAACGATTTTTGAAGAAAGTGACGAATGCATGACCATTTGCGACGAATCCTGGATCAGCCAATGAAACTCAGCCACTCGGAAGCCGCATTTCCGCAAAAGGCATTCCATATTCTTTTGAGAATACGTCGCCGTATGATCATCGTTCATGTGCTCCGAGCCCCAGATCAAAACCTCGAGCGAGAAACCAAAGCCGTACGCATGAGGAGTTGTAATCAGAACTTTTCCACCAGGCGCCAAGTGCTTGCGGATTGAACAAAGAAAGCCGCCGGGATTAACCAGATGCTCAATAACCTCTGACGCAATCACAACGTCAAATCCATCGGGATATCGGTCTCGGATGTTGAAATCCTGAGCATCCGCACAAACAATATCCCATCCTTCCGCTTGGAGAGCCTGAACGGCTTCTTTCTCGTAATCCAAACCAACCAAATTAGATGCAACTTTATCAATCTGCGCGTGCCGCCAATCCGGCAAATGAGAAGCTTCCAAAGTATGATTCACACAACCAATATCCAAAACTCTCTTACCGCGGCATAGATCCAGGATAAATTGATCTTTTTCTGTTCTGAATCGTCCCATGAAAGAACCACCTTCTTATGTCAAGAGAACCGACTCTCGTCGAAATCGCTATATTTAAAGACTGAAGAAATTTTTGCGATTATAGACGAACGCAAACCACGGTCAAGGAATGGGCGTCATTTTCTTCCACAGACGTCATATTCTCCAACTACATTGGCTCAGCCTATCAAGAAGACAAAAAGGGCGAACCCTCCATTCGGGTTCGCCCTTTTTAAACTAGGAATTACGCAATTTATTAAACAGAACCATTACTGTGCGTTATGAATCTGAAGTCGATAAAAGCGCGGCACAGAGTCATCATTCGTATCTACAATTGATACGTAATCCGTCTCCGCGGTCACGGTCATCAATAGCGTCCAATTTGATCCGCTTAAATCATCGGTTACTTGAACATCGTAAGTCGTTCCTTTCGAAGCTGGGAACTCAATTTTTCGCATGGAAGAATCCTGCGCTAACAATTGAATACTGGGCGGTGCAGTACGAGTCATAATGCTTCCATCGCCGCTGTCTGAGTCAGACATCGACGGAGCCATCGGGAAATATGACAAGTAAAGATCAGTGATATCATTGGACCCCAATGCATTCCCATATACCCTTACTTCGTCCAACTCTCCCACCAAGCACGTTCCGTCCGGGCTTCTCTGCCCGATCCACAGGTCCGCCGAACTGACGGTGCCGGGGTGCTCTCCTTCGTAGCTCGATTCGCCTTCAAAGGCCCCGTCCACAAACACTTTAGTCCGCAGCCCATTGGAGCTGACTTCGTAGACCGCGCTGATGAAGTGCCAGGTCCCGTCCCGGATATCCGAGGTCCCGTAGACGTCTGCCCGGATCGGATAGGCTGCTTCAAGATCCGCGATGATCTTGTCGCCCGCCTCAGGCCTACTGGCCATCAACCCCCAGCCGGTATACGGCTCGTTGTTATCCAGCTTGCCGAACAGGAACACTTCCGCCCCAGCCCATGTTGTCGGCAGCTTGACCCACGCGCAGGCCGTCAAGGTTGGCAGGCTCCCGCCGACATCCAGCACGTTGCCCACTTCGATGCGGTTGTTGCCATCGAAGCTGTAGCAGCCGCCGCTGATGCCCGAGGTGCTCCAGGTCGCGCCCACCACCGTGCCGTTGTA
>MHBK01000016.1 GCA_001804865.1 Lentisphaerae bacterium GWF2_57_35
CAACGACACGGTTATTGCGCCCTCATCCCTTGGCAGACTGAATGCGCCTACCCGGCTCCGCCGGGGGCGCATTCAGTTTGCCAATCGAGCTATCTCTATCACTTGCTCCAAACCCATCCGTCTATCTTGCCTTTTATTTCGGGGTCTGTAACAATACTTCTGGTTTTACAATTATAGCAGGATCGAGTGTTTAAGATAAAAATAGGGCAGGGGGATTTTTGATGCCTGCGTGGAAAAGATGATGCCGTACGATATCTTCAAGTTTCGCGATGCACTTGTTGAAGAATATGCAGACTTTTCTCGCAGTTTTGTTCGTATTGCTGCCGAGGACATCAATCATGTGGTGGAAACTGAGCATGCTCGCCATCGTTATTGGCCAGAACCGCTGATTCAGATAAACCCCAATTACCAAAGAAAACAGACAGTCCAGGAACTAGCTGGACTTGCTGGCCCTCTCCATCCCATTTGCGGTGAAGTTTTTATGGCTGGCAAGTCTGAAGGTTGCCTAAGCCCCATCCAGCTTTTTACGCACCAAGTAGAGGCCATTGCAAAAGCGGTGGATAACAAGAGCTTCGTTGTGACCACAGGAACTGGCTCGGGCAAATCTTTGGCATTTTTCATACCTATTGTGGACCGGGTTCTTAAAGCAAGGCACAGTGACCCTGTACGTCGAACACGCGCCATTGTCATTTATCCGATGAATGCTTTGGCCAATAGCCAACTCGAAGAATTAAATAAGTTTCTACATGGTTATGCTCCTGGCAACGCTCCGTTTACCGTTGCCCGCTATACCGGACAAGAGGATGACACCTATCGCAAGGAAATTTCCAATAATCCTCCAGACATTCTTCTGACGAACTTCATGATGCTTGAGCTTATTCTCACTCGATATGAGGAGGTTGATCGAAAAGTTGTTGATCATTGCCGTGATCTGGAGTTTCTGGTGTTAGACGAACTTCACACCTATCGAGGCCGTCAGGGAGCCGACGTTGCCATGCTGGTCCGAAGGTTGCGGCAACGTCTCGACGCAGAGAAGCTGATTTGCATAGGAACATCTGCTACGATGTCCAGTCATGGCACAGCAGAGGATCAGCAAAGAACGGTAGCTGCCGTAGCCAGCAAGCTTTTTGGAACAACGATTACCGAGCACGAGGTAATAGGCGAAACCCTTGAACGCGTCACTAATAGCGAATTGGGCTTGCAGGACATCTTGCCTTTACTGCCCGAGCGAATGGTCAAGAATGCCCACATCTGGTCATCTTTTGACGACTTCAAGCGAGATCCTCTTGCAATATGGGTTGAGTTGAACCTAGGCATCGATATGGTTGGCCTCGATAAGCCTCGCCGAGCCAAACCACTTACGCTTTCAGAGGCATCCAAGCGGCTGTCTACAGATGTTTCATGTGAAGAATCTCTTGCACGTGAGGTTCTTCAATCGTTCCTTCTCGCATCGCATGATGTCGAAACTCCGCAGGGTTTGCGTCCATTTGCATTCAAGCTCCATCAGTTTATTAGCGGCCCAGGGCAAGTTCACGCCACCCTTGAACCACAAAATCAGCGAACAATAACCCTTGATGCACAGCGATACGCGCCAGGCCGGAAAAAAGATGATGTCTTGCTGTACGGCACCCATTTCTGTCGAGAGTGTGGACAAGAGTATCATCCCGTTTGGATGCACAATGGTTCTATCCGCCAATTCATCCCTCGCGATATCTATGACACAAGCGCGGGAGACGAGGATGCTTCATTCGGTTTTATTGCGCCACAGTTAGAAGCTCAAGACTACCAAGGTGAAATAACTGATCTACCGGACTTTTGGCTGGATTATTCCAAGGACGAGCCCAAAGTCAAACCGACATACAAACATGCCGTTCCTGAAAGCATTTGTCTTCAGCCGAATGGGGAGTGTGCTGGCAGTCATCGCTATTGGTTCATGAAGGGCAAGTTTCGGTTTTGTGTAAAGTGCGGCTATGTTCACGAAACCTACGGACGTGATGCCAACCGCTTGTCCAGTTTGTCCGGTGAAGGTCGGTCTTCAGCCACCACTATGTTGACCCTGAGCGCATTGCGTCGGCTTTTTCAAGAGACAGATTGGCCCGCAAATATGCCGGACCCCCGCAAACTTCTTGGTTTTTCCGATAATCGACAAGACGCAGCTTTACAGGCCGGCCATTTCAATGATTTTATCTTCCTTCTGACCTTGCGTGCTGGATTGCTTGGAGCACTTCGTAAGGATGGCGGAAGACTGACCGAGGAATTTCTCGCTGATACGGTCTTCAAGGCTCTGGGTTTTGATCATGATGACGAGGGGACACTTGCCGAGTATCTCCTGAATCCCTCCGTCGTGGGGCTGGCAAGACAAGAAGCCCAGCGCACCCTCAGATTTGTGTTAGGGTATCGCCTAATGCAAGACCTTCGCAAAGGGTGGCGCTTTAATAACCCAAATCTTGACCAACTAGGCCTTCTGGTCATCGACTATCAAGATTTGCCATCTTTGTGCGCAAATGCTGCTGCCTTTGAGAAAAGCCACAACGTACTGAAAGACCTTGGTAGCGCGGGAAGAGAGTCGGTCGCCCGGATCATTCTTGATGAGATGCGACGTAATTTGTGCATCGAAAGCCGCTATCTAGATCCGCTCGACCAAGACCGGGCCAAGGCAAGCGCCTATAGCAGTCTCAAGGAGCGCTGGTCTTTCTCACAGGATGAAAAACTGACAACCTCTCGATTCCTAATTCTGAATCCAAGACCCGACAAGGGGAAAAAAGTACGCACCGAATTAGTCGGAGGTGGTCCAAGGTCACGGCTGGTTAGAACCTTGAAGCGCGCATCTTTCTGGCAGAAAACGCAGTTTGCAGGAGAGGTACAAAGTTGGAAGGAAGACGAATTTGCTCTTATCATCAAGTCATTTCTTGCGGTGGCAGCACTCCATGGCTATGTCCAACCCGTAACCGTTGATGAAGGATTGCAAGGCTGGCGGCTTAAAGGAACTGCCCTCGTGTGGCGCGCCAATTCGGATGAGAGTTCCTCTTCTGACCGCAGTGCCAATGTCTTCTTTCGCCAACTATACCGAGCCGTCGCAGAAGTTATGGCACTGCGCTCTCATTCATTGTTCGAATTCGAGGCTCAGGAGCACACAGCTCAAGTGGAGGCGGATAGGCGTCTGCTACTGGAAGCACGCTTCAGATTTTCGCAAAAAGATCGAGAGGATTGGCTGAAAGACGAAATGCACCGAGGTTCTTTGCGAAGACTGCCAGTGCTTTTCTGTTCTCCGACTATGGAGCTGGGTGTCGATATCTCGGCCCTTAACACCGTGTATATGCGAAATGTCCCTCCGACCCCCGCCAACTATGCGCAGAGGAGTGGACGTGCCGGGCGGTCTGGGCAACCGGCGCTGGTCATTACCTATTGCGCCGCTATGAGTCCGCACGACCAGTGGTTTTTCCACCACGCCACCGATATGGTCCATGGTGTTGTGAAGTCCCCGACATTGGACCTAACCAATCGAGACCTGATTGATAGTCACCTTCAAGCGATATGGCTGGCGGCCGCCGAGTGTCAGCTCGAAAGCAGTGTGGCTCCGCTGCTTGATCTTTCCTCCGTAAAAAAAGCGATTCGACCCGAGTTGATGGCCTGCCTTATCTCTCCCTCGGTTAATCAGCGGGCAGCGGAACAAGCGCATCGTGTCATGGCGGAGATTGCTGAAGAACTCACTCTCGAGAAGGCCCCTTGGTTCACTGACCGGTATGTGGATGGGGTCATCGAGCGAGCACATTCTGCCTTTGACCAGGCGCTGGATCGCTGGCGGAATTTATACGACGCAACGATTCGTCAAATGGAAATGGCTGATCGAATTGTAAAGAGCCACGCGGCCAGCCATCGTGAGAGGGAAAATGCAAGGCGTCGTTATGGAGATGCGGCTCGCCAGCACAGCGTGTTGCTCAAGAGCGGCAATACCCGCAATTCAGACTTCTATACTTACCGCTATCTGGCCAGTCAGGGCTTTCTCCCCGGCTACAACTTTCCGCGCCTTCCCTTGATGGCATGGATTCCGGCATGTGGGAAAGCGGCCTCTGGGGCCGATGATGAGGGAAGCATGGTTAGCCGTCCCCGATTTCTTGCCCTTTCCGAGTTCGGTCCCCGAAGTTTGATTTACCACCAAGGACGGACCTTTCGTGTGGTCCGGGCTAAGTTGAACGTAACCACGGCCGAGCATGCCTCTTCAACCAGCTTATTGGCCACCGTTTCGGCTAGAATTTGTGGAAACTGCGGTTATGGCCATTTGGGCACCGAAGAAACTCCAGATCCTAATGAAAATGTGTGTGAGCACTGTGATTCGAGTTTGGCCGACAAGGATCGCGTCAGTGATTTGTACCGCATCGAAACCGTGGAAACTATCCCGGTAGAGCGCATTTCCGTTAATGATGAGGAACGCCAGCGCCAAGGGTTCGATCTTCAAACAACCTACCGCTTTTTGCCCGGACATGATGGAGTTCTTCAGCAAGCGCGTTCCGAAGTTGTACAAGACGGCATATGCCTAGCCAAGCTCACCTATTCAGCAGCCGCTCGGCTCTGGCGCATAAATCGCGGATGGCGAAGGCGAAAGGATAAGCAGAAGCTCGGTTTTTACATCAACCCTATTTCCGGCATGTGGAGCAAGCAGGAAAACCCGGAAGAGGAGGCTTCGTCCGAAACTGAAGACACCGAGATGGCTGGACGAGTACCCAATCAATGCATTGTCCCGTTTGTCGAAGATCATCGGAATATTTTAATCATCACGCCGCAATCCGTTCTTTCCAAAGAAACGATGGCCACTTTGCAAGCCGCCCTTAAGCGAGGCATTGAGCAAACCTTCCAGATCGAATCGTCGGAATTGGTGTCTGAACCGCTTCCCCATCCCGAATCACGCTTAGGCTTGCTCTTTTACGAGGCATCTGAGGGTGGAGCTGGCGTGTTAACCCAGTTGACTGGCGACGCAACTATGCTCGCCTTGGTGGCCCGTAACGCCCTTCGTCTCATGCACTACGACATAACAGCCGAAGAACCCATTAATTTTGATGTGTTGAGAGCGAATGAGCAAATGACCAGCGCGGGGCACCGGATATGCGAGGCCGGATGTTACCAGTGCTTGTTGTCATACTACAACCAACCCGAGCATGAATTGATCAACCGTCAAGATACCGATGCTCTACGTTTTTTGGTCGCTTTGGCTAATGCTGCCATTCAACCGTCCACGACGGCACAGCCGAAAGAAACTATAGCGTCAGATTCCGAAGATGCCCCCTGGCTTCAAGCCCTTGACACTCTCGGATTGAAGCGTCCTGACGCACTTCGTGTCGAAATTGGTTCCGGTCTTGCCACCGCCATGGCACACTATCGGACAGCGCGAACGCTGGTGTTTCTTGGTGATCCAGGCCCAGCCGTCCGAGCCTACACGGACGACAGGGGTTTAACAGCCATCATTTTTCCCAACGACCCAGTGAACTGGCCCGATGTGTTTGAAGCGCACCCGAATGTCTTTGGTAAAAGGACGGGTGAATCATGAGCACGCTGGAGTTTTCACCTGGCGCCCTCGTCCGCGCACGTGGTCGCGAATGGGTTGTCCAACCAGGCTCCCGTTTAGATATCCTGAGGCTTCGACCTCTCGGCGGGTCCGATAGCGATATCGCCACACTTAATCCTGCATTGGAAATCGAGCCCCCGGGGCCGGCAACTTTCGACTGGCCCAATAGCGCCTATCCTGGGAACCACGACGCCGCCCGTCTTCTTCGCGATGCCCTGTTGCTGAAACTCCGTGCTGGTGCCGGGCCTTTTCGTTCTTTTGGCAACATAGCCGTGGAACCGCGAGCATACCAGCTTGTCCCTTTGCTCATGGCCATGCGCCAATCGCCCGTGCGTCTTCTCATTGCCGACGATGTCGGTATTGGCAAGACCATAGAGGCCGGGTTAATCCTTCGTGAACTGCTGGATCGCGGAGAAGTTGATCAGGCAGCAATTTTGACACCGCCCCATCTGGTGGAACAGTGGCAAAAGGAATTACAGACCCACTTCAACATCAACGCCGTCTGTCTAACTTCGTCGAGTGTGGCCCGATTAGAACGAGACATGCCCAGGGGCACAACACTCTTTGAACACTACCGTTTTGTCATCGTAAGCCTGGACTACATCAAGAGCGAGCGCCACCGCGATCATTTTCTGAGTATTGCTCCCAATTGTATTCTTGTAGACGAAGCCCATAGCTGCGTGGCCAAGGGCCAAGGACGGCAACTGCGGTTTGAGTTGCTCCAGCACCTGGCGCAAGGAGAGGCTCGGCATATTGTGTTGCTGACCGCTACTCCGCATTCCGGCGATGCTACCGCTTTTCACAATCTGTTATCGCTTCTGAATCCTGAATTTGTCCACCTTGAGGAAGCGGTCGATGCTGAACGTGACCGGCTGCGCACTTTGTTAGCCGACCAGTTTGTGCAACGCCGCCGCAAGGATATCGAAGAATGGCACGATTCGGGATTGTTTCCAAAACGGATGACCTCTGAGATCACCTATATCCTTAGTGGTCGTTGGGGCACGTTTTTCGATCGAGTACAGGCCTACTGTGTTGATCTGGCCCACCGGGTCGAGTCTGCCGATCCCGAAAGCAAAAGCGCACGCATCATTTGGTATGCTACGTTGGCCCTGCTTCGCTGTGCCGCCTCTTCGCCCGCTGCCGCCCAACGGGCTCTCAATACACGCCTCAATGGTTCCGAAGAAGAGCTGACCGCACTCGCCGAAGAGGCTCGCCTCTACGACGGGGATGCCGATGACCTCCAGACCAGCGACCTTGAACCGCCCGCAGCCCTTGAACTGACCGAAACCCTTCGTTCGTTGATTGTCGAAGCCGGAGCGCTGGTCGGCATCGAAGGAGACCCCAAACTCAAACGACTGGTTGAGCATATCAAGGAACTCCTCTCCGATGGATTCCGACCTGTAGTGTTTTGCCGATACATCGCCACCGCGCATTACGTGGCTGAACACCTGAAAAAACACTTTCCTCAAGCCTCAGTCGAGGCCGTCACCGGCGAGTACACACCTGAAGAACGAGAAGCCCGAGTTACAACGCTCGGACACGAAAAAGCCCCTATTTTGGTGGCGACTGATTGTCTTTCCGAAGGTGTCAACTTGCAGGAGTTCTTCACTGCCGTCGTTCACTACGATTTGGCATGGAATCCCACCCGGCACGAACAACGTGAAGGCCGGGTGGACCGTTTTGGACAGTCCGCCAAGCAAGTCCGTTGTACCATGCTCTATGGCCAGGACAACCCCATTGATGGATTTATTCTCCAAGTGGTCCTCCGCAAAGCCCAATTCATCAAGGAGGATTTGGGTGTGCTGGTGCCCATGCCAGAAAATCAACAACGCATCAACCTCGCCCTGGTCAAAGCCGCCATGCTAAGGCGGAAACAACGCGATTCCGATCAGCTCCTGCTGGAACTCGACGACCAAGTGGATTTGGAAGCCTTGGCCACCGAATGGCAGGATGCGCACGAAAAGGCCAAGATCAACACCACTCGGTTTGCCCAGAGACGGTTAAAGCCGGAAGAAGTCCTGCCCGAATGGAATCGGCAAACGATCGCCTTGGGCGCTGCCGCCGATGTTAGCCGGTTTGTGGCTATTGCCTGCCAGCGGCTTGGATCGCCCTTGGAAAGACTTAGTGACTTGCAAAACACCTATCGCTTTGTGCCTTCGCATCTTCCCTCCATCATTCGTGAACGGCTTCAGCAAAACCAATTGGACAGCGAACGTCGCATCGGCTTTGAGTACAAAGAATGCCCACCTGGCGTAGATTTTATTCATCGGAGCCACCCGTTGGTATCCATCCTTGCCGATTCCATGCTCGAAAATGCTGTTCAGGGTGACCGCTCGCTCGCTGCCCGCTGTGCTGCCACGGTCACACGCGATGTGGAGAAACTGACTGCCCTTTACCTCCTGCGCCTTCGCTACCAGATTACGGTCAGCCGCAGAGGTGGGAAACGTCATCTGCTGGCCGAGGAAACTGTTACTCTCTCGGTCCAAGGCCGAGCTAATCCCGAGTGGAGTAGTGGCGAAGAGTTGCCCTTGCTCCTCGATGTCAAACCCATCGCCAACTTATCCAAAGAAATGGCGAGCAAGGAAGTGGACGCCGCACTGGGTTTTCTCAAGAACAACCAAAAACGTCTCGAACAACTCGCTGCCGAGCGGTCTGAACGCCTGCTCAACGATCATCGCCGCATTCGCGAAGCCGCACGGGATGTCGGAAGCTATGACGTCGAACCCTGTTTGCCGGTGGATGTCATCGGTGTGTATGTTCTGCTTCCGGATAAATTATAGGAATTTCAAGCTGTGGCCGCCAATAAACATCAAACATTGCCTTATGAGAACATCCGTCTCGAAGGCGGGCTGTTTGTCCCCGACTTGCTGGAGCGGGCAGGTCAGGGGCGGTGCGACCACCAGGCGCCTGCCGATTACCATATCCCCAAGGGTATCCAACTCCACGACGAGTATGGACGTTCATTTAAAATCGCTCGCGCAGAATGGAAAGACTTTGTTTCCAACACGGAACGCTCTGACTTAACCAGGGCTGCTTGTGATCAACGCACCCGCGCCTATGTTATAAAACTTCTTCACGATGCATTTGGCTACGACATCTCTGAACACCCCGGTATCGAGATCGATGCTCATCGGTATCCTATCACATTCTTCGGCGCGGGCGGACGCGTCCCCGTGGTCGTCGCTCCATCATCGCTTGATCTGATGTCCTCCGACGAAGCCTTCGCTGTAATCGGTGGGGGAGCGAGGCGCAAGAGTCCTGTCCAACTCATGCAGGAATTTCTCAACGCCAGCAAAGATCACACATGGGGCATCATCACCAATGGCCGCCACCTGCGACTGCTTCGCGATTCTGCAACCCTCACTCGGCCCTGCTACCTCGAGATTGACCTCGAAACTATTCTAAAGGACGAGGTCTATCATGAATTTCGAGTTGCCTGGCTTCTTCTTCATGCTAGCCGCGCTCTTCCGGTCAAAGATGCCGAATGCGCATGGGAAGTCTGGCGCGAGAGTGGTCACAAAGAAGGCGCCCGTGTGCGCGAGGGCCTGCGCAAGGGCGTTACCGATGCCCTCCTCGCCTTGGGTGAAGGTTTTCTACAGCATCCGACCAACGAGAGCCTTCGTCATTCACTCGATAATGGATCACTCAGTCGTGAAGCCTATTTTGAACAATTGCTTCGGCTCGTGTACCGTTTCATTTTTCTCTTCACCACCGAAGAGCGAGGCATTCTACATCCCGAAGACGACTCATCTGAGGGCGACGCTGCCCGTACTCTTTATGCCGAGGGCTATGCTTTGCGCCGCCTCAGCCAACGAGCTTTACGCTGCCACGGCTTCGATGATTACCACGATCTTTGGCAAGGCATTCAAATTGTTCTTCGTTGCCTGCAAAATGGCGAATCCCGGCTTGCTCTTCCTTCGTTGGGTGGTCTATTTGCTGAAGACCAATGCCCCGACTTCGTTTCCTGTCGCCTCACCAACCGGGTCGTCCTTACCGTCATGCGTCATCTTCGCTGGGCTGAGATTGATGGCGCCTTGTCCCGTGTGGACTACCGGAACATGGGACCCGAGGAATTAGGTTCCGTCTATGAGAGCCTGCTGGAGCTCGTGCCTGAAGTGGACGTGACCACGCGGACTTTCGCCTTTGTTGGTCTCGAAGACGAAGCCTCTACCGCTGGCAACAAACGAAAAACAACTGGCAGTTATTACACTCCCGATAGCCTCGTTAAAGAACTGATTAAATCTGCTCTCGATCCTGTTATCGAAGCGTGCTTGACCCAACATGCCGACGCCCCCGAGAAAGCCTTGCTGAGCCTAGCTGTTATCGATCCGGCCTGCGGGAGCGGTCATTTTCTCCTCTCCGCTGCACGCCGCCTCGCGGAACGCCTTGCTCCTTTGCGTTCCACTGATGGTTCTGTCCGCGATGAAGATTACCGAACAGCTTTGCGCGATGTGATTAGCCATTGCATCTATGGTGTGGACCGAAACCCTCTGGCCCTTGAGTTGGCCCGTTCAGCCCTTTGGCTCGAGGGTTTCGAGCCAGGACGCCCGCTTTCGTTTCTCGATCACCATCTCGTCTGTGGCGATGCCCTGCTTGGCATCCTCAATTTCGATCAACTTCGCAAAGGCATTCCCAAAGATGCCTACCAGATGCTCTCTGGCGACGACCGCAAGGCATGTTCTGATCTCGCTCGCATCAATAACGCGCAGATAAAAACGCTGGAAGCCGCCCTGAAAGGTCAACAGGAGATATTTAATCAAGAAGAGAGGGAAGACATCTTTAAGAAAATGGCTGAACTCGATGCTATGCCCGACAACACCCCGTCGGACAGGGCCAGAAAGGAACAAGTCTACACGGAGTTTCTATCCGCCGCGCGCAACAGCCATCCCGCTCACGCCGCCGATCTTTTTGTTGGAGCGTTTCTCGTCCCCAAAGATAATGAGTCTTCTATCTCGACAGTTCCGACTACGAACCATTTGCAATACGAACTCACAGGCAACGGCACTGCCGCCACTCCAGAAATGCGCCGATCCGTATCCGATGTTTGCACTCGTGCGAAGGTTCTACACTGGCCGCTCGTCTTCGCTCATGTATTTGCTCGGGGTGGGTTTGATTGCGTGCTCGGTAATCCGCCATGGGAACGTATTAAAATTCAGGAGCAGGAATTCTTTGCATCGAGCGTTCCTGCGGTTGCTGTAGCCAAGAATAAGGCCGAACGGGCTAAGCGTATTGCATGGCTCAGCGAAGGTCTCTTGGCTATGAACCTCCATCCCGACGCTCATCCGGAAAAGACTGTCTCGGAAGCTGAAATTCGCGAGTACCGCGCGTTTATCATCGAAAAGCGAATCTCCGAGGCAATTAGTGTGTTTGCCCATCTGGCTGGCATGGAGGGGGGGCGATATCCATTGACCGGTACGGGTGATGTGAATACATATGCGCTGTTTGCCGAAACGATGACCAGGCTCATTGCCGGCAAAGGGCGAGCGGGTTTTATTGTGCCGACTGGCATTGCGACCGATGACTCGACCAAGCAATTCTTTGTCAGCTTAATAGAAAATGAACAACTCGTTAGTTTAGTAAGCTTTTACGAGGTTCGTCTGTGGTTTAAAGCTACGGATGAGAGGAAACCATTTTGTCTTTTGACCATTGGTTCCTCCAAGTACCCGAAGTTTATCTTCGATGCGTATGCAATTGACGACTTGCAGAAAGAGCAAAAGTGGTTCTCTCTTTCTCAAGAGGACTTCATGGTTCTGAACCCGAATACAAGGACTTGTCCCACGTTTCGCAGTAAAATGGACGCCGAGATAACTCGTAAAATCTATCGAAATGTTCCCGTACTTATCCTCGATGCTATGGGAAATTGTCTCGGAGAAAATTCCTGGGGTATTCATTTTTCAGCCATGTTTCACATGTCTAATGACAGCCACCTATTTGTCGATGCTGATTCAGTGTCTTCAGGTAAATTGAAGAGCCTACCTCTTTTGCCTCTGTACGAAGCCAAAATGATACATCAGTTCGATCATCGCTGGGCAACCTATCGCTTTGAGGCCGGTACTGAGGAAGCTATCGATGTGAATCCGGATGACAAGCGAAATCCCGACTATTCTGTGCGTCCTCGTTATTACGTGGAAGAGTGCCAAGTGTTGGCCCGAATTGCCAACGTCCCGTCCGCGTTCGCCAAGGCCTTCGCCGCCAAAGATGAGAACGGTCTCCTGCTCGCATTGGCAAACTGGATTGAGGCATCTGAAGTTGGGGACGGTACTGGAAAGCCGCAACCCTGCGACAAACAAATCCATCTGATGTCTCTCGGGACTGAACAACTGGGATTGTTTTCCGGCAAACGTGATTCCATCACCAAACGTTATTCCATCCTTATCGATAATTGCTCGGGAGTAAAACTGCCCAAAGAATGGGAAGATCCTAAAATCATCTTAAACGCCTCTTTTTGTAAATTGACAACTAGAGAAATGGATCTGATACAACGGTCGTGCGATTTGGAACAGGTTGCCACGAGCCTGATGAAAGACAGGAGCCCCAATTGGTTGTTAGGCTTCCGAGACATCACCAACGCCGCAGCTGAGCGTACGGTCATATTTTGCGTATTGCCGCAGGTTGGTGTGGGGCATACAATGCCACTGTTGTTTACTTCTGGTAAAGAAATCGAGCAAGCATTACTTATCGGGTCATTGAATTCGATGGTTCTCGATTTCATCTCTCGTCAGAAAGTGGGCGGCACACACCTGACTTTTTCTTTTCTTCGTCAGTTTCCCATTTTGCCTCCTGATCGTTATACCGACGCTGATCTCGACTTCATCGTCCCCCGTGTTCTAGAACTAACGTATACCAATCACGATCTTTGCCCCTGGGCCGAAGCGTTGGGTTACACGGGGGAGTCTTTTGTCTTTGATCTTGACCGCCGCGCTGTAATACGCACCGAACTGGACGCCTACTATGCGCGCCTCTACGGCCTCACCCGTGATGATCTTCGCTACATCCTCGACCCGGCTGATGTCATGGGCCCCGACTACCCTAGTGAAACTTTCCGTGTCTTAAAAAACAATGAATTGAAAGCCCATGGCGAATACCGCACCCAACGCTTGGTCTTGGAGGCTTGGGATGCGCAAGAAGCGGCTTTTACTCGGCCAACAAGAACGGTCAGTGTCGCCTATCCAAGTACAAACGCAGATAAGATTCTTTGCTCCGTAGCATTGCAGGCCATAAAACGTACTGGTGGCTTAAGCTTAACTGATCTTATTCATGTTCTGTTGTTTACTACGCATCCTGAGCGTGCGAGCGTGATAATTGATGTGGCGACAACAGACATTCAAAAATCGGCAGCGAGCGTATTTGCAGCTAAAGATGTCGCGATAGAAGCACAACGGCTTCGAGGTGTGCTCGAGCGTCGAAACGCTATTATCATCGAACGAACGATTAATGGCCAACGAGTCATTCCTGGTCCTGAAATTGACGATACTCTTATTTGGTTAAAGACTGATGTTGGTGATTGGCCTGATTATGCAATCAAGGCCACTATATCATATGAAACCATTGCGAATGGAACGAAAACAGCAACAGCGAAACAAAAAGATGTATTTGCAGCTGAAGGACGAGAGTTCTCAATCGTAGCAGCAACCTGGGAGTAATCTTATGATCCAGGAAATTAAACAACGGTGTATACGGGAAGCACCTTACATCTGGGTCAGTCGTCTCGTAGTTTTTGAACGTTGCGAGCCTGAACCCAAAATTATACGGGACATTCGTCTTTCACGTGGACTTAACATCTTGTGGGCCGAAGAGCCCGACGAGAACGATGTCGTGACGCCTATCGCTGGACATAGCGCCGGCAAAACAACTTTTTGTCGGTTCCTTCGTTATGTCCTGGGTGAAACAACATATGCGAATCAGAAAAATGCTAAACTAATTCGATCTGCATTTCCTAACGGGTATGTTGCGGCGGAGATCTATATCGAAGGGAAGCTTTGGTCAGTAAGACGACCGATTGGAAACGGTCGCCTTTCCTATATTGCTCAGGATCTGACAATCGAGCAGTTGATTGAAGCAGGGGGGCGCTCTGTACCTCAAGATAAGTATGTTGAGCGCTTGGGGATAAATTCCCTCATGGATCGCTTAGAGACAGCAGGAATCGCTAAGTCAGGTGAAACAATTCAATGGGGCCACTTATTAGCGTGGATGACTCGTGACCAAGAATCGCGGTTTCAATCAATCCACGAATGGAGATCACCACGGAGTGATTCCAACACGCCAAGTTTTCGTTATCCTCGATCGGGAGCATTGTTTGTTATGCGTGCGGCGTTAGGATTGTTCCGCCCAGAAGAACTCAGAGGAGAAGAGCAGCTAACAGTTTTGTACAAGGAACTTGAACAACTTGAAAAAGAAACTGATGAAAAGCGCCGGGAACCTCAGTACAGAGCGAACCTCAGAATTTCCCAGCTACGAGAGAAAGTACAAAACATTTTCGCTGAAGATAATTCGATTGCATCATTACCTCTGCGTGAGCCACTGCTACCAGATCTACTCAAGCGTGCAGCCGATGGCCTTGCTATAATTGACAAGCAGATATTTAATCTTGAGCAACAGGATCAGGCAACGCAACAAGCCATCGATGAAAAAAATGCGGAATTAAAGGAAAGACAGAGCCTTAAAGAGAAGCTCGACACAGCTAAGGCCCAAGCAAACGATGTCAGCGATCAGGCAAGCTCTGGACTCTCTAATCGACGCAATCAAATGGCGAAATTGAGCGAGAATCAAGAGGCCGAATGCGATATGGCACAGATTCTTATTAAAAATTGTTCTTACGTCAAAGACCTGTTCTCGAAGCTTGATCGAGCATCTGCGAAGGATGAACACGAGTATGAACAACTCGAAGCCCGGTCTGTGCAGCAACGACAACGATTTGATGAGCGCGTGCGGGAAATTGAAAGTCGGATAACCCATCTTCAGGAAGAATTGGTCAAGTTGCGAGTACAGCGCACTCAGTACCAGAAAGAACTGCCTGAAATGAGGTTGTTACGCAGTTACATTGCGGAACGTCGTGTGGCTCTTGAGAACTGGTGTGAAGCCCCACTTTCGACGGACGATTTCAAGGAATTAAATGCCCTTGAGCAAGCGCTCGCTGATAAGAGAGATGAAATCCAGAAAAAGGAGAATCATCTCAATGAATTAATCAGAGAGCATCAAGCCAATCAAGATATGCTAGCCGGTATCTTTTCCATGTGTGTAAGGTCGGTTATCCGTGCCCCTGGGTACGATGGGAAAGTAGACTTTACAAATCGCGAGCTTAATTTTCAATTGAGCAATGGTACAGCAATGAGCGGAGAGGCTGTTGAGACCTTGGCGATTCTCTTGGCCGACATGTCATCAGTGTTGTTTAATTGCGTGTCAAAGGGCTCTAACCTCCCTGGCTTTCTTCTGCATGATAGCCCACGAGAAGCCGATCTTGGCCTTCGTCTTTACCGATCATTCATCAGTTTTATCGCTGAATTGGAGAAGGTGTTTGGTGGAGCCGATCAATGTCCCTTCCAATATATTCTTACGACGACTTCCCCTCCGCCACGTGATCTTAGGGAACCACCCACACGCAAGGACAGATTTAGTGCGCTTACCGAGAACGAACTATTTCTTCGGCGGGATATATCCTCAACAAATCCCGTTGAGTTGGAACCTTATCTATTTAGTGATGAGAGCCCTCAGTGAACTCAATCAGTCACAAAATGCCTAATAACAGTCTGGGGCCCGACGAAAAACAGGCTTTTGACAGCAACGAGCTCGGAGCCGTTGCCGCTCAAGGATCAAACATCTCCTCATATCCTATGAAGCATTGGGAGCACAGTTCGGTATTTTGCTGTGCAGAAAGGATTGATAGCCTCTATGCGAATGATTGAAAACATGTGTTTGGTCAATATGAGGTCACCTGCGCGCCATGTATTTCAGTACTTACATCTTGCCATTGTGAATCTCGCGTTAGAACGCAATAACGAGTTCGATCATGAGCTAGGTAGCTTCACGCTTATTTACGACGACACGCACTTATGGAAATTGAATGTGAACGTCGACTCACGGGAGATCCGCATTAGTCGCAAAGTGGTTGAAGTACTTTGGGCAAGCGTGTATGCATATTTCGTGGTGTATAATGATGTCATTCGATATCAAGATCCAACAAAACAGGGTCTTGTCGATTTAACCACGAATGATCGAACGTCCAAGAGCTGCAAGTTGCTTCGCTGGGCTTTTGAATCTCGGATCAATGAATCCAAAGACGAATGGCCGGATGATTTGCCGATGCCCACTGCAATACCTGAACCAGAGTCTGAGGAGCATGTCGCCAATGAATTTGCTCTTGGTGCAATAGCCTTCATGCTTCACCATGAACTCTCACATATTCGCCTTGGGCACCAGCCACCTTCCAATATTGAGGACGAGCGCGAAGCGGATGCTGTGGCACTCGACTGGGTTTTTAGTAAAGCCGACTACTCAAATGAACGACTGATACAGAAAAAGGCTTTGTGTTGCGCAGTTGGATTAGCTGACCTCTGTGCATTTGGCATTCATACGGGCTATTTCAACGGCGTTGATCATCCAGCGTCTTACGACCGCTTAGTGTATGGACTTCGGCGAGTGATAGAAGACGATTGTCATGTGTCTTGGTTTTTTGTTTCCGCCATCCTGAGCCTTCACATGACAAATGCAGGATATAGCATGCCTACCACGGTCTATGATACACCGTACGCCTATGTTGAGGATATAGCCAATCAACTATCACGAGGAAATCAACTTAGCTGACAACGGCGCAAAAAAACTAGGGAGACTTACCATGGAAGTACACCCCGACAAACAAAATATCGACACGCTCTTCGCGACGAAGAATTACCATATCGACTTTTACCAAAGAGAATACAAGTGGACCGGGGACGAGGTTGGGCGGTTGATGGAAGACATTTTTTATCACTTCGAGCAGTCTTACATCAAGCACCCAGATCTGGATCCGACCGACGAAAATGTACAAAGTAACTACTCGTGGTATTACCTAAATACCTACATCACCAATAAGACGAATGGACGCATCTTTATAGTCGATGGCCAGCAGCGACTGACAACACTCACCCTCATGCTAATTGCCCTCTATCACCTCTGCCGTCCGGAGGCGCTTCAATCCCCTGAGCTGCGCGATTGGCTCAAAGCCAAAATCGCCGGTGTAGGGATAGGGGGCAAGAAGCAGTTTTGGATGGCTCATGAAAAGCGTGATGCGTTGATGCAAGCGTTGTTCGAAGGCGTCACGCCATCAGCCGATATGATGGACGATGGCATTACCGCCCATCACATCATTGAAAACTACGCCCTGATTGAAAAGAAAATGGCGACGAGCTTGCCAACCCGACATAAGTTGGACACCTTCATCTACTACTTCCTATGCATGGTAGTGATTATCAACCTGGAAGTCGAACAGACCGATGTGCCCATGGTGTTCGAGGTAATTAACGACCGAGGCGTCAGGCTCTTGCCCTATGAAATCCTTAAGGGAAAACTTCTCGGGCAAATCGACAAGACCGAAGTTGATCTCTACGCCGATATCTGGGAGCAATCGTTTCATGAGCTTGAGGCATGGTCCGATGGCGAACCGGACGATTTTCTCCGGACCTATCTACGCGCCCATTTTTCCGAAATCCGAAAGGATGGACAGAAGTTTGACGGCCCATACCACCGTTCAATCTTCGAGGAAAAATGCGAGCAGACCTTGCACCTGAAACGTAACCCGCAGGGCGTAAAAGCCTTTTTGAAAGGTCCGTTTCGCTACTATGCCAAGCTTTTTCTCAAACTGCGGCGCCTTGGCGATGAGTTGACCGACAGCTTCCCCGAGTGCTTCTATAACGCACAACTGAACCGCATGGACGGGCATATCATGTTAACTTTGGCCACATGCACCGTGGACGATCCTGAAGAGGATGCGAAGATTCGTGCTGTGGCAAGGGCCTTTGATCGGGCGTATGTCATGCTCCAACTCAACCGAGCTTATGACAGTAACCGTTTTCAGGAACTCCTTTATACGCTTCATCCCTCCTTGAGAAATTGCCCGTCCAGCGAGATCGAAAATCGAATCAATGACAAAGTACAGGCCGAAATCAATGAGCGTCGTAACACGAACTCGACCGAACTGCTCGCATATGGCCAGTTCAAACAAGTCGGCTACGGAGATTATAACACGCGGTTTCTTCGCTATTTTCTCGCCCGAGTTGAAGCCTTCGTCACAAACGGCCTGAACTATCAATTGCAGGACACGCTATACAATTACGTTGTGGGAGTCGGCAAAGGAACGGGTTACCACATCGAGCATATCTTGGCCCGTAATGAAGAGAATAGGGCGTTATTCATGGATTCTAATGGCAAATTTGACGAAGCGTTATTTGAAAATGAGCGCAATCGTTTTGGTGGGCTGTTATTGCTTAAGGGGCGAGACAACAACTCCTCCAACGACGAGAACTATCAGAATAAACTGAAAACCTACTCCGGGAGTGCCCCATATCTCGCCCAGACTCTGGTGCCAGACTTCTACAAATCCAATTCGGCTATGAAAGACTTTAAGGCCAAATCAGGTCTGACATTTACTCCCATGCCGGCATTCAACCGGTCCACGCTGGAAGAACGATCCGAACTACTCTACGCCCTCACCCAGAAAATTTGGGGGAGTAACGCATGAATCCCTTGCACCGGGCATTAATCGAAAAAGCCGGCCAGGAGCAGGGGTGGGAACATTCGTTCGAAGGAAATGGCGATGAAGTTCAACTCAGATCTGCTAGGCATAAAGCCCGAGTGCAAATTCGGCAAACAGAGATCTCTTGTTGGGAACTTGTTATGCCGAAAGGCTTGATTTCAGATGAACTCGCACGATCATTCCCCCATGGCTTGCGGCGGGATGCAACATTTATTGCTTCCTCCTTGGATGAACTCTCCAAACTGTTGCGCCGTGCAGCGGAACTGGCCCAATCCTTACCCAACCAAGCCGAGCTTTTCTACGCGGCCAGTGTAAAACAGGCTCTGATCGAAATCGGGCCGACGACTACCGAAGTTGAGTGCATGGTTCGACGGAGGCTAGGGCAGGATACTTTTCGACAAGCCTTGATGGATTATTGGGGCGGCGCGTGTGCGGTCACGGGCATTGCATTGCCCGCCATCCTCCGGGCAAGCCACGCCAAACCTTGGGCTGATTGTGTCACCGATGCCGAGCGACTTGACGTATACAACGGTTTCCTTCTAACGGCCAATCTTGATGCGCTCTTTGACCGGGGCCTTATTTCCTTTGACGACACCGGCAACATGATCTTTTCTGCAGCTCTCTCCAGTTCCCTGTGCACTGACCTTGGCTTGAATACACTTAAGCCGCTCCGTTGGCTGTCTGATCGTCATCGTTCGTATCTACGCTGGCATCGAGAACATTTTTTTGAACGCAACTAGACAAAATTAATATGATAATGCATTCGCACCGTGAATACGTCCGTCCGTTATAAAACGTAATGGAATGATATTGAGATTTCCTATAGAATAGACCAGTACTCAGTAGTTATGTTCTACCCTTCTTCATGCTAATTTCACATACCCCGGCAAATGTGGGAGCCGGTTTTGGCTAAGTGCTGTTACATGGCTTTTCTCCCGTAAGGCTGAAAGGCTGAATGCACTATTTTATATTCCTTGACAAACCGCGATACGTTTGCTATTCAAGCTTCTGACGGCAGTGAGGAGTCGCGATTCGCACTGATCGTTTTAGCCAAGCCATGCAGGGCTGCATTCCTGTGGGGCTTGGCTTTTATATTTTGGAGAGGCGGACGCATGCGGCTCACGAAACAGCAGACATGGCGGGATTTCTATAATCCGATCCGGGGCCTGACCATGGCCCGGCTCATTTCCATGGAGGACCAGGCGGAGCGAGGGCAGTATGCTGACCTCCAGTGGTTCTACTATTTCATGGAGAAGTCCGATGTAACCATCATGTCGGCCATTGCCCGGCGTTTGTCATTTCTTGATTCCCTCGACTGGGAAATCCGCATAGCGGAGAACGCCGATCCAGTATTGGGACAGGAGCAATCTGATTTTTTGCGCTATGCGTATGACCGCATCGCAAACTTCAAGCAGGCGACGTACTTTCTGGCGCTCTCGCTCTTTCGCGGGTTCTCTCATGTGGAGAAGGTCTATACCGGTTACGGGGATCTGGTCTCCCGGCTGGAGCCAATTGAGCCGTGGTTCTGGATCAAGAAAGGCATGTTCGGGGATTGGCGATTCAATGCCGACAGACGGTCTTCAGAACTCCAAGGCCAGGCGATTGAGCGGAATAATTTCTGCATCCTGGAATCCGGTCCTCTGCATCGGGCCATTGGCCGGCACTTCTTCAGCAAGCAGTTGGCGATGGCCGATTGGGATGTGGCTCTGGAAACCAGCGCCAATCCCTCGATCTTCTTTGTCGGCCCTCCGGGGACTACGCCGGAAAAGGAACTCGAATACAAGAGCGTAGCCGAGCAACTTGCCTCCAATGGCCGAGGGTATCTGCCCAACGGCACCGAGGTAAAGACGGTGGATCCGGCCCCGCGCTCCTGGATGCCGTTTCAAGACCGAATCAGCTATTGCGACCAGCAGATTGTCATGGCGTACCTTTTCTCTCTTCAGACCACCCATGATGCCGGAATCCTTACGGGGATTCTCTCCGCTACGCCTTTGCGGCAATACGTCTTCGATGTGCCGGCCTCCGTCACGCTCACCAACTACCTCAATATGAGCTGGTATAGCTATTTCCATAACGCTTCGAGCAACGCGATTCTGCCCATGGGCGGGTACTACTGGGAATACTGGATCGAGATGACCGAATTGATTCAATTTCATTACAGATGCTCTGTGCAGTGAAGATATTGGGAAGTACGTCATGAGGTTGTAGGGGTAAAATTTCTTTGGTCCTTTCTTTGGTTTTTGTTCCCTCATAATGGTCTTGTTCCAGCTTGTTGCGGCGCTTGAGTTGTGAGCGGTATGTAGCGCGTAAACATCTGCTAAATAACGCGATGCAACGTACATTCTGTTTCCTGGCGTTGCTTGTCCGAAAAGCCGTTTTGGGCCTTTTTTGGCCTTCCAAGCTAGCCACACGGGTTCGATTCCCGTCACCCGCTCCAAACAGAATCCCCAGTAAAACCAACCAGGCGAGCCATGTTCTGCAAACACAATGATAACGGTTATCAGGACGTGTTGAAGGGGATTGCGCAGAAGACGCTGGCGTATGGCGACCAAATGCTTCTCATCGCCCGTGCGGGAAGACTACTTGCCGGACGTCTCTTGAGCAGCGGGTGAAAAGCTAAAAAAAGAGGGCCGCGTGACCGCGGCCCCTCCCGTCGTACCGGGAAAAATCAGACTTATTCTCGGGAGGGACGGCGGCCTCGCCGTCCGTTGAGGAGCCGGCCACGCGACATCCCGCGTGGCCGGTTCGTTTTTCGGCGGGCACTAAACTCAGGCGGCGGCTTTGCCGCGCCGGAGTTCGAGTTCCTGGCGAATGGAGTGAGCTTTCGCTTCCGTGATCTTGTAGCTGGCAATAGCCCATATGGCCAGGGCGGACGCGACGATCGGAATGCCCACGTCGAAAGCCCTCAACAGCAGGAGCGTCTTGGGCGCTTGGGCGTTGCCCAGCGCAACATCGAAGCCGGTAGCGTTCAGCAGATAGCCCGAAAGAGCAAAGGCCAGGGCCATGCCGAGTTTTACCACCCACCAATAAATGGCGCCAAACATGCCTTCCCGGCGATGCCCGTTTTCCAGTTCGTCCAGATCGCAGACATCCGCCATCATGGCGCCGACCAGCGTGAAGAGTCCGCCCAGCCCAAAGGCGATCAAGGGGGCGGGGATCAGCAGCATGAGGGGCTTGGCCGGGTTGTAGCAGAACCATTTCAGCGCATATCCGACGATGGAGATCGACGTGGAAACGAAAAAGGCCTTCCGTTTGCCGATCTTCGTGGACAGCCAGGTGATCAAGGCGATAACGCAGAACGTGCAAATCGAGGAGACCGTGCCGAACCAACCCATCAGCGTGGCGCCCAGGTCCTTGTTGCCGCCGTAGAGATAGTAAATGATGACGTAGGACCCGAAACCGGAGACCATCATGAAGCCGTTGAAGACGAGGAAGGTGGCGGCGCACAATTTGAGGAAGGGACGGAATCGGATCGTGATCAGGAAGCTTTTGAAGAACTCGGTGATGTTGGTAAGAAGTCCTCTGAAGACCTTGCCCTTTTCTTCTCTCTGTACAATGGATTGGTAACGTTCCTTGAAGAAGATGGCGGGCAGGGCGCCTACGACGACGACGATGGCGCCGACGGCAATAGCCAAGCCCTTGGCTCCCTGCACGGAGTTGTCGAACAGCCGGTCGTTTTCCATAATGGCGTAAAACCAGGGCACGGCCATCCAGGCGAACTGGCCGATGAAGTTGCTGAAGCCCATCAGGCGGGTGCGTTCATGATAATCCGGAGTCAATTCGTAACCGAGCGCGATGAAGGGAGTGGCGAAGATGGTGTATGCGATGTAGAAGATGTTGGTGCCGATCAGAAAAACCCAGAAGTAGAAGCGTTCGCTATGACCGGATGGAATCTGCCACATCAAGGCAAAGATCAATCCGGCCAGGATGGCGCCGGAGAAGATGTAGGGCCGGCGTCGTCCCCAACGCGAGCGGGTATGATCGGAGACATAGCCCATGATGGGATCCGTCAAAGCGTCGGTAAGCCGGGAGAGGGACATGATGGCCCCGATCAGGGCCGGATTCATTCCCAAACCGAGATTGAGCACGATCGCCATGCAGCCCAGTGAAGCGGCGAGCAGGTTATTGCATAGCGAACCTAGCCCATAAATGATTTTTTGGATGAAGGAAATTCGGTCTTCTATCGCTGTTTCGTATATTGATCGGTCTTGTTGTGACGCATTCATAGAATCTGCCTTTATATCGAAGAACGGATGATTTCGCTGCCTTTCGTACAACCCCCTGGCAATCGCTTGGTAAGGGCTAATCTTATGGTTACCAAGGTGTTGGCATGTTACGCCCTTCCTCCATCGTAACCATGTTCACAGCCCCTTCTACTGAGTGCACGATTGCATAGACCTAGGACTACACTAGGATGATATGTGAGACAAGCGAATAAGTGCGTGCGAGGAGATATTTTTTGCGCGCGAGGAATTTTTGGGGAGTGCTTCTTGTTTCGATGGCCGCATCAAGGTGTCGGACTCGATATATACCAACGTGCCATAGGCTGTCCTGACCGCACTGCCCATTCGTATTTTCTGGTCTTTGGGCACGGCGTGCAACAGCGAAAAACGGGGCCAGGTGGCCCCGTCTCCAAAATAGCAATACTGCCATGTATACCATTTCCGCTAAGAAACTTCCATGAGGCAAAGCCTGAGAATTACTGCTTCTGCCCGGCATTCCCTTTTCATTTTAAATCGTATTTGTTATCGTCGGACGGAAATTAGAAAGGTTGATGGAATATGATTTTGATTTTAACGCCTAATGTGGATTTGAAGGGCGATGAATATCGGCGGTTGATGGATTCGCTGGCTTCGTTTCCTGGCATTAAGAACCGGATTCATCAGGAGCACGGGACGGAAGTTGTACTGACGGAGGTTTATCTGATCGGCAACACGAGCTCGTTGTCTCTCGAGGAGATGCGGCGGTTGCCGTGCGTGGAGCGCGTCGTGCGGGTCTCGGAGGAATACCGGATTCTCGGACGGCACAAGGATGACCAGCGTCCGACGTATTTCGAATACAACGGCGTGCGCTTCGGGCAGGACAACCTCCATGTATTTGCTGGGCTGTGCGCGGTGGATACGCCGGAGCATGTGGAAATGATGATGAAGGCGCTCCAGGAGAACGGGCAAATTTGCACGCGGATGGGCGCGTATAAACCCCGGACCAGCCCCTATGCGTTCCAAGGTCATGGCAAGACGTGCCTGCCGTACGTTTTTCAACTGGCGGGCAAGTATGGGATCAAGGTGATTGCCATGGAGATCACCCATGAGTCGCACGTGGACGAGATTCGCGAGGCGTTGCAGCAGACGGGCAATCCGACGGGCGTGATGCTGCAAATCGGCACGCGCAATACGCAGAACTTCGAGTTGCTGAAGATGGTCGGCCGCCAGCAGGAGTTTCCCGTGCTGATCAAGCGGGGCTTTGGCATCACCCTGGAAGAGTCGCTCAACGCGGCGGAGTATCTGGCCAGCGAGGGGAACCGGAAGGTGGTGTTCGGTTTGCGGGGCATGAAGAGCAACATGGGCGATCCGCACCGCAACTTCGTGGATTTTGCGCAGGTGCCGGTGGTGAAACGGCTGACGCGCATGCCGGTATGCATCGATCCGTCGCATTCCGTGGGGTCGCGAAACGGTTCTCCGGACGGCATTCTCGATGTGATGCACGCCACGGCGCAGGGCATAATTGCCGGGGCCAATATGGTTCTGGTGGATTTTCATCCCGTCCCGACCAAGGCGCTGGTGGATGGTCCCCAGGCGTTGCGGTTGCCGGAACTGCCCCGCTTCCTGGAAGATATTCGCATTGCACGGGAAGCTTACGAAAAACGCGTTGCGCTATGGAAGGTCGCGGGCGAGGAAGCCATTGGTAAATCATCAGCCAACAGTGGCCAGTAGTTTTGAGTTTAAAAATGATCGAACTGGGGACCATCAAACGGGCGGTGGCGGTGGGCCTGTGGGGTTGGGCGATGTGGGTCGGGGCCTGCGCGGCCGAGACCAATCGTCCGGATTTGTGGTTTCCGGTCGGCGAGCGGCTGGTTTACAAAGTGTATTGGGGCTTTATTCCCGTCGGCTATGTCGTGACTACGTCGGAATGGATTGAGGAAGACGGACGAACCCTGCTGGCGATTCGAATAAAAACCAAGTCCAATGCCGTGATCGAAAAGTTGTATCCGGTCGAGGACTATCTGGAAACGATCGTCGACCCGGTGTCGTTTCTGCCGGTCCGATTCACGAAAAAACTTAGCGAAGGCCGTTATACGGCGCATCAACAAACGACGTTCGATCATAAGAACCTGACCGCGCACTGGGAGGCGCTGGACGAAGACGACGACCGCGAGGAGACCTTCCCGATCGAGGCGGATACGAGGGATCTGATCAGCCTGATGTATAAAATCCGGGAAGACGGTTTCGACCAAGACACGGAGCTGAATTATCGCGTGATGGCAGACGAAAAGATGTACGACATGATCATCCAGCCGGGCCGGGAGGAAAAAGTTGCGCTGTCGTTGTACGGCAAAGTGGATGCGATCAAGATCGAGCCGCAGGGGAAATTCCAGGGCCTGTTTATTCGTAAAGGCCGGATGTGGGTTTGGGTGACGAAGGATAAACGATGCCTGATTGCCAAAGTGGCTGCCCGAGTTCCCGTGGCCAGCGTCAACATTGTTTTACTGGATGTCTCGGGGCCGGGAGACGATTCGTGGATTGCCGGCAAGCAAGGCGAGATCGAAGACGCGGAAGCGTTGTTTATCGAAAAGAGCAAGCAGGACAAGGAACAGGACAAGAAATGAGCATCCATCTGAAACGCGCCAGAGCGATTTTGAAGTCTTTTGCCCGGCAACGGATTTTGGTGGTAGGCGATTTGATGCTGGACCGCTACATCTACGGCGCGGTAAGCCGTATTTCCCCGGAGGCGCCGGTGCCGGTGGTGCATGTGAATCGCGAAACGAGCATGCCGGGCGGCGCCAGCAATGTGGCCTGGAATGTCCAGTCGCTGGGCGCCCGCGCGGAAGTGGCCGGACTGGTCGGCAAGGATCATGCCGGGCGCGAACTGCGCAGTATTCTGGACGAGGGGGGCGTTTCCACCTCGGGCGTCATGGACGTTGCCGGGCGAAGCACCACGGTTAAAATGCGCGTGATTGCCGAGCGACAACAGGTGGTGCGGGTGGATTTCGAGGAGAAGGATGGCTTAACCGGACCTCTGCAAGCCCGCTTCTGTCGGCAGGTGGCTGCCGAGGTGGCTCAATGCACCGGCGTTATCATCGAAGATTATGGCAAGGGCGTCGTGGAGCAGGCGGTCATGAATCTGGTGCTTGAAGTCGCCCGACAGCGCGGTATTCCGGTCGGCCTGGATCCCAAGGATGGCCATGAACTCGATATTTCAGGAATTACCGTGGCCACGCCGAATCGCAAGGAGGCTTTTGGCATCGCCGGGGTCAAGGATCCCGGGGCGACGAAGGAGCCTTTAAAGGATCGCGCCTTGCTTGACGTGGGGCATAGGCTGCTCGAAAAATGGTCGACGGAATTGCTCATGATTACGTTGGGGCCGCAGGGGATGCTGCTGCTATCGAAGGCTCATAAGCCCATTCACGTTCCGACAAGGGCGCGCGAGGTGTTCGATGTCAGCGGCGCAGGCGATACGGTGATCGCGACGTGTGTGACCGCCTTGGCGACCGGCGCTTCGCATTTGGAAGCTTCCGAGCTGTCGAATTACGCGGCCGGCGTAGTGGTCGGCAAACTGGGAACCGCCACCTGCACGCAGAAAGAGCTGGTCAAGTATATGAGCGATCAGTTGGCTACGGCGTAGGGGAGGGGAGGGGAGGGGAGGGGAGGGGGAAGTGATCAGTAATCAGTGATCAGTAATCAGTGATCAGTAATCAGTGATCAGTAATCAGTGATCAGTAATCAGTGATCAGTAATCAGTGAGCAGTAAACAGTGACAGGATCAGTCGGTAATCCGTGGGAAATGAGATGATGAAGGACGAATCTAATAATCCGTACTCCAGTACTCCGGTACTCCCTCACTCCAATTCTTCTTCCGTTGTTGGAGTGATTCCGGCCCGGTGGGGCTCGACGCGGTTTCCCGGGAAAAGTCTGGCGCCGATTTGCGGAAAACCGCTCGTTTTGTGGGTGCTGGAACGTTGCCGGTTGGCCAAGGAATTGGACGAAATCCTCGTGGCCACGGACGACGAGCGCATCCGTTCGGTCGTAGAAGCGGCCGGCGGCAAAGTGGCCATGACCCGCTCCGATCATCCGTCCGGGACTGACCGGATTGCCGAAGCGGTTCGGCCGGTTGCGGCTGGAGTGGTCATTAATATTCAGGGGGACGAACCGTTGATCGAACCGTCGTTGATCGACGAGCTGGCGCTGGTGATGAAGCATGATTCGCATTGGGACATGGCCACAGCCGCGTCGCCCATTTTAGACGAAGAAGAATTACAGAGCTCCTCCGTGGTCAAGGTGGTTTGGGGACAGGATGGGCAGGCCTTGTATTTTTCGCGTTCCCTGATCCCGCATATTCGGGAGCCGGGGGCGGGCGGCGTTCTTGCCCATGCCTTGCATTGGCGGCATATCGGCATTTATGCGTACCGAAAGACGTTTCTGCAAAAAATGGTGGCCGCTCCCGTCTGCGATCTCGAAAACGCCGAAAAATTAGAGCAGTTGCGTGCTTTGTATTTGGGCTGCCGCATGAAGGTTGTTACCACCAACTCTTTCGGTTTGGGCGTCGACAATCCTGCGGATGTTCCCAAGGCCGAAGCCCTGCTCAAAAAGGCTGGTTTGGTTTAGGTTGTAGCCGCCGCCGTGAGGCATGTCTCTTATACACAAATTGATGGCACGGAATTCATCTGTAAGCATATGAAGGGCTAGGTTCTGTAGGTGGGCCGCGTTCTCCGTAACGCGGCTTCCGGACCCGAAGAGCCCGTCTTCGGAGAAGCCGGGCCACCTGTTGTTTCACCTGAATAGTTTCATCCGAAGGCCTTGCAGAAAATGACCGCCTCAAATCTGTGTATAAAAGACAGGCCGTGAAGCGGCGGCGCCAAACCTTCACGGATTCAGATAGGTGATCCGATAATACTTGGGCGAGGGGATCGTTATCACGCTGCCCGTACAGGTCAATTCCTGTTCCAAGTTCCAGTTGCTGTTCCAAGGACCGTCCGGGTCTTCCGCCCATTCCAGGGTATACTGGTTGTTGGTCGTTGCATTAATGACCAGCGGCTCGTCGCTGGCGCGGACGACGTCATGGGGCGGAGCGAGGCGGCTTGAAATGCGATAGAATTGCGGAATGTCCACCGTCATGGCCACCGTGTTGGTCGGCGAAATGTATTCCACGCTGCTGAATCCGGAACGAAAGGCATTGGAGTCGGAAAGCCTGGACGCCCATTCAACTTGATATTCGTGGTTGGGGTTGATGCCCGAAAAGGTGAGCTGTCCCTCTATCATGGATATGATCGTCGGCTCTTGCGCCCACGTGGATGCCGACATCGTCAACAGCAGAAGTATTAACAATCTGTTTTTCATGAAAACCTCGAATTAGGGTAATACTCGAATGTTGCCCGCTATGCCGCGTCCCTCGGAATCTCCATAACCCGACGCGTGATATCCGTAGTAGCCTGGCTTGGTAAAATGGAACGATACATCGCCGATCCCGGACGTGATGTTGGTCAAGGTCCCGCACTCCTGGCAATCGGGAACCAGTTGATAGATGGTGAAATTGCCCGTAAAAGTTACTTCCTGTCCCACGCGGATTTGCAGGCAGGCCTTGGTGTAGCCCATGAAGTTAAACCTGTTGGTGCGCAAATCCGGCTGGGCGGTCGCGTCGACCCAGGTTGCACAGTCGTGGTAATTGCTGGGGCAATTGATGAAGCTGACGCGGAAATAGTGGGGCGTGGACACGTTCATAAAGGCTCCCGTGACCGAGACCTCCGAGGGCAGGCTCCAGCTCGTGTACCAGGGGCCGTTGGTGGCTTCAGCCCATTCCACCGAGACCTTCTTGTTGGTGCCAACCTCAATGTTGAAGGCGTTTTCTTCGGCGCTATAGACGCTGTCCGGCAGGGCCTCGGTAGGCGCTATGCGCAGGGACATCGGCACGGAAATGGTCATGGCCGATGTGCCCGTCGGTTCCACGAATTCCATGCTCCGGTACGAAGAGTTGAAGTTCGTGCCGCTTCTGCTGGAGGACCATTCCACGGCATATTTCATGGAGGGATTAATATTCGTAAAAGTAAGCCGTCCATTATTTATGGAATGGACGCCCGGTTGTTGGGCCTGAGCAGCGCCGGCCAATAGGCTTATCCCGAAAAGAAGCCAGGTTCGAAGTTCGTAGCTCATCTTTGCATCTCCAATTGTTCGTATGTCGAAAAGATTGGCGTGCCGTCGCAGTCTTTGGAATTGACCGCCGAGTCCTGTCGTTGGCCCCTTTGAATATGAATAATTATGGTCATTTTTTCCGATCAACTGGGGACCTAAACAGATCTCTTTAATAAAAATACTATATGCATACTAGTATGATGGCAAGAAAAAGATGCATAAAAATAGGGGATAGGCATTTGAAAGCGGGTTTAACGTTGCTGCGGCTTCTCGATTAGATACTTCCAATAGCGGGCCGGCATGTTTTGGCGTTGAAGTCGCGGGTTGCGGCGTTCCGGAATGGCCACGCTCTTGAAATACGTCTGCCATAAAGCTTCCCACTCGCCGGAATCGCCGCCGGTCGGAAGATCGGCTCCTTCCGGGACGGGACCATATCGAAGTTTCCTTCGATGCCACACGGCGGCGAATTGGCGGCGCAGATCATGGATGATCCAGTTCTGATCGGCCATTCGCCGGGTGAAATAAGGCGCCACGGCGTACGTGACGTTGTAATCGGGTTCGATGGGCGCCCAAAAGACGCCGTCGGGCAACTGCCGGAACCGGAGCAGCCCCTTCAAACGATGAATTTCGCTGCCGACTTTTCTCGATTGCGCCAGCACATGTTTGACCGCGGAATGGGCATGATATTGATTTGCCCGCGCCCCCAATTGACGAACCAGTTGCAGATACTCGAATAAAATAGGGAACGACTCCGGGTTTTCCGTCATCAACACCCGAAACAAATACTGGACCGCATCCTCGCATTGGCGGCGGATCTCCGCGATCAATCGATCGGCCGTTTCCGGTTGGCTGATTACGTGGCGCGCATCGAAAATCAATTGCGTACTGGGGGTTTTATCGGAAACGAATTCGGCCGCCCCTTCGTTTTGCTCCAAGGCCATGGAAAAAGCGGTCAGCAACCCTTCGATCGAGCCGTCGTAGAGATACAGGCTCATAGAATGCCGGCCAAAGTGAGTTGTTGGGACGAGGCGGGCGCGGGACCTTCCGCCAGCATGAGTCGGCGCAGATCGGCGCCGCGAGGAATCGCCGCGCCCGCATAAGCGCCGGAACAGGTAACGAAAAAACGGGCCCGCTTCATCACCACGCCCAGTTTGGGCAAATCCTCCACGCGCAGCATGGAGATGCGGCGGCTGGCCAGTATCCGTTGCGCCGAGACATGCCCGATCCCCGGCACCCGCAGCAGTTGCTCGAACTCCGCGCGATTCACCTCCACGGGGAAGGCCTGCAAATTGCGGAGCGCCCAGGCTGTTTTGGGATCGAATTGCTCGTCGAGAAAAGGGGTCTGTTCCGGCAACACCTCTTCGGCTTCGAACCCGTATTTGCGGATCAGCCAGTCGGCTTGATAAAGGCGATGTTCGCGGACGAGCGGCGGCGCCGCCAGGGTGGGGAGTCGTCCGTCCTCGTTCACCGGCACGAACGCCGAATAATAAACGCGCTTGAGTTGATAGCGCTGATAAAGGTTCTCGGACAAATTCAAGATATGCCGGTCCGATTCCGGGCTAGCGCCGACAATCAACTGCGTGCTCTGTCCGGCCGGAACGAAATGGGGGGCCTTCTTGGATTGCTTTCGTTCCGCCCGATTCTCCACGATGCCGCTTTTGATCAGCGTCATGGGCTTGAGGATGTCGTCCTTGCTCTTGTCCGGCGCCAGTTGCTTCAACGACTGCTCCGAAGGCAGCTCGATATTCACGCTCAACCGGTCGACCAGCAGGCCCGCCCGACGGATCAGGTCCGGATTGGCGCCGGGAATGGCTTTCATGTGGATATAGCCGCCGAATCGATGATCCCGGCGCAGCTTCATCACGACCCGGATCATTTGTTCCATCGTCAAATCCGGACTGCCGAACACCGCCGAACTCAGAAACAGCCCTTCGATGTAATTCCGGCGGTAAAATTGAATCGTCAGATCCGCAAGCTCCTCCGCCGTAAACGAGGCGCGGGGCACGTCGTTGCTGCGGCGGTTGATGCAATACGCGCAGTCGTAAATGCAGCAGTTGGACAACAGGATTTTCAGCAGCGAGATGCACCGTCCGTCGTCCGCCCAACTATGACAAATGCCGGAAACCGACGCGCGCCCCACGTCCCCAGAGCGCCGGCTGCCGCTGGACGCGCACGAGGCGTCATAGCGCGCCGCCGCCCCCAAAATGCCGATTTTTTCCTGAAGAGTCATGATTTGATACGTCTCAGAACGATACTGAACCAGCGTTCATTTACGTACCATACCGGATCGCCCGTTTCCTGTGAAGCTTCTTGCATACATCTTTTCAGCGACAGACCGCTGGCTTACGACCTATCGTTTGCCAAAAAGCGATCTCTAAGATTTTGGAGGGTTCCGCTCTGTCGGAACCATCTTCTTCCGGTCGCGACGGAGCGCGACCCTCGTGCGCTGTGGAGGTGCGAACCCCTCCGGGATGAGAGAGCCCGGCCATTGGGGGCCATAAC
>MHBK01000017.1 GCA_001804865.1 Lentisphaerae bacterium GWF2_57_35
GGGAGAGCCGGATGCGGGAAATCTGCACGTCCGGTTCGGAGGGAGGGGCGGCTCAACCCAATGAGCCGTCCCTACCCCTATCAAAATGCGGAGCTACCGGCAAATCATCACGTCTCAAGATTCGAAAATTCACTCATTCTTTGCCTTCACATTTCATTCTCAATGCTCTTCTAACATAGAAGCATTCTCAAGGAGCAGCTTCTGCCAATTCTTGAATCTTGAGACGTGGCCCTAATGGCTTTTGGCTTTCTGGCCGTAACAGTTAAGCTACCCGGGCCACGAAGAGCGCCACAGCGACGCTTGTCGTCGTCGGAAAAAGAACAGGGTTGGACTTGAATTTGGCCGAAAGAGGGTGGAGTTGTATAGGCAGGTGAAGGGAAGAAATAGGGATGAGCCACCATGCCTGCGCGTGAAAAATGGAACTGTTTGGATGAGGAAACCTTGCCGCCGCTGGAGCGGATACTTCCCGACGAAGTCTATGAAGCGCTTCAGCAGGAAATCCGGCGTCAAAAGGAAGCCATGCCGCCGGCATCCGGTCTGGGAATGGAGCATCTCAACACGATCCCCGTCACGCATGACGAAGCGCTCCAAAAAGCGAAAATTCTTATGGATCGGACGCTTCGTTGGCGGCGGATGTGCTTTGTCTATGAATGCTGCGAACGAGAAGCCCGCAAGCGTTGCCGGGCTCTCGCCCAACGAAATGCGCAGCTGGAGCGGCAGCATCAGGAAGACCAGCAGGCCCTGAAACGCTTGCGGCATCGGATTCAAGCGCTGCTGAAGATAGCGGAATCGGCCCCGGCCCATGAGGCCAACGAGGAACAGTCCGAAGCGGACGAACCCGCGCGAACGCCTCGGCGAAAACGGGGCGCGCCTCTTGGACATCGCGGCGACACCCGCCACGTTCCCCCCGCCATCGATGTAGAGGAAACGATTTCTGCTCCGAAGATCTGTCCCTATTGCGGAGGCCGTGATTTGACGCAGTGGCCCGCTCAGGACGATCGCTATATCGAAGATATCCCGCCAACGCTGCGGGTGACGACCCATCGGAGATACCGCCAGGCTTTCTGTCCTCACTGTAAAAAGATCGTTCGTCATCCCGACGCGCTCCACGGTCCGCCGGTCCAGACGGGCCCTCGTCTGGCCGCGCATCTAGCGCAACTGCGCGTTCGCTTGGGGGTGACGTATCGCAAGCTCGCCGTCTATGCGACGGAGGCGCTCGGCATTCCTTTGACCCCATCCGGCGTTCTGAGCATTCTCAACCGCATGGCGGATCGGACGGAGCCGATTTACGAGGGCCTGGCCCACGCCCTTACTTTGCAACGGGTTCTTCATGGCGATGAAACCGGATGGAAGATGGATGGCCAACGCTGGCAGATGTGGTGTTTCTGCAATGCATTCCTGGCTTTCTTTCATCTCGACAAGAGTCGCGGCAGTCAAGTGGTGCTCGCTCTTCTGGGGCCAAACTTCGCCGGCTTGCTCCACTGCGACTTCTATGCGGCGTACAATGTCTTGCCCAACCTCCAGCGTTGTTTCGTCCACTTCGCCCGGGATATCCACGAGGAGCGTTTGATTACGCCCAACGATCCCTTCCTGGGAATCCTCCACGACAAGACCCAGTTCATCATGAATTCGGCCAAAGACCTCCTTGCCGGTTTAGTCCCCGCCATCCAGATCAAGAAACTCCAAAACCGTATGCAGCAGACTTTGGACGAGATGACCGAACTCGATCCTCCAAAAAGCCGAGCGCTCACTTTGGTCGAGCGACTCCGAAAACACCGCCACAGCCTACTGAACTTTCTGAACGTTCCGGACGCCGAATTCCACAACAACCGGGCCGAGCGCCAACTGCGTCCGGTCGTGATCTTCCGCAAACTCTCCTTTGGCAACCGCACGCCGACGGGCGCCCAGCGCTATGCCATGCTGGCGACTATCGTTGAAACGGCCCGTCTGCAAAAACTCCACATCCAAGACTTCTTGTTCCGAGTCCGTCTCGCGCAACCTCAAGACTTCGTAGCCCTGGCCGCCGAACTCATCCCAGACACCTCGTAACTCTCAGTCTACCTCATCCCAAACCTGCTAAAATATCGCTGAGGCCCGACCGGGTAGCTTAACTGTTACTTCTGGCCCTAATGGCTTTCTGTCATGCATGCTTCAATCTCAGAGAGTATAGCCGCCTTGTCATAGAACATGTTATCACCAGGATAGTATATGATGGCGTCAAATGAATCGATGAGTGCGGCGCTGGCAATGAGGACGCAAGCACACTCGGCAAGGTCGCCACCCCATCGAAAGGTAATGCACCAGTCTCGATTGCCGTTCCTAGTTGATAGATCTGGGTACAATTTCAGGTACTCATTTGCAGGTTCGTAGTATATCTCGAACCCGCTCGGATACCCCTTGAGCTTGCAGGGAAGGAAGCCTGAGTCCTCGTTGGGTTTCAGGTCGGGATCAAGTTCGAACTCGTGTCCAAGTTTGTCTATAGCCTGCTGCCATTGTTCTCGAGACGGGACACGGCTCTTTTGTATGAAGGCATGTTGTATTAATGACATTTCGCTTCCCGCCCTTTCTTCAAATTATTCATTTGTCCTGCGTAGTTTGTAAAATGACAGTTTCTGTATCTTTAAATTAATGGTTTCTGCTTCAACCGTTTTTCGGAGTGAGGAGGGATTGGCCAGTAATCCATTCATTCGTTCCACCCAAGGCCTAATACCGCCAATTTTCGTAAGAATAAACTCAGGCCATGAAGACATTATCTGCTCGAACTGATGCATCATGGCTTCAAGTTGCGGAGTGTTTAATCCAACATAACTTGAAACAAGCAACATATCCTCAAACAACAGGTATGGGTATCGTGTTGCATACTTCATCTGAGTGTGCTTCCAGCAAGCATCCATGAATTGTTCATAAGTAAAAACATCATGCAGCGGTAGTAGAGACTGAAGCGCCAACCGACTGGCAGCTTCAATATACTGATCCTCGTGTAACTGAGCGCGGACTTCGTCTTCGGCTCCCGTTCTTTTAGTACGTAAAGTTTGATCAAGCGTAAGCGATATGAAATCACGCGAACGAACTAGATTGTGGATATGTGTTGTTGGTACATAACCAGCATTGTCTGACCTTCTATCAAGACATATACCCTGCACAAGAGGGCCTATACGCCGAAGCAACCACATAGGTTCATACACGCCAAACTCGGGAAAAAGTTCATGCCAATCATTGACAATCTTCTTTATTAATGCAGCATCCAATTTCTTCATGGATTCACCTCAACAACCGCATTTATGCCAGGTCCGTTAGCAACAATCCGCTGCACTTGATTAGCGCTTAAACCGGGTGGAGACTGAACAAATTTATAATCGTATACAGTGCCTGACGCAGGGTCATAAACATCTGTTCTGACACTTCCTTTGGCACCATACTTTGCCTTGTCCCCGTCCTTCCAAGACCTTTCAGTAAGCAATCCTCTATCATCAAAAAGCTTCTGAAACTTATCAAGCATCCGTTTTGCGAAGGTATGCTTAAACGTCCCCGAACGAGCGCCAAGTCCTCCAATACGCGCTTGCGCTCTGGCAGCGATATTCTGCAGTAATTGCAAGTTTGACTGCCTTGCCGCTGCAGGCGGACACCGTGAAGCGTATGAAGATGCAGATGCTCGATTAATGTTGGCAATGGTGTCATTCACGCTTGGCAACATCTCCAACTGGAGCCGTTGAAGCCCGACAGCGTTCTTTTTCAAAGCTTCCGCTTCGGGATTGAAGCCCTGATCGCCAAGGGGATCAATCAACGTTACCGGACTGTTATAGCAATACGAATAGAGGTTAATGCTTGCACTCTCTCCGAGCGGTTCGCGGCTTGCGAAACGAGCAAAACCCGGTAAATACCATCGCAGACCGAAATAATAAAATCCTGACCTTGTATGAAAGAGTTTCGAGGCCCAACGGAACGGTTGATTATAGGTGTTGGTCTGACTCAAGATTTTTCCGTAGGGCGAATAGGAGTAGGCGCCCACGACTACGCCGTTGGTCCGCCGGACTTCGACGACATTGCCTTTTCCGTCCGACCGAACGAAGTAATTCGTTCCTCCCTGGCGAATTGCAAGGAGCCCTCCGATTCCTCCAGCGCCGCCGATAGACCCTGAGAGGTCCACGCCCCAGGTAAACGTGCGGACGAGCTTGTTGCTGGCGTCGAGTTCGCCCACCGGCATCCAGCCGTTCCAGACGAACCTCGACCTGGTTTCAATGGTTCCGTTGGTTCGGTGTTCGGTAATCTCCCTCAATCGCCCCGAACCGTCGTAACGAAACACGGTTGGTTTGGACCCATGGGCCGAGACCCAGGCATGGAGATTAAAATCGTAGTAGAAGTTGGACCAGGCGTGCGCATAGGATACGAGCCGATTCTCCGCATCCCAGGTTTGGACGTATTGATTCGTCCCGATTTTCATGGCGGAATAGTTGCCGTCCGCATCCCAAGACAGGTCCTGGCTGGTCCAGTAGCTGGCGACCCGTACGCGGCTGGTGGAAATATTGCCGCTGGAGTCCGTCGCCCGCACCCAGACGTAATTGTTGGTTCCCCAGTTAGTGATGCTCACCGATCCTTCGAAATAGGTCTGGGTGGCGCTGACAAACTTGAACACCGCCGGGACCCAGTTGGTGGCGGTATTGCTGCGAAGCGCTACGGAGCTGCGTTCGTTGACGTAGCCGCGCACCGTGGTCTCGGTGGGGCGCTCGTATCGGATCAGTTGATTGTCGGCATTGTAGGTAAAATTGAGTTGGGAGTTGGTCTCGGCGCGTTCGATCACATTGCCGACCCGGTCAAATTTCCAGCGCCAAGGATAGCCAAAGACTTTGTTGGTTCCTTTGAGCCCTTTCGCCTCAGTCAAGCGGCTTTGGTCATCATAGGCGTAAGTATAAACATTGGTAGACGGATCGATTCGCCTAACAACCTGATCCCGGGCGTCATACGCATACGACCAGCTTCCTCCGGTCGAGTAGGCCAGATTGGTCATCCGGCCCAGGGCGTCGTAAGACCAACTCGCCGCCTCGGTGTTCGGATAGACCAAGCGGCTCAGCTGCACGCCGGCGTTGGCGTAGGAATAACCGAACGTCCCGGCGTCGCTGACGATGCTGGTCACCCGCCCCAGTTCATCGTAGAAATATGCGGTCTGAACGCTGAGGGTCGTACACTGCCAGAGAACGCTCGTTGCCTGCCCCAGAGCATTATAGGCGTAGGTAAATCGTTGTGTGCCGGAGACCCCAATTTCCAACCATTGGGTAACCTGGCTCAGATTATCGTAGAAATAACTGTTCGTCCCCCAGCCGTCGGCCATCCATTCCAACCGGTTCCGAGGGTCATAACGGTATCGGACTCCGGCGGTGTTCGTCGCGGAATAGCTTAAGTTTGTAAGCAGCCCGGCAGAATCGTATTTAAAGGCCGTGATGATTCCCCGGCACGAGGTGAAGCTCTCCAAGAGGCTGTTGGAAGCGTAAGCCGCCTGAGTTCCGTCCTCTTCTGGGTAGGTCTTGTGCGTGAGGCGGTTTCGATTGTCATAGGCGAATCGCGTCCGCTTGCCTTCCGCGTCGATCAGCGTTTTTAAGGCTCCGCCGCCGGTGTATTCAAAACCTGTGAAGCTCCAATCGTGGGCTGTCAGTCGAGTGATCCGATTGACCTCATCGAAAGAATATCGGGTTCGCCGTCCGGTACGGTCGAAGGTCTCTGCAAGATTCATGCTGTTGGATTCGTAGAGCCACCGGTAGGGCTGCTCGCCGGGAAGGCGCAACCCCGTCAGACGATTGAGGCTGTCGTATTCCATCGCTGCGCTAATCTGATCGGGGCCGATCGAGTTGGTTACGCGGCCTGGGGCATCGAACGAATATGTGGAGAGCGTCTGCCCGGCCCGGCGGATGCGGGAGAGCCAGAAGTTGGGGCCGTATTCGTACGCGATGGAGATATTCGCCTCGTCGGTGATGTTGGTTAGCCGTCCGTAGGAATCGTACGAAAACGCGGTCGACCGGTTGAGCGCGTTGGTGATGGCGGCCACGTCCCGCTCGGCCGTGTAGCCAATGGATAGGATTAACTGGCCTGCCTCGGAAACCGCAGCCAGGTCGAATCCGTTGCTCGCATAGGTAAAATCCGCCTGATAGCCGTTTGGAGCTACGGTTCGGGTCAGGCTGCCTTGCGGGTTATAGGAAAACGACCAGTTTTTACCCATTTCGTCGACGACGTTGGTCGCTTGCAAGGCGCTGTTGTACTTGTAATAAACCCGGCTTTCGTCGGGAGCCTGAGCGTAGTCAATGGCCCCTTGATATGGGAAGGAGGCATTGAGTTTCACTAAATAACGAGTCTTGTTGCCGCTTCGGTCGGTATAATCGGTGAACGGCGCCCAGCCGATCCCCGGCACGTATTGTTCGCCGCCGTTATAGTAAAGAACCTCGGCCGTTCCATCTTCGTAAGTGGCCGTGATGCGCTCGCGCTTCCAGATGTTGGTATAGGAGAAAGCGACTTCGCCATCCATCGTGCGCACGCTCTTGACGCGGTCGCGGTAAGTTCCCGAGTCGTAGAACGAATACACCGACTGCACTCCGCCCATGTCGGTGACCGTGGAAACGTAGCCGTTGGAATAGACCACGCTCATCGAGCGCCCGAAGGGATCGGTAATCTGTGCGATTTTGCCATCGGCGTAATCGATCCGGGAGGTGTAGGAGAGCGCATCCGCCACGGCCACAAGCTTCGGGCTGGGTTGTCCGTCATAGAGAAGCGTCACGGCATTGGAGTGGGTGTCCACGATGCGCGAAAGCAGCGCCTGCTGGACATTGGTTGCCCCTTGGGGCGCGCCGTACTGCCAAAGCGTCCCGTCCGGAAACTCCAGCGTGTACTGATTCGCGGCGATCTTGGTTAGTTTATTGAAAACTCTCGCCGGTGAAGTGAAGGTGTTGGTGGCCGGAATGGGTGAATAAACGTCATTGCCTCCATCGGGCATAAAGACGGTTACACTGCCGTTGCTCGTGGCCGGCGTTTCGACGGCATAGCTGTGATAGTTAAAGAACCACTTCGGACCAAAGGACGGCAAGTTATTGTCCGCGTCGATGACGTTATAGGACATTGAAAACTCGATCGAGGGGCCGATGGCGGGCTGATACCAAAGAGGCGTGTCCCACATCAGGATATTCATGCTGACCGGATTGAAGGCCCATGTACAGATTCCGGAGCCGCCGCAATCAGGCCCGCCCAGCATCGGCTCGCCGTTTCCTTCGTCGGTGTTGACGTTCTCGATGCCGCAGCAACCGCCGGTAAACGAGCGAAGCTCGTTCGCATGGTCGATTGCCGATTGCCGATTGCCGAATGGAAGAAAAGAAGAAAAGAAGGAACGCTTTTCGAGCTTATCGGCTTGCACCAGCGCAAAACCGGACCACTCTCGGGCAAAGTCTTTCGCCGTCATTTTGGTTTCGAGATTGAGAATCGGATCGTAGACGGTGAGGTTGCCTTTGCGATCCTTGGCCGTCACGGTCACGAAATGGCCGAAGCGGTAATGGGCGATGAACGGAGTCGGGACGGCTTTTGCGCTTTCTGCTTTGACGCCTTTCAACTCAATGCCCTCTTGAGCCGCCAACGCAACCAATTCGTCCGCTCGAAATCCGTACTCGGGATGAGCCATCACTCCGCGCAACGACTCGCTTAACTCCGGCTTGCCGGAGACCTGGGCGAAGCGGGACAAGGATTCGACGGCGCAACGACGGGTTTCGGCGGCGTTGGCGCGAAATAGGCCGGTGCGCCGAAGCCAATTCCGGGCATAATCCACGCGGCGGCGGTCGGGATCGGTCTGGATGATTTCGCCCCAAAGTTTCTCCGACTCGTCGTAATTTCCGCGCAAGAACTCCAGCATGGCCATACGAAGACGAGCCTTCCTCGCGACTTCGGAGTACTCGTTATCGTCCGAAAGATTCCGGCCCGCCTGTTCATTCTCGGCGATGATGCCTTTAAAGTATTCTTCCGCCTCCGTGTAGCGCCCATTGAAGCGGGCTTCGCAACCTAAGTGCAGTTCGGACTCGTCCTTCCAAGGGCTTTCGGGGAATTGTCGGATATGCTTCTTCAAAAGCGGCAGGGCCTTCTTGTAGTCGTGCCGGTTCCAAGCATCCATTGCCTCGCCGAAGGCTTTCCGGTCAGACGAGGTGGAACGGATTTCGGGGGCGGTCGGCGAAAGATTGCCGCCCAACTGCCCAGCCTCAACAAGCTCCTCATGCGTCGGGGTCCGTGAAAGGTCCAAGGGCTTCAACGAAACCCGTTGGCACTCCTCGCAAGGACTCGCCCAAGACGCCACCGCCGCCAGCATCACCACCGCAAAAAACAAACTCGTCTTCTTCATCATCTCCCCATTCTTCCATTCGGCATTCGGAAATCGGAAATCGGCAATTCTTCTCACAGCGTCACCCCTTCCTCCGGCTCGATGATGGTGATAATCGGTGGCGTGGCGTCCGATACGCCTTCGAGATTGTCGGGGATGCCGTCGCAGTCGGAGTCCGGACTCAAGGGATTAGTCAGAGTCGTATTGATTTCATAATCGTCCGACCAGCCGTCGTTGTCGTCGTCCGGGTCGAGTTCGTCGGGAACGCCGTCGCCGTCGGTATCGCCTAAAGGCGAGTTGGCAAACCAGTCGCATCCATCCTGCAAGCCGTCGGCATCCGAGTCGGCTACAAGCGGATCGGTGGGAAAGCCGATGACGGCGCCGAAAACTTCTTCGCCATCCAATAACCCATCGTTGTCCGAGTCTTCATCGAGCGGATCGGTACGGTAGAGCAGTAGTTCCAACCAATCGCTCAGCCCGTCGGAATCCGAATCGGAAGAGCCTGTATTTAAACCATAGAGGGTTTCATAGCTGTCGCTCAAGCCATCCCCGTCGCTATCCGCTTGAAATTGTCTAACACGAATAAACCTGGCGCCCTGGACCGTCTCTTCGACGGTCACGATGGAGGGAATCCCTTGGCAATCTTGAACATCCAGCGACAACACATTGTTGTTGTCGGGATTAAGGCCAAGTCCTGTGAGCGAGGATCCAATGCTCACCCAGTTGCTTCCGGTCCATTGTTTTACGAGCAAGGGCTTCTCGTCCGGTTCCCACTGCTCCCAAGCAATATAAATCGAACCCGTCGCATTCATCCATAGCGAGTGGCAACCCGGAGAGGCATAATACTGATTGCTCCGGAGTACGCCACATCCTACATCAGAACCGCCAAACCCTTGCCATACCGAATTGGTATACCGACGCACCCAAAGCATGAAATCTCCCGCATAACCCGATCCGCTAACATAGGGAGTCCCATTTTGATCGAGCACCAAATCGAAATGTGCTGTCGTTCCATCACCGGAAGGATCGATGCCGTCACTGCCCAAGAGTCCCCAACTCGATCCATTCCACCGTTTGACGTAAATCTCAGGATCATGATTCCAATCCCAATAAAGCACATCGAATACTCCATTATTTCTGCACTTAATTTCAGGCATGTGATGCCCCATATCGATGCCAAACACTCCGCCATAATTGGTTGACGTTCCGATCCCCACCCAATTAGTTCCATCCCATTTCTTGACATAAATGCAGTTCTTGGAAGGACCCTCGAACCATTTCTCAAGAAACGCAACGCAAGGATTGCCGTTAGGTTGCATGGCTACGGAAATACCCCAAATTGAAGGCCACCAGTTGGTCGGTGACACATAGAATCCTGAGCCTGTATCTGAAGCCCCAAGGGTTGTCCAGTTAGTCCCATTCCACTTCTTAAGATAGGCGCGGCTTCCATTTGCCGTATTAGTTTGAGTCCAAAAAACAACCGGCCAACCATTGGTATCGACATCCATCCAATGCTCGCAGACGCTGGCATTAGTGCTCTGACTCAACCCTCCATCGGCGGCAGAATCACCAAAGCCTTCCCAATAAGTATTCATTTCCTCCCATTCGCCGGCTTCTCCAACCGCTCCTTGGAAGCATTTCATCACATACACCTGCGTACGCCCGGTCTTGTCTTGGGCAATCCAGGAAACAATGGGCCGCCCATAAGGGTCGGAACCCATATGGCAATTGCGTTCATTGGACCATCCATGGAAAATAACGGACGAATTGACCAAGCGGCCAGGGGCTTTAACCAGTGGATTGGAGTCCTCCCCTCTCGTCATAGGCCCTACGCCATCAGGATCGTTCGCGCCGTCCGCAATAAAATCCCCATCGCTATCGGGATTCTTGGGGTCCGTACCGCGAAGATATTCATCCCTATTGAAAAGGCCGTCGTTATCCGGATCGGCAAAGGCGTCATCGACCGCAGGCGCAAGCCCGTAGCGGATTTCCCAACCGTCGGGCATCCCGTCGCCGTCGCTATCCGGGTTGTTGGAATCTATATTAAACAGATACTCCTTCCAGTTGGCCGCCTCGTCGTTATCGAGGTCTAAAGAGCCATCCGCCACGTTGGTAGGATCGAAGCCGCGTTCCCACTCCCACCAATCGGGCATACCGTCAGAATCGGAGTCTTGGGCCAGGGTGAAGTTAAGCCCCGTCACGCGGTTGCTGACTGAAATCGCTTGGGCCGCATACTGGCCCGCCGCCTCTACGCCCGAATTGAATACGCCGTCGTAATTTTCGTCGATAAACGCGCGAATCCAGAGGTTCGTGGCCGGAAGCTCCGTAAGCGAGAAGTTCATCGGGAAGCTCAAGAACGTGGTTCCACCGGTCTGAGTGGCCTCTCCCTGTTCCCAAGAAGTCACGCTTTCATAAGGGCTCTGCCAACTGTTCGAAGCCGTCACGGCCAGCACGTGGACGTTGCCCGTGGCGCTTCCCGCATAGCTGATCGTGCCCCACAAGGATGGCTGGTCCTGGAGCGTCATGTCGATGCCCGATACGTCGGAGGTTACGGAGAGCGAATTGGTGCTGTACCGCCCCCAGGGTTCCCACACTTCCCTGATAAAATTATGATTCACATCCCTGAAGGTTTTGAAAAAATATTCCTCGTTGTTGCCTACTTCGGAGTTAGTGTAGGCGCCCGGAGAAGCCAGCGAGATGGACTTGGCGAGGGACCAGCTATCGGCTTCGGTCAAGGTCAGCACGAAGATCGTGCCGGTCTCGATTCCGGCATAGCCGATCGAGCCGGATATCCGCACCGGACGGGAATTGGGATCGTTAGGGTTGGTCAAAAAAACTCTGGATTCCCGCATATCCGGATAGGAATCTTGATCGGTATCGAGGTCGGCGTTGGCCGCGCAATAGGATCGCACCGGCAGGCCGGCCTCGCTGTTGGTATCGACCCAGGCGATTTCGTTGGTGCCGGCGGTGGAGAGTTCACGGACGGCAATCGACCAGATTTCCTCCATCAAATTGTTGCAAGTAAATATGTCCAGGCGATTGGTGAACGTATCGGGGTAGCCGATCGTCATTTTGAGCCCGTTGGTCTGGCGGGAAAAGGCTTCGAAGACGATATTGCTCGACGCCTCCTCGGAGCGCATCAGTTGCATGCCCCCGTCCAGGCTTTGGAGACTTACGGCTTGGGCGCAGAGCCGGTCGGATACATAAAGCCAAGCTTCGACGGAATCGGACGGAATGAGTTTGGCCAAAATTTGCACATTGGAACAAGGCGCGACAGAGGCATTGCGAAATCGAGCGTCCGGGTCGTACCCCAGCGGCAAGGCGTAGAGCCGCTTGCCGGTTAGAGTGGATTGGAAAACAGCTTCCCGGGCAGCCCCATCGACCCGAATCGTAATGGGATAGACTTTGATCGAATTCTCGTACTCGTAGGGGAGACGGGCGAACTCTGCCGGCAGGACGCTCCACGATGCAAACGGCAACAGAAAAGGACTGCTCGGTTGCCTGAGGATAAAATCGTCAAAGGACGGGGTGATGACCCGGTAAAAATCGAACTCTTCCAAGAGAAGCTGCTGCAAGTCATGGATGTCGGAGACCTCGGCCTCCATCAGCTCTTGATATCGTACAGGATCGACCGGAGCAGGCTTTTCGGGCTGTTTTGAAAAGGCGACCAATACAGCCAAAGAACTCAACGTTGCGGCAAACAACAACCCCACCTTCAACCTTCTTGATTGCTTCATCCTTCACCCCTTTGTTTGATTTATCGACTGTCCCCAGGGTTGGATTCCACAAAAACGATGAGCGCGGACATCCAAGCCCAAGCGCCTGTCTCACCGCCGCAACGCGGCATTCAAGACACAAGGAACTTGAAGCCGCGCCCAATGGGCGCGCTTCACAGTCCCGTTCTTGAAAAGACAAACGTTGCGGGTTTGAGACAGAACGATTACTGCGTAAAAAACGCATAAATATATTTTTTAAAAGAGCAACTCCTGACATTCGCTGACGCCAGAGCGATGAAAACCTTGCACATCAGCCGACGAAAGGCCAGCAGAAATACATGAAATTTATGGATGTTTGGGGAACTTGCCGTTTATTGCGACAGCAAAATCGTCGCGCTAGCCTGCGACAATCGGCTCTTTGTGAAACCGACCAGAGCGGGCCAGGGGTATATCGGCGAGGTGGTCGAAGTCCCGTCCTATCCCGGCGCCAAATTGTATTTGCGGATGGAATGGCTCTATTTTCGTTGCCCCATCCGAAAAGATCTAAAATATTCTGGAGGGTTCCGCTCTGTCGGAACCTTCTTCTTTCGGTCGCGACGGAGCGCGACCCTCCAAAATAAAGAATGTTTCCAACGAAAATGGAAGCGGCGCTACTTGATGACCTTGAACCGTCCTCCGGTGGTCTGGGATATCTTTTTGTAGAAGGCTTTTCCCTGCTCCCCGCGGGCGTTTTCGTGGGGCTTGTAAATGATGGAGTTGACCTTGACGGTGCGGCTGAATTTTTTCTCGATGTCCTTGATGAAGTCCATGATTTGATCCTGGTGATCGACGATTTCCACGCCGGTGGCGGAGTCGCCCTGTTTGAGGTAGGGCGGATCGTCGCTAAGGATGAACAGGGTGTCGCAGCCTTGTTCGACGGCCATTTTAATGGCTTCGGAGGGCGTGCTGCCGGAATAGCCGCGCAAGTTCCCCTGCCGGCGGCCGTCGAAAGTCTGCTTGAGCCAATCCATGGCCTTCTGCTTGTTGTCCTGTGTGGCAAAAACCATCTGCGGCGTAAATGGCAGAGCGCCGTCGACGAATACGATGATGTTGAATTTGGTCACGGGGCTGAGCGATTCCATCATGGTCATGGTTTCTTTGCGCACATCCTCCACGACGCCCTTGGCCACCATGCTGGGGCTGATGTCCATCAGGATGCAGATGGCGCGCGTGCGGACGTTTTCGCCGAAGAACTTGGCATCGGAATAGCCGGAGCCGCCGGTCAGGCCCCGGCCGGCGCCGCCGCCGGACGTGCCGACGCTGCCGAGCGTCGTGCCCGCTTTGGCGCTCAGCATGGGCGCGTCGCGCAAGTTCTTGAGGTCGGGAGCTTCCAACTTCGGCATTTCGGGCAGCGCGACCTTCGACGGGGTGGCGGCCGTCAGCCGTTGGAGAATCTGCGGCTTGCGGACCTGCTTCTGCATCTGTTTGACGCGGATGCTGTGTTCGAGTTTCCGCGCGGGAATGCCCGGGCTCTTCTTGCCTTCAAACATCATCTTTTGCCGGCCCTGGACTACGAGCACGGTGAGGAAGGCGGCGGACAGCAGGATGATCACGTGCGCCAGCGCGCTGGCGGCCACGGCCTCCCACGGCACTTTGCGATTCCGCTGCCGCGACCAAAGCGCGCCCAGGATGTTCCATGCGTTCTTCAATCCTCTTCCTCCACGGCAAAGGTCACGTTCTGTATTTTTGCGGCGGAGCAGGCATTGAGCACGTCCACCACCCGTTGCTGTTTGACTTTGTCGGCCGGGGCGATGGTGATCATGGCGGGCACTTTATTCGCATCGGCAGTCGCCTTGAAACGGATCAGCGTCTTCAGCAGTTCCGGCAATTCGGGATGGTCGGGCGAATCGTATTTCAGGTCGTTCAACATCACGCTGCCGTCCTCCAGAATCTCGACAATCTGCTCGTCCGGAATTTCCACCGCATCCGATTGTTCCGCCACGCCCGGCAACGCAAAGCTGATGTCCGCCTCCTGCCGATTGAAGGTGGAGGAGACCATAAAGAAAATGAGCAGCAGAAAGACGCAGTCGATCATCGGCGTCATCTGGATCTCGATTTTCTCGTCCAACTTTTTTCGTTTCAGCTTCATGCCGCTTTACTCGTTACTCCTGCTCTGGAACGTTCCAAAGATGATGTCGAACACGCCGGCGGCGGCGCAGGCTTTGATGGCGCGCTTCACGAGCGCAAAATCGGCCAGGCGGTCGATGCGCATATACACCCGGAATTCAGGGTCCTTGTTTTTGCGGTCGGCGATCGATTTTTGCAGCTCGGTTTCGTCCATCAATTGGCCGTAGACCATGAAAGGCTTTTGCTCGCTGACGGCCTCGCCGGTTTGAATGACCGTGCCCAGGGGCAGGATATTGATCGTGCCGCGCCCGCGCAGGTCTTCGGGAACGGCGGCTTTCGGGGCGACGGGCAGCCGGACTTCGGGGGTGAAATCCACCTTGGACATGGTGGCGGCGCACATGAAGAAGATCAGCAAAAGAAAGACGCAGTCGATCATCGGCGTCATGTCGATGCCCAATTCCGGACTTTCTCTGCGTTTCAGTTTCATGGGCTAGTTTGTTTTACCCGCTGGCGCGGCATCTTCTACAACCGGGGCGCCTTCGTCTTCGATCGTCAGGCCTGTCCCCGTCAAATCCTCCAGAATGGTGGAGAAGCTGTCTTCCGCCATCTGCAGGATGTGATTCAGACGATTGCGAAACAGGAAATAGAAGAACATGGATGGGATGGCGACTATCAAGCCGGCGGCCGTGGTGATCAGCGCTTCGCCGATGTTTCCGGCCAGCAGTTCGGGTTTGCCCATGCCGCCGCCGGCGATTTTCTGAAAGGCGCCGATCATGCCGCTGACGGTTCCGAGCAAACCCACCATCGGGGAGATGGCGGTGATCAGCGAGAGGAAGTTGATCCAATAGCTGGCCTGCGATTCCTCGCGTCCGACGGCTTCCGCGATGGCGTCTTCCATTTTGGGTTTGGAGGCCGCCGGATCGTCGGGATCGATGCGGCGCAAACCGGTCGCCAAGGCATTGGTGAAAAGGCTCTTTGTTCCGTTAGCCAGAGTCCACAATTTTTGCAGGTCCTGGGCCTTCGCCGCGGTTTTCAATTGGGCAATGACCTCCGGCGGCATCATCTTGTTTTTGCCGAGTTGCCGGTAGTTGATCACGACCATCATGATCAACCCGAACGAGCAGGCGCCCAGCGGCCACATGGCCCAGCCGCCGACCACGATCAGATCCCACAAGGTCATATTTTTAGCCGGCGCGGCCTGGGCGTCTGGGGCGGCGGCATCGGGCGTCTGCGCCATGACCGTCATGGCGGAGCAAACCAGGGTCAGGCCAAGCAACAGCCCGGCCAGGCATTTATTCTTTCTCATCGGGCACCTCGTTTTTAGTCGGCTCTTGAAAAGCTTCTTCCTGTTTCATTTTCTCGGCATAGGTCTCGGCAAAATCGGCGGCATTTTCGGCTTGCGGGGTGTTGGGGTAGCTTGCCTGGATCGTTTGAATGGTCTTGAAGAGCGCATCCCAATCCTTAAGTTCGGCATAGCAGGGCAGCGCGGCATCCAGGCAACGGGCCTCGTTGTTCTGGACAAAGGGATGGAAAACGACCAGGTAAAGATAGGCCATGACGGCTTCCTTGGGCTTGCCCAGTTTGGCAAAGGCCTGACCTTGCGCGAACATGACTTCAGAGAGCAGCTCCACGTCGTCGTCGGAAATTTTGGCGGCGGTTAAATAGGCGACCGCTTTTTCGTACTGGGCGGTTTTCGCGTAGCACAAGCCCGCCCGCATCCGGGCCGGTTCTTTTTGGGCGGAGGCGTAAGGTTGTTTCAGGATGTCTTCATACCAGGCGATCGCTTCCACCGGTTTTTGCTGTTTCTCCGCGAGAAGGCCCAACAACAGGATGGCGTCATCGGCAATCGCGCCGGGAACATCGCGATAGGGCTTGATCAGATCCAGCAACGCCTTCACCCCGGCTTGGGCCTGGGCGATTTGCTCGGGGGCGGCAGCCTGGCGGGCCAACTCGAAATGGCGGGGCGCAGGCATTTCCAGCCGCACGATTTCGCCGACTTGGATGCCGGCTTCAAAAGCGCCGCCGGCTTGCGCCTGCTTCAAGATCCAAATGGAGTCCTTGTCGCGGCGCAGGAGCCTCACGACGAAGGTATTGTCCTTGGTTTGAAGCGTGAAGGGGCCCACACCTCTTTCCCGGGCGGGAGGTGGAGTCTGCGCGAGGGCCGGGCTCAATCCGACCGCCAACAGAACCAGCAACCCGCCTATTCGGATGTTTCGTCGCATGCTCATGATCCCAGCCGCGCCAATCGTTCGCGGGCCATGGCCATTTCCGGCAAGCCCGACAGCGATTTCGTTTCCAGCATTTCCTTGTAGGTATTCACTGCCGACGGGCGGTCGTTCAGTTTTTCGAAAGCTTCGCCGCTCTTCAGGTAGGCCTTCGCGACCGCCGGCGCATAGGCCTGATACATCACGTAAATCCGCTGATAATACGGAATGGCCTCCTTGACCTTGCCCTGGGCTTCCAGCGAAGCCGCGACGCCCAGCATGGCCTCGGGCTTGAGCGCTCGCGGAGAGATCCGGTTGGCAATGACCTGTTGATACGCCTCGACGGCCTCGGCATAACGTTGGAGACCTTCCAGGCTCTTTGCGCGGACGAACACCGCTTCCATCATCAACTGCGGATCGCCCATGTTCTCAATGGCCACATCCGCGTACGCCAGGGCGTTCGTATAATTCCTTTTTGCCGCCGCTTGCTCGGCCAGTCTCGTGTGGGCCAGCGGGGCAAAACTGGACTGCGGAAATTGCTGGAGCAGGGTCTGCAAGTAGGGAAGCCCCCGGTCGGCGTCGGCGTCGCGGACAAACAAGTCGCCCAAAAACGCCAGCGCTTCCGCTCCGAGGTAGTCGCCTTTATACCGCTTGGCAAATTCGAGCGCCGCCGCTTTTTGGGTGGCGGCCGGAGCGGCTTCGATTTCCGCCAAGGCGAGCCTGGAGGCCAGCGTCAACCGGCGTTCCTGAAGGGCGGCGGCGTATTTGGCGCGCAGGTCCTGAAGATACAAGTCCGGTTGGTCTCCATAGAGCTTGCCCAAGTCTTCCAGGATCGGCTGAAAACCCTCCCAGCGGTTGTTGTTGCCGAATCGCTCGACCACATTCCAGTAAAGCCGGCGGGCTTCTTCCGTCCGGTTCGCCTGGCGCAAGGCCCAGCCGGCCTGATACGCGGCATCCACGACATGATCGGATTCGGGATTCTCCTGGATAAAGCGGGCAAAGACCGCCGCCATATCCCGGAAATCCTGTTCCGTGCCCAGCGCTTTATACACCTTGGCGAGCTGAGTCAGGGCCAGGTAATGAAAAGCCCCGGCATCTTTCGTCACCCGCAGATAATTGGTTTTGGCCAGCTCCAATTCTCCCATCGCCGCCAGGGAATCGCCTCGCGTGACCAGCGCCTCCCACCGGAAGAAATGCTCGGGATATTTCTCCAGCCAGGCGCCCAGGTCCAGGGCGCAGGCCTTGTAATCCTCCACCGCGTAACGGCAGAGCGCGGCGCGATATTTCGCTTCGGGCGCATACGCCGCCATCGGATAATCGACGGCGTATTTTTCCAGCCGCGGGAGGGCTTCCTCGTAACGGCTGTCGTAGAACATCGCGATCGGCATCCAGTACTCGGTCTCGGATTTCAGGATATCGTGGGGATGGTCCGCCAGCCAGGTCTGGAACCGTTCGACGGCCTCCGGGAAGCGCTCCTGCATGGCGATGGACAAGGCGATGTAAAATTCAATGCGCGGCTTCTGGTCATGCTCCGGGTACTTCTTCAGCAAAAGTTGCAGCTCCGCTTCGGCCTCCTCGAAGCGTTCGAGATTCACGAAGGCCTCGGCGCGCAGAAACGCTACCGTAGGCACATTGGGCCACTTCAAAACGATGACCGCATAATCGGCTTCCTCTTCAACGACAAGCCCCGTTGTTTCCGCGGCGTCCGTAACCGGTTCCTCTTCCGAAGCGGGCGCCGCCGCCGTGTCTTTGGCATCCCCTTTGCGCTTTTCCCATGCCCCCAGCCTTTTCTGTTTTGCGCGCGCCTCCAGCTTGCGAAGCTGGTCGAACATCGTATTCACGTTCCGACCGTCGGGCATGTCGGACGAGGCGCCGTACACGCGGGCCAGCCCGGAGGAAACCAGGGTTTCGGCCAGATCTTCCTTGCCGATGAGCACCACGCCGAAATATCGCGGCAATCGGCTCTGTCCGCCCGCATCTTCCCACTTCGTATACACGGTAAAATCCGACTGCATCTTTTTGGCGGCCAATTGCTCGGCCGTTTTGCCCAGCTTATGGATGCGGATGGGCGAGACGTCAAAGTATTGGGCTTGCTCGTCGATTCGATCCTTCAACTCCGAATCCGTTTCCGGCGCGTCGACGTAGTAAAGGCGGAAGATGAATTCGTCCATCCCGTGCTTCACGTGAAAACTGTCGCCATCCCGGTATTCGGACATAATCAGCCGGCACTTCTCCAGCTTTTCCCAATCTTTGGCAGAAGCGCTGACGCCCAAGACGCCCATCATGATAAGCGCCGCAATCCGCAGACGCCGGCGTAAGCCGGCAGCCCGGCTCAGCCGAAGGCTTCGCCCTACCTGGGAGGACTCCGCTATTTTATTATAGATTGCCTTGTTCATACCGAGCCAGATACCGATCCGATTCCCCGATCAAATCCTCGAAACGCCGCATCCGTGAAAGCACCATGATCAAATCGAAATGAGCGGCCTCCCGCAGGGCTTCGTCCCGGGCTTCCTTGACCACCCGGGTAAAGGCCACGCAGGCCTCCCAATAGCGGTCGGTGTTGAAGAAGCAGCGGCCGATGCGGTGAAAAAGTCCGGCGTCGTAATCCGGAATCGTCTCCAGTTTTTGCAGCAGCGATTGGGCCTGATCCAGGTCGCCGGCCAGCCGGCGCTCCTTTCGAAAGCGCTCGGCAACGGCTTGGGAATCGATTCTTCCCGTAAGAAAAGTTTCGAGAGCCGTTTGCAGCTCGCCCACCAGCCGGCGCTGAAGCCGCAGCAGCGATTCGCGGGTCTGCACCCGCCGATAGGCGCGAAGCGCGAGCTCGTAATTCGTGTCGTCGTACGCCGCGTCGCCGATTTCGAAGGCCAGGAAATTGGCGTAGACGATGTTGCTCAACCGGCGGCCGCGGCCTTCCAACACCGCCAGGGCATCCACGGCCTTGTCCAGCTTGCCGCCTTCGTAGTAGGCCCGCGACATGAAGAGCAGGGCCTGTCCCGTCAGTTCCGACGCCGGATAAGCCGTACAAAACGCTCCAAAGGCCGCCGCCGCTTTATCGTAGTCGGTTTTCAGCAGGCAGCAGGCGCCGACCTGAAAGGCCGCGTCCTCGGCGTAGGGGGAATTGGGCATTTGGTCGGTCAGTTGCCGATACGCTTCGATCGCCGCATCGTAAGCCTCCTGCGCCTGTTGCGCGGTCCCGATGCGGAACATCGCCTCGTCGCGATAGCGGGCCGTTGGAAAGCGGGTCAGATAGGATCGATAAACTTCGACGGCTTCCGGATATTTGCCGAGATTGTAGAGCGAACAGCCCAGCGCGTAATAGACGCCCTCCATCTCCGTTTGCAGGGCCGGTTCCTGGCCAAACTTGGAGAGCAGTTCCTGGAACAAGCGGGCCGATTCGGCGTAGTTGCCCTCGGAGAAACGGCCGATCCCGTTCCGGTAAATCGTGTCGGGGCTGTCGTCCTGGGCTTGTAAGGGCAGACTCGCGAGGGCAACAAGAGCCCCCGCCAGAAACAGCATGCGTTTGAATCGGACGCACATCATGGTAATTAGTCTCAAAATTCTGTGTAACCATACCCGCATCCCGATCCAAATGAAAAGATTTAAAACGCCGCTTCATTCGTTGGGGTGCATCCGGACACGGCCGCAACAGCGGAGAGGGGCTCTTCGTCGTGGGTAGGGCGCTCACTCCGCTGAGCGCCTTCTTTTCTCCAACACGACCACAGGCGCTTGTACGTACGCTGAGAAGACCACCGGCTTACGCCGGCGGCTACGGAGCCGCGTCCGATGTAAAAATTTCCACAACGAAACGTCCGGGTCGGACGACTAGGTCTGGAAACGGAGGAGAAGGAGGCTGAATATGAATGGTATGGAACAACGGGCGCAGCGCGCAATTCCGAGGGCTGAAATCGATGCAATCGGTTATGAAATGCCCGATCCCCAGACAACGAACGAATGCCTGCAAACGCTCGATGCGGATACGTGCGCCCGACTGGGCGAGCAATTCAGCGAAACCGGCCATTACCAGAACGCCATCCGTTGTTTTTCGGCAGCCATCGAGAAAAAGATCGACAATCCCTGGGCCTATGCGCATCGCGGCGCGGCGCGCGGAGCGATCCGCGATCTCACGGGCGCCTGTTCGGATTTCGAGATGGCGCGGCGGCTCAAGGGAGGCGCCTACGCCTGGGCCGACGCGCAGGAAGCAGAAGCGCACCGTCTGTATGTCTGGCACAATGCGTCAATCCTGCCGCCCGGGGTCCTCTGGAATCTGATCGAGAAAGCGCTGGCCTTGTTCGACCGGGCGCTCAAGGGCGGACAAAACACCGCCTGGACCTACGCGCATCGCGGCGCAACCTACTGCCTGGCATATTGGATCGCCTCCAGTTCCGAGGCATGCAACCCCCACACGGCTTTTCTCGTGCAGAAGGCCGAGTGCGATCTCACCCGAGCCTGTGATCTCAATAAGGAATATTCCTGGGCGAACTCGTTTCGGGCGATTACCTTGACCATCAACAAGCAAGGGGCCTGACTCCAAAGAATGAGTCTCTCTTGTCTTTTTTTAGCAATGCCTACTCGTATTCCTTCGGCACGGCGCAGATCATTTTAAAGAGCGCCGGGCCTTTGTTGCGGTACTGGTGTTTTTCGTTCGGCGCGACAAAGGCGAAGTCGCCGGCCTGAACCGGATGCTCCGTCCCTTTTTCGTCCACCAGGCAGCCGGCGCCTTCGATGATGTAATTCATGTGCTCCGCCGCATGCGTGTGATAAGGCGTGTGGCCGCCAGGCTCCAAGGTGAAGACGCGGAACGAGACGGTCGGCGCGCCATCGGCGCGGCCCAGCGCCAATTGCCGCCACGCTTTGCTGGCGCCGTCGATGGTTACGAGACTTTTTTCAATCTGGTCAAGACGTACGGTTTTCATGATGTTTTCCTTGTTGTTCTCATCCCTTCACGCCGCCCGAGGTCAGGCCGGAGACGAGGAAGCGCTGGCAGAGCATGAAGACGACGGTGATGGGAATGCCGCTCAATACGGCGGTGGCGGCAAAACGGCCCCACAGGTAATTCTGATCGTAGAGGAACGAATTCGCGCCGACGGCAAGCGTCCATTGCTTGGTTTGCACCAGACAGACGGAAGCCACGGGATATTCGCCGATAAACGAAATGAACGAGAGAATGAACACCACGGCAAAAATCGGCAGGCTCATGGGCAGCAAAATGCCGATAAAGGTTTGAAAGGTGCTGGCGCCGTCGATCATGGCGGACTCTTCGATGCTGGCGGGAATCGTATCGAAGTAGCCCTTGATCATCCAGATGTAGATGGATACGCCGCCGAGATAGACCAGGATCAAGCCCGGATGCGTGTTCAGGCCCATGGCGGGAATGTAATTTCCGATGAAGTTCAGGATCGCGTAAATGGCGACCAGCGAAAGCACCTGGGGAAACATCTGGAGAATCATCAGACTGGTCAGCATGTTGGACCGGAACTTGAAGCGCAGCCGCGCAAAGGCGTAGGCCCCGCTGCCGGACAGCAACAGGATCAGGAACGACGAGAAGGCGGCGATCTTGATCGAATTCCAAAACCACATCAGAACGACGGACGGCTCCTGCACGATTTGCCCGTGGGCGTTTTCGTAAGGCAGGCCCAAGACAAACCGCCAGTGCTCGAGACTGATCTTGTCGGGAAGAATCTTGCCCAACGCCAGATTCCCCTCGCGAAACGAAATGGAAATAATCATCAGGAAGGGAAACAGGGTCAGCGCGATGAACGCGCCGAGCAGCAGATACACCAGCGCCAGATTCAGCTTTTGATATTTTCCTCTTATCATGGTCGTGCTCCAGAAATTATGCCCGCTGTTCGTCTTTTCGAGTGGCCGCCTTCAAGTTGATGTACGAAAGAATGCTCACGATGATGAAAATGATGGAGGCAATGGCGCTGGCAAAGCCGAAGTTCGATCCGGAATCCCGGAAAGCCAGGTTGAAGGTATAGGTCACGAGGATGTCGGTATAGCCCACCACGCTTTGCGCCCCGACAATTTGCGGCGCGCCGTTGGTCAAGAGGAAGATCAGCAGGAAGTTGTTGAAGTTAAAAGCAAAGCTCGCGATCAACAGCGGCTTGAGCGGCGGCAAAATCAACGGCAGGGTCATCTTGAACAAGTCGCTCACCGGTCCGCCGCCGTCGATGGCGGAGGCTTCGTAAATGTCGGACGGCACAGACTGAAGAATGCCGGTGCACAGGATCATCATGTACGGATAGCCCAGCCAGAGATTTACGATCAGAATCATGCTCCGCGCCAAAAAAGGGTCGGTAGTCCATTCGGGCCGGATGCCGAACAACGAAAAAAGGATGGTATTGATTTCGCCGAATTGCGGGTTGAACAAACCTTTGAAAATCAAGATCGAGATGAAGGCCGGCACGGCATAAGGCAAAATGAGCAGCGAGCGAAGCAGCCGGCGGCCTCTTAGAGCTTTCCATTCCAGTAAAACGGCCAACAGGAACCCCAAGGCAAAGGTCAGCAGAACCGACAAGAGCGCGAACATCACGGTCCAGACAAAGATGGTCGCGAAAGGACCGCGGATCGATTCGTCCTCAATGATTTTGAGAAAGTTTTTGAATCCGATCGTCACCCGGAAGCCCGGACCGATGCGCTGCCCCTGGCGGGTCAGATAAAAGCCGGTCTTAAAGTCGGGCCGGATGATTTCGCCGCTGAGGCGGTTCGAGAAGGTGTTGTCCGCCTCGTCCAGCACCCAAACCGGAACGCTGGGGGCAAAGGAGGTCATGCCGATCATGGCGACTTGGGATTCGTCGGGCAGGATGACTCTCAACTTTTTCAGGGGCTCGCGAAGCTTGATGATGTCGCGCATGGCGAGCGGAGTTTCTTTTGGCAGTGCGTTGGTATCGGCTACCGCGGCGGCCCTGACTTCCAACTGCAATTCGTTGACCGGCGGCAGGACAAACGAGCCCGTAAGAAAAGTTTGCGCCGTCAGGTTCGTACCGGCGGGAGCGCCTTGCAGCATCAGGCGAAAAGACGGGTCCGATTCGGTTTTTTCCGCAAGGGGATAGAGTTTGAATTGATAGCTCTGACCGACAGTCACCTGCGTTTCGCGCTGAAAGTATTTCTGCGCTTCATGGAACGTGAGCAAATTGACGGCGCTGTAATTGGTGAAGGCAATGTATACGGTATAGATCAACGGCAGCAGGACGAACACGCCAAAGGCCATCAAGCTGGGGAACAAATACCGATAGGCATACGCCCCTTTCCAGGCATAAACAAAAGCGCCGAGAGCTACCAGCAGGAGCAACGAGAACCCCAACACGTCATGGCCGCTTAAAAATATCCGGATGTCCACGTATAAGAGAGCGGCGACGACCAGGGTATAAATCAGATTGGGAACCAGCTTGCGTATATTCACTTTATCCTAGCCTCCGACGTCTTGATGGGGTGTTTGCAGGGGCGCCATAAAGCGGCGCCCCTGCAAATCATAGGGATCCGTCTATTTCTGCGCTTTGATGATCTTGGCCGCGTTATCCAGGGCCTCCCGGGGCTTTGCTTGTCCCGAGGTCACGGTCTTGATGGCGGCTTCGATCGAACTCCAGAACGAACCCATCTGGGGGATGTTGGGCATCAGCACGCCCACATCGATGTTTTGCATGCTCGATTCCATTCTGGGGTCCGCTGCCTTTTGTTGATTATAGGCTTCGGTCAGAGCCGGCGGGCCGCCGTAAGTGTCGTCGTTCATGGCCTTCAACCCGTTCGGCGTGAGGATGTATTCCTTGATGAACAGCTCGGCGAGATCCTTGCTGGGACTGCTGGCGTTCAACATGGCCGTCAGGATGCCGACAAACGGCTTGGAGGGGCCGTCGACGCCCGGTATCACGCCGATGCCGAAATCGATGCCGGCTTTTTTCAGGTCGTTCCACATCCAGGGTCCGTTCACGCACATGGCGCATTTGCCCTGCTGCATCTGCGCGGCCATCACGTCGTAGCTGACGCCCTTGGGCATGACGCCTTTTTGGATCATCTCGGCAATCGTTTCCAAGGCCTTCACGGCGCCGGGCGCATTCACGCCGACATCGGACAGGTTGTAATTGCCGGCGGCGTCCTTGCCGAACACGTAGGCCCCGCCGCCCGCGAGGAACGGCCAGGTGAAATACGGCGTGTCATACGCCCACAGCATCGTGTATTGGCCTTTGTCGTTATACTGCTTGCTGAGCTCGAAGGTCTCGCTGAGCAGCTTGGGCGGATTTTGGATCAGCGCCTTGTTGTAGATCAGGGTCACAACTTCCATCGTGATCGGATAACCCCAGAGCTGGCCGTTATAGTTGGCGGCTTCCCAGCCTTTGGGATGGAATTTGGCTTTGAAATCCTCGGGGACGTTCACCGGGCTCAGCAGCCCGCTTTGCGCCCAGCCGCCCAGCCGGTCGTGCGCCCAGATGACTATGTCGGGGCCCTTTCCCGATTGCGCCGCCGGACCGAATTTGGCCGGCAAATCCGTCGGATGCTGCACGGTCACCGGGACGCCGTTATCTTTTTCGAACTGATCGCCGAGCGCTTGAAGCGCCGTATACGGTTTGTCGCCGTTAATCCAAATCAGCAGCCCGCCATCCTGCGCCATCGCCGCCATGCCCATGAGACCCCATATTGCCGAAAGAATGAATTTACGCATACATGACCTCCTTTATTAACAAGCACCAATGCCTATACAATAATCTTGCCGCCCTCCTTTTCAAAAAAATGAGTTTTAGCCATGTTAAACACGGCCTTGAAATCGCCGCCTAATTTAACGTTGTCGCCTTCCTGGGCGCTGGCGATGAAGGTATTTTTGCCGGTGTTGAGGTTGAGATACATTTCGTCGCCCATCGGCTCGATCAACTCGATGCGGGCCGTGACCTGGCGGTCGGGATCGGAGCCCGCTGGGGCCGCGGCGATATCGCCGGGCCGGATGCCGAAGATCACCTCCTGGTCGACATACGCCCCCAGCGCCTCTTTTTGGCGGGGATCGGAGCCGACGGCAAAGGCGCCCTCGTTGAAGAAGATTTTGTCGCCTTTCTTTTCGAGGCGGCCCTTGAAGAAATTCATGGGCGGGCTGCCGATGAAGCCGGCCACGAATTGATTGGCCGGGTGACGATACAAGTCGAGCGGCGCGGCGATTTGCTGGATCAAGCCGTCCTTCATCACGACAATGCGGCTGCCCATGGTCATCGCCTCGACCTGGTCGTGCGTCACGTAGATGACCGTGGATTGGAGCCGGTGATGCAGCTTGCTGATCTCCGTGCGCATCTGCACGCGCATCTTGGCGTCGAGATTGGACAGCGGCTCGTCGAACAGAAACACCTTGGGCTTCCGGACGATGGCGCGGCCGACGGCCACGCGCTGGCGCTGGCCGCCGGAAAGGGCCTTGGGCTTGCGGTCGAGGTAGGCGGTGATGCCCAGAATCTCTGCCGCCTCGCGCACGCGCTGGTCGATTTCGGCGCGGGGATAGCCGCGCATCTTCAGGCCGTAGGCCATGTTGTTATACACCGTCATGTGCGGATACAGGGCGTAATTCTGAAAGACCATGGCGATGTCGCGATCTTTCGGCGGCACATCGTTGACCACTTTGCCGTCGATGCTGATCTTGCCTTCGCTGATTTCTTCCAAGCCGGCGATCATCCGCAGCGTGGTGGATTTTCCGCAGCCGGAGGGCCCCACCAGCACTACGAATTCCTTGTCGTCAATCTCCAGATTGACGTCGTGGACCACGGTAAATCCGCCGGGGTATTTCTTGTATACATGTTCGAGCGTGACTTTTCCCATATCCTCTCCGTCCTTGTATGAAGTGTTCATGCCGCGCCCGCCTGGCAATGAGCGCGGCATGACCGCATGGGGCGTTATGCAAAACTTTTAGAACCAGGCTTCCATTTGAACGCCGTACAGCAGGCCCGAGTTATTGTCGGCATACCCTTCGCCGCCGATTCGGCCTTCAAAATCGTCCGACCAGGTGGCCACGGTGACAAAAGCCCGGAGGACGGGACGCGCCCAGAAGTTGTTGTCGAGCGAGACCTGCGGGCAGATGGTCAGCTTGCCCAGCGTGCCGTTGAGATCGCCGCCATCGGCGGCGGCGCCTTCCTGGCTGGTATGATCCATGCCGGCTTCCACCGCCAGGGAGTAGTTCTTGTTAAAGTAATAGGTGGGGCGCAGGCCGAACGAAAACCATTCGGAGATGTTGTTGTTGTCGGCGCCGCTGTCGTTGCGCATGTAGACCGCCGTGTACATCATCGCAAACCAGTCCGTGGGCTGAAGAACGCCGTAGTCCAGCACCTGGAATTTTTCCGAGTCGGAGGTAACGGGATCCGGAGTGGCCCACAGCGCCGAGCCCAGATCCTTGGCCACGCCGTTGCCCCACTGTACGGCCACGCGGTTGTTGCCCAGGGGAAAACTCTTGTCGTGATAAGCGCAAAGACCGATGCCGAAATCGTCATCGACGGTGGTGATGGTCGTCTGCTCTTCCTCGTCGTTGCTCAGGGTCGTTTCGTAGTCGCCGCCTTTAACGTAGGACGGCAAAGCCACAAAATTCAGCGTGCCAAAGCCTACGGGAATATCCGTCAGCCGGAAGTCCAGGACCTGCTTGTTAATCAGGCCGATGTTATCGAGCTCGACGGCGTTGTCGGGGGAGCCGCGCAGATAGGCGGCATGGAATTTGATTTTTTCGGTCACAGGAAAGTCCATAAGTCCGCCGCCGTATCCGCTCGTGTCCATCCAGTAATAATCGATGATGTGAATATCCTGCCGCATATAGAATCGATTGCCGGCCCACAGCTTCGCGCTGGGCGAAAAGCCCAGGTTGGTGAATTCGGCAAAGGCCTCGCGAATGGTGAACTCGTCCGTGGCGGCCGAGTATTGGTTGTTCTGCAACGTCTTGTAAGCCAGCAACGTTTCGACCTTGGCCTGAGGTCCTTCCTTGCCCTTGTTAAAGTTCTTCACAAAAATGGCTTCGCCGTAAGTTTCGGCTTCGTTGCCCAAACGATACTTGGACGGCGCCCCGGGCGCCTGGAACGGTGAGCCTTTGCCTCCTTCGCCGTTTTCAAGCACGCCCGATCTTATATAGGCGTGGTATTCGAATAAATCGTCGGCCAGGGTACAACAAACACTGGTCAATAGGGTCAGGGCAGATACGGCTATGCGAAGGGCTCCTTGCGTGCGGTGTGGCTGGTTCATCATCTTTCCCTTTCGGTGTTAGATTGTTGATGCACAACACGTACATATAACAGCAGAATTGCTATTACTTACGAAACACCTTGTTACATGTCAAATGCATAGAATTTAAAATGCCGATTCGAGACAGGACTTCGCCCGTCTTCGGAGCCGATGACAGCAGCCATTATAATTACGACTCAGGCTTGACTCCCAGGGGGTTTGTTAATAGTAGAGGACGGAAAGGAGCATACCAAGACTTGGCAGGAATTCGAAACCGCAATCCGGCTCGTAACTCAAAAGGGGAAACCTGTATGAATCACTCAAGATGGGGCGCCTATTTCAACGTGTATCCCCGCTGGCTTCGACGGGCATTCGTCTTTTCGCTCCTGCTCTTCACACTGGTTGGAACTTGCGCGATCATTGCGCTGGTGGGCTGGCCCTTCCATGCCGGCGTGACCCAGGGATTTTTCAGGAACACAGACAGGATACGGGGAAGCGGCATCGAAAAAACGGAGCAGAGGGCGCTTTCGCCATTCACTTCGATCGAGGTCAACGGCTCCTTCGAAATTTACATCACGGGCCAGAAAGATCAGCGCGTCACCGTCACCGGGGACGACAACCTTCTTCCTTTCGTGATTGCGGAAGCGAAGGGGCAGAGGTTATGCCTTCGCGCCGCGCGGAGCTGGTCCGCACGCAAGCGAATAAAAGTGGACATCGAGGCCCGGAATATCGACAGTCTGTCGTCATTCGGGGCAAGCGACATCTCGGCATCGGGGCTCAGCCAAGGCAGCTTTACGCTCGATATGAATGGATCGGGAAAGACCCGTCTATCGGGCAAAACGAAAAAACTGACGGCCACTCTCTCCGGCACGGGAATTCTCGAAGCCGGCAACTTTCATGCCCAAGGGGTTTCCATCTCGGTCAGCGGCGCGGGCAGCGCCGACGTGTATGCCGGCGAGTCGCTCAACGCCGGCATCTCGGGCGTTGGCAACGTTTACTACCACGGGAACCCGGCTCATGTGACTCGAAACATTTCGGGTGTTGGCCTGATTCAAGCGCGGTAGGGGCCGGAAATCATCACGTCTCAAGATTTAAAAAACCTGAAGAACGCCGATTCTGCAATGTGAGTCGCATGCGCGAGTCGGCGGTCAAAGCCTATTTCAGCGGAATCGAATCTGGAGATAACCTCAATCTTTTAGGGGGAAATAAAAACCCCCGGGCCGTGATGGCCCGGGGGTTTTTGTTCGGAGAGTCTTTATTTATTCTTGCGCCGCCGCAGGGCCAACAGGCCCAGGCCGGCCAAACCGAGCAGCGAGACCGTGGCGGGTTCGGGAACCGCCGCGCTGAACGTGGCGTCGTCGATGTACAGAGCGCCGCCTGAGGAGCCTTCCGCCCCGTTGATCTGCACTTCGCACCAGGCCGCATTCGCCGGCGCGGTGACGTCTATAAGAGTCTGTTGATTCCAAACCGTGGCGCCGCCCAGGGCGATGTTGTTGAACGAGTCCCGGCTGATGATGGCGTCGCTGGCGTCATGCCATTCGACAAAGCTGTTAAGAGAGCCGCCCGCGTAAGTGGCTTCGTAAGCGCTCCAGAAGCTCAAGGTGTAGGTGGTATTTCCCAACACATTGGGCTTTTGGACGATGCCGCCGCCGCCGCCAGTGGGCCAAACCGCCAGCATAACCGCATGAAGGCCGCTGTGCGGAGCGACGCCAAAGCCGCTGTCCGACTGAGTCGCACCCCAACCGGCCCAACCGCCCGTTTCCGAGCCCCAACCCACCAAAGCGTCCTCAAATCCCGTGTTGACGAGAATATTATCCGCCTTTGCCGCCCCTGCCAGCAGCGCCCCCATAACCATGCACACGCCTAATACTTTCCTCATAGTGATCTCCCTTTTTGTTGTGTAATGCTTCGCTCTCCCAAAAGCTAAAATAGCATCTAAGTGTTACCGGTATCACAGCAGGGATGTAATGTCAAATGGTATTTTTATGATAAATGTCAAACAGCTCGATTGGCAAACTGAATGCGCCCCCGGCGGAGCCGGGTAGGCGCATTCAGTCTGCCAAGGGATGAGGGCGCAATAACCGTGTC
>MHBK01000018.1 GCA_001804865.1 Lentisphaerae bacterium GWF2_57_35
GGCCCCCAATGGCCGGGCTCTCTCATCCCGGAGGGGTTCGCACCTCCACAGCGCACGAGGGTTCCGCTCTGTCGGAACCTTCTTCTACCGGTCGCGACGGAGCGCGACCCTCCAAAATACAAACCTTCTTGCAGCGGCAACTCTTTGCGGCGTTCTTTTTTGGCCCAGCTCTACATGAAGACAATTTGCGTATAAAAGACAGGCCAGATGCCCCGGCTCCAGAATGCAGATTTCCGGCCGGATCAATCTTCGGGGCGAACCGGAATTCGGCGGGAGATTTCAGCATAGCCCCGGTGGGCCTGACTGTCGATTTCATGGCGTTCCAGTTTATCCAGGAAGCCCCGCAACGAGTCCGGGTCGCCCCGGAAGAAGTGTGGATGGCTTTCCTGGAAACGCCGGACCACAACCGCGGGAGAAGCCGCCGCCTTGATTCGCCGCAATTGCTCCACCAGGAAATCCTTGTCGTTTCGATAGCACACGAAGTTGGCCGGGAGAGGGGCGTCGTGACGCCCCAGCCGGTGCGCGTCGCACCACGAGACATAGGGAGTGAACACGTGACTTCCGCAGGCTTGCAGCTCGCAAATGGGCAAACCGAAGCTCTCCATGTGAGCCAGGAAATATACGCTGCATTGCCGGTAAATCCGGCGAATGTCCTGCATCGAGTAGCGTCCTTTCAGGACCAAAAATTCCGTCCGGGCTTCCTGCAAAGCCTCGATTTGCAAACGCCGCTCCTTTAAGTGGTTCGTCCTTTCGAAGTCAATCAGCGCCAGAAAACGGCCGTTCTGATTGGGATAGAGGCTTCCGTCGTCGAGATGAACGCCGATTTGCGTGCAAGGGTTGAAGCCGTCGGGCATCGGGCATCGGCCTATGCTGGAGACGCACAGGTACCAATCGTATCGATCGATGCCGTGAACGGCCTCGAAATTTTCATCGGCGCCCAACCAAGGCCCCCACAAGCCGACGGTGGGAAGATAATCCAGGTCATACAGGACGATGGGCGTATTCGGCAGCGCTTGGCGCAGCTCGTCGATGGCCAGCGAACGACGAAAGGCATCGCGCATGTGTTGGACCACAACCACCGCCGAGTAATTCTTCAACTGGGCCAGCAACGGGCGCGACAGCCATTCCTTGGCCAGCCGCTTGAAACGGGCCGAGGGCCGGCCAAGCAAGCGCAAGCTGCTCCAAAAAACACGATGCTCCACGCCCAAACCGGAGAGCATGCGAGACAAGCCTTCCGCCATGGGACGAACATATCCAATCCCTCGATATCCCAGAATAGCCAGCCTCATGAACCTTCCCCCATTTCGAGAAAACCTATACATCGAAAAAGAGGGGAATGCAAATGGGGCTGCGCCGCCGACAGCCATTGTAATTATGACTCAAGACGCATCGAACGGCTCATTCGATTAAGTCTATTTCGGTAGGATGCCGTTCTGATTTCTATTCATAATCGTAATCGTAATCCTAATCTTAATCTTCATTTTCTTATTCAAAAAGAGATTAAGATTACGATTAAGATTATGATTAAAATTATGAGGGAGACAGGAGAAGAGCTGCGTTGAATCGAGACTCCGATAGCTGACGCCACGATCTCCTTGGTTCTGCGCAGCCCGGTTCAAATTTGCGGAGCCGGCAGGACCTTGCTCAGGTTCACCTGCACCTCGCCATCCGTCACCTGGGTTGCATGCCACGGCAACGGCTGCTTCGCCGGACCTTTGGTCACCGCGCCGGAGGCATCGAAATGGGAGTCATGACATGGACAAACAAAAGTTCCGTCTTCCATTTGCGTCACTTCGCATCCGAAATGCGTGCATCGGGTGGACATCACGGACACCTGTTCCCCGCGCCGCTCCGCGATCAGCTTCAAGTTCTTGATTTTTTTTCCATCGGGCGCTCGCACCGCGTCATGAACAACCAGCTTGGCGTTCTCCGGAAAATCCTGCAATTTTCCAATGCGCAGCCACTCGTCCCTGGGGCCCCCGAATCCGAACCACCCGGCCTCCGCCGAATCGAAGCCCACCCTCGCAACCGCCACGCCGGCTGTACCCATCAATAGGGTCTTTAGAAATGCTCGTCTGGTTTCCATGTTCTCCTCCTTGCTTTGTATGTGCTGCCGTTTGTTTACCCATACGTTATCACCCGCTAGTCGACGGAACAGAGCCCTTCTGTCGAGCCCATTGCTTTCGCAGCCGCGCGAGAGTCCGCTTCAACCACTGAGCCAAACGAGACCTCGGCGCAACCAAGGCAATCCCGACGAGCATCAAAGCCCATCCGGGCATAATGGGCAGGGCCAAACCCAGCACGCCGAGGCCCATCAGCGCGATCCCTGCGGTCATCCGCAAGATCCGGCGCAGCCTTCGAAGCCACGGAGTCTGGTTATGCATTATGCTTTTCATGCTAACGATTCCGTCTCTTTCCAAGGAAAAGATAACTCATCGTACGGGAAATGGCCAATGAGGCCGCCATTGTAATTATGACTCAAGATTGAATTGCAGGAAGTTGTCCAAAGGAACGGGAGTCATTCAATGCAACGCCGTTACATCTCCACATAACCCGGCCCGCCGCCGCCTTCCGGAAGGCGCCAGTCGATGTTTTCGAATGGATCCTTGATCTTACAGGTTTTGCAGTGCAGGCAGTTGGCGGGCTCCATGGAGATTTCGCCGGCCCCTTCAGGAAGCTTGTAGACTTCAGCCGGGCAAAACCGGGTGCAGGGGGCGCCGTAGAGCGGGATGCAGCGGCGGCATTTTTCGCGGTCGAGAATGACCAAATGGCCGGGCTGGTCTTCTTCGTGTTGGGTTCCGGAGCGATACAAGTCGGACAGGATATCGAATTGAAGAGGGGCGTCCTGGAACAGGAGCTGCTCCGGCGCTTTGCGAAGCGGTTGGAGGCCTTCGTGGTCGGGCCGGCGATGCAGCCGGCCCAGCGGCAGCAAGCCGCCGGTGAAGATCGACAAGCCCGTAGCCAACAGACCCGGCAACGTTCCATAATCGAAGGAGGCCCGGACATTGCGCTTTCGCCAGAGCTGTTTCCAGCCGGAGCGCTGACGCAAAAGCTGGGGATAGCGATCGAGGGCGGCCTTGGAAAAATCGTTCTTGTTCCAGGCTTCATACAGCGCATCGCCGGCGGCCACACCGGAATCCATGGCGATATGAATGCCTTTCAGACGGACGGAGTTCACAAAGCCGGCGGCGTCGCCCACGATGAGCGCCCCCTCGGTCGTCAATTCGGGCAGCGAATAATAGCCCCCTTCCGGCAATACCTTGGCTCCGTAACCAACCACATGGCCCCCTTCCAGCAATGGCCTGATCAGCGGGTGCATTTTGTAGCGGCGGAATCGCTCGTGCGGACTCAAGCCGGCATTGCGATAATCCAAGGCCGTGATTAAACCCACGGCCACATGAATATCGTCCAAGCCGTACACAAAACCGCCGCCGTAGGTGCGCCGATCCAGCGGATAGCCGAAGGTGTGCAGAATCCGGCCCGCGTTTTCCGGCCGCGGGGGAACTTCGAACAACTCCTTAATGCCCAGCGCGTACGCCTGCGGATTCGCGTGAGCCGCCAGGCGGCGGGCAGCAATCAACTTTTGCGTGAGCACCCCGCAGGCGCCTTCGCCGAGGATCACGACCTTGGCGTGAATCTCCGGGCCGGGCTCATACGACGATTTGGGCCGGCCGTTCCGATCCAGGCCCTTGTCGCCCACGCGCGCGCCGATCACGCGCCCGTTTTCCTCCAGCAACTCCACCGCGGGAAATTCGCAATAAATTTCCGCGCCCTGTTTCTCGCAAAGCCGGCCAAAGTATTGCGTCACCTCCGAAAGAGCCGCCAAGGGGAAACCTTCCGAGCGCATGGGCGCGGGCGTCCAGGGCACCCGAAAAGACCGCCAGGGCGTTAGGTAGTGGAAGGCTTCCGTGTGAACCGTCGCTTTGAACGGCAGGGCGGCTTTCTCCTCCGGAGTAAGCAAATCGTCCAGCGGCTCGGGATCCAGAACCGCCCCCGACAACACATGCGCACCGATCCGGCGTCCTTTTTCGAGGATCAACACAGAGGGCTTCTTCCCGTCGGCGCACCGCTTGAGCAGGCGCAAGACCGCCGAGAGGACCGCCACGCCGGCGCCTACGCACAAAATATCCGTTTCTATAAGTTCTCTTTGCATGTCGGTTGAAAGATAAAGATCGTAGCACAACAGAGAAGAACAGAAAACAACGGAAGACATCCATCTTGATGCGTTCTCTGAAACGCCGACCGTCGTTATGATGAAGCAGAGAGGAATATCCCCACGGATGACAAAGCGGTCCCACGGATAACAGCAAAGAGCAGGCCTGCGTGCGCAGCCTGAAGCCGCGTGACGCCCACCTGTCGACAGTGGCCCTGAAGGGTGGCCCGGCTTCTTTCTGCCCGCAACGCTTCGCGTAGCGATGCGCAGGCGGGCGAAGACGGGCTTCCACGCGACCCCGCAAGGCCGTTGCGACAAGACCACCGCCTTACAGGATCAATTCGCCTTCTCTGCCGGTGCGAATGTCCACGGCGTGCGTCACCTCGGCGACGAAGATCTTGCCGTCGCCGTAATGTCCGGTATGCGCGCTTTCCCGGATCGTTTTCAGAATCGCTTGAACATCCTCGTCCCGGCAGACGATCTCGATCCTGACCTTGGGTGCGTAGCCCAGTTCGGCGGCCGCATCCTCGTAGTGCGGCGTCTTTCCCTCAATCCGTCGGCCGAATCCCTCGCAGGGGATCACCGTCACCCCGTGAATCTTGCTCGCCCGCAAGGCGTCGGCGACCTTCTCCAGCATAAACGGTTGGATATAGGCGGTAATGGCTTTCATCGTTGCACCTCTTTATCGGCAATCGCTGCCTCTTTAATGTCTCTGCGCATCTCGACCCCATAATATAAAGCCGGCAAGACAACCAGCGTCAGCACCATCGCCGACGCCAATCCACCGAGCACCACGGCCGCCAGCGGGCGTTGAATTTCCGATCCGCTTCCCGTGGCCCAAACCAGCGGCAGCAATCCCAGCAATGTGGTCAGCGCCGTCATCAAGAGCGGCCGCAAGCGCAGTTCGCAACCGCGGCGCACAGCTTCTTCGGGGCTCAAGCCTTCCCGACGCAACTGATCGAAGAAGGATACCAGCAGGGTTCCGTTCTCGACCGCGATTCCAAACAACGCAATAAAGCCGATGGATGCCGAGACGCTGAGCGGGATCTTCAACACAACCATGATGAGGATGCCTCCGATCAGCGCGAACGGCAGGTTTACCAGAACCAACAAGGCGCTTTTCATCGAGCCGAACGTCGAGAACAGCATCAAGAAAATCAACAAAATCGATACCGGGACGACGATGGACAGCCGTTGCATGGCCCGTTGTTGGTTTTCGAACTGGCCGCCATAATCGGCAAAGTAGCCATCGGGCATAGCGGCAACCGCGGGTTGAATCGCCTCGCGCACTTCCGATACGAAGCTGCCCATGTCGCGGCCCCGGATGTTGCACTCGACCACCACGCGGCGCATGCCGTTTTCGCGGCTAACCTGCGCCGGCGCCTCGACTTCCCGTATACTCGCCAGTTCGCCCAACGGAATGCGGGCGCCTTCCGGGGACGGCACGAGCAGCCGCTCCAACTCGAAAACGTCGCGCCGCAATTCGACCGGAAAGCGCACCAGAATCGCAAATCGTTTCTGCTCCTCGACGACCGTCGAGGCAATTTTGCCGCCTACCGCGGTCTCGACGATTTCGTTGATGTCCGCGATGTTAATCTTGTGCCGGGCAATGGCCTTGCGGTCCACCACGATCTCCACTTGCGGGAAGCCCGAGACTTGCTCGACTTTCACATCCTCGGCGCCCCGGATTCCCTGCATGAGCGCGGCCACCCGGTTTGCGCTTTCGCGCAGGACCTCCAGGTCCGGGCCAAAAAGTTTAATGGCCAGGTCGCTCTTGATCCCGGAAATCAGTTCGTTTACGCGCAAGGAGATGGGCTGGGAAAAAGACAGGCGTATACCCGGAATGGCCGCCAGTTCCGTTTGAATCGCGGCCACAAGTTCCGGTTTGGATCGCCCGGTTTTCCACTCGGCCTTCGGATGCAGCATGATGAAGACATCGTTTTGCTCGGGACCCATGGGATCTTCGGAAATCTCGGCCCTGCCGGTCTTGGTGACAACCGTCCGCACCTCCGTGAAACGCGCGATGAGACGGCGTTCGATCTCCGTCCCCACGGCGACCGAACCTTCCAGGGAGGCCGAGGGAAGCCGGACCACGTTGATTGCAATGGCTCCTTCGTCCAGTTGCGGGAGAAATTCCGTTCCCAGCCAAGGCGTCAACGCCAGGGAGCCCACGAGCAGCGCGCCGGCCAGTCCGATCAGGGTCTTCGGTCTCCGCAGCGCGAGAGCGAGCACCGGCAGATAGCCGCGTTTGATCAGACGTACGACTGCGTTGTCCCGCCCCTCTTTTTGCCCGCTCATGAAGAAAGAACTCAAAACCGGAACGATGGTCAGCGAAACCAGCAAAGATCCGACCATCGCAAAGCACATGGTCAGAGCCAACGGACGGAACATCTTGCCTTCCATTTGTTGAAGCGAGAAAAGCGGCAAGAAGACAATGACAACGATCAGAATCGCGAAGACCACCGGCCGCGCCACTTCACGAACGGCTTCGTAAATGATTTCCAATCGCGACAACCCATGTCCCGTCTTCTCGGCAAGGTGCCGCGCAATATTCTCGCAGACCACGATGGACGCGTCCACGATCATGCCCAGGGCAATCGCCAGGCCGCCCAGGCTCATCAGATTGGCCGTCACGCCCTGCGAGCCCATCAGAATAAATGCGATAAACGCCGTCAGCGGCAGCGAAAGCGCGACAATCAAGGCCGCGCGCAGATTGCCCAGGAACAGAAACAGAACAACGACGACCAATAGTCCGCCCTGCCAGAGCGCATGGCCGACCGTACCGATACACGCCTGAATCAGCGCCGTTCGATCGTAGAAGGCGTTAATCCGGACTCCTTCCGGCAATCCGGCCTGAATTTTCGGGATCGCCTTTTTCACCGCCTCAACGACCAACTTGGAGTTCTGATCCTTGAGCATGATGGTCATGCCGGCCACGGCCTCGCCCTGGCCGTCGCGCGTCACGGCGCCTTGCCGCGTCTCCGGCCCAAGCTTCACGGCCGCCACATCGTGCAAGAAAACCGGTGCGCCATCACGGGCTTCGAGCACGATGTTCTCGATATCCTCGATGCCTTGGATGAGCCCCAGGCTGCGCACATAGGCTTGCTCCCAGCCCCGCACCAGGAAGTTGCCGCCCGCATTGGCGTTGTTGCGTTCGATCGCTTCCAACACATCCGACAGCGTGATGCCGTACTTGAGAAGACGATTCTGGTCGACGAGCACATGATATTGCTTCACGAAGCCGCCAAAGCTGTTGACTTCATTGATGCCGGGAATCGCCCGCAGTTGCGGGGCGATGTACCAATCCTGAAGGGTGCGCAACTCCATCGGCGTGTGCGTCTCGCTCTCCAGCGTGTATTGGTAAATTTCTCCCAGACCCGTGCTGATCGGACCCATCTCCGGTTCGGCCCAGGCAGGCAGTTGCTCCTTGGCCGTCTGCAGCCGCTGAAACAACAGTTGCCGGGCGAAGTAAATATCCACGCCGTCTTCCAGCACGATGATGACCTGCGACAGCGCCGCTTTCGACAGGGACCGCACCTGCGTTACGCCCGGCAGGCCTTGCATCGCCAATTCGATCGGGGTGGTGATTTGCTGCTCCACATCCAGCGGCGCCAGACCCGGCGCCTCGGTGAGAATCATCACTTGTACATTGGTGACGTCGGGAAAGGCATCGACCGGCAGCGTCTTCCAGGCAAAGATTCCGGCGCCGGCCAAAATGACCGTCCCCAGAATGACCAGCAAGCGCTGGTGCAAAACAAAGCGAATGAGTTTGTCGAACATGGCAAAGTCCTTCCGTCAATCGGCGCAACCGGCGCCCATTTTCTCGCGCAACACATCCGACTTGAGCAGGAAGGCCCCGTCCGTCACGACCGCTTCGCCCGCCTGCAATCCTTCGAGAATCTCTACCATTCCGAAGAACTCCCGTCCTTTCCGCACGTCTTGCCGGACAAAAAAATCGTCTTTCCAGTGCTTGAAGACGAAGGACTGGCCCTCGTCCGAGAGCACAGCGGCTTGCGGCAGGGCCAAAACCTCTTCCGCCTGCCCATTACTGAGGAAAATGGCCGCTTCGCAGAACATTCCCGGCCGCAATTCCAGATCCGGATTCTGCACCGTGGCCCGCACTTTAATGGTACGGGTTTGCTCGTTCATGGTCGCACCCACGTAATCGAGCGTTCCTTTAAATGGCCGGCCGGGAAAGGCGGCGACCGAGATCTCGACCGTAACGGGTCCGCGCTTCTCCGCTTCCAGCAACCTCGCCAGATCGCGCGAATGGACGTTGGCCCAGACCCAGACCGTGGTCAGATCGCACAGCAGCATCAAGTCTTTTCCGGGCTCGGCCATCTCGCCGGCCGCCGCGTGCTTCTCAATGATCGTCCCTGCAACGGGCGCGCGAACAGGCAGGAGGTTGGCGCCCACGCCGTGCGAAGACTCGCGCATGCCCGTCAGATCTTCTTCCGTCAGACCCAGCACGTGAAGCGTCTGCTCGGAGGCCTTCAACTCGGCCTTGTGCTGTTCAAACGTCATCTGCGCATCGATCGCCTCTTGTTCGGAACCCACCTTCTGATCCCGGAGTTTTGTTTCACGCGCGAAGATTTTCTCGGACAGCTCGCTTAGGGTGCGGTTGCGTTCGTATTCCGCCAGAGCCCGGCCAAGCTCCACACTCGCCAGGGTGAGCAGCGTATCGCCCGCTTTGACGCGCGCTCCGATATCCGCCGACACGGATTCGATAATTCCGGCGACGCGGGGACTGATATGCACCGCCGCATTCTCGTTGAGCGCCACTTCCCCGGTGGCCGGCAGCGTCGCGGAAACCGGGGTCAACGCAGCCGCCTGCGTTCGGACCAGCCCGCCTCCGTCTTCTTTCTTCAAGAGACTGGCGGCCACTTTTACGAGACCGACTTCATATCGGCATTCGTCGCACTGGTAAATCGGCACGTCGTGCTCGCACTTCTCCGCCACGCGCTCCTCAAGGGACGCAGACGATGCGGCCGCTTCTTCGCCGCCGCATCCATGATCGTGACAGGGTTCCTCACCGCTCTTTTCGGCAGCCGGAGCGCCATGCGGTTCAGCCTGCGTTTTGCCGCAGCCGCTGGCCATCGCTAAAACCGCCAACAGGACGCAAAGTCCGCCGGCGATCGTCCATTTTTCTTCGTTCATCTTCATCGTGCTTCTCTCCATATCGTTATTGAATTGTGTTAAGGGGGCTGCCGGTCAATCGTTCCACGTCCGCCGCCGCCTTTTGATAGGCCGCCAGGACCTCCAGGGAACGGGCCTTTGCTTCGCTGAGCGTCCGCTGCGTGTCCAACACTTCCAAGTGCCCGAATTTTCCTTCTCGATAACCGGTCTGCGCCGCATCGAAAGCCTGCTGGGCGCCGGGTAGCAATTCCGCCTTGATGGCCAGGGCCTCGGCCCGCGCCGTTTCCAGTTGGCTGTAAGCTTCAACCAGTTCGGTCATCGCACGAAGCCGAGCGGCGCGTTGTTCGTATTCCGCGCGAGCGGCCTGATGTTCCGCCGCGAGAATGCCGCCGGCATTGCGGTCGAACAACGGCAGCGGCAGCGAGATTCCGGCTACGCCGGCATAGGAGCCGTCGTCCTCGAAGCGGCGGATGCCGGCGCTTACATCGACGTTGGGCATCCGTTCCGCCTTGGCCAGCGCCAACGATCGTTGGCCAAGAGCCACTTCATCTTTCCAGCGCGCGATCGCCGGCGAATCGTCCAACGACGCAGAAAGCTTCTCCATGGAAGGGATCTCCTGAATGAAGTCCAAATCGCCGCCAGCCTCCTTGAACAGAGGCGCCGTCCCACCCCAGGTTGCCGCAAGACGCTTTCGCGCGGCGTCCAACTCCCGCATCGCCAGATCTCGTGCAATGCGGGCGGCGACCGCTTCGACGGAGGCCTTTGTTTCTTCGAGAAGCGGAACCTTCCCCGCCTTCACCCGTTCCGCCACGGTCTGGCGCACGTCCTCGGCCAGAGCCAGCAGAGATTCCGCCAGCTTGAGCTGGCCCTGGGCTAAGAGCACATCCACGAATGCCTTCTTGGTCTCCGCAAGCACGTCCAGGCGTTTCGCCTCGTAAGCCCAGCCGGCCAGCCGGGCTTCCGACTGCGCTACGCGCTGGCGCTTTCCCCGCTTTCCGCCCAGTTCGACAGACTGGCTCAAGCTTAGGGTCGTTTGTGCGGCATCGTAGCCCTTGCGCTCTTCCGACCCTCCAAACTCCTCCGCCTCAATTTCTATTTCCGGGTTCGGCAAGGTCCCGGCTTGCCGGACCGTTCCTTCCGCGGCCCGGACGCCGTGCGACGAAGCCGCCAGTTCCGGGTTGTGTAACAACACCCAATCAAGCGCCTGCCGAAGCGTAAGAATCTCGTCCGGGGCGCCTTGGTCGTCCGCGTGCGCCGGAAACCCTCCCGTCATAGCAAGCGCAAATAATACGCGCAGAAATACATACATGTAATCCAATGGCTGTTTCATGAGTCCTCCGATTGACTGATAACAAGTGATATCGGCCTGTTTAAAGGCACGACCAGAGATAACCGTCAGGACGCCGGCCCAAAGGGCAGGCAAGACCGGATGGCGGAAAAAGAAAGGGCGATCACCCTTTAGGTGGAGGCCGGAGGACGAAAAATATCTGTCACCAGAAAAAGTTCCAAACAGTGGAAATCGGGTAGCACTGTACGTTGAGCAATAAGGGCGATCTCCACGCCCAACATGCCGTGGCCGTCGGTAACCGGGGTGGAGCAACAAGCGCACGGACAATCGGTCGCGTGGACATCGTCGTGAGCGTCATGACAAGCCGACGTTGCCGCCATGGGAAGCACCACGGCCGTGATAGCCAGAACGACGATAATCGCTTTTACGAAATGCAACATGCGTATGAAATTACGCGACTCGCAAGCCCATGTCAATTTTCCCCGGCAACAATACGCTTGATAAGGTTGTAAGGCCATTGCCGACAAGCTCTCTTGCCAAGAGGGGCCAATTGAAGGAAAGTAGTCGTCACAACCGGTAGAAAGGATGAAAATGCAGCGTTTAGGCCTTATCGTTATGACAATGGCATCGTGCAGCGTGTTCGTTCACGCGGAAGAAAACAGCGCACCCCTCTCGGCGGATGCGGAGATTGCGTTTCTTTCAGCCTATGTCTCGCGCGGGCAAGTCTGCAATGACCGCCCGGTCATGCAACCGGCCCTCACGGTCGCCAGGGGCGGCTTTTCCTTCAATGCCTGGGGCAACTTCAATCTGACGGACCGAATCACCGACAAGAACGATTTCTCCGAGATCGACCTGGGCTTGGCCTACGATTTGCCGACGGAAGTCATGGAATGGCAGGTCGGCTTTCTCGAATACGTTTATCCGCACACGCTGACGGAAGTTGAAGTGGAAACCGCGGAGGGGCCTGTCACGGAGACTCAAGCTTATCCGGGCACGCGCGAAATGTATATCAGCGCCGGCTATCCGAATCCCTACTTGACGCCCAATCTTACGGTATATTACGACATCGACGAAGCCGATGGCGCTTACGTCTACGGTTCGCTGGAAAGGGAAGTGGAGATTACGGACGCCTTCACTCTGACGCCGGGCTTTTCGAGCGGCTACGGCACGCGAAACTATAACGATTTTTTCTTTGGTGTTCGCAAAGACGCGTGGAATGATGGAAATGTCTATCTGAATGCGGATTATGGTTTGACGGAAACCGTTTCGGTGGGCGCGTATATCAGCTACATGTGGCTGTGGGACTCCGAAATCGAAGAAGGGGCAAAAGAGGGTTACCTGGGCGCCGACTCGTTGTTTGGCGGCATAATGCTGGCCTACGAGCTTTAAGGGATACGATCATGGGAATTAATCGAATAAAACAATGGACGATGGGCTGGCTGGCGATGGGCCTTTTTTCGTCCGCTCTGGCCGGCGAGCTGCCGGCCGTGAAAATTCTTACGTCGTTTTATCCGATCTACATTGCCACCTTGAATGTGGCGGGCGATGTGCCCGGGGTTGAAGTCAAAAACCTGACGAGGCCCTTCACCGGATGCTTGCACGATTATCAACTGACGCCGAACGATCTCAAGACGATGGCCCAGGCCGGCATCCTGGTGGTCAACGGCGCCGGGATGGAATCCTTCTTGGAAAGCGCCTTGCAGCAGGCGCCGCAGTTGAAGCTCGTCCAGGCCAGCGAGGGCATCGAACTCATCTCCGGCGGCGCGGAAGGGGAAAATCCGCATGTCTGGGTCAGCATTTCCGATTACATCCGGCAAGTGCAAAACATTGCCGGCGGCTTGGCGGCGGCCGATCCGGCGCATGCGGGGGTTTACCAACAAAACGCCGGGACCTACATCGAACAGCTGGAGTTGCTGAAGGCTCGAATGCACGAAAGCCTGCAAGATATCTCGACCCGCGACATCATCACCTTTCACGAAGCGTTCCCCTACTTTGCCCGGGAATTCGATTTGACGGTGGTCGCCGTGATCGAACGGGAGCCGGGGTCGGAACCCAGCGCCCGCGAGCTGGCCGAGACCGTGAAAACGATTCGCCGCAAAGGCATCCAGGTCTTGTTCGCCGAGCCGCAGTACTCCTCGCGCGCCGCGGAGACGATTGCACGGGAAACCGGCTCGACCGTTTTCACGCTCGATCCCGCCGTTACGGGGCCCCTGGACAAAGACGCCTACCTGCGCATCATGGAAGCCAATTTGCGCGAGCTGCAAAAGGCGTTAAAGTAGGCGGTAGAAAGGAATGCGCGCTGGAGCTATGAATAACGAATCGGAACCTTCCCCCCTCCAGCCTTCCACCGCGCCCGCCTGCGGGGCCTGTTGCACGCGCATTGTCGATCTAGGCGTGAAGATCGGCCCCACGACGATTCTGGAGCACGTCCATCTGCACATGCATTGCGGGCAGCTAACGACGCTCATCGGGCCCAACGGCGCGGGAAAAACGACGCTGTTGAGGGCGATGATGGGCGAGCTTCCTCACACGGGGGAACTCCGCTTCATCCCCATGCACAAGGGCTCCCGCGAAAAGCGGCCGCGCATCGGATATGTCCCGCAAAAGCTGGATATGGATGCGCTGTCGCCCATCACCGTGCGCGATCTTTTTGCCGGCGCGACCGTCCGGCGTCCGGTCTGGCTGGGCGTGAGCCGGCAGGCCTCGCAAATAGCCGACAGCCAATTGGCCCTGGTCGGCGCCGACGGCTTGCAAAACAAGAAACTCGGACAATTGTCGTGCGGGCAACTGCAACGGGTCATGCTGGCCCTGGCCCTGACGCCGACGCCGGAAATCCTCCTGCTGGACGAGCCGGTTTCCGGCATGGACCAGGCGGGCATCCTGCTCTTTTATCAGGTCGTTTCGCGCCTGCGGCGGGATTACGATCTTTCCGTGCTGTTGATCTCGCACGACTTGGGCGCGGCCGCCCGGTTTGCGGATCGGATGGTATTCCTGAATCGGACGATTCTGCACGACGGAACGCCGTCGGAAGTTTTGTCCCAGCCGTTGGTCCGGCAAACCTTCGGACTAAATTATGGCGAAGGGGCCGCATCATGATCGCGTGGGCCTCGTGGGTGGGCGCTCTCCCCTTTGACTGGGCGCAATTTTCGTTCATGCAAAACGCGTTGCTGGCCGTCGTCCTGGTCACGCCCTTGTTTGCCCTGCTGGGCTGCCTGGTCATTCAAAACCAGATGGCCTTTTTTTCCGATGCCATCGGACATGCCGCGCTGACGGGCATTGCGCTCGGCGTCCTGCTCGGCATCGGCAATCCACTCTGGAGCATGATTGCCTTTGCCTTGCTGCTGGCGCTCGGGATCACCTTGCTCCGGCGATACAGCGCCGTCCCCACCGACACCATCATCAGCCTGATGATGGCTTTTACGGTGGCCCTGGGCGTGGTGCTTTTGTCGCGCGGCGGAGGGTTCGCGAATTATTCCCGTTTTTTGATCGGCGATATCCTCACGGTCTCGCCCAGCGAGATTCATGGGCTGGGCATTCTGCTGGCGGTTGTAGTGCTGCTTTGGACCACCCTGTTCAACAGCTTTTTCTTAACGTTTCTGAATCGGTCGCTGGCCAAGAGCCGCGGCATTCGCGTCTGGGTGCTGGAGGGCATTTTCGCGGCAGTGGTGGCCGTGGTGGTGACCGTCTGCATCCAGTGGGTCGGCTTGTTGGTGATCAACTCCTTGTTGATCCTGCCGGCGGCGGCGGCCCGAAACATGGCGGTCGGGCTGCGGAGCTACCACCTTATGGCCCTGGCCATCAGCCTCGTCTCGGGGCTGGCGGGACTGATCTTTTCCTTTTATTGGGGCACCGCGACTGGAGCGACCATCGTGCTCTTCGCGATGGCGTTCTTTATCGTTTCGCTGGTTTTCCGGAAACGGTGAGAGGGCTTTTTCTTCACTCCTTCACGTCGCGCGACCCTACAAAACCAAAAAATTTCAGCCCTCAGAGTCCCTTACGTCCATGATCACACTTTGCGAAGTGTGATCATGGACGATCGAAGTCGAGACGGCATCACACTTTGCGAAGTGTGACACCGCACAAACGAAAAAATAGATCCGGAAAACAACCCTCCAAAGAGGATCTCATGAGGAGCTAAACGACGGCGGCATTCAATGGGCGGTCGCCGCAATCCCGCACGAAGATTACGGCGCACCCCATTTTTCTAATGCAGGAAATGCCGAGTTCCCGTCACGGCCATGGCAATGCCGTACTTGTCGCAGGCGGAGATGACTTCTTCGTCCTTCTTCGAACCGCCGGGCTGGACAATGTAGTGGATGCCGGCTTCGGCGGCGTAGTCGATGTTGTCCGAAAACGGGAAGAAGGCATCCGACACGAGCACGCTCTGCCCAAAAATTTCGGTTTCGAATTCTTTCGGCGATCGTCCGTACTGGGATTTTTTATACAGATCCTCGAGATTGCTGCGGGCCTTGGTCACGGCCAGCTTGCGCAGGGCATCGACGCGATTGGGCTGGCCCGCGCCCATGCCCAACAGGGCAAATTGGCCTGGCTTGTATTCGCGGACAATCACGATGGCGTTCGACTTGACGTGCTTGCAAACCTTGATGCCGAATTCGGCCAGCGGACGCTTGTCCTCCGGAAACATCTGCTCGGTCGGTACGATCCACTGATCCAGCAGCGAGGCATCTTTGTCCTGGACCAGCAAGCCGCCGCCAATCTGGCGAATTGTTTTGCTTTTCGCGGCCGCGGTCAGCGGCTTGTGCAGTTTGAGCAAACGGATGTCCTTGCTCTTGCTCTTCAGGTATTCGAGCGCGTCGGGGGCGAAGTCGGGCGCGATCAAGGCCTCGACAAACCGGCCCTTGAGCACTTGCGCCGCGTCCAGATCGACCGGAACGGTCACGGCAATGACGCTGCCGAACGAGGAGACCGGGTCGCCGCCCCAGGCGGTTTCCAAGGCTTCCGCCAAGGTGGCGCCGGTGGCGTAGCCGCAGGGGTTCGTATGCTTGACGATCGCGACGGCGGGCGCGCCGGCGAGTTCGCGCACCGCTTCGAGCGCGGCGTTGCCGTCGACGTAATTGTTGTACGACATTTCCTTGCCGTGCAGGATTTCGGTGAAGGCGATGCAGGCTTCGTCAGCGGAGGCATTCTTGTAGAAAAAGGCTTCCTGGTGCGGATTTTCGCCGTAGCGGAGTTTCGAGCCTTTCGCGCAGGCCACGACCAGCGGCGCGCCGGCGCCGGTTTCGACCGGCAACTGCCCGGCGAGATAGGTCGCGATGGCGGCATCGTATTGGGCGGTGCGCGCGTACACCTTCTGGGCCAATTCGCGGCGCAATGCGCCGGTCGTGTTGCCGCCGTTGACTTTCAGGCTTTCCAGGACCCGGCTGTAGTCCGCCGGGTCGGTCACGACGGTGACGGACCGATGATTCTTGGCGGCGGAGCGCAGCATGGAGGGGCCGCCGATGTCGATGTTTTCGATGGCGTCTTCGAAGGATACGCCGGGCTTGGCGACGGTGGCTTCGAAGGGATAGAGGTTCACGCAGACCAGGTCGATCGGCTGGAGGCCGTATTGCTTGACGGTGGCTTCGTGCTCAACGTTGCCACGCAGGAAAAGCAAGCCGCCATGAACCTTGGGGTGCAGGGTTTTCACCCGGCCGTCCAGCATTTCGGGAAACCCGGTGAACTCGGAAACGTCCTTCACCGGAATGCCCGCCTCGCGAATCGCCTTCGCCGTGCCGCCGGTGGAAAGCAGCTCCACCCCCATCCCCACCAGCGTCTTGGCAAACTCCAACACGCCTGTCTTGTCCGACACACTGATCAACGCTCTTTGTATTTTCATAATTCCTTACTGTTTAAAATTACAGAAATTGTTTAACCACGAATGAACACGAATAGACACGAATTAAAGAACAATGCGCTCCCATTCCAGCTTTGCCTTTGAAAAATTCAACAGCACACCCACTCTATATCCCGTGATTCTTAGGTAGTTGAGCATCTGTCCTCTTTCGTGATCCGTTATGCCATCGATAACTTTCGCATCAACAACCATCGCATCATTGGCCGTTAAATCCGGTATAAATTCTCCAACCTTGTGACCTTTATAATTTATGTGGAAATGCGGTTGCTGACAAAAGGGTATCTGTCTTAATTCAAACTCCACAACCAAAGCATTCTCATAAGGTTTTTCATGATAGCCGTGCCCCACTCCATTTAACACTTCCATCGCGGCGCCAACGATGGCATAGACTTCATCTTTTAGAATGACTTTCTCCAACTCCTTCATTCGTGTCTATTCGTGTTCATTCGTGGTTGAATTCTTAATTCATCATCCGCACAGCTTCGGGGCCTTTTTCCATCCAGCCGATGACCAGGGGTTTTTCGCCGGCGGCTTTCAGGACTTCGAGGGCTTCGACGACGTGGTCTTCGCGGACGATGACGACCATGCCGATGCCCATGTTGAACACGCGGTACATTTCTTCACGATCCACGTTGCCTTTTTCCTGGATGAAGGCGAACAAGGCCGGAGTCTTCCAGGTGGAGCGGTCGATGACGGCGCAGAGGCCTTCGGGCAGCACGCGGGGAATATTGTCCGGGAACCCGCCTCCGGTGATGTGGGCCAGGCCTTGAACGGTCAGGTGGTCCATCAGCGTGCGGACGGGCTTGAGATAGCTCTTGTGCACGGCCAGCAGGGCTTCGGCCACGGTCTGTTTGGTTCCGGGCAGTCGGTCGTTGACCTTCAGCTTGGCCTGTTCGAAAATCACGCGGCGGGCGAGCGAGTAACCGTTGGTGTGCAGCCCCGAGGACGGCAGGCCGATCAGCACGTCGCCGGCGCGAATGCCTTTGCCGGTGATGATCTTTTTCTTCTCCACGGCGCCGACGATCGTGCCGACGAGATCGTATTCGTCCTTGGGATAGAGCCCCGGCATTTCGGCGGTTTCGCCGCCGATCAGGGCGCAGGCATTTTCGCGGCAGGCCTTGCACAAGCCTTCGATGATCTGCGCAAAGACGCCCTCGTCGATCCGCGAGGCGCCGAAGTAATCGAGGAAGAACAACGGGTAGGCGCCCTGCACGAGGATGTCGTTGACGCAGTGATTCACGATGTCCTGGCCGACGGTGTCATGACGCTGGGCCATCAGGGCCACTTTCAATTTGGTGCCCACGCCGTCCGCGCTGCTGACCAGCACCATATCCTTGCCCGGCGATTTAAACAGGCCGCCGAAGGAGCCCCAGTTTCCGATCACGCCCGGGGTCATGGTTTTTTGAATCATCTTTTTCGCGCGGCTCAAGGCGTTCATTTTTACATCGATATCCACGCCCGCCTTCGCGTAAGCCGATTTGCCGGTCTTTTTCTTCATGCTGAAAGTCCTTCCTCTAATTTTTCCAACGATTGGAAAATTCGCCCCGGATTTTTCCAATGATTGGAAAAGATTGCGAGTTTTTTTCCAAACATTGGAAAAATGGCTGGTACACGGGTATTTTGAACGCGCATTATGCAGGGGAGTCCTAAAACCCCAAGTAAAGGAGCAAATGAGATTTCCGCTTCGCCGTTTTAGCGTCTTTGTTGTTTTTTTTGGCCTATTTTCCTCCTCCGCCCCGGCCGTCATCCGCTACGTCTGGACGAACAGCCCGTCGCCGGGCAGCGGCTACACCACTTGGAGTACGGCGGCGCATGAGATTCAGCAGGCGATTGACGCCTCCACGGCCGGCGATCTGATCCTGGTGACCAACGGGCTCTATGACACGGGCGGGCGGGCCGTCGGCGTGATTACCAACCGCGTGGCGCTGAACAAGGCCATCAGGGTGGTAGGTCTCAATGGCGCGGCGAACACCATCATAAAAGGTCAATGGAATTCGCAATGGTACGGACACTATGGCCCTGAAGCCGTCCGTTGCGCGTATGTCGGAAGCAATGCCGTGTTGCAGAACTTCACCCTGACCAACGGTTATACGGGCACGACGACGGAGCCGCTCCAGGATCAATGCGGCGGCGGCGCCTTCTGCGAGTCCAACGGGGTGCTGGTCAATTGCGTGGTAAAAAATTCGCAGGCGGCCAGTTACGGGGGCGGCATCTATGGCGGCATCGCGTCCAATTGCACTATTTATTACTGCCGCATGAACAGCTACGGAGGCGGCGCGGCGGACAGCACGTTGATCAGCGGGCGCGTCGAATTATGTTCTGCGCCCTATGGGGGCGGCATGTATAGAGGTTACGCCAAGGGTTGTCTGTTCGTTTCCAACGACGCCTATTACGCGGGCGGGGGCATGTATGCAGGCGGTTCCAGCTACTGCACGTTCCTTGGCAACAAATCCCAGGGCAGCAGCGACCAGGGCGGCGGCGGCGTTTCGCAGGGCCATCACTACAACGGCGCTTTTACTCTGAATGTCGGAGAGCCGTACGGCGGCGCGGCGTTTCAAAGCGATTTGCACGGTTGCTCCATCAGCAACAACTGGGGGGAAAACGGAGGCGGAGCGGCGTACAGCACGGCGTCGAATTGCGACATCGTTGGCAACAGCGCGCCTTTCTTTGGAGCGGGAAGCTACTACAGCCAACTGACGGACTGCCGCGTCAATTGGAACCGGGCCGGCACGAATATGTGGGGGGATCGGTTTGGCTCGGGAGGCGGCCTGTACGAAGGGAGCGCCTTGCGGTCGGTGATTACCTTCAATGACGCTCTGGTCAACGGCGGAGGAGCTTGTGACGCGTATTTAACCAACTGCACCGTCTCGTACAATACCGCCACGAACGAAAACAGTCGGGGCGGCGGTCTGGCGGGCGGAACGGCAGCGGCCTGCCTGCTCGCCAACAATCAGGCGCACTACGGCGGAGGCGCCAGTGGGGCTCTGTTGATCGGTTGCACGAACCGGTTAAACTCAGCCGGCTATACCAACTACAGCGCCTGCGGCGGAGGGGGCGGGGCGTATGAATGTACGTTGCGCGGATGTCTTGTTAGCCAAAACGGCGCCCAACGAAATGGCCGCGGCGGAGGACTCTTCGGGGGTTCGGCCAACGACTGCCGGATCGTCGGCAACAACGCCTTCAATGTGGACTCCGGGGGGACCGCCGGCGGCGCCGGGGGCGGGGCGTATGGTTCGAGCCTCACGAATTGCCTGATTGTCCGCAACTCCGCGATGAGCGGAGGAGGAGGCGCCTATAGCAGCTTGGTGGTCCATTGCACCATCGTCAGCAATATGGCGTATGGATACGGCATGGGAGGAGGAACGTATGCCGGCACCGCCATTTGTTCCATCGTGTATTACAATATCTCCCCTTCGACCTCGCTGGTCCCGGACGGCACCAACTACGCGGGAACGGCGCTGATCTCCTGCTGCACCACCAATCGAGCCAGTCTGCCGGCAGGGAACATCACCGCCGAACCTCAATTTACAGAGACCGACTTATTCCTCCCGGCTTCCAACTCCCCTTGCATCGATGCCGCCACAAATTCAGCCTGTGGCGTAGACTATTTTGGCATTCCGCGCCCGCTCGACGGCAATAATGACCGCACGGCGTATTGGGACATCGGCGCGCATGAGTATGTTCATCCGTCGGCCGACTCGGATCTGGACGGCATGAACGATGTTTGGGAAATGGCCTATGCGCTTAATCCCATCGTCAACGACGCCGCCCTCGACAAGGACGGCGACCGTCTCGACAACTACGGCGAATTCCGCGCCGGTACCGATCCGACCGATGCGGATTCCTTCCTGGGCCTGGCCGGCGCCGCCACGGCCGGTTCCGGATTGGCCGTGAGCTGGTCCAGCGTCGCCGGGAAATTGTATCGCCTGAATCGCTGCCAGGAGCTGACCGCCGGCGCATGGACCGCCGTCGTGAGCGGCATCGTCGGCGTTTCGCCGATGAATACGGCCACCGACATTACCGCCGTGGGTTCGGGACCCTGGAGCTATCGCATCGAATTGGAGTAGGCTTTAAAAACCGGGGCGAAATCGTTGGAGGGTTCCGCTCGGTCGGAACCTTCTTTTTTCGGTCGCGACGGAGCGCGACCCTCCAAAATACAAGTCTTCTTGTAGGCAGCAATTGTAATTATGACACTCCTCAAAAGGTGGACCGCGTTCTCCCTGCCCGCAACGCTTCGCGTAGCGATGCGCAGGCGGGCGAACGCGGTTTGACATGAAAAAGAGCCCGTCTTCGGAGAAGCCGGGCCACCTTTCGGTTCATAATTACAATTGCTGATTTCCCTTCGCTCCGTCGCGACCTCACGCGCCGCGAATTTCGAGGGTCTGCACGTACGGGCGCATTAAATCGCCGAGCTGCTTCAAACGGGCCGGGGTGGTCCGGGGCAGTTGTCGGATTGTTTCGTCCAAGACGCCGTCCCGCGGGACGTAGGGCTGAATCGCGTAGCGCTTCGCGCCGCGGATCCATTCGCCGAGCCGGCGCATTTCGTCGTCGGTGTGGAAGGGCTCGACGATCGTGGTCCGAAATTCGTAGTCGGCGGCTTTGGACTTCAGAAGCTCGATGGAACGAGCGATGGCGGACGTATCGGAGAAGCCGGTCAGCTCGGGATATTTTTCCGGCGAGCATTTGACGTCCATGGCGACATAATCCAGGCGCGGCAATTCCTTTTCAAGCACGTCGGGCAAGCCGCCGTTGGTGTCTAGCTTGACGGAAAAACCCTGCGCCTTCAGCAGGTCGATCAGCCGGGACAAATCGTTGGAAAGCGTGGCCTCCCCTCCCGTGATCACCGCGGCATCCACCCAATTCAGCCGATACTCCCGGCAGCTTTTCTCCAGGCGGTCCCAGGTCATCAAGTCCTGTTGCGGGTGTCGCAAGACGGCATTATGGCAAAACCCGCAGGAAAAATTGCAGCCCGAGAGAAACATGACCATCGAAAGCCGTCCCGGATAATCCACCATGGACGTGTTGCGGAGAATGGCGTAAACGGGCGATGTCGAGTTCATGAAGCAGTAATCAGTAAACAGTTATCAGTGATCAGTAAACAGTGATCAGTAAACAGTAAACAGTAATCAGTGATCAGTAAACAGTAATCAGTGATCAGTGGGCAGTAGAAGCGATCGGACGACTCTTCACTGATTACTGACAACTGATCACTCTCTTCCTTCCCGCTCTCCTACACCCGCCGTGCTTCGTCCAGGATCGCGGTGATCATGGAGGAGCTGATGACGCCACGGCCGGTCTCGGAATAGTCGGTCTGGAGGCCCAGCCAGGTGTAGAGCCGGGTCTTCTTGCAAAGTTCGTCCATGGCGCCGGGATCGGGATTGAGCAGGGGTTCCGTGCGGCCGGATTCCTCGTTGACGCGGGCCACCACAAAGGCGGGAATGCGCTGGGGATTCAGGCATTCGGCCTGCGCGAAGTTCACCAGGCCTTCCTCGGTTTCGACGTCGAAATATTCCTTCTGAAAGTCCGTCCATTCCGGTTTTTCCAGAAGACTGTCGATACGCTGATTAAGCACTTTGCACTTGTCGCAACCCGTTTTGCCGAAGACACGAATTTTAAACTTAGATGCCATGATAACGATTTCCTCCAACGGTCAACCTTGTCTTTTCCCCGCAGGGGCGTCGCTGGTCGACGCCCCGATCGAACAACTCAAGCGTTAACGACTTCGTCCGGCTTGATCGCTTCCGCCGGCTGACCGGCGGCCGTCTCGACGGCGTATTGTCCTTTGTGCCGGGCGATCAGTTCGCCGTACCGCTTGGATTTGTTCCAGTTCTTGATCTTGCTGAAGTAGCCGACCACGCGGGTTTCGCCTTCGACGGCCGTCGAACCGCATTGGGAGCAGGACTCCAGGAGGCCGCGCATGTTGTGGTGGCAGCTCGTGCAGTAGGTGAACTCGGGCGATATGGTAATCTGGGCGGTCTGGGTGCGGAAGAGCGTGTCCTTGACCAGCCGCGCAACAGCCTCGGGCGCCGGGCGTTCTTCGCCGACAAAGGCGTGCGTAATCGCGCCGGACTCGATCAGGCTGTGGAACTTTGCCTGCTGGCGAATGCGTTCGACGAGCGAGACCGGGGCGTCGGCGGTCAGATGCACCGAGTTGGTGTAATACGCCACGTCGTTGCTGCCGCCCTTGACGATCGGGGAGGCCTCTTCCTTGAAATACACCAAGTCCGCTTTGGCCAGGCGCCGCGCGGCGCTCTCGGCCGGCGATTCCTCCAGACTGAACTTCATCTTGTGCTTGGCGGCGAGCTTCTTGCAGCGCACGTACATGTGGCTGGCGATCTTCAGGCCCATTTCATAGGCTTCCTCGGTCTCGTGGAATTCCTTGCCGATCAAAAACTTCACGGCATCGTTCACGCCGATCAGGCCGATGATGTAAGTGCACTTGTCAAGTTCGACGTAGGGACGACCGTCGCAGGCGTTGCGGCCGATCTGGTGGAGCGGATAGCCCGGCCCGCTGATCATCTCGGCGATCTTGTCCTTCTTTTGCAGATGCGCCTGCACCACGAGTTCCATCGTCTGATCGATTTCCTCGAGCACGCCCGCGAGATTCTTCTGATTGCGCCGCGCCGCGCGATAGGCGGCCTGCGGGATGTTGATGGTGACATTCTGGAACCCGCAGAAGCGCATGGACTCCGGATGCTTGAGCATGCGGTTGTCCTGAATGGTCGTGCGCAGGCGGCAGCAGGCGGAGAGCGTGACTTCATCGCGGTCGAAGATGAAGTAGGTCGACCCGTTCCGGCTGGCCAGCTCGCAGGCCCGCATGAAAATCCGGTACTGTTCCGGATCGTTGAAGGTTTCTTCGCTGACGTGGAAATCGCACTTCGGGAATTCGAAGACGCGCCCGTTCCGGTCGCCTTCTTCCCAGACTTCCAGCAGGGCGACGGCAAAATCGCGCGTTTCCTTCTGGTAGTCGCCGTAGGTCACAATCGTTTCGCCGCGGGCCTTGAGCGCTTCCTCGATTTCCTTGTCGTAGGCCATGCCCTGGGCCTGGTCGGCCAACTCGCGCAGGACCAGCCGCTGGGCGCCGTCCGCCTCTTCGACAAACAAATCCATCAGGCGGTTTCCGTTGGCATCCGTATCTTCGCGCAGCGTTTCCTCCAGCGGAATAACGGTTCCGTCGGCCTGGCGCAGCATGTACCGGCCGCCGGGGCCGATGGCGGGGACCTTCTTCATGTAGGAAGGCACGCCCGTATGAATGTTGAAATCGAGGAACAAGGTCTGCCCGCCGCGCGAGAAGGCGTTTTGCGCGCCGTTATAAATCAGCTCTTGCGCGACCTGCTTGAGTTGCTTGGCGCATAGGCCCACAAGCAACGGTGCGTACATGATGTTGATGTAGGCCAGGCCCAACGCGCCGGCGTAGTTGGCCTGCATCGAGGCGAGAAACGTGTTGAGATGCCCCGTCAGCACCGACGCGCTGCGCGCTGGCCGCGATTCGTTGTTGAGGTTGACCAAGCCGGTCAGGCCGTATTTTTTGACGTATTCCACCGAGTGCGACGAACAGTAGACGCGGTGGGGATAGCCCAGGTCGTGCAGATGAATCGCGCCGGTGTTGTGTGCGTGCTTCAGCTCGGGCGAAAAGATCGTGTCGAGCGCCCACTGCTTCAGGACCAGTTCGGCAATGCCCAGGTTGACCGCTTCGGGGTTGTTGTTGACGATGTTGCTGTTTTCGAGCGACTTGGTGTACATCAGGTTGTCCACGAAGTGCCGCGATACGCCGTAGACCGACAGATCCTGCAAATGGGCGTGATAGCCGCGGGCGGTCAGTTCGTTGTTCACCAACTCGCGGATGAGGGTGGTGTTGACGGCTTTCAGGCCGCTGGAGATGATCTGGTTTTCCACCGCCTTGGCCACGCTGATGGCGAGTTCGCTGGAGAGATCCGTCTTGGAGATCAACTGCTTGATGATCCGCGCGCGGTTCCACGGCAGCGTTTCGTCGCGCGAGACGGATTCGACCAGCAGCATGCTTGCGTCGGTCAGGTCGGCCGGCTTCTGCCCGGCCTGTTCGTCGCGAACGCGAATGCGTTCGCGGGCGATGTCGCGGTGCTTGCGGTAACGCTTGTACGCGGCGACCACGTTGGTCTGCCCCTGTTCCGCCAGCACAATTTCCACCAGATCCTGCACGTCTTCGATGTTGGGAACGCGCAGACCCGCATCGTCGGGATAGACGTAATATTCGGATCGGGGATCGTCGAGCTGCTTCAAGACCATGTCCGTCACCCGTTGAGCCGTCGATTCTCCGAACGGAACGCCGTCGCGGCGATTCACTTCCTCCGCCGCGCGGGAAATGGCTGACTCGATCTTCGAACGACGAAACGGAACGGTCATGCCATTGCGTTTTCGGAAACCATCGAATGCTGTTGGTTGGGTGCTCATGAACCGGCTTTTCTCCTTATTCAGAGTTCCTTGTCTTGGCGTTAAAAATCCTCTACTTTACATCACCCTCCAGTTGCTGGAGTCAGGTGAAGCGTCCTTCCGATGAAAACCTATGAAGAACAAGCCTTCAACCCAATTTTATTGGATACGGCGCGATTTATGGCGGCTACAATATCACGGGGGACGAACAAGTCAACACCACAACAGGCTGTAGTTTTATAAAAAAATATCCGAAAACCCGCAAAAGAGAATTGCAATTTTTCGAGACCTTATCAACACGCGGAAAATAAGGGAAAAACGAGGTCAAGACCTGGATATCAGGTGGCCCGGCTTCTCCGAAGACGGGCTCTCTTCTGAGGCCGCGTTACAGCGAACGCGACCCGCTTTGATGGAAAGGATAGAAGAAGCCCGTCTTCGGAGAAGCCGGGCCACCAGCAGGGTCGAAAAAGGCGAAGAATTTACAAAGCCGGCGCGGCTTCCGGCTGCAAGAAAATTCGTATTTTGACGGGCAGGGCGTCGAAGTGGACCACCGGGCCGGGATTATCCAAGATCCGGCCGTTGAGTTCGACCAGCAGGACGCTCCACTCCGCAGGCAACGGCAGGTCGAAGCCGCCGGGAGGCGTCGCGGCGCCTTCCGCGAGAAACAACACCGGCTGTTCGCCGTACCCGCCAAACTGCACGACTTGCTTTCGGAACTGATAGGATACGGCGCCGTAGAGCGTCGGGAGGTTGCTGACGACCATGCCGTCCGCCAGCCAGGAGGGATCGATGCCGGCGGCCAGCACCAGTCGATCTTTGTGCTCATAGGCCAGGAGCGAGCGGAAGGCGTTGATGAAATCCGAGCCAACCCAGGTGTGGGGCATGTCGCCGATGTACGACGGCGCGCGCGGCTTGGCGTGCACGACTTCGGCCAACTGATTCCAGGCCTGGGGGCGCGTGGAGTTTTGCGTGAAGTAGCGCAGCATCGTCAGCGCGCGCTCCCGCTGCCCCAGGCGCACGAACACGTCGGCGTTGCGCACTTCATAGGGCGTGAACGTGTCGACATAACCGGGCGACAGGCGTTTCACAAAGTTGCTGTAGTACAAGTCGAAGGTGTTGTTCGCATAGGGTTGCGGCAGCTCGTCCTTCTCGTCGCCGGCCATCAGGGCCACGGTGGAGGAGGTCGGATCGATGTCTCCAAGCTCCACGCAGCCGGGCAGGACGGTCATGGAGTGGCGGCGAATCGTCTCGAGGAGGGAGGCGTAAAGATCCGCGCGAAACGCCGTCTCCTCTGCTTGCAGGAAAGCCGCATCGTTGGTCCGGCCGAGCCGCAAGGCCAGCGCCGCGCCGTCCTGCAAACCGCGCAACGCCCAGAAGTCGTCCCAGTAGCTGTGCTTGGCCGGATAGTAGCCCTCGTGGCTGTTGGATTCGGGCAGAAGGCCGTAATAGGCGCGCCGGTCGGGGTCGTTCTTGTATTCGTCGGTCATCCGATGCCGGCGAAGTTGCATGGCGAACTTGAGGGCTTGAAACACCTGCGGATAAACCTGCGCGAGCAAGTTCGTGTCGCCGGTATAATCCACATACTGCCGCACGACGAACGGATACTCCCCCTGGCTGTCGTATTCCTGTCCTTCGCCGCCGATCGCGTCGGGGCTCGATCCGATCGGACGGCCGTCCTCGAGGATCATGTACGGGACCCAGCCGTTGGGCCGAACGAAGCCGTTGAACGCGCGGATGAATTCGCCCGGCAACTCCGGCAGGCCCATGCGCAGCATGGCCACGCCAGTCAGCGCGCCGTCGCGCATCCAGGCATGATTATAATTGCGCGCGCCCGGCTTGAACCACGGCGGGTCGCGGTTGATCAGCACGTAGGCGATGTTGCTCTTCAGCATTTTCACCAGCCGCTCTTCGGGAATGTCGAACCCGACGCGCCCCAGGAGCTGCTCCCAGCGGGCCTTTTCGGCCAGCCAAATTTTTTCGAAGGCGGCGGCAGGTTCGGATAGAAATTCCGCGGGAGCGTCCAGGCCCTCGTGCAACGGATATACCACCACGATTTCCGCCGCTTCCCCGGAGCCCACCTTCAGATCGTAAAGCCAGCCGCCGCCGCACTTGCCTTCGGGCTCGGCGGCCTTTAGCTCCATGGGAAACTCGCCGCGCGCCAGATAGTTCGCCACATCGCCGTCGCTCAGCGCCGACGCGCCCATGACCTCCGGCGGATTCGGCAAGTACGCCGCCGGACGGCCTTCGATGACGATACGATCCGGCTGTCCGGTCACGCATTCGATGGCGCGGATTGGACTCATCCCGCCGTGCTGCCAGATTGGATTCAACTGCACGGGGCGCAGAGCCAACGCCAGCCGGCCTTCAAAAGGTTTTTCGGCGGACAAGCGATAGCGAACCGCCGCGTAGGTTTTGCCCGGATCGCCCCACCCTACAGCCGCAATGTCGAGCCGCCAGCCCGGACCCACCCACCGCACGGCCGGCAGCGGCAAATAATCCTCTTCCAAGCTCTGCTGCAACGCCACATCCGCCCAACTGAAAAGTTGGTCTCCCTCCATGACAAACGGCTGAACCGAGAAACCGCCCTTGTACGGCTCGAAGGTTCCGGTTTCCCCCAGCAGGCTTTCCTGGTCGTCGTCCGGCGTCCCGACCACCGTCCAAAATTCCTGCTGACGAATCATCCACATGGGAAACAAACCGCGCCGCATATCGCGCGCCTTGGCTTGATAATCCCGGATCGGCGTCGCCTGCTCCTCGCCGCTTTTGAATTCGACCTGCGCCAGCTCGCAGCCTTCGTCGTCAAGATCCCTCGTGCAAACCACCCGGACCTGGCGAGCCTCGGCGGCCGGGAAGAACACGTAGTCCTTGCCGCCGTTGCCGTGCGTCTCTTCAAAGACTTGTTTCCAAGCCTGGCCGTCGGACGAGAGCTCGATCCGATACGCTTGGGCATAGCCGGCGCCCCAATAGAGTTCCATCCCGCCCAGCGACATCGGCTCCGGCAGTTCCATGATCAGGGACGCTACCTCCTCGCCCGAATGCCAGGCCGTCGCCGGATCGCCGTCCAGCGCGAGTTCCGGCGGCGCATTATCCTGGAATGACGAGGCGGCGATCTTCGGGGCCTGCTCCCCATCGTAGAAGGTCGCCTCCCAAATCGAGTTGCCCCACCCCGTGCCGCGCTGCTTGCAAACAATCCGGAGAAACCGGACCTCGACCGGCTTGAAGAACAGCAAGTCCGTCTGGCCGTCGCCTTCTTCCACTTGATAGACCGTCCGCCATTCCACGCCATCCAGCGAAACGGCCACTTCGTACTTTTCCGCAAAAGCCGTCTCCCAAGCGATCTTCAGACCGGAAATCGCCTGCGTTTGGCCGAAATCCAGCTGCCACCACTCCGCATCGCCAAACCCGCTGCTCCAACGCGTGGACAGCTTCCCGTCAACCGCCAACCCCGCCGCGTAATCCCCCGTACCGGAAGACGCCGAAGCCGTCCCGTTGCTCAACCCAACAGCCTCCCCACCTGAAAAAGCCAACATGCAACCGCTCGCAACAATACTGAGCAACGTGAAAAAGCATCTTTTGCTATGCATGAAAATCCTCCGGTTGGGACGCTCGAATCTGACATAAAGCATTTGGCAAGGCAAGCCGCCAGCAAGACCGCAATTGTAATTACGACCCCGTCGCCTGGTTCGAAGAGCAGGAGGCGCAGGCTGGCCTGCGGGTCGTCGACGCCCTGTCCGCGGTACGTCTTGATCTCGGGAAACTGCGCAGCCAGCTCGGGCGCCATGACCGGCGACTCGATAACTCGGAACCGCGCGAAGGAGCCGTCCGGCATCGGAAGCTCGATGGTCAATGTCGGCGTGAGGACTTGCTCCGCTTGTTCAGCGGCGCGAGACGACGGGCTCGTCTTTTTCCATAAGTCGGCTTATGGCCGCCAGTGCTTGAAAAACTCAACCGCTTCCGGACTGCGCTGCATGGCTGAAATCACGTATTTCCCAAGTGCGCCTCCGCCGCAGGCATAGTAGCCGATCGCGCCGCCTCCAACAGCCACCACGCCGATCGCCCCTCCGCCGATGGCCAGACCGCCTATGGCCAGTCCACCGAGCGCCAGCAAGCCCAGAGCCAGTCCGCCAAAGGAAACGACGCCCAACCCAACCCCGCCGAAAGCCACGAGTCCAACCGCAACGCCGCCGAACGCCAAACCGCCGCGAGCCAAACCGCCCAGGGCAATCCATCCCTTCGCCACATCGCCGATCGCGATAATGCCGTGCGCATGCCCCCGAATTTCGCCTTTGTCCGGATCGGGCCCAAGCGCAATGTCGACCAACGGAAGCCCGCAGAACACTTTGGCGGAACGCTTGCGAATCCCCTTGTACATTTGCTGTTGCATCATATGACTCCTTTCTCCTTCCTATTCCTAATCTTAATCATAATCGTAATCTTAATCTTTCTTAATCCCGTCTTCGACAAAACAAAGACGGCCGCGACGAAGCGCGCCCCTCCATGATGCATGTCGTGCCAAGGACGGCAAAAGACCAACGTTTTGGCCGTTTTTTACAGCTTTGAAGTTGGCAGTTCCATGCCGACACATTACCATTCACCGCATTCGGCAACAGGAGACATGCGTATTGAAGGCAGCAGACATGAAAAAGAAACCGTCGAAAGAACAACAACTGATAAAAGCCATTCAAGAACGCGAACGGGAAGGATTGCCGCTCAGCGTATCCGACCTGACTAAAGGCAAGTCTCAAAACCAACCCCTGTACAAT
>MHBK01000019.1 GCA_001804865.1 Lentisphaerae bacterium GWF2_57_35
CCGCCCGACAAATCGACGAACTGCTGCCCGCCCAATTCCAAAAGGCCCACGCCCCCGCTTGATCTCGCCCTGGGTTCACCGGACGCTTACCAAGAAAGAATCCAGGAAGTCCCCATCACCTTCGAACCCCGTCCGAATGCCGCGCTGGCCAGAGCGGGCCTGGACCCCTGGGACACCTTGGGCTTGTTTACCGGCGTTCCCTATCCCGACAGTCTGACCATCTCCCAACGGCTTCCGCCTCAGATCATTCTTTTCCTGGAAAACATTTGGAACTACGCGCAACATCATTTGCCGGCCTATCGAAATCAAGTCCGAAAGACCCTGCTGCATGAAATCGGCCACTATCTGGGGCTGGACGAAGAGGATCTAAGGAAACGGAAGTTGAGTTAGCCCGGATTTCTCACCGGGCGGTGAGAAATGCGGGTTAGGCCGTAAATTCAGCCCCATCCATCAAGACTCCTGGTCATAATGCAAGGCGTCGCGCAAGGCTTTAGTTTCTTCTTTTTGCTCCATGGCCAAAAGTTGCTTGAACAAGTCTTTGACGTCTTGGGACACGGATTTCTCCGCCGCCTGCTTATACAAGGCGACGAGACACTGATCCACCCGCAACGCCGTCTCCATAATGTCATCCGGCGACATATCCGGAGAAAGTTCCAAACATTCAAAGCACTTGGCGTGTTTCATTTCCGGCGGATATTTGAACCACGTATTCAGCACCTTTTTGGAAGCGCCGTCCTCATAACGAGCAAGCGCCTCCACCATATTCTGCTCATGCCGGCTCATGTAGGTGAGCAACACCTGCATTTTTTCGTTGGAAGCCAGCTCGCTGTTCTTCGTATAGTATTCGCTCAGGGCCTGATGAAACTGCCTCGCCCGGTCCAAAAGATCTCTAACTTTCTTGAATGCCATACGGTCCTCTACCCAGCTCTAACGGCCCAATTCGGCCGCTTTGGCCGCCGCTTTTTTACGTCTGTAAAACCAAATATACGCCAAAATGAGGATCGTGCAAAATAGAAGCGCCCAGACCGTCGCCTGCCGCGAGTAATAATGAATCAACTCCTGATTTTGCCCGGCCACATATCCGATCACGGTCAAAACAACCATCCAAATGCCGGCGCCTAAGCCGGTAAAAAACAGGAAATGCGCCAGATTCATGCGCGCAATGCCCGCCGGCAGGGAAATATACTGGCGGATCACCGGAATCAGGCGTCCGGTGAAAGTTCCAATCTCGCCATGCGTTTGAAAAAACTTTTCGCCTTTTTCGAAATTCTTTTCCGAGATGAGCAGGTATTTGCCCCATTTCAACAGCAAGGGCCGCCCCAACGCCAAGGCCAGGTAATAGTTGAACAAGGCGCCCAGCCAACTGCCGATGATGCCCATGAATATGGCCATGTAGATGTTCATCTCATGCCCTGGCACATAGTTGGCGGAGGCGAGATATCCCGGTGAAGACAGATACCCGGCCGGGATCATGACCACTTCGCTCGGAAACGGAAAACAGGAGCTTTCCAGAAACATCATGACGACAATGCCCCAATAACCCCACTGCCCGACCACCTGAACGATCCACTCCACCACATGCTCTAATAACTCCATGATCGATAACCTTTCCTTGTTCTGTTTTCTTTATTGCACAATGCTTTGACGCTGGTGTTTTCGATATTTCCACAGCATGGCCAGAAACCGCCAGGTATCGGCCAGAGGATGAATCTTGCTTGTTTCGTCGCCGTAAATCGTCGCGATTCGGACCGAACTGATGCGGATGCCGCGCTCCGCCACATGGAGCAAGATCTCCGATTCCGCCGCAAATCGCTCGGAGGTGGCCGACACGAATGGAATCACATCGCACCGGTAGAGCCGATAGCCGCATTGAGTGTCGGGGACATATTGGCCCATCAGCCGGCTTAACATCCAACTCATGAGCTGGTTCGTCCATTTGCGCACGGCGGGCATGTGCGCCACATCCGCCATCCGGTTGCCCACCAGCACCGGGATGCCCGTCCGCACATACGCCTCGATAAAATTCGGTATTTCCACCGGATCGTGCTGCCCGTCGGCATCCATGGTAATGGCGACCTCAAACCCTTTTTCGCGCGCATAGCGAAAGCCCGTGTTGAGCGCCACGCCCTTGCCCTGGTTCTGCGGATGTCGCAAAACCATCGCCCCCGCCTGCTCCGCCTCGACCGCCGTGCGGTCGGACGATCCATCGTCGATCACCACGACCTGGGGACAATACCGCCGGATCGCCGTCACCACATCCCGAATCTTCTTTTCTTCCCGAAAGGCCGGCACCACGATGCAGACCTTTAAATTTTCTTTGTTTTGCATGTCATAAATCCGTCGATTGATGGCCCTGATTATGAGGATCGGAGGCCCAAAAGTCATCAAATATAAACCACTGGTAAGGCCGCTCGCCGATCTCTTTTTCAAGCACCGAACTAATCCGTTGCCTCAAGGCCTCTTCGGTGGGCTCGTTTTCAGGAAATATGGGGGGATGAAGCCGCAGCAGAAAGGTATCGTCCACCTGCCGGATCAAGAACCCCGGCACAATGGGCGCCCCGGTGTGTTTCGACAGCCAGGCCGGTCCCTTGGGCAAGCGCGCCGGCTTGCCGAAAAAGTCGATGCGATCGTCCCTCGTCGTAAAATCGCGATCCGCCAGCAAGGCCACCACCTCGCCCCGCTTGATGCTGCGCATAACGCCCAGCGCCGAGTGTCCCACGGGAATCAACTGCATCCCCCGACTCTCGCGCTGCGACTGAAAAAGCCGGTTGAGCTTTTCCACGCGCTGGGTCAACACCAGCGCCTTGAAACGATAACCCAACGCGCTCAATACCGCTCCGCCCAATTCCCAATTGCCGAAATGCGCCGTCAGCAGGATCACGCCCCGTCCCAACCGGACGCATTCGTCGAGATATTCGACATGCGCAATGCTCACCATCCGCCGGACGTCCTCCACGCTCAACATGGAATACCGAAAAAAATCGACCAGGTATTTCCCGAAGTATTGAAAGGTTTTGCGCGCCAAGCCTTCCAAGGCTTCGTCCGCCGGCTGGATTTTTTGGGCCTGGTAAATCTGCCGAAGATTGGCAATGACGGCCTGGCGTCCTGCATGATTATGCCGGTAAAACAAATCCGCCACCCGTAGTCCAACCCAGTAAGCCATTCGCATGGGGAGCATTCGACTCAGCATGGAAGCCGCTCGGTAAACCCAGTATTCAAACATGCGCGGCCCCCACCAGTTCCTTCGTCCGCAACTCCAGCGACGCCAGCACATGCCGGGCAATATCCAGAGCGGCATGGGGTTTGCCCAAGGCCAGCGCGCGTTCGCGCATCATGGTCAACAACTCTTTATTGCCCAGCAAGGTCGTCACGACCGGGTTTATATCGCGATCGTGCGCCAAGTGCACAGCCGCCCCATGACGGACCAGGACATCCGTGTTTCCCTGTTCCTGGCCCGGCAGAGGCCGTATGAGCAGCATCGGCAAGCCCACGGAGGCCGCTTCGGCCGCCGTCAAACCTCCGGGTTTGCTGATCAAAACGCTGGCCCGATGCATCAGCGCCACGACGTCCTTCACATAGCCTCGAATACGAATCGGATGGCGAAACGAATTGCGGTGGCGAATCAGCTTGGTGCGCAGGCGCCGGTTCGTGCCGGTCACGACATCAATGGTGAAATCCTGTACGCTGCGATCCAGTTGGCGAATCGTCCGCAAGCGAGCTCCCAAACCGCGACTGCCGCCCATCACCAAAACCCTCGGACCGTCTTCACGCGAGATTCGGGTTTTGCGTTCGGCGACAAAGCCCGGGTGAATCGGAATGCCCATCACATGCGTGCTCTTGCGCTCGATGCCCAGCCAGACCAGGCGTTCGGCCGCCGCCTCGTCGGCGACCACATATTCGATCCTTGGCCCCTTCGACACCCAGAAACGGTGCGGAATGAAATCCGTGACCACGCCCCACAGCGGCAGCTCCAAATTGCGCCGCTCGGCATAGGCATTCAGCACGGCTAGAGGATGCGCCTGCGTACAGATGGCGGCATCCGGGCGAAAGGTTTCCATCAACTGCACCAGCGGCTTGCTGTTGCCCCGCTGAATCAACCCCCGGATTTTGCGGGTCAAATATTCGAAAAATGAATTATCGTAGAGCGCTTCCCAGACTTCCGGCGTTCGGCGGATGGTCACCATGTAGGTCTTTTGCAGAATGGCGCTCCACTTGGGATGGCTGTATTCGAGCAAGTCCACGCACAGGGTTTCTACGGTGGGATCCAGCTTGTGCAAGGCAGACTCCACCGCACAGGCCGCCGAATGGTGCCCGCTATGGCGAACCAAATAGCATATAAGGATTCTTGCCACAAGTCGTCTAAGCCTCCGCCTTGGGATCGGTCGCGCGCCGGGCCAGTTCGTCGGCCTTGTAGGACGACCGGACCATGGGCCCTGCCGCCACCTCTTTGAAACCCATTTGCCGCGCTCGATCCGCCCAATGCTCGAATTCCGCCGGCGCATAAAAATGTGCGACGGGAACGTGCCGTCGACTCGGGGCCAGATACTGTCCCAGCGTCAACAAGGAACAGCCGGCCGTCAGCAAGTCGTTCATCGCGGCCATCAACTCCTCCTCGGTTTCGCCCAGCCCCAGCATGAGTCCCGATTTCACCCTCAGCGTCGGCCGCCATTCGGCCGCCTGCTTCAACACCCCCAGCGAACACCGGTAGGAGGCCTGCGGACGAATCGTCGCCTGCAATCGCTCGACCGTTTCCAAATTATGGTTGAAGACATCCGGTTGTGCCAAAAAAACTTTTTGCAGGGAGGAAGAATTTCCTTTGAAATCCGGTGTAAGTACTTCCACCGCAGCATTCGGACACTCCCGGCGAATGGCCAGAATAGTTTCCGAGAAATGTGCGGCGCCCCCGTCCGGCAAGTCGTCGCGCGTCACGCTGGTCAAGACCACATGCCGCAATCCCAGGGTCTTGGCGGCCCGCGCCACCTTTCCCGGTTCTTCCGCATCGACCGCGCCGGGCAGTCCCGTTTTAACGGCGCAGAACAGGCAATTTCGCGTGCAGGTATCGCCCAAAATCATCACGGTCGCGGTCGCCCGATTCCAACATTCATGCTTGTTCGGGCAACGCGCGCTTTCGCAAACGGTATGCAATCCCAGCGAGGACATCAAATGGTCCACCTGGGCATAACCGCTTTCCGTCCGCAAGGACGATCTGATCCATGAAGGCAACCTGCTCATCTTGGCGACCTTATTCGATTCTACAAGCCTGCGCAAGACTGGAACAGGTGCAACTACGAATCCACAGTTGACAGAGGCTTCCCATCAAGCTGAATATGCGGTCATGATGCTTTTCCAGAATTATCACATGTCCAGCCCGACATCGATGATGCACATTCGGTGGGTGCAAAGGCTTGGACTCATTCCCATTTCTATCACGATCGCCATGATCCTGGCCAACCGCACGGGGGTCGGACCCGGTTTATGGACGGCTTTGGGATTGGGCGTGGGTCTTCAATTAATTCTCTGGGGTTGCAGCCGGCTCTATACGACCCACGAAAAACGAACTTTACTGGGCGATGCTCTCGTACGAATTCACGACCTGTGGTTTCCTTCGCTGGTTTTCTTCATCAAGTACGCCTTCATTGCCATTGCTCTTACCGTCCTCTGGCTCACGATCAATGAACTGGGCTTCCCGGCCTCGACCTGGCATTACGCGTTGTTTGTCCTTATCCTCATATTCCTGCCCATCGGACAAGTCCTGAGGGAAGTGGCCGGCGCCGACCCCGAGCCGAGGATTGAAGCCTGGGATAATGCCTGCCGCTGCCTCAACACGGTATTGATTACTATCGTGGCGGCCAACCTGACGTGTAATCTGATCGTGGCGCAAAGCTCTCCTTATGGAACCGAAACGGATGCTTTGGTCCTCATGATCTGGGTGCTGGCCATTCTGATCATGATCAGTTCCATGATCGTTTACTTGGGTCGAATTGTACGCCGCAAACGACCGTCCCCGCGCTGGAAACAGCGACAACCAAACTCGATAAGCGCGACGAAATTTTAGACCGCCCGGGATCAACCGCCCGGCTGATCGCAAATCCGGGTATCGGTCGGCGTTCCGGGAAGCTCCTGGGGATAGTCCAGCGTGTAATGAAGTCCGCGGCTTTCCCTGCGCAGCATGGCCGAACGCACCACCAAAGCGGCTACGGCGGCAATATTTCGCAGTTCAAGCACATCCGCCGTAACCAAATAGGCCAGATAGTACTGGCGAATTTCCTGCCGCAGGTTGTTGATCCGGCGCAGGGCTCGTTCGAGGCGTTTATTCGTGCGGACAATACCGACATAATCCCACATGCAGGTGCGCAGTTCGTTCCAATTGTGCTCCACCACCACCGCCTCGTCGCTGGGCACGGCGTCGTTATATCGCCAGGCCGGGATTTCGACGGTCGGGTGTTCGCGCGGCATCTGCGCAATGGTTTCCGCCGCACGATGTGAGCAGACCAGCGCTTCGAGCAGCGAGTTGCTGGCCAGACGATTGGCTCCGTGCAACCCGGTACAGGCCGCCTCTCCGCAGGCAAAGAGTCCTTTCAGCGCCGTCCGCCCGTCCACCCCGGCTTCGACGCCGCCACAAAAATAATGAGCCGCCGGTACGACCGGAATGGGTTGCTTGGCCATGTTGAAACCATATTTCAGGCAAGCGGCATAGATATTGGGAAAGCGTTTCTTCAAGAAGCGCGCCGACCGATGCGAAATGTCCAGATAAACGCACGTATCCCCGCGGGTTTTCATTTCGTTATCGATGGCCCGGGCCACCACATCGCGCGGCGCCAGGGAACCCCGCGAATCGTAGCGCTCCATAAAAGATTCCCCGGCGGTATTGATCAGCACCGCCCCCTCCCCGCGTACGGCCTCGCTGATCAAAAACGATTTGGCTGCCGGATGGTATAGGCACGTCGGATGAAACTGCACGAATTCCATGTTTTTGATCGGCAGGCCGGCGCGCCAGGCCATGGCAATTCCATCGCCGGTCGCCACATCCGGGTTGCTGGTATAAAGGTATACTTTGCCGGCGCCCCCGGTCGCCAACACAGTGAAAGACGAACGGATAGCCAGGATTTCTCCCTTTTTTTGATCCAGGAAATATCCGCCGATGCAGCGGCTTTCCCCCGGCTGTTTCAGCCAACCGGTAGTGACCAAGTCAATCGCCATCAAGTGATCCCGCAAGGTGATGTTGGCGTTTTCCGCTACCCGGTCCAACAACACGCGGATCATCCGTTGTCCCGTAATATCCCCGGCATGAAGAACGCGTCGGCGCGAATGGCCGCCTTCCTGGCCCAAATCATAGTCCTCGCCATGACTTTCCCGGCGCTCAAACGCCACTCCCAACGCTTCCAAATCCTGAATTCTGGCCGGGCCGGAGGAGATGATGGCGCGAGCGACCTCTTCGTTCGACAAATAGGCGCCGACCTTCATCGTATCCTGGACATGCTCATCGAAACTATCCTCCGGATCGATGGCGCAAGCGATGCCGCCCTGAGCATAGTTTGAATTGCTTTCCACAGCCTCTTTCTTGCTGGCCACCATCACGCGTCCGTGACGCGATAAATTAAGGGCCGCCATGAGTCCCGCGAGGCCGCTGCCGATGACCAAATAGTCGTAATCGAGTGTCGTCATTTTATTCTGGACAATTTACCCACCTAAATACTATGTTATTCGAAGGATATGGGTTGCGCTCCGCAAAGGGAAGAAATAATTAAGCAGAAAGCCTGGCGTGAACGTAGTCTTAATACAACCATCAAGCCCCGACGAACCGGTGCAACCGGTTGAAAGCGCATCATGCGACGCTCATTTGTACGCACCGCCCTGGTCCATTCTTTGCCTGCGCGCCTATGTGCTTGAGCGGACTCGTCACACCTGCATTTTTCTTGACTGCCGCCAGTACACGCACCTGGAAAAGGAATTCATCGAAGCCGTCAAAACGGTTCCGTCTCCCCGCTTGCTGGTGGTCAATGCCACGACCGAAAATATCGGCCAGGCCTCCGCCATCCTCGAAATGGCCAAGCGTCATTTTCCTGAAACTCGCACGGTATTATTTGGCTCGTATCCCTCGGCATTCCCCGACCATGCCGTGAATCTACCCTGGGCAGATTACGCCCTGGCCGGCGACCCGGAACCGATCCTTCGCAATTTGCTCGACTACATGGATGTCGAACGCAGGCTGCAAAGAGTGCCCGGCTTGGTCATCCCCCGGGTTCAATCGGCAACGCCCTATTGGCTGACGGATTTAAAATCGCTGTCCATGCCCGATTGGCACGGCTTGTTCTGGAGCGCCTATCAAGTGGGAGCCAACCGGGGCACCTGCCGGGCTGAAATGAAGCTCTCTCGCGGACACAGCCATTGTCCGTCGGATCGAATTTTCGGCGGCATGGACGAGCCCCTGCGCACCTGGCCCCTGGATCGCGCCGCCATGACGCTCCTCAAATGCGCTCATCTTGGCGTCACGGAAGTATTCCTGACCGATCCACCCGGCATCTGGACCGTCGAACGATTGAGCCAATGGTGCAAAGCCCTTCGCATGGTTCGCAATTCCCAGCCGTGGGGACTGAGGCTGCTGCCCACCTTCATCGATGACGAAACCTTGGCGGACATGGAATTCACCATGTGTCGCCGGGTGGAATTTGTTTACCCCAGTTGCGATCCCGACATCCTCAAACAGTACGGCTGCACCATCGAACCGGCCCATTTGGCCGCCATGATGACCGTCATGAAGGAATACAACATTCAAACCGTGGTGCGTTTTCTGGTTGGCGGGCCGGAGGAAAGCAAACCGGAGGAGCTTCGGATACAGCAAACCATCGCCTCCCTGAATTATTGCCGTTATGTCATGCAAAGCATGCCGTTGGTTTTCGATGCCCCGCTCTACCGGGCGTTTGGGAGCCAGCCGGGAACCCCGCGTCCCGACGAATGGCTTCAGTGGACGATTCATCCCTGGATCGAAGAAAAACCCGTCTGCCTTTGGGGCGGCAAGGAAGCCCTATCGCGCATCGAAGACATTATGCAGGACGCACATTCCGCCATTCAGCACAGTTGGAAACGCATCTTCCGAGGGCTTTTCTCCCGCGTGCTGACCACCAATTGGATTCTGGCCGCCGAAGACCGCGCCGTCGGCCTACTCCCCTCCGCCCTACCCCATCCCGACGAGTAAGCGAGGGGTTAAGGAATTCAAAAATAGGCCCACAGACTTTGGACCTTGGACTCTTTGGACTTTGGACCTTGGACTCTTTGGACTTTGGACTTCTTTGGACTTTGGACTCTTTGGACTTCGCCCCTCTTCACACTTTTTACGACTCAAAATATGTATATCCACGCAGCCCCGACTCATACGCGTCCATAATCTGGCGTCGCTCCTCGGCGGTAATCCGGCCCGAACGCACAGCCTGTTCGGCCGCTTTTCGAACCCGGTCGAGCATTTCCTGCGGATTGTATTCCACGTAGGACAACACATCGGCCACCGTGTCGCCGGCGATTTCCGTGGCGTATTCAAGTTCGCCATTTTCACTGACGCGCAGGCTTACCACATGCGTATCGCCCAGCAGATTGTGCAAATCGCCCAAAGTTTCCTGATAGGCCCCGATCAGGAACACCCCCACATAATAATCCAATCCATTCTTTTCATGCAGCGGCAGCGTCTGCCGGACATCGTGAAGATCGATGAAACGGTCGATTTTCCCGTCGCAGTCGCAGGTGATATCCGCGATGGTCCCCTGCCGCGAAGGCACCTCGGCCAGCCGATGAATCGGCATGATCGGGAATAATTGCTCGATGGCCCACACGTCGGGCAGCGATTGAAACACGCTGAAATTTCCGTAGTAAACGTCCGCAATGGCCGCATCGAGCCCCGCCAACTCGTCAGGAATGTATTTGCGTCCGCGAATTTCCTCCGCAATGCGCTGTACGATGTGCCAGAAAATCCGCTCCGCCAACGCACGCTGGCGAAGGGTGATTTTTCCGCTTTCGTAGAGCGCACGGGCTTCGTCGCGGTAATAAACCGCATCGTGATAGCATTCCTGCGCATTCTTGCTGGTCAGAACCTCGTTGACTTCCATCAGGCGCCGCAACTGCTCCGGGGAATCCGTCGGCACCTGCTCCGGGAGGCCATGCGACTCGCAACGGTTCACCTCCAGGATATTGAACAGCAACACGGAGTGATGCGCCACCGTCGCACGCCCGGACTCGCTGACAATCACCGGATGCGGAATCTGGGAATCGTCGCACATCTTCATGACCGCCTCGACGATATCCGCCGCGTATTCGTCCATCGTATAATTGCTGCTGGAAGAAAAGTTCGTGTGGGAGCCGTCGTAATCGACCGCCAGACCGCCGCCGACATTCAAAATCCCCATCTGCGCCCCTTCGCGGGCCAAATCGACGTACAGCCGGCTCGCTTCGGCCGCCGCGGCCCGAATGCTGCGGATGTTGGGAATCTGCGATCCCACGTGGTAATGCAGCATGTGCAGACAATCCAGCATGCCGGCGTCGCGCAGATGATCCACCACATCGATGATCTGGGACGCATTCAATCCGAACATGCTCCGGTCGCCGCCGGATTCCGTCCAATAACCGGCCGCACGCGTCGCCAGCTTGGCGCGAATCCCCAACCGGGGCCGCACGCCCATGCGCTTGGCGCGATCGAGCACCATGGTCAACTCGTTGGACATTTCCAGCACAATGATAATTTGGATGCCCATCTTCAGCGTCAACAGCGCGAGATCGACGAACTCCTCGTCTTTGTAGCCGTTGCAAACCACAAACGCCTCGGGATCGTGCATATAGCCCAGCGCGGCAATCAGTTCGGCCTTGCTGCCGGCCTCCAACCCATGATGAAATCGCCCCCCGCAGGCCACCACGCTTTCCACCACCTGTTGCTGCTGGTTGACCTTGATGGGATAAACTCCGCGGTAATACGACTTGTAGCCCGCATCGAGAACCGCCTTGGCAAAGCTCGTGTTGATTTGCTCGACGCGCGAAGCCAGGATGTCTTCGAAGCGCAGCAACACCGGCATGTTCAGCCCCCGAGCCTTCAAACCCTCGACAATGTCCATCAGATCGACATGGACCTCGGACCCCTTGCCCCGGGGGCGCACCACCACGTTGCCTTTGCCGGAAATATCGAAATATCCGGCGCCCCAATTCCGAATGCCATACAGCTCGGCAGAATCTTCCGTTGTCCAGCGCGTCAATGTTTCAGGCTTCATTCCCATGATCCTCGATTCGATCGAGTCATCCTCTCTTTGATTTCGTATACACTGACGCGAATCGTACGTTGATTTTAAAAAAATGCAAATTCACAGAACTTATTTTTGAAGAATTCCTCGTCCGGTCAGCTTCCTTTGCGGATGTGCTCCTTCTCGTCTTCGCAACGCGACTGAATTCTTCGGATGTCCGTCTGCTTCTGCTCTTCCAATTTGGCCGCCGCTTCCATATCACCGGCCGCCCGGGCTTCGGCAATCTGCTTGCCTTTCATGATCTCGACTTCCGCCATATCCGCTTTGCTCTTGCGCTCGATGCCGGCCAGAGCCGCCTTTTGTTCGGCGGAAAGAGAGGCCACAGGCCCATTCTTCCTCTCCAATCGCTCCATGGCCAGCTCATAAGAACTTTTGATGCCGTTCGCTTCGTCCTTCATATCTGCTCCTCGCCCTCGGTAGGGGATTTCTCATTCGTCTCGGGGCCCGTCAACGGGACGAACCTCACTGGGATGATCTTCTCCTCCGAAACCGTGCCATCTTCGTGTTTTCGAATCAACATCAGATATTGAGAGGACATCGCCGCCCCCACCGGAATGACCAGACGTCCGCCCAGCTTGAGCTGATCCACCAAAGCCAAGGGAACGGTTACCGGCGCCGCCGCCACCAGCACGGCATCGAACGGGGCCTGTTCCGGCCAGCCCTTCGCTCCGTCGCCCGTGCGGACTTTGACATTCCGATAGCCCAGCGCCTTCAAATTTTCCCGTGCCTGCTCCGCCAGTTCGGGCAGTATTTCGACCGTATAGACCATCCGGCAGATTTCCGCTAGGACGGCAGCCTGGTAACCGCAGCCGGAGCCCACCTCCAGCACTTTGCTGGAAGCCCTTGCATCGGCCAGCTCCGTCATCAGGGCCACCATGTACGGCTGTGAAATGGTTTGCCCCTTTCCAATCGGCAGCGGATGATCGGCATAGGCTTCGTCGTACAACGCGGCCGGCACGAACGCTTCGCGAGGAACCGCCCGCATCGCCCCCAACACCTCCGGATTCCGAATCCCCCGAGCCTTCAAGTCGACTTCGAGCATGTGTTCGCGCATCAACGAAAAATCATTCATGGCTTCCGCCTCTCCACCATGACCATGCGGCCAAAACGCCGGATTTCAAAACAAATTATCGGGACGGCTTTTGCAAGGTTTGAAGATTTTCCACGCCCGTCTGTACCCGCGTAGAGCAAGCTTGCAAAAGATACCGATTCACCTTATATTTTCCTGTTCGGAAACCGCTGCGTAGCCGCGTCCGTATAAGCATGCCAAAGTGAAACGTCGAGCTTTCCAAAGCTTGGAAATTCGTCTATTCACAGCATCTGGTCAATCGATTCTGTTGAAAGGTTCTGAAGAGCGCCCGACTCATGCCAGCCACGTAGGCCTGCAACAAACTCTTTTTGTAGGCCGGTTCTGCGAACCGGCGGCTTTTTCAACCGAATCGACAATAAACGGTCGACAGAGCCGTTATGTGTGCAAAGAAGACAGGCGGATGGAGACGCGACAAAGCATGGACGAGCGCGTAAATGAATGGATCGAAGCCTATCGACAGGGGCAAATTGAAGCGCTCAGCCATCTGGTGGAGCACTTCCGCCGCCCGCTTTTCGGGTTCATTCTCAAAATGACGGAAGCCCGCGGGGATGCGGACGAGGTTTTCCAGGAAGTCTGGTTTCGGGCCATACGCAGCTTTGATCAGTATCGCGAGAAAAACTTCCTGAGCTGGCTTTTCCGCATCGCGCACAATCTGATTATCGACCGCGCCAGGAAAAACCGCCCGGAAGTCTCCCTGAATGGCGCGTCCGACGAAGCCGGCGAAGCCTGGGAAGCCAGGCTCCCCGACAAAGGGCTCACGCCGGAAGCGATTACCGCCGGCAAGGATCTGGGCGAGCAAATACAAAAGGCCGTCCGGCGGCTGCCGCCCGAACAGCGGGAAGTATTTTATCTTCGGATGGAAGCAGACCGATCCTTCAAGGAAATCGCTGCCATCCAGGACGTTTCGATCAATACCGCCCTGGCCCGAATGCAATACGCATTGGCGAGGCTTAGAAAGGATTTGGGAACCGAGTATTACGACGGGGGGAAAACATGAACTGCCTGCAAGCACAGCAAAAGATTCTGCTGGAAGCCAGTCACGAGCTGACGTGGATCGGACGCCGGCGGCTAAGCCGGCATTTGCGCCAATGCACGGGATGCCGTCAGCAAGCCGAAGACTTGACGACCCTGGCGGCCGCCGTCCGGCAAAAGCCCGACCTGGCGCCTCCACTGGACAAATTCCAACGGGAGCAAATCCTGGCCTTCGCCCGGCGCCAACAGGACAGAGCGATGAGGCCAACCCGCCAGGGCCTGCACGAATCCTTCACCGTCACCTGGCGCCCTGCCCTTATTTATGCGTCGATGAGCCTGCTGTTGCTGACGGGCTTCCTCCTCATCACCCGGCCCCTGTTTAAATCCCGCGATATCGCACAACCGGCCCTGGCGGCCCCGGAGGCCATGGCATGGAACGACGACTTCGACAGCCGGTATACCGAATTGGGGGCGCTAATGGCTTCCGCCGTTTACGAAAACAACGCCTCGGTCAGTGAAGCCGAGGCATCCGACGCCGACACCCTGGCCGATGAACTTTTACAAATGGAAGGATCCGCCATATGAAAATTCCGCTGCTCATAGCCATCGCCTTTTTAATGCCCATCGCCGTTCCCGCGCAAATGGAGGAGCTGAGGCCCCCCCCGCCACCGCGCGCCATGCCCAAGGAAGCGCACCTGGAAAAATGGCTGGCGCATATCCGCGAGAAAAATCCGGAGGAATACGACCAACTGATCAAGCTTCGGGAAGCAGACCCCGAAGCCTTCCGAGCCGAGCTGCGCGAACGCCTGCGATACCGACGCCACATGGCGCACTTGAAAGAAACCCCCAAGCTGTACGAGTTTCTCATGTCGCTTCCACCCGAGGAACGCAATCGAATCCTCGACCGGCTGGCCCCGCCCCCACACGATCGATCAGAACGATTTGGAGACCGAAAAGGCCCAAATCCGGAAATGGGTGCGATGGAAGACGAAATTCGAACGATGGTCAAAACCTATCGCAAGACCGAGAAGCCGGGCGAAAAGCAACAAATTCAGGCTGACATCCGCAACCGGCTGGAACGGCTTTTCGATCTAAGGGGACAACAACGCCTGCAAATGATTGCCGAAGCGGAACAGGATCTGCAGGTGTTGAAAAAACAATTGGACGAACGGCAAGCCAACCGGGAAAAAATCATCGAACGCCGGCTGGGCGAACTGCTGCATGAAGACGACCTGGCTTGGTGATCGCTAACGCTCTCCGATCGTTACGAAACGATGCGCGCATCGCTCCACAGGCGTTCCAATTCGTAGTATTTGCGCGTCGTAGGCGAGAAGACATGCACCACGAGGTCCATGAAATCGATGACCATCCACTCGCTGTCGGAGGTTCCCGCCTTGCGATAATGCTTGAGCCCTTCGCGCGAAAGAACCGCTTCTGCCTCGTTGATCAGGGCTTTGATGTGTGGACCGTTGCGGCCCGTGGCCACCAGATAAAAATCTGTCACGCTGGACAATTTGCGAACATCGAGGATTATGATGTCTTCACCCTTTTTCGCGATCAGGGCTTCCCGAGCTTTTTTGGCTATTTCCAATGTTTCGTTCTTCACTTTTCTCCACTTCGATAAAGTTCTTGGTTAACAATATACATTTCGACGCCGAATGGAACAAAATAACGAATACTCCGGTCGGAGCGAACGCGCCTTCGAATGTCGGTGGACGAAATATCCACCAAATGTCCCGTAAAAACGTTGGACAGCAGCTTTTCCGGCCAGGGCGCTTTCAACTGCAACGAATCCGCTGCCGGCAAGGCTTGCAGGCCCGGACGGCGCAGGGTGATCACTTCGCACAAGCCCAGCAGCTCGTCGATTTCCTTCCAGGTATGCAATTCGATTAACGAATCGCCGCCGATGATGAAATAATACTGCGCCTCGGGATCCAACTCCTTCAAGCGCCGCAGGGTGTCAATGGTGTACGATACCCCTCCCCGCTCCATTTCCAGGGCCGACGCCACCATTCGGGCATCGTCTTTCAAAGCCAGCTTCAACATGGCCAGACGATGTTCGGGAGCGGCCATGTCCGCACAGGATTTATGCGGAGGTTGGGCGCAGGGAATGAAAATAACTTTCTCCAACCCGAATCGCTCCAAGGCATCCTGGGCCAGAATCAAATGCCCCAGATGCACCGGATTGAACGAGCCGCCAAATATGCCGATTTTCTTCAAGGCTGCCGAGGCTCCGGCTCGTGGGCTTTTCGCCCGTAAACACGTTCGTAAGCCTGGCAATACGGACACAACCCGTCTTCAATTGCCTTTACAAACCAAAAAATCACCCCGCGTTGCTTTCGGCGCGCCCGCGTACAAACCGGGCATTCCACGCAACGTCGGGCCATTTCGCGGTCTTTTTCCGTGATCGTTGCGGTCATAGGGTCTGCCGATGGGCCTCCAAAATGCCGCGCAGCATGACGACATGCTTTTTCTCTTCCTCAATGATCTTCTCAACGGCCTTCCGGTCGTTTTCCAACGCAAAGGCATCCTTCAACCCCACATAAAACAAGATCGATTGCGCTTCCGCCGTCACGGCCAGACCGATAATGTCCTCCACCGATTCGGTCCCCGTCAACTCATGAGCCATCTCCAGAGAACCTTCACCGCCATGACGTTCCACCAACCCGTTCAAATACATGCGCACTTCGCCGGAGGGATCTTGAACGGCCGTTTTGTCGGCGCCGGACAATTTGCGGTTTATTTCGGCAAAAAAAGCCCGATGTTCGTCTTCCATGCGAGCCATCTCGCTCAATTTCTTGCTCTCATGAAGGTTGATCTGCATCTTGGCGGCCTTTCGATAGAAAGCCGCTGCACTGCTCTCCGCGCGGTCTACCATTTGAAATATGTCCGTCAGGCTGAATCCATTCATACAAACAATCCTTTCGCGTTCAATGCCGATTGCATGAATTAAAATAACTCCTCTGCCCTTCAGATTCCACAACTTCGATCGATTGTTCAATCAAAAACCATTTTCACAACGGGCCATGGGCGCATCTTTTCCGGCCACACAGGAAACCCTGCTTGACGAGTCGCCGTGCAGCCTTTATCAAATACATAGGGGATTGCAAAGCTTGCAAGTCCGCTCGATGGAGATTGGAAGCTATGGAGTCGGTGATCAAATCGGTAAAGAACCTTTGCCCGGGAATGAAGGTGGATAAGAATGTGGAAATCCGCGGCGCCGTTTTGCTCAAAGCCGGCACCCTGATAAGCGAAGCCCATATCCGCCAATTGCAAAAATGGAACATCGGCAGCGTCAGCATCTCCACCCAAGCAGATGCAGCAACCGACGCCGCTGCCGATCCCCTGGCCTCTTCGCTCCAGCATGACGAGAGATACCTGCAAGAAAAAGAGCGCATCGAAAAACTTTTTTCCACCGTCGGCGAAGACAAGCAAATGCTTTTCTTGAAGGCCTCCGTTCTAAAACACATCGAGGGGCATTGATTTGACTATTAGTCCGGAAGAACTGGAACAGCGCGTCAAAAAATCCGTCACCGGCGGACGGGAATTATCCACACTCTGGGGCGTGGTCCAGAAAGTCCGCGAGATCACCTCCAACCAGCGTTCGTCGGTCAAGGAACTGGTGCGGGTGATCGGGGCCGATTCGATTTTAACGTCCAAGGTATTGCGCTTCGTCAATTCAGCGGCCTATGGGTTCAGCGGACGAATCTCCAACATCGATCAAGCCATCGTCATTCTCGGATTCCAGCAACTGCGCGACCTGTGCGTCAGCCTTACGCTGATCAAGGAAACCGGCGGGGCCGGCTCGCGCACTTACTTTGACCGAACGTTGCTTTGGAAGCATTCACTGGGGACGGCGGTTGCCTGCAAACTGATCCAGGAACGCGTCCCCGGCGCCGCGTCGTCCAATTTGTTCGTGGCCGGACTGCTGTGCAACATCGGGCGCCTCGTGCTCGACCAGCACTTTCCCAAGGAATTCGAGCAGATTATGAAGCTGGCCAAGGAGCAGGGCCTGAGACTTCTGGATGCCGAACGCCGGGTTTTCAATGTCACGCATGCGGACATCGGTTGCTGGGCCGCCCAGGCCTGGTGCCTTGACGAAAGCCTGGCGCAATGCATTCGAGACCATCATGGCCCTTCCGGCAATCGGAACGCCGCCATTGTGAATCTGGCCTATGTGCTCACCCAGGTCGCCGGCATCGGATCGCCCGGAGAAGAGACCCTGACGCTTCTCGTGCCGGGAGTTCTCGATACGCTCAAACTCGACGAAACCGAGATGGCTCGACTGCTCCGGGACTTGGATAACGAATATCAGACTTTGGAACCCATGTTTAAAATCATGACGGAAAAATAAGCGAAGGGAATGGCCATCATGTCCAAAACCATCCTATTCATAGACGACGATCAGGTGCTGCAGGCTCTGGTCGTTCACTTATTAAGCAAACACTTGAAGGATTACACGGTATTGTGCGCCTCCGACACCCAGCAAGGTCTGGCCGATGCCCGGAAGCATCGGCCGGAGGTCATCGTCCTCGACATCATGCTGCAAAACGAAAATGGCTGGGAAGCCGCCGAGGCGTTGAAAAAGAACGACGAGACGCGCCACATCCCCATCATCGTGGCCTCCGGCGCCGGGTCCCCTTTTAACGGACTTCCCTTTATCGATCCGACGCTCATCGCCAAATACATCCGCAAACCCTACAACATCGACGAACTGGTCGCCGCCCTCCGGGATACGATCGACATTACGGGATAATGAAACTTCAACCGCTGCACATCGGACAACTAAAAATCGAATTTCCAGTCTTTCTGGCCCCTATGGCCGGCTATACGGACTACGCCTTCCGCTCCATTTGCGTCGAGCATGGCGCCGGCTCGACCCTGACGGAAATGGTCAATGCGATGGGCATCGTGCGCCGGCAACCCCGCACGCTGCACATCCTCGAGACGCTTCCCGCCGAACGTCCGGTCGGCGCGCACATCTATGGATCCGATCCGTCCGTCATGGCCGATGCCGCCGCTTTCATCGAGTCGCTGAACTGCTTCGATTTCATTGACATTAACGGCGGCTGCCCAGTGCCGAAAATCATGCGCCGGGGAGACGGCGCGGGCTTGCTGAAGAATCCGGCCCGCATGGCCGAAGTGGTGCGGGCCATTCGCCAGGCGGTGCGCTTGCCAATCACGGTCAAAACCCGCATCGGACTTTCAGCACAGGCCTGCAACATTTCGGAAGTGGCGCAAGGCATCGAGGAAGCCGGAGCAGACGCTATATTTTTGCACGCACGCTTTGCCAATGTACGCCACGCCGGCGCTGCGAATTGGGATCTACTGGCGCGAATCAAGGCGGAACGAAAAATTCCCGTCATCGGCAATGGGGGCATTGCCGTGGCGGCCGACATCGCACGAATGATCCAAGCCACCGGAGTCGATGGCGTCATGATCGGCCGCGCGGCGCTGGGGAACCCCTGGATATTTCAACAATGTCGAGCCTTGAGTGACGAACAGATAGCCACCTATCCCTCTCCGGCCGAAAAACGCGCCGTCATTGTGACACATCTGGAACGACTCACCCGCCTGACCGAAATGGAAATGGTCTACCGCAAGAAAATGCGACAACCCGCTTCAACGGCAGCTTGCTTGACCTTTCGCGCCCATATCGTGCGATACGCACGGGGATTTGCCGGCTTCCGGGAATTGGCCACGAATCTTCAGAATTTGGAAACCATCGAAAAATTGATGGACATGGTGGACCATGTGCTGACCACCCAGTGGCGCCGGTCTTCCCAACCGGTCGATCCGCAAGGACGTACCTAAGCCCCCTGCTCGAACTACCTGTTTCTTATAACTCGTATGTCCGGACGCTGCCATCTTTACGGGTCAAAGCAAGCCCCACAGATGGCAAAGCAGCAATTGTAATTATGAACCAAAAGGTGGCCCGGCTTCTCCGAAGACGGGCTCATTTTCAGGTCAAACCGCGTTCGCCCGCCTGCGCATCGTTACGCGAAGCGTTGCGGGCAGGGGAGAACGCGGTCCACCTGTGGATATTGTCATAATTACAATGGCTGAAGGCAATGCGTCTCACGGATCAGGACTCGCCGCCATGTAAAATGACGCCTCGACAAAAAAAGAGCGTCCCGCGAACGGGACGCTCCTTGAATTTACATTATGACGATCGATTAGCGACGATCGCGACCACCACGGCCGCCACCACCGCCACCGAAATCGCGACGACCACCACCACCGCCGCCGCCGCCGAAATCGCCACGAGGACGATCTTCACGGGGACGAGCTTCGTTGACGGTCAACGCCCGGCCATTGAACTCCTTGCCGTTGAATTCGGAAATCGCGCGATTGGCCTCATCTTGCGACGACATCTCGACGAAACCGAAACCGCGTGACTTGTTCGTGAACTTATCCACGATGATACTGCAACTAACTACATTACCAGCCGCTTCGAAGTGCCTCTGAAGATCGCCTTCGGTGGTATCGAACGACAGGTTACCGACATATAGCTTTGTAGCCATATTTCCTTTTTCTTTCTGCTGCGGTAGGAACTTTCCAGTGACCGGTCCCGACCCATTCGGGTTACTGATCGCCACTTAGCACTGAGGCCTGCTGACAATCTACCATCTCACCTGACTAATCTCTCCTACTAGCATGCTGCAATATAGACGAGTGCCCAAAAAAGGCAACAGAAAAAAAGAAATATATTTGCCCCGTCCTTTTTCCAACCCTTTGAGCATTGATCGAAACTCGGTTTTTTGCCATGCCGATGCTTCCGCTTTTCGCCCAGATTCATCCGAATCGGTTCTTGTTATTTTCTTGTGATGCCCGATTAGATGCGCTAAGAAAAATGTCATGAAAACAACATTTTTTAGATCGGCAGGAGTTATATGCACCGGGCTGATGATAGTGATGGCTTCCGGCTGCGCCACTCTCAATGGTGAAGAAGAAGCCGCCCAACAACGCGAGGATCGGCTGATCCTTGATGAAAAATTGCAGAGAATCAGCGGACGCATCGAAACCATTGAATTACAGATGGAACGACTGCAAATGGATATGGACGCCCTACGGGCCAGCCAGGGCCGCTCTTCGCAAACGCAAGCTTTGCAAAGCGCCCTGGACGACGTCAATCGCCGCATGCAAAGCCTGGAAGCGGCCCGGGTCAAAGATCGGCAGGAAATTGTCGACAGCCTCAGCCGGAAAATCGGCGACATCATGAAGGCATCGGCTCCGCCCAAAGCTCAGGCCTCGTCCAGAAAATCCATGTCCAACACCGGTTATGAACACGTCGTCAAGGCCGGGGAGACGCTGTCAGCCATCTCGACAGCTTATGGGGTAAAACCCAGCGTCATTATGGACGCCAATAATATCAAGGACCCCAACAGCCTCAAGGTCGGCCAAAAGCTGTTCGTTCCGGATAGATAGCCCACCCCTCTGTAGCCGCGCCTGAGCAGGCGCAGCCGCTGGCTTTCTTTAACGTCCTTTCGTCGCATTCCATTTAAACGGAATGTTGTTCTGGAATGGATCGGCGCGCACTTCGTCGGGATTTGCCCGATCGTACGGCATGCTCGGCACATTCAAGACAAAGGCCTCCTGGTCGCCAACGCATTCGAAGCCATGATAAACGCCGCGCGGAACCTGGATGGCCGCCGGTTTTTCGGACGAAAGGATATGTTCGGTCGTTTGGCCGAAGGTGGAAGAACCCTCGCGCTGGTCATAAAACCCCATGCGGATGGAACCCAAAATGACCGTGAACAATTCATCCTGTCGATGATGAACATGCCAGGCCTTGACGATCCCCGGTCGGACCGTCGAGATATGCACCTGGCCGAACCCATGGTAATAATCGTCCGTAGACTTCATGATTTCCATCAAACGACCGCGGTCGTCGCCAAACCATTTCAGTTCTTTAACCATCAAACCATCCATCTTCAGTTCTCCTTTTGGCAGGGGCGGTTGTTTGCCGCCGGCCGCTGCAATACAATTAGAAGCCCAAAATCAGGGTTGACCCGGATATACATTTATTCTAGCGTTCTGCCAAGTCGCAGCTTGATATGGGGCAACAAACAACAGGAGGAATCGATGAGGCAGGAAAAGGAAATTAAAGAGGAGCAACCGGTCGAAAAGACTTCATATGAGGCTCCAAAGATGAAGAAACACGATCCGGTAAAGATCGTCCAAGGCTCCGGAAGCTGCGGCGGGCTTTATTACACATCGCTGTATTATTCCTACTAATCTTTTGTGCGAAAACCTCGCGGGCTCATCCCATAGACCCGCGAGGTTTTTTTTTGCAGCCAGCTAGACGGGGGACGCCAACCTGAGTTCACCTCTCTTTGTATATTTGGGTCCTTGGATCTTTTGCATCGAGTCCAATTCCCAAGCCGTCCTGGAAAGCGTGGCGAGTCTGTTTGCCCATCGGGCATCGTATCGCGCACCGGAACAAGGCCGGGTTTTTACTTGTCGCGTGACGGACGATCCGGATGCTTTTTTCCATTTAGAAGCACAACTCCAAGGTTGCCCGGCTGTCGTGTCGGCCACCAAGGGGATATCGATTCGATATGCTTACCAGAGCTCTCGGACGCTCATCGGCATGGATCACACGGCGATCATGCAGCTTGATGAAGGCCAGCCGGAACAAGCGAACGTGTTCCTGGATCCGACGAATTACGCCCCCTATCTGGCTGGCGACGCCCAACGCAGAATTCGCGCCGATCCCGAAGCTTTTCTCTACCCGCTTCTGGCCGAATGGCTGCGCACCTGGGATGCCTGCCTGATCCATTGCGGCGCCGTGGTCGTGAATGGTCATACCGTCATGTTTTCCGGTCCGCCCGGCAGCGGGAAGTCGACCCAAGTTTTGCGCCTGCTGCTTCAGGGCGCTCATTTTTTGGCGGACGATCTGGCCATTTTACGGCGCTCGGAGCAAGGCTTGTGCATGCAACCGCTTCGCGAGGTGGCCAATGTCAGCCCTATTTCCAAGCAGCATTTTCCCGAATTGGAGTTCCTGGATCGTTGTCCCGTTCGGGGCGACGGCAAGCGCATGGTCGACATCCATAGCATCCTGGGCCAATCGGCTGCGCAAGAAGCCCGACCCGGCGCCATACTTCGTATCCATCCGGACTCCGCTTCCTGGATCATTCCTTGTCCGGAGGAAGATCGCCTCACGGGCATCGAAAACATGGCGTGGTTTCGATCCGATCCCGCAAGAACGACCCGGCATTTCTGGCTGTTGATGGATTGGCTCTCGGCTTCGCGCCAGTGGCGCGTATCCCAGGGGTATCTGGCCTCTCATTTGTCGGAACTCATGCACCTGCTAAAACAGGAGTTTCCGGCATGAGATCTTTTACCTCGCTGTTCGAACCGCTGGCCGCCCAAGCTTCCTGCCGGCACACCATCCCCATCATGAGCGCCCGGCTGAACCTGTTCTCTTCGGACGCGGAATTGCTGAACGATTTTGCACACACTTTTGTGGATTTGGATTTTACCGGTCATCAAGCCGGCTCGCAGAGCATGGAATGCGGCCTTGCGCCCCTGTCGGCCGCCTTGGATTGGAAAGACGCGCTGTCGGCCCGTCTGCAACGGGAGATCGATCATGAAGGCCTCGGACGACTCGTTCTTTATAAATGGCAGGAAGGCATCGGAGTCGAGCAGCGCGGGTTCGGCGTCGTGTTGGCGCATGCGTCCGGGCAATTTCTTTGCCTGGTCGAGAACCCGGCAGCCGCCCCCGCCGGCCGCATGCGGAATCTTTTCGGACTGGCCCAACTCATCACGGCCGAAGCGCTGACCCGCCAACAACTCTTGTTTGTGCATGCCGGCGGTTGCGGGCTCAATGGGCGCTGCATCCTTCTGACCGGCCCCAGCGGCGCGGGAAAGACCACGCAAGCACTCCGCTTGATCCGAGAAGGCGCAACTTTTTACGGCGACGACCAGATCGTCGTGGGCCGAAATGCCGAAGGCCGATGGACCGCCTGGCCTTACTGGCGCAACATCGGCATTACCGCCTCGACGGCCCAGCTCCTCCCCTGGCTGCCGCAACCGGACAAAAACGGGGCCGGCAAAGAAAAATTCTTTTTTTCGGCCGGCGAGGAATTCCAATTCAAGAAGCCGGGTCCGGCCCGGATCGAGGCCATCGCATGGCTTTCTCCAACGGAGACAGAGCTTCGAAAGGTAGACCGCGAGGAGGCGCTGGCTTGCCTGGGCCAGCATTTTCTATCGGTCCCCTGGACGGCGGATGCCGGTCAAGTCTTGGGCGCGCTTTGCGAAATGGCGGAGAAAATCCCGGTTTACATCATGCCCCGAAACCAACTATCGGTCGCCGCCTGGAAACAAATCGCCCATGCATGATCTTTCCTCCAACGAAACGATCCGCCTGCTGTCCGCGGACGATCCGACCCAACAGCTCGGGCTGGCGTTGTTGGGCGATTCGCCGGAGCGTCATGCCGCTCAAATCCTGGAAGCCATGCTTCAAGCCAGCGCTCCGGCGCGCGATCGACTCGGCTTGTTCTGCCGGACGCGCTTTCCCTTTCTGGCGCCGCCCTGCAAAGCCGGACGTCTCATCGACGCGAATTCGTTCGTGGTCGGCGACGGCATGAAGCAACGCGAAAACCTCTTTTTGCATTCCGTGCGAGTCTGGCTGGAATCGCATCGCGAAAAGAATCCGTCTGTCTGTTTCGACCTGCTGAAGGAGCACACCGCCCTGGCGGCCGAATACGAACGAATAATTGAAGAACTCCTGGGCGCAACCGGCCTCGATGCCTGGCGGCCCTACGCAGCCAATGCCCAACCGGACCCCGTCCGGCAGTTGGGGTTTGCGCCGACGTACCGGTGCAACTTGTCTTGTCCCTACTGCATCAGCGCCTCCATGCCGCGTGACGAGGCGGGCTGGGAGGATATCCGCCGCTTGATCCATTGGTGCCGGCAAAACGACGTCCGCCGGCTTCACTTGTTCGGCGGGGAGCCCACTTTCCATCCAAATTTTACGGCCCTGCTACAGGAGGCCGAACAAGCCGGACTGGAAGTCTATTTTCCATCGAATTTGGTCATGTCCCCCGCCAACCTCGCCTTCATCCAACCCCCGGTGGTCCGCACGGTAACGGCGCACGTTCGGTCGCCGGATTCAACGCGCACCGGCGACACGTTCTGGCAGACGGCCGATACGCTGCAACAAAAGGGCGTTGCCGTGCGGGTGCGCTACAATTTAAAAAACGAGGACTGGTCGTTTCTGGTCGACGGCCTCAAACGGCTAAACAGCCGTAAGTTGATTTTTGCCGGCATCGAATTCCCGGGCTGCGGGACACAGCGTTCCGAGGTGGAGTGGCTCGATCACGTCGCCTGCGCGCGCCGTTTTGTGGACTACATGCTGGAGCGAAACATCAAACCGGTGCTGGCCAAACCCCTGCCGCAATGCCTCGTGGAACAGGTCGGAGGCGCCATCCCCTGGGACGTTTTCCGGGGCCATTGCGAAGTTCATCAAAACCGGTACATGCGGAATGTTCATGTGCGCCCCGACTTCAAGATCGCCCTGTGCAATGGGGATATGAATCCGGCGAGACCCAGCCTGTGGCAATTCCCCGACTGGGCGGCCTTGCAGGACTACGTCGAACCCCGTCTGCGCGCATGGCAGAAACAACCGCTTTGGCCAAAATGCCGGTCCTGCTACTATGAATTCCGCGGACTCTGCCAGGGCGCTTGCCTGATCGCAAAAGACCAGGAGCTGAAATCGTGAAAGCCGGCTTCCAACAAATCATGAGCCGTATCGATCGGCTGACGGCGCTGATCGAGCATAAAAACATCGAAGAAGCCGCCCAACTCGTGGACGAGCATCGAGCCGAATTGGCCTTGGATGACCCTCTTTATCCCTGGCTCAAAAGAGCCTGGCCTCTGCTTCGCTATTTACGACCTGAAACCCGGCGCCAGCCCTGCCTGTACCTTTGCCTGTTGTTCTTCGCGCGAGCCTGCCGCTTGCAGCAGGACGCACGGATTAACGTCTGCCTGTCCGCCCACCAGACGGAGATGAACAACGGGCATTGCTGGCTGACCATTGACGGAGAGACGATCCCTCTGTCGCCTTCCGACCGCGACCATTTCGGCGAATGCCTCGGCGGCAGCCAATGGATTCGCTATTGGGTGAGGTTTTCCCTTCGGAGCCGCAATCCGCACATTATGGCCCGACTTAAACACATCACGCGCTTTTTGCACAAAGGAGCTTCTCATGGCTAATATCATGTTAACGACCGCCTGTAATTTCCGATGCGATTACTGCTTCGGACGGCAGTTGATCGGCCCCGAACATCCGATTCAGATGATGGACCCGGACCTCTATCGCCGGTTGCTCGATTGGATCGATGCCGCCAATATGCCGAACCTGGACGTCCACCTCATGGGCGGAGAGCCCACCCTGCATCCGAAATTCTCCGAATTAGCCGAGGAGCTGGTTCAACGGGGACGCAAGGCGGTTGTTTTCTCGAATTTGTCGGCGCCCTTGCCCAAAGAAGTGCTGGAACGTTGCGTGGAGAACGACGTGATGTGGGTAGTCAATGCCAACGCCCCCTCCTCTTACCTGCCCGTTCAATTGGAGCACTTGCATCGCAATCTGGCCGTAGTGGGCGACCAAGCGATGCTGACGTTCAACATCACGGGGCCCGACACGGATTTCGACTACATCTTCGACCTGATCGCGCAGCACAAGCTTGCGCACAGCATTAAAATCGGCATCACGCTGCCCACCCTGGATCATCAAAATGCGCATGTGAAGCGGGAACAATACCCCGGCGTGGCCAAGCGAGTCATGGAACTTCACGAGGAGGCCCTTCGTCAAAACGTCCGGATCGAATTCGAATGCGGCGTGGCCTACTGCGTATTTAGCCCCGCCCAGCGCGCGCTCTTGAAAGACATCCATATCAGCCATTGCGGATCGCGGCTGGACATCACGCCCTGGGGCGAAGTCATCAACTGCCTGCCGTTGTGTAAAGCCGCCAGCATAGCTTATGACCGGTTCGCGCATTATGGCGAAGCCGTGCACTGGTATCGCCGGGCGCTGCATCCCTATCGGGGCTTGGGCAACTCTACGACCTGTCCCGACTGCGCTCACATGAAGGAAGGTCGTTGCGGAGTCTGTCTGGCGGACACGCTGTGGCAGATGGATCACATCGCCTGGCCGCCTCAACCGGCGGCGAACTCGATTTCATAATGGACGCAAACCCGATGCCGCGCTCCTTCAAAGAACACTGCCGACGACGACTGACCCGCTGGACGGGTCTGCCCTTCGGCCCACCCCGAACGCTGGCCATCGAGCCGACCAATCACTGCACCCGGAAATGCCCAGTCTGCGGCGCTCATTCCGGCCAGGCCATCCGCCCGCGCGGCTTCATGGATTGGAATCTTTTTCTGGCCCTCGCGGATCAAATCCAGGCCCTGAAGCCGGCGCGAGTTTCTTTGTATGGGCACGGAGAGCCGCTGTTGCATCCGCGCTTGCCCGACATGACGCGGGAGCTGGCGCAACGGGGCTTGCACACTGAAATAGTAACTAACGGCGATCTACTGGATGCGGAGCTGCTGGCGCGATGCTCGTCAGCCGGTCTCGGCAGCTTGATTGTCTCCCACCCCGGCATTACGCCGGCAAATTACAAAGCTTGCCGGGGCGAGCTGCAAAATACAGTCCAGGAAGATCGATTGCGATCGTTGATTCAAAGTGCGGCGCCTTCCTGCGACATTTACATCCGCAGTCTGGTTTTGCCGCAGCTGTTGAACGACGGCCCCGCCGAGTTGGCGTCGTTTGTCCGCGGCTGGCTCACGCTGCCAGGCATCCGCGGCGTGGGACTGCACGGATATCAACCCTGGCCGCGTCATGGCCTGGAGCAGCACCTCGGGCAGCTCTTTACCCGAGCCCGCCGTTGCGAGTTGGGCATGGAAACCATGACCGTTCTCTGGAATGGAACCGTTACGCTGTGCTCTTACGATTCGGAAGGAGCCCTCGCGGTGGGACAGGCACCGGGCTTGTCCTTGCTGGATGCTTACCGCGGCGCCGAAGCCCGGCGGCGGCGCAAAGCATGGTTTGGCGCCTCGTCCAAATGGCCGGAACTGTGCCGCGATTGCCTGTTGCCCCGTTGCGCGGCGGTCTTCATTCCCCTGGGCCGCGAGATTCTTCGCTCGGAGACCTTGTTCGAACGCCAGGTTCGCAGTGCGTACGATCAACTGAACGCCGCGCATTCAGGATAGCGCGCCCTTATCGGCCAGCCTGCCACCCCGACATGGACTGCGCCAGGCAACCCACCCCGCAAGCCCCCGTGGCCAAACTCCGGCAATTCGTACCCCCAGCCCGCTCGCACCAACCCTGGAAAACCGCAGGCCAACCGGCCATCACGTCCGCCCGGCTAACGGAAGCATCCAGATTCATGCCGCGGCCATCCATCGCCGGGCACAATCGCAAGGTTCCATCGGGCAAAACAGCGAGCTGAAGCTGACAGCGCGCCGCCGGCCAACGAATGCGCGTGCCGGTCAATTGGGCAAGCTGCGGCCGGGAAAAAAGGCAGAGCGGCAACCCGCAGGCAAATTCCACATCCAGCCGCCGGGCGCTCAATTCAGCGGCCAGTTCCACCAACAATTTGCCCCACACGGAATACCGATCGGGAGAGATGATTCCCGGTCTTTCGAAACGGCTCGGCCACATCGCCCCCAGCACAACCCGCCGCGAGGGCTTTATCGCGTCCACCACTTTCAACCAAAGCGCAGGATCAGCGACGGGCTCCATCAAGGGCAAAAACAAAACCGACGGCAAAACCGGATAACGAGGGGCTGCCGTTTCCATGCCGGCGGCATCAAGACCCCATTCGCTGCCATGAGCCTGAATGGTCTCGATATGCTCCATCGTAACATGCCGATCGAACCAGCCATGAACCCAATACGGAGGTTTCAAAATCGCCAGGGCGCCCCGAAGCTCGTTTACGTCCACTTCGCCGCGCACATAAAGATGAATTTCCGGGTCGCCGGATGTGAGGCTCCATTCGGCACAACGTTTCAGGCACTCGGCCGTCATGACCGACCGGCCATCGCCAAGCCAGATCGCGATCATGAGTCGCCTCCCGCCCGGGCCAGCGTTCTGGACATGCACCCGCCCGAACAAACGCCGTCAGCGAAAGGACGGCATTGAACGCAACTCTTCAAACTTCCGCGCGCTTGGGGCTCCTGCCAACGCTCCAGGAAATGCCGGGAGATTTCTTCCAGCGAGGAAAATTGCGTCAAGGTCACGCTGTGCGCGCCGGAAAACGGGAAACATCGCCACACCTTCAAGTCAGGTCCAATATCCAGGATCGGCTTGCATACGAACAACAATTCGGCGCCGCACTCCACCAAGGTCGCCAATTCGTCCGGCGTGAAGAGGCACCGTTGAAAACCGCAGTCAAAACCGATCACAATGCCGTCCTTCGCCAAATCCACGGCCATCTCCACCAAGCGGGCCGCGACGGAGCGCAAATCGGCGTCCTTGAGGTATACGTTTTTCTCGCCCTGAATGGGTTGCGTGATGCCGATGCGAATGGATTTTCCCAGGCCGGTTTCCTGAATCGTCCGGCGCAGATAATCCCACTCGAATCCGGGCGTATAAATGTTGAACGAAAGCCGCGCCCGATCGCCGAAGGCCCGGCCGTTTGCCACGATTTCGGTCCATTCCGTTTTCGTATATTGATCGGGCGGATTCAAATTAACGATGATCCGCAAGGCCGATGAAGGAGACAGGTCCACCACCTCCCTCAGGCGGGGATTCGTGCCGTTGGTGAAAATTTTTACGCTGTAGCGCCGATCCAAAGCCAGCTTCACCAGCTGGGCAAAATGCCGGTGCAGCGTAGGCTCGCCGCCCAACAACGCCACCGAGTCGCGCCCCGGACGCAAATAGCCGAGGATGGTTTCATATTCCGCCAGACTCATTTCCCAGCGAGGCGTCGATGTGCCCAGGGCGACTTGTTCCTTGGCAAAGCAGTAAGGACAACTCCGATTGCAGTAATTGGTCAGGAGGATATTCGGCATTCGCCACGCTCTTCAGGAACCAGTCGATTCCGCCACGAGGTTTTCGCTTTTCCACTCGCCGATGAGGGCGAGGCAATCCTGCCGCACGGCCTCCGCTTCCGGCGCTTCTTTCACGGCATCGCGCAGAGCCATCACCGTCTCGTCCAGCGACTTCTTGCCGACCACATGATTTTTCCACAACAAAGAACCCGTGGCGTTCAAGGTGTAGTACTGGCCGTTGGCCGTATTAAGAACCACGCAAATGTCCCCGGAATTCCGCCACACAATATGATCCCCTGTCGTCAACATGTTCCACTCCTTTGATTATTAACTGCCATCATGACGATACTTTAGCGGAGCGCTCAACGGTTGCAATGATCTTTGTCGACAACTCATCCACCGCGCGCAATCACTTTACCGCTGAGCCCAGCCCGTCGCGCCGAGCGATACTCCCGCATAAATTTTGCCGAGAAGCACGGGAGAATGGCGGCGAGCTTGGACCACCACCCTTCCGCCTCGCTCACTTCAATCCGTTTCCACAACCTGAAAGCTTCCGGAGACTCCCCGGTGAAAAGTCCTCTGGCAGCCCAATAACGATTGACCAGCCGATCGAAACGGTCTTTCACACCCCAATCGACGCTTGCCCAGCTCAAAGGCATTTCCCAACCGACTTCCTGCAGGCCCCGCCATACGACCCAGGCCATGCGGCCCCATCCCCGTGATAAAAAGGCCGTTTGCACAGCCGAAGGGTCAGGCTGCCGAACCGACCACCAGGCCGCCAGGTCGCGAAGCCAGAGGTAACGCGCATACTCATGATGCCTCGCATGCAAAACCAACATCAGCAGATCGTCAACGGGTTCCAATTGTAACAACGGCGCATGTCGCGGAGAGGGTTGAGCCCTATCCATTAAGGCCTCCGTGCTCAACAAGCCCCAGTGCCGTCGGCGTTCCGCTGCGCAAAAATGGACCTCAATAAGCGCATCGCCCCGACGATAAATCCGCTGGCGCCTGCGGCGTTCTTCTTCAAACCGATGCCCTAAAAACCAGGAGGAAACGGCATCGATATCGTTTTCGGAAACGAGCAGATCGATATCGCGAACTTCCCGGCAACGATAATCGCCGAAGACTTCCAAGAGGTAATTCGGGGATTTCATCAGCACGACCCGGCAGCCGATTTCACGAGCCAACGTTCCTACTTCGCAAAGGCCTTCGTTCACGATGGCCCCACGTCGCGCGGCGGTCTCTCCGGCAATCCAGAGCAGCTCTCGGGCCGCTTCCGGCAAAGCCGAGAAGCCGGCCCAGGGCGTTTGGAAGCCCGCCAGCACCCGATGATACTGCCCCATCCACAGCAGATAGCCCCAATCCAGCTGTTCCATGTCCCAGACGGATTCCATGCATCGATTGCGCCAGCTTGCCTCCAGGGAAGAAAACCAGAATTGCCGGGAATACGGGTCGGCCCGCTTGGGACAGACCAATTCAAATTCGTTCATTTGCTTTGCCATAGTTTGGGACCGTCGTATACTGAAATCCACGTATAACACGTCCGCCGCACGGGCGTCAAAACTGCACATGAATCCATTAAAGAAAACCGATCGTTCGCTGCCCCCGGGATACAGGGCTGAAGGGATGCGGCATGAAAGCCCGGCTTACGTCGTGTACCAAGCGCTGCACCTGGCCACCGGCCGGATGTGCGCTATTAAAACCACGCGAAAAGCGCCCACCCCGGACGCCACAACGGCCTTGGAACATGAATTTGACGCGCTACGGCGTTTGTCGGGATCGTTCGCGCCCAAAGCGTACGAGTTGCTTCGTCCGGAGAAGCTGTTCCTCGTGCTGGAGTGGATCGACGGCGCCGACCTGGAAAGCATCATTCGAAGCAAGCCGCCGCTTCCACGCGCCATCGCACTGGCAAGCATGATCCTGAAGGCCGTTGACGATTTGCATGCCTCGGGTTTTTTGCACTTGGATCTGAAGCCGGCCAATATTCTGATCCGCCCAACGGGCGCCGCCGCCTTGATCGATTTTGCCCTCGCCCAACCCATCGGGCCGCCTGTCGCCCCGCCCGAGCAGCCGTTTCTTTTGCAAGGGACTTTATCCTATATGGCGCCGGAGCAAACCGGCTGGCTCGATGCACCGATCGATCGACGCGCGGATTATTATGCGCTGGGAGTCATTTTTTATGAATTGTTCGTCGGCGCGACGCCGTTTGCCGCCCAGACATTTCAGGAACTGCTGGATCATGTGCTTCACTCCGTTCCGGCAGAACCCATCGACCTACCGCTGCCGCTAAACCAGCTCATCATGCAATTGCTGGCCAAGCATCCGGATCAGCGGCCCGGCGAATTGGGCAAAGCCGCCGCGGTCGTTTCCTCGTCGGCAGAGATTTGCTGAACCATGCACATATACTTGAAGATCGGCGACGAAACGAGCAGGTCCTGAGGCCGCCCCACGGCTTCCACGCGGTTTTGATTGAGCACGACCACCCGATCCGATCGCATGGCCAGACTCATGCGATGCGTGACGATCAGCGTGATGCGCTCCGGCGCCGCTGAACCGATCAACCGAAAAACCTGTTCCTCCGACTGGGCATCCAAGGCCGAAGTCGGTTCGTCGAGCAACAACACATCCGGCCGCGCCAGCAACGCGCGCAACAAGGCGATTCGCTGGGCTTCGCCGCCCGACCAGTCCGTCCCGCTTTCGGCCATCCGGGCCTCCAAGCCGCCCCGGCGAGCCGTCACTTCGCCCAGCCCCAGCGTCGCCAGCCCCGAGAGCAGCTCTTCCTCGCACACGTCAGGGGCTCGAATCAGCAGATTCTCCCGGATCGTCCCTCGAAAGAGTTCCGGAGATTGGAAAACCACGCCAATTCGGCGTCGCCAATCGCCCAAGGCCAGCGTATCCAAGGAACGTCCGTTCACAAGCACTTGCCCTTGATCCGGCTGAATGAAGCCCAGTATCAAATCCAAGAGCGTGGATTTTCCTACTCCGCTCAAGCCCACCATGCTCACTACCTCGCCGCGCCTCACGGCCAAGTCAATCTGTTCCAAGCCGCCCCCATCCGCTCCATACGCAAAACTCACGTTGGAAAAGGCCAGCTCGTGAACAGGGCCGGGCATGGGCGCCGCATCCGGTTTTTCGATGGCCTCGGGAGGTTCATCCATGAGCTTCAGATAACGAGAGCCCGCCGCGCGAAAATCCTGCACCGAAGCCACGGCCAGGGCCGCCTTGCGCAATTCCTGTCCGATAAGCAGAATCCCGACGAGAATGGACACCAAGGCGCCCACGGACAATTCGCCGCGGCGCACCCAATCCACGCCGGTAAAGGCGACGGCCAGAAAGCAGAGCAATAGGACGATCGCCGCCACATGCCGCGCCGCCAGGGCCATCAACAAGCCGCTGCGCGCCAGCCGCAGATGATCCTTCACCCAGGCGCGAAGCACGCCGGCCTGCCGTTCCTCCAGGCAGAACGCCTTGACGGTCCGCGCATGAAAAAACGATTCCGCCAATCGGCCCGTCAAACTGCTCATCTGATCCAGCTTATCCGCGCTGATGCGCATGAGCCGCCGGCGGAGCAGCAAAGCCGGCAATCCGGCGGCCAGCAGCGAGACAACGATCACGGCCGCGTAGCCCCGCGAAAGCCAAAGGATGGACGACAGATAAACCAGCAGAGTAATCGGGGCCGCCAGCAACAGCCGGGGCAACGTCAGTATCCCCTGTTGAACGGCCCTCACATCGTGATCGCAACGGGAAACCCATTCGCCGACCGGCACGCTCTCGAGCCGGCGCAGCGGCAGCCGCAGCACATGAAGATAGACCGCCTCGCGCAAGGTCTCGCGAATTCGCAGCGATTCGCCCAACTCCAGATTGGAACTGAGAAAAAACACGATTTCGACGGCCAGCAAGAGTCCCGCGCTGCACGCAAACAACCACCCCGCATCGTACCCCAGCGAGCCGCCCTCCCATTCCACCAGCCGTCGCAAGAGAGGCAACAGGGCCGCCAACATCGCCGCCGCCAAGCTTTGAAGGCCAATCAAGGCAAGCAGCTTCCACCACGAGCACCGGGCCAGACGGCTGATGCGGAAAAAATCGTCCCGGGAAAAATCCGAAGGAGCGCCGCGGCGACGGGGATTCGCCAAAGCCAAAGGAGTCTCCCTGTTGTGCTTCATATAAGAAACCCAATCCAGCCGTCCGGCTTGCGGAACTTTCGGCCTATTTATGCAACTCGAGAATCCGTGCGATCAGGGCTGTCGTGGACAGCCCTTTAACCAGCGGGGCCAATACGACTCGCCCGCCGTTCTTCTCCACCACCTCGCGCCCGCTGACGTAGTGCGCCCAATCCTCGGCCTTCACCAGCACGTCAGGAATCAGCTCGCCGATCAGCGGCGCGGGTTCGTCTTCATCAAAAACAACCACATAGTCGATGGCCTCCAGCGCGGCCAGCAGCCGCGCCCGGTCGTCCTGGGCAACGATCGGGCGCTTCTCGCCTTTGATCCGCCGGATGGAGACATCCGAGTTCAATCCAAGAATCAACACATCCCCCTGAGCGCGAGCGAAGGAGAGATACGAGACATGTCCGGCATGCAGGATATCGAAACAGCCGTTGGTAAAAACGACCTTCTTGCCTTGCTGCTTTAACCGAAGCCGCTCGGCCTTCATGGCCTCGCGCGTCATAATCTTGGATTCAACGTTTCGCATAAACACCGCTCACATATTGTCCGCAATGGCCTTACCGAATTCGCTGCATTTAAGCAGCTTGGCGCCGTCCATCAGGCGCTCGAAATCGTAGGTCACGGTCTTGTTCTCGATGGTCTTTTCCACACCTTTGATGATCAAGTCCGCGGCCTCGGTCCAACCCATGTAGCGGAACATCAGCTCGCCGGACAGGATCAGAGATCCCGGATTAACCTTGTCCTGGTTGGCATATTTCGGAGCCGTTCCGTGCGTGGCCTCAAAGACTGCTGCACCCGTGTTGTAATTAATATTCGCGCCCGGAGCGATGCCGATGCCGCCCACACAAGCCGCCAGCGCATCGGAAATATAATCCCCGTTCAAATTGAGCGTGGCGATCACCGAATAATCGGCCGGCCGCGTCAGGATCTGTTGAAGGAACGCATCGGCAATGACGTCCTTGATGATAATCTCGGAGCCATCCTTCGGGCTCTTGAAGGAATGCCAAGGGCCGCCGTCCACCGGCACGGCGCCGAATTGCTCGCGTGCAACCTGGTACCCCCAGTCGCGGAACGCGCCTTCGGTAAATTTCATGATATTGCCCTTGTGAACCAAGGTGACGGATTTGCGTCCATTGTCGATGGCGTATTGAATCGCCGCCTTGACCAGGCGGGAAGTCCCTTCCTGCGAGACCGGCTTGATGCCGATGCCCGAGGTTTCCGGGAATCGGATCTTTTTGACGCCCATTTCCTTTTGGAGAAAATCGATAACCTTCTTAACCTGCGGCGTACCGGCAGCCCATTCGATGCCGGCATAGATGTCCTCCGCGTTCTCGCGGAAAATCACCATATCCGTCAGCTCCGGACGCTTGACCGGCGAAGGCACGCCCTTGAACCATCGAACCGGGCGCAGGCAGACATACAAATCGAGTTCCTGCCGCAACGCCACATTGAGGCTGCGAATGCCGCCGCCGACCGGCGTCGTCAGAGGACCCTTGATGGAAACCTTATAGTCCTTCATGGCCTGAAGAGTTTCTTCAGGAAGCCAGACATCCTTGCCATAAATTTCCGTGGATTTTTCGCCTGCATAGACTTCCAGCCATTCCACGCGACGCGAAGAGCCGTACGCCTTTTGCACGGCGGCATTCCAGACGGTCATGGCGGCATAGGTGATGTCCGACCCAATGCCGTCGCCTTCGATATAGGGAAGAATCGGACGATCCGGAACCTTCAATTTCCCATCCGCACCCATCGTGATTTTCTCGCCGCCCGCCGGCGCTACAATTCGATCGCTCATGACTGTCCTCTCTAATTCATTCGCCAAAGCCTTAAATCTTCAGCAGTTTCCTTGATTGAAAAACGAAGGCATGAACTCTAGCGAACCCAGATGAAATCGGCAAGCATTCCGCTTGAGGCGGTTGGATTCTCGCTTTGTAACGGAGCTACGAACCAAGAGATACTTGATCAAGCGGCCGTTTTTGACGTTTTACCACGCCAAGGACCAAGACCAGCGCGGCCACGGAACCGAGGACGACCACAAGGGTCCAGGGGAATGAAGTTTTCATGAACCGACGGGCTTCGCCGGGTCGAAAAATGGTTTTCCCATCGATCGTTTCCGGAGGCGGCGGAATGGGCGGCTTCCCGGCGTTCACCCAAGCCGTGTACCACAGGCTGGAAACATCCGTAACGGATTGATTGACTTGCTTGGCAAACAAGTCTTTTGAGGAGGCCCACAAGAGATCGAAGTATTTTTCGGAAACCACATCGTTGTCCGTCTGCCGGCGCGCGGCGCGGTCTGCTTTGAAAATGGGCTGCACCTCCTGGTTAGCCGCGTGCATCCAGATCAGGGCAACGTTCCAGGGATCATCCACATAGCGAGCCGGACCGGCTTGAATCGTCTTGTAGTTCCAACGATGGGCGGGCATCTCCTTTTCCCAGCGCAGATGAATGCCCCGGTTGCTGATCCAATCGCCGTCAAAATCCTTCGTGCAATGCAGGGGCTGATGGGTATCGGCCACATAATGCCCCAACGCCGCCGCCACGGCGGTCGCTTCCAGCCAATTGGAAGAAGCCATGACCTGGGTTAACCGCTGCAGGGTTTCGTCGATGATCCACGGGGCAAGTCCCGTCTCTTCCGGCTCCTTCTTCCCGATTTTCTCGTACAAGGCCGAAAGACTTTTCGGCAAGTTGGTGAAGACCACGCCCTTCAGGTGTTCGGGTTCGATGTAATGCCTGGGGCCCTCCGAAGGATCGGCTCCCTTCCACAAATCCGGATCGATGCTGTGTTTGGATAGCACTTTGTCGTAGGCGCGCCACGCGGCCATTTCGTCGGGTACGTTCCGGGCGGCGGCATAGTTGATGTCCATGTGAAGCCGCCCGCCCCACCCCTGCGCCGCCAGCGGCAGCCCGGCGGCCATGCACACGATCAACCAACGGCCAACAAAGGAGAAAAGAGCACGACCGTCACGAGCGCCAAGGCACAACTTCATTTTCTACAACATCCTTGCTCGCCCAGAGAACAGATTTCAGGACTTCTTCTTTAACGTCAAAGCCATCGCCACTTCCGGGCAAGTGAAGGGCGAATCGTATTTGGAGCAGTTGAGGCAACCCGTGTAGAGCTTGTACATCAGCTTCTCCTTGGGCACCTCCACAAAACCCAGCTTACGGAAAAATTCGGGCGTGAACGTCAGCACAATGATTTGCTCGGGATAAAGCGCCTTGACGTGATTGATCGCCGACCGGACCAGGCGGCGGCCCAGCCCCGTGCCGCGCAAAGATTTATCCACGGATAGCGATTTGATTTCCACGGAAGGATGCTTGGCGGAGCCGATTTCCGGCAGGACAGCCCACGAGACCGTCCCCAACACTTCGCCATCCACCTCGCACACCACAAACCGGTCGATGTTTTGCAAGATATCGCTGATCGAACGAGGCACCAATTCGTTCGGATGCTTTTTGATCATGTCAAAAATGGCGCGGGCATCGGTAAAACTGGCATTGCGTATCTTCGGTTCCTTTTTTTTCATTCTGTCCCTTTATTCTACACATGACTATCTGCTAACGTTTACAGTAACTCGAATCATTCTTCAAACGGAAAGGAGTTCTATGAAAAACAAGCTGATCAAAGCAGCCAAAAAGCTCGCTGAAGTCACGAGCGCCATGACCTTTCAACCGCCCGTGCAATACGTCTACAATCCGTTGGATTATGCCTGGGCCGGGCATGAGGCCTATTTAAATAAATTTGGACACGGACAGAAACGCGTCATTTTTGTCGGCATGAATCCCGGCCCCTGGGGCATGGCGCAAACCGGCGTGCCCTTCGGAGAGGTCAAGGCGGTGAGCCAATGGATGGGGCTTTACGCTCTCATCAGCAAACCTGCCAAAGAGCATCCCAAACGCCCCATCGAAGGCTTCGATTGCCCCCGCTCCGAGGTCAGCGGCCGACGCCTATGGGGGCTCTTTGCCGAACGCTTCGGGGCTCCCGAAAATTTCTTCAAGGATCATTTTGTCATGAACTACTGCCCGCTGATTTTCATGTCGGAAAGCGGCGGCAATCTCACCCCCGACAAATTGCGCGCCCAGGAAGCCAAACCCTTGTTCGACGCCTCGGACGAGCACTTGCAGGCTGTGGCCGACATCTTGCAGCCCGAATGGGTGGTCGGCGTTGGAGCTTTCGCGGAAGAGCGCTTGCAGAACGGGTTAGGCGACAAGGTAAAGATCGGGAAAGTCTTGCACCCCTCCCCCTCCAGTCCAGCCGCCAATCGAGGCTGGGCGCCTCTCGCGACGAAGCAATTGATCGCGCAAGGAATCTGGAGCTGAGCCAACTCAGAGGTGGCCCGGCTTCTCCTGGGTGGCCCGGCTTTTCCGAAGACGGGCTTCTTCGTTGCTCGCTTCCACTTCCAGCCGCATCATCTTCACATGACACAAGCCCTGCGCATCCAAGGGATGGGTGGCCAGGTAGGCGTCAACGACCGCATACACGAAGGATTCCCGCAATTCTTCCGGCAATCTTTCGGTATACGGCAACCACGTGGTTCGAACCCAGCCGGCCAGCCCTTCTCGTCCGGCTTGCGTCATGTCCTTGGGGAAAATTTCGATCCGTTCCGGTTTCAGACCAACGTCGAGCAGCCAGGGCCTATACTCTTCGGGGCCATAGAAGCCATAAGGGAACGCAAAGCCTTCAAAATATGGCCTCCATGGATCACAAGAAAATACGGCATTCTGTGCGTTGACAATTTCCGCCGCATTGCCTTTTCCGCCCATTTGAAACAAGAGCTTGCCGGATGGCTTCAGGCTTCGTTTAACGCCCCGCAGAACCGACACATGATCCGTCACCCAATGGAGCGCTGCATTGGAAAAGACCACGTCAAACTGGTCCTCGAACGTTAGCTCTCGAGCATCCATGCGTTGGAAAAACAGGTTTCGAAACTCCGCCGAGGAATAGGCCGTATTCGCCAGCTCGATCATCTCCGGCGAACTATCCACACCGATTACGGCCCCCCGAGGCAAGCAGGCCGCTATGGCCGCGGTAACTTTTCCGTCCCCGCAGCCGATATCCAAAAGCGATTCGTCCCCGCGTAACTCAAGCTTGGCGATCAGCTCCTTGGCCCATTGAAATTGCGCGGAAGAATTCTTCGCGTAGTCGGCCGGATTCCATTTGTAGCTCTTGTCCGTCATGATGGAATGAACAGGCAGACCAAATTACGCCCCCGGGAACGACTGACCTGTCGTCTGCCCGGTATACGGCATGGCAAACTGCGACTGCATGAACAACCATTTACCCCGGCGCTTTTCGAGAACCGCGGTCATCAGTCCGGCCATGCTGACTTTTTCATCCCCCACTTGGGCCGCAAACGTGCATTTCGCGGACATCCAGGCCACGGAACCGGCCGCCGAGATGCGAACGCCGGAGAGCTTGACCTTGACGCCGTCAGCTTGAGCGAAATCCCGAACCAGGCCTTTTCGAAGTTGCTTGCTGCCCACATAGACTTCATCGGCGCCGCTGCCCAACCCGATCACGTCGGGATCGGGCGCGTAGAAGGACATCGCCGCTTCCACATCCTTGCGGCCATACGCTTTCCACAACTCCTTGAGCGTCTTCAGAATCTCCGCTTTAGTCTTGGCATCAGCTTTCACAACAGGCCTCCTTGTGGTTTATCTCTTCTGCAAGTAATCTTGGACATAATCCCGCACCCCGTCTTCAAGAGACGTAAAGTCGTTATCATACCCCAAATTCCGAAGAAGCTCGACGTCTGCCTGAGTGTGGTATTGGTACTTCGCCTGAAGAGTTTCCGGCATGTCGATGTAATTGATCCGCGCCGGCTTGCCCATGGCAGAGAAGACCGCCTTCACCAGATCGTTCCAGGTCCGGGCCTTGCCGCTGCCGCAATTCACCAGCCCGGATTTTCGTCGGTGTTCATGGAAGAACAACGTCACATCCACCGCATCCTTGACGTAAACGAAATCGCGATCCTGCTCGCCGTCCTTGTATTCGGGCCGATAGGACTTGAACAATTTGACCTCGCCCGTCTGCAGAATCTGCTCGTAGGCCTTGTTGATCACCGAACGCATGTCGCCCTTGTGGTCCTCATAGGGACCATACACATTGAAATACTTCAGGCCCACAATCCGGTCGAACAGCTCGTGCTTGAGCGCCCAGAGGTCGAACATGTGCTTGGAATAGCCGTACATGTTGAGAGGACTCAGTTGGCGGGTAATGTCGTCGCTATCGGCGTACCCGAGCGTCCCGTCGCCATAGGTCGCCGCGCTGGAGGCATAGATGAACCGGACGTTATTCTGCAACGCCCAGGTGCAAAGATCCCGCGTATAACGATAGTTGTTGTCGGCCAGAAAGTGGGCATTTTTTTCGGTCGTGGAACTGCAGGCGCCCAAATGAAAAACCGTCTCGATGCCCGCCAGCGTATCCTGTCGAACCGCCAACCGGAAATCGTCCTTGTCCATGAATTCCTCGTAGCGCAAGCCGACGAGATTCTTCCATTTTTCGTCCGTGCCGAGGTCGTCGACAATCAGGATATCGTCCTCGCCCCGCTCGTTCAGCGCCGCCACCAGATTGCGCCCGATAAACCCGGCCCCGCCCGTCACCACAATTTTCACGCTCATAAAATTTCCTTTTCGGGCACTATATCGACGACAGCGGTCTTCCCGCAAGGTTTTACATGGGAACAAAACGGGCGCGAGAGGAACTGGCAGAGGCCGCCTGCCTTATTCTTATCCGTGGGGCTGCTTCTAACCCGAGAAGAGTGGCCCCACGGATGGCAAAGCGTCCCACGGATCGTTTGGAACCCATCTTCTCTGGGCCAAAGAATCGGTCGCGACGGAGCGCGACCCTCCAAACAGCAAAGACGCCCTACTTCTCTCCTCTATCTTTGACACACACAAAGCCATGAGGTCGCCTACAAGAAGATTTGTTTTTTGGAGGGGCGCGCTCCGTCGCGACCGAAAGAAGAAGGTTCCGACAGAGCGGAACCCTCCAAAGCAGACGTTCGCCTCGCGATCAGCGCGCGGGACTAAACCAGTGATTGCTAAAGATGCGCCAGAGCGAGCCGGCGACGGAAATGACGTTCTTCAGCCGGAAGGCCGTGGGCATGCCGCTTTCGCGCGACCAGCAGGAGACGCGCACTTCAAGGAAAGTCACGTTGGGATCTTCCAGCACCTTGCAGAGCATTTCCGACTGATAACCGAGGCCGGAGGCCGGCACCCGGTTTTTCAACACGTTTTCCCTGCGATGCATCACGAAGCCATTGAAGTAGTGGAGCCGATGGCCGCTCAAGAACCGCACGAAACTCGCGTAGGTGATGGACGTCGCCCGCCGCAGAAATCCGCGGTGGTCCGAGTTGAATTTCGTATCGCGAAAACGGCTGTCGATGTAGGGAATGATCACATCGGCCTTGCCCATCAAGTCGAACATCTTGATCATCGATTCGACCGGCTCGGAATTGTCGCCGAAAAATACGATGAAATACGTCCCGCGGCCTCGCTCCGCCGCGCGGAAGTAATTGGCGCCCACGCCGCGGTTTTTCCCCTCGGAAACCAGCTCGAACTGGCCTTCCAAATGGTTTTTCTGAATGTACTCGCGGACCAAATCGGCCGAGCGGTCTTTGGACCCGTCATCGAAAACAAGCACTTCATACTTGAAGGAAAATCCGGAGGCGGCTTGGCGAATCGTATCGAGCGTTTTGAGGATGAGCTTTTCTTCGTTGTAACATGGAACATAAACGGTCAAATCCACGTGATCCGACTTGGCTGCAATATCATTCGGCATAAGCTGTCCCCATAGTTGATTTTCCCCCATCGGGGGAGCTTGAATCAAAACCGGTTACGAGTCTTAGCACACATCCGGAATGTTTTCAACTGCCCTGTCCACAAGTTTTAAGGGACCGGTTGAAAGCTTGACCCTCTGTGTTGCATTCTCTACGGTCGTAAATGAAAGGATTGAATTTTTGATGTTAACTTGTCGAGCTTGCGCCTCCCATACCGTCGTTGATTTGATCGATTACGGGCCACAACCGTTGTGCAATCGTTTTCTGGCCGGGCCCAACGGCCCGGAAGCCCGGTTTTCGCTTCACCTGTGCCTCTGCCCTTCGTGCGGAGTCATCCAGCTCGCCGAAGTCGCCCCGGCGGACGAACTGCGGCCGCGGCTCGAATGGGTCAAATACAACGAAGCCGAAGGCCATCTGGACGACAAGGTCGAAAACATCCTGCGCATTACGCATTTGGGCACGGACGCCGTCGTGGCCGGCATGAGCTATAAAGATGCCTCGACCGTCCGCCGCTTCGCGGCCAAAGGCTTTTCCAAAAGCTACGTCATCGATCTGCCCAACGATCTGGGCGTTACCGCCCCCGGCGCCGGTGTGGAATCCGTACAGGCCGCGCTGACCGAAGCCAAGGCGCATGCGATCGCGAACCGCCGGGGCCGCCCCGATCTCGTCATCGCGCGGCACATCATCGAGCACGCCCACGATATGCCCGGCTTTGCGCGCGCTCTGCGCGCCTTGGTGAAGCCCGGCGGGTTCGTTGCCTTTGAAGTGCCCGACATGCTCCCATCGCTGGAAAACCGGGACTACAGCACGATCTGGGAAGAACATCCAATCTATTTTACTCCGCCCACGTACCGGCAAACCTTGGAACGACTAGGCTTCCGCGTGCTGGGCCTTTTGAACTATCCCTACACGATCGAAAATGCCCTCGTCGCGATCACCCAAGTCGCCGAACCGCAAATCAGCCCTCTTCCGCCTGAAGCGTTGCAGTTGGAAATCCAACGCTCGCAGGCCTTCGCCGAGGCCTTTCCGGGCCTTAAAGCCCGCCTGCAGCAGACCCTTCGCAGTTTCCGGCAAAACGAGGGATCGATCGCTGTTTTTGGAGCCAGTCATCTGGCCTGCAAATTCATCAACTTGATGGGCATTGCCGAGTCGATCGATTTTGTGGTGGATGACGATCCCAACAAAAATGGCTTTCATATGCCCGGTTCGAGGCTGCCCATTTTGGGTTCGTCGGCCCTGATCGAGCGGCAGATTCGCTTATGCCTGCTGAGTCTCAATCCGGAAAGCGAAGCGAAAGTCATCGGCAAGCAGCAGAAATATTTGGAAGCAGGCGGAACTTTCGCCTCCATTTTTCCGGCCAATCCCAAGCATTTGAAATTCTAGAATCAAGGAGAACATGAATCTACGACAAACCAGTCCCGGCGTATTTGTGACCGACGAATCGATCGTGTGCCTAAGCGGCGACGTCATCGCCTTTCTTAAAAAGGAAGCCCTCGCCTCTCCCCGAAAACGAGTGCGCGTGTGCGCTCACAAGAGCAAGGACGACCAGGTGCACGAAATGATCATCGCCCTCGCCAAAGACAGCTATGTCCGCCCGCACGGGCATCTCGCCAAGAGCGAATCGTTTCATGTGATGGAAGGGCTCGCGCAAATCGCCTTGTTCGACGATCAGGGAGAGATCACCCATTTCATCCCCCTGGGCGACATTCATTCCGGCCGCTCGTTTTATTACAGGATCGCCGATCCCCGTTATCATACCGTGATCGTCGAATCCGATTTTCTGGTCTTCCACGAAACGACCGGGGGCCCCTTCTCTCCCGAACAAACCCGCTATCCCGATTGGGCGCCCACCGAGGACCGCGCCGACGAAGCGCGCCAGTACATCGCGAAATTGCGGGAGCGCATTCGGTAAGAGCCCATCAACGGCAAAAACCGGGGCGAGGTCGCCCCGGTTCCAAAGAAACAACTACCGCAATGGAACCCCATGTCCAGTTTACTGGCATGGGGTGGCTGTCGCTTGGCCCTTCGACAAGCCAGGCCAGGCGCATGGGGTCGGGCCGATTCTGATCGGCCCCAAAACGGGGGCGCGTCAGCTTGGTTCAGTGGCAAGGCGGCGCAGGCCGGGCAGGACTTTTGTCCGCCCGGCCTGCGCCAACGCCGCCAATGAACCAAGATGGCGCGCCCCCGTTTTGCCCCATGCGCCTGGCCTGCGCTTGTCGAAGGGCCAAGCGGGACTTGCGTTGGAGCGCTAATCCCCCCTCACCAAAACGGCGTAGTGTCCTTGTTGACGATGACCACCTGAGGGAAGCAGGTAATAAACTGTCCGCCTTGCTCCAGGTAGGCCTGATTACTGCGAATGATGGGCTTGGTGTGCACCCAGGCCAGCAGAAAGGCGTAGTCCGGCTTCTGCTCGTACAAGGCTTTTGTCGGCAGGACCGGGATGTGATAGCCGGGGCTGTACAGGTTCTGCTTATCCGGGCTGTCGTCCACGATGAACTTAAGGATTTCGCCCATGTTGAAGTGATAAATTAGCAATGTCCCGCCCCGCGCAGCGCCAAAGCCGGCAATCGTTTTACCCTGCTGGTGCAGTTTATGGAGCACGCCGCTGATTTCCGAGCGCATGCTTTCCAGCTCGCGAGAAAAGGCTTTCAACGTGACGGGGCTGCATAAATTGCGCTGCTTTTCGTAGCTCAGCATGTCGCCCACGGAAGGCGAAACTGCGCGCTTGCCGCCGGCTTTTTGGGCGGTGCAAATCAACGAGCCGCCTTGGATGGACACGCGCTCGACATCGATCAGCTCCATCCCATGCGCCTGCATGAATTTCTGGAGCGGCGTGACGGAGTGATAACAAACATGCTCGTGAAAAATAGAGCCCAACAGCATCTTGTCCATCACATCAGCCAGATACGACACTTCAAAAACAAAAATTCCATCCGGCGCCAACAACTCGCGGATGCTCTCCAGCATGCCGGCCATGTCGTCCGTGTGGGCAAAGACATTGTTTGCCGAAACCATCTGGGCGCCGCCCCGCTCGCCGCAAATCTTCGCCGCCAAATCCTTGGTGAGAAATTCCGGCAGGGTCTCGATGCCCGCGGCGTTCGCGTGGCGCGCGATATTTTCCGCCGGGTCGATGCCCAGAACTTTCATCCCGAAATTTTTGAAGAACTTAAGAAAAGTCCCGTCATTGCTGCCGATGTCGATAGCCAGGCGGCCCTGGTCCAATCCGTTTTTGCGGATCACGCCTTCTGCATACTCTTGGAAATGCTTCACCAGTCCAGGGGAATTGCCGCTGAAATAGGAATAGTTGGAGCAAAAAAGAACCTTCGGGCTCACCACGTCGAGCAATTGCACATGCCCGCACGACAAGCACTGATACATATCCAACGGATAGCATTCCTGCTTTTCGTTCAGCTTTTCGCGCGTCACAAAGGCGTCCGCCACCGGCGTCGCCGCGATCGGCACGACCAATTCCAAGGCTGAATGGTTGCAAAGACGACAGGTTGTTCGATGCTTCACGTTGTTTGACATAACCAAATCCCATCCGTTGATTTATAGTTTTATTTTCCGTGCGTCACGGTATCGTGGGGATGCCTTGGCATTCAAGGTCTTTTTTGGACGTTGTCGGACAAGCACAAAAACCGCGTCCAAACTCACCGAAGCTGGCTTCGCTGAAACGTATTGCCGCTACGCGCGCGTTCGCTGCCCGGCAACTCGTCGACGCGAATACCGTCGATGGCCTGCATTTCCTGCGCCGTCAACCGGAGATCGGCTGCGGCCAGGGCATCCAGCGCATTTTCCAGGCGGCTTGAGCCCGGAATGGGAACCACGCACTTCGATTTGGCCATCAGCCAGGCCAGCAACAACCGGTGCGGGCTGACGCCCCGCTCGCGGACCAGGTTTTCCAGCGGCTTGATCTCGCCCAACCGTTGCGCCAAGCCTTTCCCGCCCATCGGCCGCCAGGGCAGAAAAACCAAATCCTGCTGCTCGCAGTATTCCAGCACCCCATTGGTCTCGGGATCGCGGCGCCAAAGATTGTATTCGTTCTGCACGGAAACGATCTCGACGAGTTCCTGCGCCTCCCGGATTTGCGCGATCGAATAGTTCGAGACGCCGACGTGAAGAATCATTTTCTCGTCCACGGCGCGGCGTACCGGGCGCATGGATTCGGCGACGGAATACTCGGTGGACGGCCAATGATGCTGCCACAAGGGAATCGGGCCGCCCAGGGTTTCGCAGCTTTCGCAGATGGTCCGATACAGCGCTTCGGGCGTCCCCGCCAGCTTCCAGCGGCCGTCTATTTTGACGGCCCCGCCTTTGGTGGCGATGCAGATGCGGGAGCGATCGCCCGAATACGCGGCCAAGGCCCGCACAATCAGGCGTTCGTTGTGATGCTGGTCGTTCTCGTCGATGCAGTAGCAATCCGCCGTATCGACCAGCGAGGCGCCTTGGGACCAGACGGCGTGCAGCAATTGAAAAGCCGTTTCTTCGGGCATCGCCTGCAACGACAACGACATGGCGCCATACCCGATGACGCCGATCTCGATGTCCGTTTTGCCGAGTTTGCGTGTCCGCATGGGATGCTTCTTCCGACCGGGGCTTTCGCTTGCAGGCTTACATGTGAATCAGGCAGCGCCCGGCCACTTCGCCCGACTGCATGTCCTGAATCGCCTGGTTGATTTCTTCGAGGCGATAGCGCTTGCCCACCAGCTCCTTCAAACGAAGCTTGCCGGTCTTGCACAGATTGACATAGCGCGGAATATCGTGGTCCGGATGCGATTCGCCGCCGTGCGAGCCGGTCAATTCCTTCTCGAAATGCAGCGGCAGGGTGTAAATCGTCGCTTCCGACCCCTTCGGCGGCACGCCGACCAGAACGGTCCGGCCCGAGCCGGACGTCAACCGGTAAGCCAGCTCAATCACCTTCACATTGCCGGTGTTGTCCACCGCCACATCCGCGCCATCCTTGCCGACCAAGGCCCGAACGGCCTCCTCGGCATTGACGTTGCGTGAATTGATCAGGTGCGTCGCGCCCAGGCTCTTCGCCAATTCCAAGCGATTGTCGTAGAAATCCACGGCAATAATCGGATTTCCCGAAACCATGGCCGCCGCCTGGATGATGTTCAGGCCGATGCCCCCGGCGCCGAATACGACGATCGATTCGCCGATCTTCAATTGCGCGTTGTTGTTGATTACGCCGAAGCCGGTAGTAACCGCGCAGCCCATCAGGGCCCCGACTTCCGGATCGAAATCCGCGGGGACTTTCGTCATGCGATTCTCGGCGATCACTGCAAATTCGTTGAACGTCGTCACCCAGCCGGCATTGATCGTACCGAGTTTTGAAGCATACTTCGCCGGAACGCACGGCATGCCGGCGCCGGGCCGCCAATGCAAGACCACCCGGTCGCCCGGGGCCACAGTGCGCACCCCTTCCCCGCATTCCTTCACCACGCCCAGGCCTTCATGCCCGAGCAAGTGCGGCAGATAATTGTCCGGACCTTTCGCCCCGTTGATCTCGCCGATCTGCGAGCCGCAGAGACCGCTGCAAACGATCTGAACCAACACCTGCCCGAACTTCAAGGCGGGGATTTCGATTTCCTCGATCACGAGGGGTTTCTTCAATTCAACCAAGATGGCCGCGCGACATTTCATGCCGGTCGCTCCTTTATTCGAAGTAGATGAACGAATGATCGCCGGTGTAACCGGTCTGCTTGAACCACCATTCCCATTCCTGGGGGGTGCAGAACATTTCGCAGGTGAACTGCCAGTACATCAGGTTCACCTTTTCCTCTTCGTTCCGGTACGCCTCGACGCAGACGTACTTGTTCTTGCGTCCGACGCGCTCGATTTCCTTTAGGGCTTCATAGCAATCGAAGCAATAAAGGTTGTGGATCGTGTTGAGCGAAATCACGAGGTCGAAGCTCTTGTCCGCGAAAGGCAGCTTGTTGGCATTGGCGACCTGGACGCGATCCTTGATCTCGTCCTTCGCGTGCTCGATGGCGTACGTCGAAATGTCGATGCCCGTTACCTCGACGCCGGGAACAATCTGCGTGAAATCGTAAATCAGGAAGCCCTTGCCGCAGCCCACGTCGAGGATCTTGTCGCCCGGCTTGATGCCGTAATGATCGACCATCGCCTGAGCCACCTTGCGCCAACGGCCATCATACTTGTAACCGCCGTACCCCGTCGTCCGGTCGCCATCCCAATACTCGACATCGAACTTCTTCGCGATCTTGGCCACTTCCGCTTTGGGCCGTTCCAATACGCGGGCAATGTAATCGCGCTTGGTGCTTTTATGAACGCTTGTTAAAAAATCGACGTAAGACATGTTCGCTCCTTATGTTTCCTGATCTTCGTAGGGGCGTCGGCAAGCGACGCCCCTACTTATGAAATTGTTCCTTGATGCGCTCCGCAATCGCTTCGGCGGAAAGCCCGGCTTTTTTGCGCGCATACTTCTGATTGCCGGCCTCGTGGATGAATCGGTCGGGAATTCCAAACCGCACCAACCGGGCCGGGAACGGGCCTTGATCGGCCGCCCATTCCGCCACAGCGCTCCCAAACCCGCCGATCAAACTGTGCTCCTCGATCGTCGCGACCAGCTTGGTTCCGCCGAACACCTGCTGCAAGCGTTCCTGATCCAGCGGCTTGACCGTATGGAAATTCAGTACGCCCGCCGAAATGCCGGCGGCCTGAAGCAACTCCGCAGCCGCCAAAACGTTGGGCAGGATATTCCCGGTGGACAGGAGGGCCACATCCGTCCCTTCCCGCATGACCAGGGCGCGGCCAATCTCAAACTCGGGGACATCGGCGTGCAGGGGCGGCTCGCCCTTTTTGCCGAGCCGCAGATAAACGGGTCCATTCAGTTTCAGCGCCGCGCGCAGGGCGGCCCGCACTTCCCACGGATCGGCCGGGCACAGGATCGTCAAGCCCGGCAGGGCGCGCAGGCTGGCGATATCCTCGAAGGAGTGATGCGTCGGCCCCAGCGAGGCGTAAGACAAGCCGGCCCCCACCCCCGTGATAATGACCGGCGCCTTATGATAGCAAACATCCAGTTTAATTTGCTCGTAGCATCGCGAAGTGACGAAAGTCGTGATCGTATACGTCACGGGCCGCAGGCCCGAAAGCCCCATGCCCGCGCCCACTCCGATCATGTTGGCTTCCGCCACGCCGCAGTTCAGGAATCGATCCGGATGATGCTCCTTGAAGGTGTTGAACAGCCGGTTGCCGATGTCGCCCGACAGGAGCACCACGCGGGGATCGGCGTCGGCCAGCTTGGTTATCTCGTCTGCAAAAGCGTTTCTCATATCAAACCCAATTCCACCAGCGCGCGGTGAAGTTCATCTTCGTTTGGCGTTTTGTAGTGCCAGTTGTTGTCGTCTTCCATGAAAGACACGCCCTTCCCCTTGACCGTGTTCGCGACGATCGCGCGGGGACGGCCGTCGGGATTGGGCGGACGGCTCATCAGTTCGGCCAGGACCGCCAGATCGTGGCCATCCACTTCGTGGGCCTCCCAGCCGAACGTCGACCATTTGTCCCGCAACGGAGCCAGCCCCAGCACCTCGTTGCTGCGGCCGGTCGCCTGCCATTTGTTGTAGTCCACCACGATGGTCATGTTGGACAATTTATTGGCCGCGCCGAACAGCGCCGCTTCCCAGACCGAGCCTTCGTTGCACTCGCCGTCGCTCAACACAGCCAAGACGCGGTAATCCTGTTTTTGAATCCGGGCCGCGAGCGCCATGCCCAGTCCGATGCAGATTCCGTGGCCGAGCGAACCGGTGGCCGCTTCCACGCCCGGGGCGCAAATCGGGCCGGGATGTTCCTGCAGCGAGCAGCCTTCGACGTTGTATTCTTTTAGTTTGTCCTCCGGGAAAAAGCCCCGGTAAGCCAGCACGGTGTAGAGCGTCGTGGCCGCATGTCCCTTGCTCAGGATGAAGCGGTCGCGGTTGGGATCGGCCGGCCGGGCCGGATCGATCCGAAGGACTTCCCAATACGCCGCCACGAGGATGTCCACGCACGACAGGGATGAGCCCAAATGCGGCGTCTTGGCCCGGTGCGAAAGTTCGACGACTTTCCCCCGGACGCGCGCCGCGGTTTTCTTAAGTTCTTCAATATTCATGGTTCAGGGCTTGTGAATGTAATCCCGCGGTTGCCGCCGGATTTCATCCCAATTCTTCCGCATCCAATCGACGTTGTCGGAAATGATGGTTTCCAGGGACACGACCGGCTCCCAGCCGAGTTGCTTCCGGGCCTTCGCATAATCCAATAAATACGCGGCGTCCAGCCCCAGACGGCCTTCGGCCACTTCGACGTGCTTATCGAACGATTCGCCCATGACGTCGCAAATCATTTGCACCAGGTCGCGAATCGAAATCCGCCGGTCGGTGGACAGGTGGAAAATTTCGCCGGCCTGGCCGGCGCGGGCGGCTTGCAGGGTGCCGGAGGAGACATCCTTCATGTGAATGAAGGACCGCACCGACACGCCCCCGCCTTGCAGCTTCAGCTTCTCGCCGGCCATGATGCAGAAGATGGTGCGGGGAATGATGCGATACAACTGCTGTCCGGGTCCGCAGACATTGGCCGCGCGCGTGAACACCACGGGAAAACCGTAGGCCTTCACGAACGTCATCAGGCTCATGTCGCAGGCAGCCTTCGAGGCCGCGTACGGCGTACTCGGATTGTACGGCGTATCCTCGCCCACCAATCCGCTGGTATTTCCATAAACCTCGGGCGTGGAAATCTGGACGTATTTCTTAATGAAATCGCACTTGCGCAGGCGGTCGTGCAATTTCACCATCGAAACCACGTTGGTCATGTACCAGTGTTCCGGATGCTGCCAGCTTTGCGGCACCATGCTTTGCGCCGCGAAGTTCACCACGTAATCCGGCTTGAACGAGTTGACCAGTTCCATGGTTTCATCGAGGTGGATGTTCAGGTCCAACTGATGAAACGTGAACCGGTCGTGGGGAACCCATTTGTAAGGAAGGAACACGTCCGACGGCTCGGGCGAGCGGCTCGTGCCGACGACCTCCGCCCCGTCCTGAAGCGCATAGCCCACAAACGAAGCGCCGGAAAACGAGTTGCTCCCGATCACGAGGATTTTTTCGCGGCTCATAAGCTCCTTACTTCAAGTCGATGCTCTTCATCATCTTGATGTTGAAATAGTGCATGTCCGACATCGAATCCGGCAGCTTGCCGTTCCGGAAGGCTGCGATCAGGTCTTTCGCGCCGTCTTCGATCGTGCGTTTCGGAACAAAACCGAGCACCTTGCGGATCTTGGCGGAGGAAATGTGATAGGACCGGATGTCGTCCGACGGCGTCGTTACAATCTGCAACTTTTCCTTGCCGGACACTTCCTTCTGCACCACCGACTTCACGACTTCCGCTGTTTCGGAGACGCTGAAATTCTGGTAGGCGGCATTGAAAATCTGGCCGGCGATGACGGCATCGGGCACGTCCAGCAGGAGCAAATACAAATCGACCATGTCCTGCATGTGCAGGTTCGGGCGCATCTGCGAGCCGCCAAAAACCGTGATCTTGTCGGTGTTGACCGCGTGATTGGTCAGGATGTTCACGGTCAGGTCCAGGCGCTGCCGCGGCGAATAACCGCAGATGGTCGCGGGACGCACGATGACCGTGGTGAAGCCCGGGGACTGCTCCTTCAAGAGGACGGGTTCGCACATGGCTTTGTACTTGTTGTACAGCGAGACCGGCACCAGCGGATGCTCCTCGGTCACGTCCGGATCGTCGCTGACCCCGTAGACGCTGCCGGAGGACGCAAAGACAAAGCGCTTCACGCCGGCGGCTTTGCTCAACGCGACGAGAGGGCCGAAGGCTTCAAAGTTGATCGTCCGGCTCAAGTCCGGATTCAGCTCCACGCTCGGATCGTTCGAGATGCAGGCCAGATGAATCACGGCATCGCAACCCTGGACGGACTGCTTCACCAGCTCCTGATCCCGGATGTCGCCCTTGACGAGTTCCAGCTTGGGATTGGATTTGACTTCATCGAACACTTTCTCGCCATAGATGAAAAGATCCAGCACCTTGACCGCATAGCCCTGGGCCAGCAGCCGGGGAACCAAGACCGACCCCACATAACCGGCGCCGCCGGTAACCAAGACTTTCTTGAAAGAAGACATAGTCGCGATCCTATTTATTATTGTTTCTTTGACTCGTTACATCGAAAATCGTTCACGTCAACGGGACCTGCACCGTATCCATCCAGTGATGCAGAATGGCGGCATGGCAGGTTTCCGCAAAGCCATAATCCTTCGCCGCCACAAAAATATTCAAATTCCCGAGAGCCCGCAAAGGATTGGCTTCGCCCATTGCGGTCAGCGTCACCACGGTAACGTTCATCTCCCGGGCCAGGCGGGCCGCCGCCACAACGTTGGGGGATTTGCCGGAGCTGCTGATCGCCACCAGCATGTCGCCGGGCTTCGCGCGGCGGGAGAGCGGCTCGGAAAACACATGCTCATAGCCCATATCGTTGGAGATGGCGGTGATCAGCGACAGATCGGAAAACACCTGCGTATGCAAACGCCCGTTTTTCGCGAGATCGGCCGCCATGTGGCTGGCCATCGACGCGCTCGCGCCGTTGCCGACCAGATAGATCGTGGATTTGGAGTTGCGGATGGCCTCGGTAAGCCGAAGCCACATTTCGAATCCCTCGTCGGAATCGATGTCCTGGCCTTTAACATCCCGGAAAGAACAGGCCTCGAGCAGGTCGTTCAATTCCTTCACGTGCGCTTTCCAAATGCTTCGCGACATGGCCAACAGTGCTCCTATTTCATCAGGGTTTCGATTTGCTTGCAAAGGCTGGCGCGTTCCATCGGCTTTTCGTTGCAGACCGTGGAGACGGCGTATGCGCCCACGGCATTGCCCACAAAGCCCACCACTTCCATCGGGGCGCCCTGATAGGCGCACAGGGCCGAAATGGACAAAAAGGCATCGCCCGCCCCCACCCGGTCCACCACCGTGTGCGCCAGGGCCGGGATGAGGAAAAAGCCCTCGTCGCGGTCGTAGCAGAGGCTGCCGTTTTTACCGCGCGTCACGACGACTTTCTGGCATTTCATCTTCTTCGAGACGTGCTCCAGCATGTGTTCCAGCTCGCCGCGGATGTCCCGCGCTTCCAGACGCAGTTCTTTTTCCGCCATGGTAATGTAGTCGGCGCGCGGGAACTTCGAAACGACGTTGAACCCCATGTTGCCGGCATTGGCCTGAACATTCAAGGCCAGGTATTTGGCCTTCGAGCTGATGATGTCGATCGCTTTTTTCGACATCATGCTGTGCCCGAAGTCCACCACGATGACCAGGTCGTATTCCGGGATGGCTTTCTCGAGCATCGCGCAGACCGCGGCATCGTCCTCTTTCGAGAGGGCCGTGTCGTTGATCGTGTAAACCTCCAGCATCTTGGTGAAGAAGTAATATTCGATCAGCCGCTTTTTCACGATCGTCGGCGAGTCGTGCCGGTGGAAAAACATCTGCTTGACCTTCGAATTCAGCGTTGTGGCGATGAATTCCTCCTGCGTATCGCGGTCGCCCAAAACGCTGACCAAGCCGACTTCGTCGCAGAAATTGGACACATGATTGGCCACGGCCAGGATGCCGCCGGCGAATTTCTTGGTATAGAGATCGCGCACCGCCAGGGTCGGTTCCTTGGATGACTTGCCGATCGACTCGCAGTACTGATATTCGTCGACAATCGTCTCGCCGATGGTCAGCACTTTGAGCGTCTTCGACTTCTTGACGTACTCGACAATGTCGTCTTTCTTATAGCGCCCGCGGAAGCCCGTCAGATAATCTTTCACTTCCTTCGGGAAGTTGGTCATGAACCGGTTGATCAGGTTGGAGGAGCTGAAGACAATGTCGTCCGTGAACACCAGTTGCCCGCCGACCGAGTTGATCGCCTCTTCCTCGAGCAGAATGCCGCCGGTATGATCTTTCGAGGCGTCCTTGTAGTCCATGCCCTTGACGTAAAAATTTGGCTTAATGGTTTTGAGTACGTGAACGGACTGGGGCAATTCGCTGTAAGAAACAAAATCCACGATGTCCAGCGTGGCGATCACTTCCATCCGCAAATCCAGATTGAACACCGGGCGGCCGGGGCCTTTGTTGACGTGTTTGTCCACGGTCAGGGTGACCACCAATACATCGCCATATTCCCGGGCCTTCTGGAAGTGGCGTATATGCCCCACATGAATCAGATCGAAAACCCCGTGACAAAGCACCACCCTCTTGCCCTGCTTCTTCAGACTATCGACAATCTCCGCAAGGCGATCCAACTCGACGATTTTATTACTTGCCATGAACAGCACCCATCTCCTGCTTCTGCGATTGTGTTTCTGTTATTTCCACGGAGGAAAGGGAGAACGAATATATGAGCATATTTACGCTGTCAACGGGAAACTGGGAGAGCTGGAGGTAATTGTCCGTTCCTTGAAGCTCAAAAGGGCCGACGACCAGTTCGGCTTCCCCGTTCTGGGAAAAGGACGCGTTGCGCACTTCTCCGCGCCGTCCGTCGGCAAATACCTGCCGGACGGAAAAGCTGCCGGGTTGGACCACCACGCCGCGCAGGGTGAGGCGAACCGAAGCGGGCGCCGCGGAAGAGCGTTGAACCCGAAGCGTCGCATCGCCTTGCGGCGCGGCAAACAATTGTCCATCCCGCACCTGCAGATAACGCCAGCCCGGGTCGACCGGCCAGACCGAACCGCCCGTGTTCCGGGCGCGGCGAGCCAGGATGTCCGGCTCCTCATTGTAATACGCCAGATAAGCGGGCGAAGCGGGAATGCTGGCTCCGTGCGGACTCAAGCCCCATTGCCATAGCCGGCTGAGGGTGTCGTCCCGGAACGACTGCCGGCGGACAAAATAGGTCCCCATCCACCGCCAGTACTCTTCTTTTTCGTCCCCGACGTCCGCCAGCATCACCGCCTTGGGGAAACGCTCAAAAAAGGATTGGGCGTTCTGGCGCTGCCAATCCAGAACCTGGGCCGGTATGCCCGAATTTGGGTAGCAGGCGAAGGCGGCCTGGCGATCTGTCACCGGATAGGCCTGCGGAATTTCCCGCATGTTATAGCCGTTCCGCCACACATAAAGCCCCCCCGCCGGCAACTGCGCGCCCAGCCAGTTGCGAATGTGCGACATGGGCACAAACTTGTCGGTCATGGCAAACAACGTGCGATACGGCGCCGCGCTCCAAAGGAGAAGGAGGCCCCAAAACAAAACAGCCGGCAGGGTTTGCATCCGGCCTTTCAAGCGGAGGCCGCGGGCCGCTCCGGAGGTCAGCGCCTCCACGCCGATCCCCACGAAGACGGTCATGGGAAGGAATACAATGCTCAAATAGCGGGGGAAAAAGCCCCGCTGTAGAAACGCGAAAAACAAGACCGACGGAACGAGCAGCAGAGCGAAAACGAAGGCCGAACGGGTCCGGTCTTCTTTTCGCAACAGCAAGGCAACCGCCAACCCCACGCCCAGCACCAAGGCAAAGCCGGCCAGACGCCCGCCCTCCCGGCCCCAGCCAAAGCAGGCCAGTTGATAGGCCAGCAGCGAAAGGGAAAGCCCATCGACCGGACCGCCATCCGTCGAGGCATTGAAATTATCCATGCCCCGAAGGACCAACGAAACAAACGGCAGCGTGCCGATCAGCAGCAATACGGCCGGCCAGAAGAAGCGGCCGGCCTCGGCCCAGAGCGCCGATTTCGGAGAAGCGCGAAGTTGAACGAGACGTACGATCATGCTGACGCCAACGACCAACCCCTCGGCGATCAAAAACAGCCAGGCCGTCATATGCGTGAACAAAGCGCCCATGGCGCCGGCCAGGACCAGCGCGCCATAACCGATTTTTCCGCGCAAGGAGGAATCGGAAGCGCATATGAATCCGGCCAAGCCCCATAAGTTCAAGGCCAGAAAAAACAGAAGCGGCGCATAGCTGGTGGCATCGCGCGACTGATAGACATGGAAAAAGGAGACCGCCGTAAACGCCATGACCCACAAGGCCGTTGAGGACGAGTAAACCTTGCGCACCGCAAAAAAGACCACCGGCAAGGTGGCTATGCCAAAGAGAATGAAGGGAAACCGAAGCCAGAACTCCGAGGGCTCAACGCCCAGGCCTTTGTAGAGATGAAGGAAACCATTTATCAAGACATACTGGAACGGCATGTGCTGACCGGTGGGTCCTTTGAAAGCGGCGGTGTAAATATCGCCGATAATCTGGGAGGCCGTATGTTGGTCATCGCCATATCCCACTACGGTGATCTCGTCGATCCACAACAACGGACGGCCTGCTTCATATAAACGTAAAAACGAACCGACCAGCAAGACTAGCAGGAATAATGCAACATGCCCTTTTTTCACGAATGTATCCTTAACCAAATCATCGTTTTTTTCATGCGAGCGCCTAGTTTATCGCAACCGTTCCCACGGTCAATGTCCGACTCACAAATCCAGCAAATTGTCGTTCAGAATGGCCTGTACGGCCGGACGGGCGATAAACCGGTTCTGAAACCGGGTGGAGCGCCGGAGGATGCGGGGCGTGATATAGCTTTGCCCCCGCAACGCGGGCGCGGGATTGCTGGAGACCTCGATGAGGGGCGCGTGGTTTTGAATCTGCGTTTGGGCGCTGGCATGAAACAAATAGCGGCTCAACACGCGGGCGGAGAGGCCCAGCACGCGATGCCCCTGCCGGACCAGCCGCTCGTTGGCTTCATAGGTAATGTCCTCGCCATGATGCGTGACAAAGGCACAGCCCTCGCGCCGGAAGACGTCGGCATCGTACATCGCGCATAAGGAACGCACAAAAGGCACGCCCGGTTTCCAGGACCGTTGCCGCATATCACGGAAATAACTCCGGATCAGCCAGCCGGCCGTTCGAACGGGAATGCGCTGGTGCCGACATCCGACCCCCATGCAACCGGCGGCCTTCATCTGTTCCCGAAGAAACGGCAGCCAGCCGTCATGATGCACGTACGTATCCGAATGCATGACCACAAAAAACGGCGTATCAACCTGTTCCAAGGCCAGGTTCAAGGCTTGGTAATGGGCTTTCCAGGCGTCATTTACAAGCCCTGTCTCCACCAATTCGATCCACTTTACCGACCGCAAATAGTCCAACGAAGCGTCCTGGGAGCCGTTGTCGAGCACCCGCACAATAACCGGCTCGCGCATGTGCTTGCGCAACGACCTCAGACACAACCGAATGGGCTCCAGCGTCTGGAAATGCGGAATTAAGATGGTTGTGGCGGCTTGTTTCACATGAATGCTTTGGATTTCCCTTTTTCTATCTCATCGACTTAAAGCCGATGCCCCTCCTGCCCTCTCGAAAATGCCTTATCTTTTGTATGCTATGGATTCCGACTTCATTTAAAGGGGGGCGGCAAGCGCTATCTCGTTCGCCTCCTTTTGAATTTCACCCGTTTTTTATCACCACTCTTCCCTCTTTTCAAGTGTTGCTGCCTATCAGGATGCATCTTGGCGAAACCCCTAACCCGCATTTCTCACCGCCAGGTGAGAAATGCGCCCCTCCGGGGCCGCCGCGTGAGGGGTAGCCACGTTCACGGTGTCGCAAGACACCGCGTCACGTCTAAGGTAAAATCCATAATTACAACTGCTGATGTTCCAACATCCCATGTTGACATTTCTTGATGAACGAAGAGACTATGGAAAAGATCGATCGCTCACTAATGAAAAAGCCGTATTACGTTCTTATGGAGAGGCCCGCTCGCATTAAAATAGAAGTCCAAAGCCCCGGAGCGTACGTCGCGAAACGCGCCGCCGCTCAGGGCAATCGTTAGGTTATAGACAAGGAGATCCTAAATGCTCGGTGAATTATTGGATATAGCGAAATTCATCCTTGGATTTTCACCCTGGATTCTATTTTTATTTCTGCCAACCGATGGCTGGGATTCGTTGAGGAGAGCTGTTGTTATTTGTCTGGTTGTATCCGTAATGTTTGCATTGAAGGCGCTGCGCAAGGGCATCATTTTGCAGTGGGCCACCCTGATATTTTTTCTTTTCTGCGCAATAATGCTCTACGGCTTCAATTGCGTATGGCTGGCCGAACACATGGGAATTATCGCAAACAGCTTCCTGGACGGCGTTATCTGGTTCACGGTACTGATAGGCCAACCGTTCACGCTGCAATATGCACGAGCCGACCTGCCGAAAGAACAATGGTTTGATAAAAGTCTGATTCGCGGCTGCCGGTTCATCGCCATTTTTTGGGGAACGCTGCTTTTGGTTCCAACGGCTTTCAATGCCTTCCGTCTCTTTTATCCTCTTGCCCTACCAGATCCTTTCTATTTCTACATCAGCCTGTTCTGCATCGTCATCGGCATATCCTTTACCACTATCTACAAACACAGGAAGCGAAAGCAGCGGGAAGCCATGCGTTACCCAGCACACAGCTAAACTGGACAAGGGACTCTGGGAGACTCATTTCATTTGGGGACCGTCCACCCTGAATCAAAGACAGACGAGGCCACTCAATGAAGAACATCCTTGAAGAGAAGATATCCAGAAGACTTTTTTTCAAATGCTTACTGACATGCGGCTGTGGATGTTTGGCATCAAGGCTAGCCCTTGGGGACTCGCAGAATCCCCCAAACGAGTCGAAGACCGTGACGGACAATCCCCTGGCTGACCGCGCCATGTTGTTGAAAACCTTCGAGGACACAAACGACGGAGCACTCCAGTATATGACCCAAGCATATGGATTGGACGTCGCTCGCGGCATCGCGGAAGAGGCGAAGAGGCAGATCGAAGCCCTTCTTCCGCTAATCCCTGATCTGGGTGGGGCAAGGAACATCGTTATTCGCGATTTTCCCGTCGCTCTCTGGTATGTCGCGTATTTCCGACCGATGAAAGCACATGGCAAAACGGCGGAGGAACTGGGGAAGATGATCTACGATCTGTTTGAAACCAAGCTGCGCCAGATGCCTGAAGCCGCGAGGCGATCAGAAGGCGCGAAGCTATTCCTTCCGGAGCATGTCGACAAGCTGAGGGAGTGGGCTCGATGGACACAGAAGAGAGAGTATCCCGCAAACTGGGTAGCCTCTTTTGTGCCGGGAAACGGAACGGATTGTGACTATGGCTACGACTACACTGAGTGCGCAATAGTCAACTATCTGAAAGCTCATGGGGCCGATGAAGTTGCCCCATATGTCTGTCTGAATGACTTCATTCGCAGCCGGGCTTACGGGACAGGACTCAGGAGAACAAAGACGTTAGCGCAAGGTGACGACAGGTGCGATTTTCGATACAAGAAAAATTACCCGGTTACTCAGGACTGGCATACGGAAATTCCGGTAATCAGAAAGAGGATGGCAGAAAGAATCGATTAGAAAGGAAATGAGAGCTATTAGGAATCTTCAATGAATCGACCATCGTTTTTTAAGCTCATAAGCCGCGGCGCGGCGGCCGTTCTCCTGTGGCCGGTTCTGTTGCCGGCAGAGGAACTGCCAGCCGCCAAGGTTCATGGACTCGCCGGCGAATACGGATTCGTCTCCTGTGCCGTACTGGGACCTGAGTCGGAGGAAACGGTTCGTGGTCGTATCGCGACGATGGCGCGGGATTATGGAATCCGCGAGTTCATGTTTTACGATTGGTTTGCCGACTATTCGACGCCGGTTCGAGGCGAGGATTGGACGGAGGCGTTTTTTCGCCGCATGCCCATCCGCCGCGCCGCCCTTCAAGCCGCCATTGAGGAAGTGCATGCACAAGGCGGAAGAGCGTGGGCTTACGTGCAAGCCGTCGCCGCCGAAGAGGAAAATCTGGAATCCCCGGCGGCGGACCGCTGGAAGCTGCGCAACGGCGGGGGAACGTGGTACTGGCACCCGCCCGGCCACGCGAGATTTCCCACCTATTTCGCCAACGCGGCGTGGGCCCGGTTCATGGTCGAGCGATGGGCAGGACCGGTCAAGGAACTCGGATTCGACGGAATCCACTGGGATACCCTGGGCCGGGTTGCCGGCGATTACGGCGCGGAGACGAAGGGCCTCCACGCCTTTATCCAAGCCGCCTACGAATTGCTGCAGCGCCACGGTTTGAGGCAAACCATGAACATGGTTGACCTGGCCTGGTGGGATCGAGAGATAGTAAAAAAATACCTGGAGTTCCCCTACGTGGAGGCCTGGTCCACCGACGCTGAACATCGCTACTACGCCGAAATGGACCAGCCGGACATGGCCGGTATCCACGGCGTCCTCGCGATGTATCCCTCCGTGGCCGTTCCTGCCGGCGGATCGGCTGCGGACGTGATCCGGGCCCGACACAACGAAGCGCACCAGCATCGCCTGGTCTACCTCCTCGTCGGCGACGGCGCCCGCCGAATGAAGAACGAATACTGGCCGGAAACCGTACCCTTGACCGAAGAAGAAAACGCCATTTTGCTGAACCGCCGCTCCACTCCGTAGCCGCTTGCGTGAACCGGCGGCTTGAATACAGCCATGCGGCTCATACAGCGGCGTTGACGGGAAGGCCCGCGGCCTCGCGGACCGCTTCTTATCGTTTTTCCAACACCCAGCTCAACAGGCCCCCAAAAAACAGCTTCCGTCCTGATCGCGATTTGTCACATAATACCCACATGATGCAATCCAACTTCACGGCCGGGTTCGTTGTCCTCTTGATGGCCCTAACGACCAACGGCGAAGATTTGCTGCCAGCCCATACGATGACGAATTTGCAGCTCCGAACCAGCGGGCGCGACGCTTTGGCCAGCATCCAAACGGTTCCCGCTTCCCATGCGCACTTCGACCATGCGGCGCGGATATCCGTGGCCCGGCGTCCGCGTTATCCGTGGGAACTGACGTTGACCCTGCCCAGCCACGCCGCCATGCAGCCGGGAGACGTGGGACGGCTAACATTTTATGTCCGTTGCGCCGCTCTTTCGTCCAACACCTCCTCCGCCCGCTTGGATGTGCGAGTCACTACGAAGGAAGAAAGCGAACGAGACCTCGCCGCCCTGCCTGTGTGGGCAAGCGAGAAATGGCAGCAGATGATCCTGCCGTTCAAGCTCAGGACGGCTTCCGGCACTCCTGACGTCACGTTCAATCTCGGTTACGCCCAGCAAACGATCGAACTCGGCGGCGTGCAGTTGCTGAATTATGGCGCCAAGGACGCTCCCACCCCCCTGCCCTTCACGCCCATTTCGTATGAAGGCCGCGAGCCCACAGCTGCCTGGCGCAAGCAAGCTCAAGCCCGGATCGACACGCATCGCAAGGCCGATTTGATCGTCCAGGTCACCGACTCGCTCCATCGGCCGATCACCGGCGCGGTCGTGACCGCCCGCATGACGCGGCACGCCTTTCGTTTCGGCGCCGCGGTCACCGCCTATCACCTCAACCTCGACACCCCGGAAGGCCAATGGTACCGGCAGATCGTAATGTCCAACTACAACGCCGCCGTCTTTGAAAACGACATGAAATCCGGCCCCTGGCACATGGGCTTGAGCAACGATCGGCCCGACTTCCGCAGAACCTGGCTTAAGCAAGCCATGGATTGGCTCGATGCGCAGCAAATCCACCTTCGCGGTCATCATCTCGTGAACGCCCGTTTCACCCCCGCCGATTACGAATTCTTCCGCCGCAACCCCAACCAACTCCGAAATGAAATCTTCGCAGGCATGGAAGAAAAGCTCGCGGCCCTGCAGGGCCGGGTTCACGAATGGGACGCCATCAGCCATGTGGCCGTCCTGGAAAACTCGCTGGAATTCATTTTCAACGGACCCGAAATCTACGCGGACCTCTTTCGCAAAGCCCGAGAACTGGAGCCTGACGCCGACTTATGGATCAACGAAGGAACCATCCTCCCCGGCGGTCTGCGGCGCGACCACTACGAAAACATAGCCCGCTATCTGATCGACCAGAACGCCGCCCTCGACGGCATTGGCATGATGGCCCACTTCAGTTCGCTCTTCCTTGAAGCGCCCACAAACCTCTATGTCACCCTGGACCGCTTCGCTCACCTCATCCCCAGGCTTCAATTAACCGAGTTGGATGTCCGGATGAACGAAGACGAACAACTCCAAGCCGACTACCTGCGCGATGTGATGATTACCGCCTTCAGCCATCCCGCGGTCGAAGGCATCTACATCTGGGGCTTCTGGGAAGGCCGCCAGCCCCATCCCGAAGCCGCACTCTACCGACTGGATGGAACTCCCAAAAAATCCGCTGCCGCCTGGCGCGACCTCGTTTTCCGCGATTGGTGGACGCAGGAATCCGTCCTCACCGATTCCAATGGCGTCGCCAGAATCCGCGGCTACCTTGGCCGCTACGAAATCATTTGCGACTCCCTGCTAACCAATATGGTCCTTCAAGCGCCGGCCACAGAGATCCACCTCACCGTTCGTTGACCACTTGACAAGACAAGAGAAGCCCCACAGATGAATGGAAAGTCTATTTCGGCAGGCGGGCCGCTTTGGGTCGCGTCGGCTTTGCAAACTCAAACCAAGAAAGTTGGCAGCGAATAGGATAAGCAACGCATGAAAGACGCGGATGGAACGGCTCTTTATTCGTTGCCCAATCCAAAAAGATCTCAAAGATTTTGGCTCTAATCACGGCGGCGTCTGAAAATCGATGCCGTTGTGCGACACCCAGATGGTGTAGTAGCAGGGCTGATTCGGGGTCAGGCCGGTATGTTCGAAAACCTGATTGGTTCCGGTGTAGATGGATGTCCCGTCGGTCAGGTTGGTTGGATAGCGAGTGGGATGATAGCGAACGGTCGCAGCCTGATTGATCAGACCGGATTTCTTCGGGCTTTCCCAGCGGAGGACGATGTTATTCGTCAGCGCCACGGCTCTGAACCAAAAGGCCGCAGCCTTGAACGGAATCAGCCCGGCATCCCAGCATGAATCACATTTATTGGGCGGCAAGGCAATGAGAGGCGTGCGGCAGGCATTAGTCGGAACGTCGCTGTCCAGACTGCGAACGGCGCCCTGCTGGAATTTCGAAAACAGATATCCGGCGGGCGGGAAAAACTCGATGATGTAGTCGCCCGGCGCCAGGTTGTGGAACAAGTAGCAGCCCGAGGAATCTGTCGTCACGCGCTCCAGCAAATTGCTCTGGCCGTCATAAAGCTGTACGACGATATTCGAAGCGCCGGGCTCGGCGGCATTCTGTAGACCATTGCTGTTCGAGTCATACCACACCCGGTCGCCTAGCGTGTTGGGCGCCGGCAGAAGACTGAACCGCAGCACGTTGGTGGCAGCCGAGGTATCGGCATACTGGAAAAGCGGATTTAAATAACCGTTCTTCCGTAGCGCCACCAGGTGCGAAACGGCATAATGCAAAGAACCCGAAAATGGCGTAGGGTCCAGATGGGTCAATGCATTATCCGTCAAATTGGTTCGGATAAAGCCATCGACCCAGTTGCTGGCGCCGGTAGGCACGCTTTTCACCGTTGCACTCAATCCATTCCCGCCGGACGAGGCCGTCAGGTTGAGTTGCAGGGGATAAACCTCGTCCTGCTCGACAAAAACTCGAATGGGCCTGGGCTGCAGATAACCCGTGCGCCGAAGGAAAACGGTGTGCCACCCCTGGAACAAATTGGTTACCGTGACCGGCGTGCTTCCCACCGACGCATCCATTCGATCCACAAAGACCTCCGCTCCCGCTGGAGTGGACTGCACTTGAATGGCGCCCACGTTCGTGTGCAGCAGATAAAAGAAGTCGTGGCAGTAGTAGTCACGGCAAATACCGGCAATGAACGAATCCATGCAAAGGTCGGGCACATTAAAATCATCGCAAGCCCATGCCACGAAATAATCGTCGCAAGCGGCGAAGGTAAAATAGTCCCAACACGTTTCCGCCTCCAACCCCGGCACTTTTTGGGGAGGAGGAAGCGGATAACCGGGCGCATAGACACTAATCATATGACTGCCCCGATTCAGCCACATGGCGTTTGTCACGCTCTGCGCATCACGAGGCGCCGCTTCACCGATGTTTATGATGGCCGGCGTTCGACTGGTGGTCGCCTGGTAATCGACATAGATCAACGCATTGGTCGGGTCTGAATACACTCGGACAAAAGCCGGCGCCTGGCCTTTGGCCAAATCGAAATCGCATCGATTGGTCGCGGGCCGATTCTGCACGTTAAAGGGCTGCGAACTTTCCTGAATATTCGCATCGTAATACCATTCGTCGGCATAATTCGTGGCTTCCACCTTGATGTAATATGCTGACGAATCGATGTGGGGAAACAGGTAAAGACCCGCCGCATCACTGTTGGTGGCCGTATGAATGGAACGATCCAAATGGAACAGGATCACCTGTGCATTAGGAATTCCTGCCGGGCCATTTCGCACATAACCATACAGCGAGGCGTCCGGAAAGGCGATGGACGCCCAAGCAAAGCTCCACAGGAAAATCAGAGAGCTACTCCACCGTGCATATTCTGGCGTGCTTTTCATAATATGCAGACCATGTAGCTATCTATACCCCACCCCTTGCCCGGAAGAAAGAACATTTTATTGCAACCAGATAAACAACAGATTCTTGCACATAGAGCCATCCGCCGTTCGCAGGAGCCGCAACCCTTTGCGGCGATCATCGGAGACGCTCAAGCCCCGCCCACTTCCCCAAACGGCTGGAAACTGACATGCGGCGGTATGTTTTCGCCGGTGATCGCCCATTCGCCTTTTACGCGAATGTATCCAAGTCCAACGCCCTTCGGCGCCAACTCGGGCAGCGGGGCAACATCGAAAACCAATAGATCGTTCGAGACCGCGATTTTTTCGCCGGTGGCCAAGTCCCCCATCCCACAACCCAACAAGTACGTGCCCGGTTGCACGGGCAACTGTGGAATCGTAAAATGAATCGTATAATGGCCGGGCGGCAATTCGTTTTCGAGCACCGATCTGGAAAAGAGAATGCGATCCCTGAAGACGAAGGCGGAGAGCCAGAGACTGATGAGCAGTTGCTTGATCGGCGCGGTCGTTTCGATGGCGATGCGAAACGTGATTTCAGACCCGTAGTCAAACTGATTAAGGACTTCGCCCTGCCGGGTTGCCGCGGAAGCCGTTTTAAAGAAAACCCGTCCGTCGCAGATTTCATGAGGGACCAATCCCTGCGTCGCCAGATCATGCCCGGCACGTTGCACGACTCTCCGTCCGGTCTCGCGCAAATACGCGCTGACGACCTCGTCGCTGCTTCCATCCTGAAGCAGCCGGCCTTTCTCCAGCCAAAGCGTACGATCGCAGATGGCGCTCAACAGATTCAGGTCATGCGAAACGAAAAGCAACGTCTGAGCCGGCTGCAACTTTTGCTGCAAGCGTTGAAGGCATTTATTTCGAAAGCCCACGTCTCCTACCGCCAGCACCTCATCGATCAAAAGGACCTCGACGCCGGCATTCACCGCAATGGAAAAGCCCAGGCGGGCCAGCATGCCTTGGGAATAGCTGTATAACGGCGCGTCGAGGAACTCGTGCAAGTCGGCAAAGCTGATGATGTCATCGAGCCTGGCGCGGATATCGTCATGGCTCATCCCCAGGATGGCGCCATTGATGAACACGTTTTGCCGTCCCGTCAACTGAGGATGAAAACCCACGCCGAGAGAGATCATGGCCCCTATCCGGCAGGGCGACACGATTTCCCCTTCATCCAGCGGCAGGATGTCGGCAATCAAACGCAGCAACGTGCTCTTGCCGCTGCCGTTGTCGCCGATAATTCCGATCATCTCTCCGCGGCGCACGTCGAAATGAATGTCCTTGAGCGCCCAGAATTCGCTCTTGCGCAGTTCCGTGGTCTTGCAGTCAAAGCCCAGGACGCTCCACGCAAGGTCCCGGAAGCCATACCGCATGCGTCGCCGCGTATGACTGCATAGCTTTTTCGACACATGCCGAACGGACAACGCCAGGTCGCCGGCAGCAGAAGACCCCAAGGACTCCTTTGCGTCGATCGGCAAAGGCTTACACGGATTTATCGTATGCGTGGCCGTCATCAGGAAACCATTCTTTCAATGACGCGTTTTTCTGAAACAAAAAATATTTTCAAGGCGATCAGGAACAGCACGACCGCCAGCATGGCGCTCAAAGCATAGCCGACGGTATCGTACAATCTTCCATAAATGACCAAATCCCGGCAGGAACACACCAGATACGTCAGGGGATTCCATTGGTTGATTGTTTGAGCCAGCGGGCTTTGAACGGCCGGAGCGTAAACCACCGGGATCGAAAGCATCAGGATGCGCAGAATAAAATTCATGAACGGCGCCACATCCAAGGCCATCACGGCCGACAAAGACAGCACCAGTCCGATCGCCGCGCCGAAGCAGAACAAGGGCAACGCCGCCAAAGGCAGGAAAACGATCTTCCAACTTGGAATTACTCCGAACATAAGTAAAACCAAAAGCGCCATGGCCAATTGGATCGTGAAGGTAAACAGGTAGTGAAGGGTCTGTTTAAGCAAATATGCTTCGTGCGGGAAATTGACCTGCATAAGCATCCCTCCGGCGGATTTTAACGTCGACACTCCGGCGTTATAAAAGGCGACAAACATTCCCCACATCGTCAACCCGATGTAGATATACGCCGGGTACGGAATAGGCGTATCGCCCGGCTTCAGAATGCCTGTCTTCTGAAGGTAGAGCCAAAAACAAACCTCCAGGATCGGAGAAATCAGGATCCAAGCGGATCCCAGAAAGTAGTTTTTATACTGACCAAAGAGATCGCGTTTGCCCAATTCCCAGATCAATCCGCGGCTGGCCCAGATATTCCGGCTCATGATGCGCAGAATCTTCCACGCGCTTAAATGACGTCGCTGATGAGATCGGTATGTCGTCATAACTTAACGTTAGGGAACGATTAATCGTAAACAGGCAGTAAGAATGCAAAGGCATGAGGAACATGTCCAGTCCATTCGCTACAGGCCCGCATTTCCCGCCGAGCGGCGGGAAATGCGGGCTAAAATAAGCGCTGGCTATTAGCGGCCGCAGGACGCCACGGGAAAGTCCTGCTATATTTCGGAATCGCCCCGCAAGCGGGCCATACTGCTTCCATCGTATTGCCAGCCCCATCCGCTGACGATGGATACCGTTCCCCAAGTTTTCCACTGCGCCGGCGCGGTCGTTTGCTCGCCCGCCGCCGGCCAATGGCATTTGCCATGAAAAGAACTCAACGACTATTTCCTTTTTACACGAAAAAATTGAACTCCGGCTGTGGATCGCAAACCCGCGTCGCTCGTCCGATCGTTCCGGTCGGACAGTCTGCCCAGGTTTGCCAATTCGTTCCCATCGCAGGAGGCGTAAGAATCGACTTGAACGAGCGCCAGCGCCTGGCCAGGCCTGGCGGCGAGGCTGCTCAAGGAAACGCCGGGCCAATAGTTGGAGTCGATGTTGATGCCCTTATCGGCCGCAAACCGCACTGCGGCGCCGCGGGCCAGCGCATTGGACATCGCCGCCAGGATGGGCCCGGCGGCTCCGGCTGAAGCGGAATTGCCTGAAAAAGTGTAGGTGGCCAGAGAAGCTTCGTCCCCGCTTTGCAGTTGATTAATCCGGGCCAGCAAGGCATTGCGAAGATCGTATTCGCCCTTCGCCGCCGCCGACGAATTCTGATCGGGCAAATTGAAATGAACCACCCAATCGGTTCCGGTAATGGAATCGCCCAGACTCGATGCGATCGGCATTAAGCCGTGCAGAATTCCTATTGCTCCCATCAACCATCGCCCCCTGCCTACGGATATTATTCGGCGGGACAACATGACAGGTCCATTAATTACCTCTATTTCGAAAAACTGTGTAGACGTCCAATATCGACCTTGACCCCCCGGGAGCAGGCGCTAGAGTCGTGCTGTTTTCCAGATGAAACGATGAGCAAAAGGACACGGTGAGCACGTTATCTCGGTCAGCCTGTTGGATGTTGTTAGGGCTTTTGCACCTGCAACCGATCGGCTCGTTCGGCTCGGAACCCTCCCGACTGATCGAGCGGTTTCTTTTCGCCTCCAGCTCGGAGGCCCGGCAAGCCTGGCAGGCCCGGATGAAATCGCCACTGGTCTCCTCTTCGCCCGACGGACTGGTGCTCCCCATTCCGTTTGACGGAACACTCGACCGCGTCTGCTGGGATCGGGATTTGTCGTTGAACCTGGCCGCCTTCTCCAGCTTCGAACTCTCGCTCACGTGCGACCGGCCGGAAGCCCTGCGTTCGCTGTCGATCTATTTCAAAAGCGGCAACGGCTGGTATATCTGGAACAAACCGCTCAAAAAAGCAGGCCGCCAGACGCTGTCCCTGTTAAAAGGCGATTTCGAAACGGAGGACCAACCCGCCGGCTGGGACCGCATCGACGGCATCCGCATCTCCCCCTGGAAAGGGCAAGCCGTCGATACGCGCATGATCCTTCACTCTCTTTTCGCCCGCCGCGATTCGCTGCTGCTCGTGCGAGGAACCGCCTCCACCCGCGATGCCGCCGCACGCGGCGTGGCCGACAAGGTCACCCAGCGCATCAGCTCCTGGCTGGGAGACATGGGCGTGGCCCACGGCATCGTCACGGACGACGCCGTGGCCGCCGGCGCGTTGAAAGGCGCATCGCTCGCCATTCTTCCTTACAACCCCTACCCCACCGACGCCGAACTCAAGGCGCTGCAAAGCTTCCTCCAACAAGGAGGCCGTCTGATGGTCTTCTACGGCGCCGAGCCCCGCCTGGCCAAAATGATGCACATGAAATTGGGCGCCTATCAAAAAGCCGAGAAACCCGGCCGCTGGGCCTCGTTCGCGTTTCCCCAGGCCCGGCGTTGGGGCGTGCCCGACCGGATTTTCCAAGACTCGCCGAATGTATTCACGATTCATCCGGACGACGATTCCGCCGAAGTCATCGCCTGGTGGGAAGATATAGGCGGGCGGCGGCTTAACGACCCGGCCTGGGTCGCCTCGCCCCAGGGACTCTGGATGTCGCACATCCTGATGAACGACGACATGCAGAACAAACGAGACCTGCTCGTCGGCCTCGTCGGCCAGTTCATGCCGGCGGTCTGGCAGGCCTCCGCGCAGCGCTGCATCGAATATGCCGGGCGCATCGACTCGTTCCGCAGTCTCGCGGATGCGTTCGACCAGTTGTCCAAAGCGGCGGGAACCGCCCAAAACCCCCAACGCATCGAAGCCTTGCTCGAGCAAGCCCGTACCGCCTATTTCGACATGAAAGCATCCTACAACCGGGGCGAATACGCCCAGGTGCTCAACCAAAGCCGGCAGTTGCGGAATCTTCTGATTGAAGCCTACGGATCGGTTCAACAACCCAAGGCCCGTGAATTCCGGGGCGTCTGGGATCATGACGGCGTCGGCTGGTTCCCCGGCGATTGGGACAAGACCTGCCGCCTTCTTTCCGAAAACGGCATCACCGCCATCTTCCCCAACATGCTCTGGGGCGGCATGGCGCACCTGCCCAACACCCCTCTTCCCGTCACCGCCACGGCCAAAATCTACGGCGATCAACTCGCCCAATGCGTCAAAGCCGCCCGCCGCTACGGCTTGGAAGTCCACGTCTGGATGGTTTGCTGGCGGCTGGACGGAGCCCCAGCCGAGTTGGTCGAACGCATGCGAAAACAAGGCCGCCTGCAAGTCAATGCCGCCGGCAAGACCGTACCCTGGCTATGCCCGTCGCATCCGCAGAACGTCCAACTGGCCATCGACACCTTGAAAGACGTCGCCGAGCGCTACGACATCGACGGCATCCATCTGGATTACGTGCGCTATTCGGATTCGAGCCTGTGCTTCTCTCCCGTTTCCCACAAGGCCTTTGAAGCCTACCTCGGCAAGGAAGTCGCTCCCTGGCCGGGCGCCGCCCGCCCCGGCGGCCGCTACGAAAAGGAATTCAAGCGCTGGCGAGCCGGACAGATTACCGCCTTCGTCCGGCAGGCGCGCGACGCCGTCAAAGCGGTGAAGCCCAAGATTCAAGTTTCGGCCGCCGTATTTGGCTCCTACCCCGATTGCAAGAACAGCGTGGGTCAGGATTGGGGCGCCTGGCTGGAGCGCGGCTACGTCGATTTTGTCTGTCCCATGAACTACACCACCGACCTCAACGGCTTCGTCGCCCTCACCGACAAGCAAATCCGCCTGACCGGCGCCCGCGACAAAATCCTGCCGGGCATCGGCATAACCGCCGACGAAAGCCAATTGACGCCCGATCAAGCCATCGAGCAAATTCTCGCCGCCCGCCGACTCGGCGCGCCCGGCTGGATGCTTTTCGATCTTAGCGGCAGCCTCCAGCGCGAAATTCTTCCCGTCATGAAACTCGGAGTAACCCGATAACCACAAAGAACAAAGCGAAGGGGTAAACTCATGCCTTGTATTCGTGGAAATGGCATAAACATCTATTATGAGGAACAGGGCGCGGGGGAACCTATCGTTTGCATGGCCGGGATGGCGGCTTCACATGATTCATGGACGCCGGCAAGGGCAGAGCTGGCCCGGCATTTCCGCGTCGTTACTTTCGATAATCGCGGCATCGGCCAGACCGATGCGCCGGACGCACCGTATTCCATCGACCAAATGGCCGACGACACCGCGGCGTTGATAGATGCACTTGCACTTCATTCCGCCCACATCGCGGGACAATCCATGGGCAGCGGCATTGCCCAAAGCCTGGCTGTTCGTCATCCGCAAAGAGTCAGGAAGCTCATTTTGTGCAACCCGTTCACACGTATTTCTGAAACCGCCCTTTTTGTCTTTCGTACCAATGCGCATTTGCTTCGAGAAGGGGCGCCCGCGTCTTTGGCATTTGAAGTCATTCTGCCCTGGCTGTTTTCCGATGCCTTTTTCCAGGATCAAACGAAAGTGCGGGCAACGATCGAGCTGACCCGAGCCCTGCCGCCCCAGCAAACCCTGCAGGCCTTCGAACGGCAGATCGATGCTTTGGCCGCCTTCGATTCGGAAAAGATGCTGAAGAATATTAGCGCCCCCACGCTGATTATCGCCGGCGCCCATGATCTTATGACGCCTGCGGATGCGGCGCGAGCCATGGCGCAACGCATCCCGCATGCGCGTTTCGAAACCGTCGCCGCGGGACACCTCAGCATCGTCGAATCGCCCGCCGTGGTCTCAAAGCTCATAGCCGATTTCCTGCGCGATTGAGTTCACAGCAAGGCCCGTAGCCGCCGGCGTAAGCCGGTGGGCCTTACGACCGCGGCTTTTCCGATGTTTGGAAAAGCATGACGCTGTCCGGATGGAACTCCAGCCGCAGGCCATATGCTTTTTCCAGGGTTTGGAAAACCTGCCGCGAAAAAAAGCCGATGTGGGTCGCATCGTCTTTGTAAAACCAATCGCCGAACGGCGTGAACTCGGGCTCGCGCAGTTGCGTCATGATGCCGATCCAGCCGCCAGGTTTCACCAGCCGCAGAAAACGTTCGAATTCCTCACGCGGACGAACGAGGTGCTCCAGGGTCTCCGAGCAGGTCAGGAAATCATATTTTTGCTCAAGTACGGCGGGATCGTTAGCATAGTGCAGATCGTAGTTATCGCAACGGTAACCGGCCTCTTGGAACAACAAGGAGAGCGTCGGCGTCGGGCCACAGCCAAAGTCGAGTCCGCGCGCGCCGGGCAAAAGCTTCGTTTCCAAGGGTTGGAAAAGACGACTCAGGAAGGCGCGATACCCGGGGTCAAAAGCCGTGTTGCGATGCAAATCGTAACGAGCCTTCTCCTGTTCGGGCGACACCTGCTGCTCAAGAGGCACAAAGACGAGATCGCACGACAGGCAGCGGAAATAGTCGCGCTTCCGGTCGCGGTGAAACGGTTCGGCGGAGCGGCTGCCGCAGAGCGGACAGAATTGAACGGTCGGGTTTATCGGCATAACGATCTTGGCTCCCCAAACCACTACGAAAGACAGATTCCTTTCCTTGAGAAAGCATCGGAGCTGCAGCGTATAATAAAGTTGCACCCCTTCACAAGCCCAGCCTGGTTACTTGATGGAGGGCGAGCGGGCGCACTGCTCGGAAACTTTTCGGAAATGATAACCGTAGATGGCCAGTTTGATGGCTTCGGGAATAAGGCGCGGACGATGAAATTGCGTCCATAACATCAGCTTCCAATACTGAAAGCGTTCTGAGCCCAAGATGCCAAGCCGATAGGTGGCATGCAAAACAGCGCGGATGTGTCCCCATTGGACATGGGGCCGAATGGTCGGCGCCTTGAACTCGCGGAGGAAGGTCCTGATGCGCTGGTAATAATACTTGGGAGCGTAGATGTGCTCCAGGATCTTCCGATACCCCTCGTACAACGCCTCCAGACTCATGACCGGCGCAATGTTCGTGGTTCCGTCCACATTGTCTCCGGACATCTCTCCACGCAAACGGCCTTCTTTCTTCATGCGTTCGTAAAGCCGCGTGCCCGGCGGCGCCTGCAACAAACCGACCATGGCCGTCACAATGCCGCTCTTCTGGATGAAATCGATCTGCCGCTGAAAAATGGACGGCGAGTCGTGATCGAAGCCCACGATGAACCCGCCCTGCACCTGAAGCCCGGCCCGCTGCATCCGTTTCACGTCGTCGACAAGATCGCGATTCCGATTTTGCACCTTGCTGCACTCGGCCAGACAGTCTTCGTCCGGTGTTTCAATGCCGATGAAAACCGTGTCGAACCCGGCTTCGACCATTAACGTCATCAGTTGTTCGTCCTCCGCCAGATTGATGGACGTCTCGGTATTGAAGCCGATTCCCCGGTGAGTCTTCCTCCAGGCCATCAAGGCCGGCAGCAGATCGGTTTTGAGGTAATGCTTGTTTCCAATGAAATTATCGTCCACAAAAAAGACAGCCCCCCGCCAACCCCGTTCATAAAGGCCGTTCAGCTCAGCCAGGATCTGTCGCGACGGCTTAACGCGAAACCGCCGGCCAAACAAGGCGGTGATATTGCAGAAATCGCAATCGAACGGACACCCGCGGGAACTCTGGACGCACATGGTGGCGTATTTTTCCATATCCAATAGATCCCACATGGGCAGAGGCGTCAGCCGTAAGTCCGGGAATAGCTCCGAAGAGTACAGCCTCTGCGGGCAGCCCTTCTCCCAATCGGCCAGAAAAGGTGGAAGCGTCAATTCGGCTTCGTTCAGCACAAAATGATCCACCAACGGAAACTGCTCGTGCTCGATTTGGAACAGCGGCCCGCCGGCCACGACCAGCAGGCCCGCCTCTTTGCACTGGGCAATGATCTGATGCGCCGATCCGCGTTGCACCACCATCGCGCTGATGAACGCGCAATCCGCCCAGTCCAAATCGTCTTTCGACAATTCCCGGACATTCGTATCCACCAGCCGCTTCGACCACTCTTTCGGCAGCATAGAGGCCACGGTCAAAAGTCCGAGCGGCGGAAAAGCGGAGCGTTTACGGACAAATTGCAGCGCGCGCTTAAAACTCCAGAACGTGTCCGGAAACTGTGGATAAATCAAAAGAATGTTCATGCTGCGTTTTGCTCTCCTCCCCCTGCACCTGACGTCCCGCCCGTTGTTTATGAATCAGTAAACGTTACGTCACAAGGCAACGGCTTGCAATGAGGGGAAACCTGACGAAACGGCTCAGGTTATGCCTTATGGGAAGGAACCGGAGGGCGTTAAAAGGCCGGGGGATGAGCCCCGGCCCCAAAAAACGAAGCTTTTTCCACCGCCTTACGGCGGCGGCTACAAAGAGACTTAAAGCTTCTCGGCTACGATCTTGTAGAACAGCATCATGGCGTTATCGACCGTGTCCGTATAACAATTCATGGGCGGCGTGGCGGGAATGGCGGTTGCGATTTCGGAAAAGGGCGCCAGCAGGCTGTCCGTCCGGTACAGGTCATAGACCCGGCCTTCGACGCTGGGCCAGCAGACGAGCATGACGTCGCCCTGCCGAACCGCGTGAACGTTCAGAAGCGAATCGGAGTCCGCCTGGTTCGTACCCGCCACAGCTTCTTCGGCATCGCTCATTCCGTCGCGGTCCGTGTCCATGTCGGCGTCCTGCTCAGAAACCTGAGGATGGTTCGCATCGCACCAAACGGCTTCATACGCGCCCATGTCCACGGCTCCATGATCGAGACGAGGTTGACCATTCAGGTCCGTGGCCGTCGACATCCATGTTTCCAGCAATCCGGCATCGATGCAAGGCGACCGGGGGGAAAGGGCATAAGAGCCATTTCCGGCAAACAACGGCTCCGATTCCAGACAGCCGGCCGCAGCATAGGCGCCGATCGGATAAATGCACGAATAGGAAATCGATCCCGCGCCCGCACCCCCATAGTTGGGGCCGTTGGCGGCCGTATTGCCATAAAGGATGGAGTTGACGGCGATTCCGTTCTGCTCAAAAGCAATACCGCCGCCGTTCGGCGCCTTGTTGCCGCTGACCGTGCAACTTTCCACCCGACTCGCAACGCATTCGATGCCGCCGCCGTGGTTGACCGCTTCGTTGCTCACGACCAGACTGTTTCGCAGCGTGCTCCACCAGAGCGTCGCCCCGCCGCCGCTGTAAGCGCCGCGGTTTTCTTTGACGACCGTGTTTTCGAGAACGCCCGACACCCAATGCAAACCGCCCCCTTCCCCACCCGCATAGTTGCTGCAAACCAAGTTGCCGAAGCCTCGCGCGCCCCAGCCGTACAAACCTCCGGCATGGCCGCCGGCTCGGTTGCCCTGAATGCGGCAGTTGTTGACCGTACCGCCCATCCAGCAATAAACGCCGCCGCCGTCATAGCAGGCTTGATTGCCCTCCACAATGCAGGATTCGACCTGGCCGCCGCTGAGACAAAGAATGCCGCCGGCCTGCGCCCCGGAATAATTGCCGCGGACGGTGGAGTTGGCGATGAGCCCGCCTTGATTCAGAAATACCGCCCCGCCATCGCGCCAGCCCGAATACCATGCGGAGTTATTGGTGAAGAGGCACGAAACCAGGGTTCCATACTTGTCGCAGAAAGCGCCAGCCCCTCGATTCGCACTGCCGCGGACGATCGTGAAGCCGGACACCACGGCGTTCGAATGCGCGAGGTATAGGCACCTCGCGCCATACTGGCCATCCAGGGTCGTCGCCGACTGGCCGTTTACGGATTTCAGCGCAATACCGTTGGTAAGCCGCACAGTCGCCCCCAGCCGGTAGACGCCATTGGTCGCCAGCACCGTTTCCCCATGACTCGATACGGCAACCGCCGCCTGAATATTCGTGGCGGCATCGGCCCAGGTGAGATATGGGAAGAGATGGCGTCCGGAAGCCGAGACGTAACGCGTCAGCGCCGGAGAAATCCGCCGATAAAGGACGCAGACTTGCCCGCAGTTGCCGGCCACGACATCTTCCCAGCCGTCGCCATCGGCATCGAACACAGCCAGGGTTTTCGTCAGACCCGCCTGCGCTCCGAAGGCGCCGGCGTTTCCTTTACGAAATACTCCTTGCCCGTTGTTTAAATACAGGACGTTGTTTTTCGTTTCCTGCGCCACGGCCAAATCCAGGTCGCCATCCCGGTCGGCATCGAACGCGACCATGTTGCGGGTCATAGCCGCGGCATCGTCAAAAGCCCCTGCTTCGATCTTCCGGAATTGATGGCTCCCAAGGTTGAGATAGAGATAATTGGGCTCTCCATAATTCCCCGCCGCCAAGTCGATCCGTCCGTCCCCGTTGGCGTCAAACGCCGTCAGATTGTCCGTCTTCATGGCCGCGTCGTCCAATTCGCCGGCATCCACTTTACAAAAATGGGCGGCTCCATCGTTGATGTACAGGGCGGTCCGTCCGCCATGATCGCCCACCACCACATCCGTATCGCCATCGTTATCCGCGTCCAGCACGGCCAGCGCGAAATGCGGACCCGCGACATCGTCGAGCTCGCCGGCCTCCGTTCGGGTGAAGACGCCGCGGCCATCGTTAAGATACAGTTTCGTACATTGCGAATAACTGACTTCAACCAAGTCGGCGTCGCCATCGCCATCGGCATCCAGCGTCGCGAGTTTGAGCGTGTGATAAAACCCGGCGCCGGGATTTCCAAAGTCGCCGCACGACGCATTCGTAAACACGCCCTGCCCCTGGTTGATATAGAGTTCGTTGGGTTCGGTGTAGTTGCCCACCGCCAAGTCGACATCCCCATCGCCGTCGGCATCCAGCGACACCACGCACGTCGCCTGCACATATCCGCCGGACTGATCGAAATCGCCCGATTCCATCGGGGTAAACTGGCCGCCGTCATTCCGATACAGGATGTTGGAACTGAAATTGACGACCACCGCCAGATCCAAATCGCTGTCGCCATCCACATCCACCGCCGCACAATCCCAGGTCTTGGAAGTTACGTCGTCAAACCGCCCGGCCTCGACCACCCGATACTTCGGACCGGGATCCGACAAGGCATCGTTGGGGCGAGTCCCCTGAAGGAACTCGGTCCGATTATCGTAGCCGTCGCTATCCGTATCGAGCCCCGCATCGGCCGGATCGCGCGGATCAAGCCCGTATTGCACTTCCCAGCCGTCGCGCAGGCCGTCCTGATCCTGATCGCTCAGAACCGGATTCAACTGGGCGAGAAACTCCTGAAGATTGGACAGCCCGTCGGCATCGGCATCGCCCGCCGCCCCGTGGGCCAGAGTTCCGAAATATTGCATTTCCCACGTATCCGTCAGGCCGTCGCGGTCGCTGTCCATAAAGACGGGGCCCAATCCAGGATCGGTTCGAAACGTGAGCCGAACGATCTGATGCGCCGCCATATCGGTCGCCCAGACCTCATCGGTATTCATATCCACGGCAATTCCCGCGAGACGGGCTTCGGCGGTTCCCACCACAAACTCGCGTATAACGCCGGTCGCCGGATCGAGAACGCCAATTCGGCCGGCAATATGCTCTACAAACCAAATTCGGCCCCAACGATCGGCGGCCAGGGCATTGGGCGCGGCATTGGGAGTGGGTGTTGCATACTGCGTAAACTGCCCGCTGCACGGATCGTAAGAGGCGATCTTCGAGGTGTCCTGAACGCTCATCCAAATCTTTCCGCCGACCGCCAGCGTTGAGCGGATGGTGGCCCGGTCGGCCGGAAAAGCGATGGATAGGAAGCTCGTCGTAGCGGGATCGAATCGCACCAGTCTCGGATTGCTCTCGTCCCAGCCGACGGAGGTGCACCAGAACCGCCCCAATTCGTCGCGTGCGAGGCCGGTCATGTATCCCGAACACGCCGGCGGCACTTTAAAAGTGTTCAATCCGTTCGGGGACACACAGCCGATGTAGCCTGAATCCCAGCCGCCGAACCAGAGGCGGCCTTCCTGATCCAACGAGCACATTCCCGCAGAGGCCAGGGGCAGGCCGGTGGACAGCAAATGGACAGCCCCCGCTCCACCGGGCGTCAAACGCCCGATTTGGCCGTTACCGTAAACGTCGCCCGCAAAGTAGACGGCATTCTCGCTTCGACTCACGGCAATTCCGCGGGCCGTATACGTGACCGGGTATTCGGCGATCGCTCCCGTCTCCGGATTCAAACTCCCCACTTTCTTCCCTGCCAATTCCGTAAACCATACCGTCCCGTTCTGCGCCACCTCGATGCAAAACGGCTGGCTGTTGGCGGTGGGAATCGGATACTTTCGGATGGCAACCGTTTCGCCGGCAAAAACGACCCCAGCCGTCATCAGGAAACAGGAAAACAGGACCACCGGAAACCTGGACTGCATCTTCATAGCGTTGAACCTCCTCATGAAACGAAAGAGAGCACGTTTTGAAATTATCCCATACTGAATATCCATATTGATAAGGTTTGTCAACATGAAATACCCAAACAATTTCGATCAACGATCACTCTATATTATAACTATTTTTTAGTTACCGTCAAGCTCTTCCTTTGCGCGAGATCGGTTGCATTTATCGCCCCATTTGTTGTGATCGATTGCATTGCGGGCTGCTGCCGCAGCCAATGGAGAGGAAGGAAGTCAGTAGGCGGCCCAGACCCGCGGTCTTTTTTGTGAAACAACAACTTATCGATTTGCCGGTAGATTCGCATTTTGGAGGATTCCGCTCTGTCGGAACCTTCTTCTTCCGGTCGCGACGGAGCGCGACCCTCCAAAAAACAAATCTTCTTGTAGGCGACCTAGCCCCAGTCTTTATTGAATACAAGAAGGTGAATCGGCGTCCATTCCATGTTATTTTAACAATATGGGAAAGGCGGAAGAGTCATGAAAAGAATCGTTCAAACAGCCTGTTTAATCTTGGGATGGCTAATGGGTTCGCTTTGCGCTGCTTCCGAAATTGCCGCCGGCGATTCCCTCGCCGCGGTGATGGAGGTTTTGGGCCCTCCCCCGGGTGAAGTCGCGGTGGGCTCGCGAACGCTTTTGTATTATGAGCGCGGCCGCGTGGAGCTTTGGGATGGCAAAGTAGTCGCTGCCGATCTGATTTCGCCGCAAGAGGCGGACGCGCGCCGAATCAAACGGCAACAGGCCGCGGAACTGGCGCGCAAGGCCGACGAAGAGCGGCGCGCACAATTGAAGTTGAAAGGCCGGGCGCTTCTGGAAAAGAAGCTATCCGATCCCGCCTTTCTCGCATCGCCAGCCGGGCGCCGCGCCGCTTTTTGGGAGAATTTTATGAGAGACTACCCGGACGTGCCCGTTCAAGCCGAGTATGCCGCCGCCTTGGCGGAGCAGCGAATGGATGAAGCCGCGCAGCGCGCCGAAGAGGAAAGGGCCTGGCAAATGACCGAACTGCAACGCCAAGTCGACCAAGCGGAGCAGCGCGCCTACGAAGCCGAAGCACGATCTTCTTATGCTTCTTCCTATGCCTATAATCCCATTTTCATTGTGCCGGCTCCCCAACCCCAACCAGCCTGCGAGACCGCAGTGCATCAGACGCCGGTTTTCGTCAACTCGAGGCCGCATTACCGCCATGACGACCGTGCCCGCGGGCATCGGCTCTCAAACCGTCGAGTCGTTTCGCCCCCGGCCGTTCATCGTCGTTTACCGTCTCGCGCAAAACCCCTATCGGCTTTACCACGGGTCGATCAATGGCCCAAAGTCTCCACGCCGCTGCTGGATCAGCACAAAAGACGCCGCTAACAATTCAAAATGTTCACAACCTCATTTGCCATGATGTTCTGCAAGACTCCCTCGCGCGCTGCAACGATAACGGTTTTGTCTCCGCGCGGGCCCCAGATGCTCGAATTGCTGGGGCCGAACAAGGCCACGGTTGGCAAGCCCAGCGCGGAGGCGAGATGAGTGATGCCCGAGTCGTTGCCGAGATAGCCTTGAACGTTGGCTAGCACGCTTGCCGTCTCCAGCAACGTAGCCTCCGCCAGCAGGGCCGGGGCCGGCTTCATGGCCTCCAATGCAGTACGAAGTGCCGAATCGGCTTCTCCAGCAACAAACAGGATGCTCCGCCCCGCGGCTTCCAGTTGGCGGGCCACATCAACAAATCGATCCAGCGGCCAGTTCTTCTTAGGGCTGCCGCTGCCCGGATGGATCGCCGCCACATCGCCCGAGAGGCCCCTCTCCGCCAGCCATTGCCGGCCTTTCTCCTTAAGATCGGCGGGCAAAAGCAAATGAGGCACATCGCTTTCCGGATAAATGGCCAGGCTTTCCAGAGGCTTAAGCAAATGGCGCGAGGCAGGACCGGCCTGAACGATCGGAGAGCCATACAACACTTGCCGCGCGCCGGCCAGCAGAAGGTTATCTTTCACCACGCCCTGAGGATCGTGCAGATAGCTCAGGATGAGATCGAACGAAGCGATGTGGGCCGCTTGAGTCTCGGTGAAAGCAGCGCAGACGGAAAAGAAGCGGGCCATCTCGGCACGATCCAACGAATCCACGTGATCGATCAAACCTGCGGCCAGGGCCAGATTGGCGATGTGGGGATAGCCGATAAGTTCGATATAGGCGCCCGGCCAACGCTCGCGCAAAGCGGCGAGGGCCGGCAATGTTACGATGAAATCCCCAATGGCCCCGCCTCGAAGAACCAGAAAACGCGCCTTATGCGTCATGAGATCGTCCTATTGAATAATAAAGTCTAACACAAACAAACTCTTAATGGAAGGCCGGCCGGCACTGGGCCATCCCGATACTGCCGCAAATTCATTCCGTTCAATAAGGATCGGGCTTGCGAAATGGAGCCGGGGCGACCTCGCCTGTCTTTTATACATAAATCCTATGGATCTGGATGTGAAGGACATTCCGGTGCATAAACTGGCCGATCAGGTTGGTGGAATTCTTGAATCCAAACCATTCGCGCAAATTCTTCAAGTGAGGGAAATGGCCGTCGAACACATCACCAGCTTTATTCCGGGTCGGACCTCGGCAACAACCAATTTGTTAAATACTTAGGCTATTTATACCCCATTAAAACCCTACTATGGCTCCATTTTCGTGTCTCTTTTCTGAGCCATATGCGCTTTCAGCTTCCCGCAAAACCATCGCCCCATACTCGGTTGTAGATTTCTCCAACCGTTTACGGGTGTAGTCACGCAAGAGAGCCTGCTCAATCTCGACGACGTACGCAGCACTGCCTACAGCCACGGCATGGCTCCAATCAGGCTCTCGGACAAGAGGTCCTTGTTGGAGCGCCTCATCGATGCATTGGGCATACCAAGATCGGAAGCTTGACACCTCTTTTTCAGCGAACAAATCCAAGACCAAGTCCATATCCACCAGTCGATTTCGTTTGCGTTCCCCCATCAGTTCTCCCCAACCCGTCCAATCCCAATCCCGAGGGTGTTTCACCACGCCTGCCCGGACCATGTTCAGATCGATGTATCTCATGCATCGCCGCAAATGTTCCCCATTTTCAATCATCGTGGCGTGATAACGATCCGACCAAAAGGCCCCTCTTCGATGTTTCCGGAGGTTATAGGCTTGGGCAAAGCAGCCCTGCACGTACTGCATCAAACAGCCAAGTTCTTCGGTCGATCCGGCGTGGAACAATAGATGCACATGATTGCAGGTAATACAGTGGGTGAGCAGTTGAACGTCGTGCCGGGCCAATCCGTCACGCAACCAGCAACGATAAGCCTGCCGATCCCGCGAGAACTTTAAAAGAAACGTCCGATCATGGCATCGATGCGTGACATGATACAGCCCCCCAGGTTGGATGTGTCGATTCGCCCTTGGCATGAAACCTACCCTACTTGCACAATCCGTTTCCGTACAGCTCGTTTTTCAGCCTGAAAAATCGAGCCATCAATGGTATTTCAACTCAATATCTGTCGTATTTAACTTCAAATAAACAACTTGTCGAGGTCCGACCCGCTCTCACCCACCCCCACGAAATCACGCTTGTTCGCAACGCTGCCGGAACTGGAACTCCCCAAAAGCTTCAACCGGCGCCAGACCCTCGATATGACAACAAAAATCGTATCGCGCCCTCGTCAAACATTCGTGCGACGACGCCTGGAACAGCTTCTTTCCCAGCCGTAACATTGCGTTTTTCGAAGCCCGCGTAAACGCGGAGGCCTTATCGCGAAGCCGGTTGCACAATGACCCTCGTCTTCTCTCCTGGAGGGTTCCGCTCCGTCGGAACCTCTTTCCGTCTCCTTCCGCCCCGAAGTGGACCATGAAGGCGGCCCGGCTTCTCCCTGCCCGCAACGCTTCGCATAGCGATGCGCAGGCGGGCGAAGACGGGCGCTTCGCCTTTCTGAAGCCGCGTTGAAGAATCGTCAGGGCCACGGTCGCGACGGAGCGCGACCCTCCAAACGACAAAGACATCATTCTTCTCTCCTGGAGGGTTCCGCTCTGTCGGAACCTCTTTCCATCTCCCTCTCTAAAACATGGGCTCGTTGGAACGCCTCATCGATGCATTGGGCGTACCGAGATCGGAAGCTCGACGCTTCGTTTTCAGCCCACCAGTCGATTTCGTTTGCGCTCCCCCATCAGTTCTCCCCAACCCGTCCAATCCCAACTAAAAAAACGCCCAATCACGGCAGCGATGCGTGACAGGATACAGCCCCCAGGTTGGATGTGTCTATTCGTCCTTGGATAAAACCTACCCGACTTGCACAATCCGTTTTTTCCGTACAGCCCGTTTTTCAGCCTGAAAAATCGAGCTATCAAGGGTGTTTTTACTCAATATCTGTCGTATTCAGCTTCAAAACAACAACTTGTCGAGGTCCGACCCGCTCTTAATGCGAGCATTGTACCCTTTAGAATCGTTCCATATGACAAATGGATTATCGTCCGTGCCCAACGCCATATCAAAGCCAGTTGTCCCATTGGACGGCGCAACCAGCCCGTTCAGCGTCAGGGAAGAGCCAAAACCCTCCCACATCCCATCTAATTCCGCCCACTGTCCTACAATTTCCGGAGGCTGGCCAAACCATTTCGCGACGTAAATGTGTCTCTGCCCCAAGGCATCCATGCCATACCAGGCAACGATGGGCCGACCAACGGCATCTTCCTCCATGCGAATCAGGTAGCGATATGACGGCGTCTCGACGCAAGGCAGATACCCCGGAGCCGGCGTCAGCGGATTGGGATCGGCACCCGCATAAATTAGCCCCACGGCATTCGTACCATCGCTGATCCGGTCGTTGTCGCTGTCAGGGTTGGAAGGATTGGCGCCTCGTTTATACTCGTCAAGATTGGAGAGTCCGTCCCCGTCCATATCGCCGGAAGCGTCATTCACCGAAGGCGTCAGCCCATAGCGGATTTCCCAGCCATCGGGCATCCCGTCGGCATCGCTGTCCGAATTGTCAGGGTTGATGCTAAATAAATACTCTTTCCAATTCGCCGCCTCGTCGCTGTCGCGATCCAACAGCGCATCGGCGGGATTGCCGGGGTCGAAACCATGCATCAATTCCCACCAATCCGGCATCTGGTCGGCATCGGAGTCTTCGCCCAAAGTAAAAGCCCCAAGCACAACCCGATTGCTGACGGGAATGGCGCTGGCACTAAATTGTCCCGCCGGTTCGGGAGGCGAATATTCTCCGTCATAATTTGCATCGATGAAGGCCCGCACATACAGACTCGTTGCCGGAAGCTCGGTCATGGAGAAATTTATCGGAAAGCTGGCGAACGTGGTTCCGCCGGTGAGGTCTTCGCCTTGCTGCCAGACCGTCACGCTTTGATAAAGACTTTGCCAACTGTTTGAGGCCGTCACGGCCAATACATAAACGTTGCCTGTGACGCTGCCGGAATAATTAACGACGCCCCACAAGGACGGCTGATCGTTTAAAGCGATGTTGACGCCCGAGACATCCGTTGTGACATACAGGGAATACGCGCTATAAATTCCGTGAGGCTCCCAATTTTCGCGGAGGCAGTTCGCGTTGACATCGAGAAAGCTTTTAAACCAGTACGAGGCAAAATTGCCGATCTCGTCGTTGGTGTAGGCGCTGGGGGAGGCAAGGACGACCGATTTGGCCACGGACCAACTGCTTTCTTCCATAACGGTCAGCACGTAAATCGAGCCGGTTTGTTCGCAACCGTTGTAGCTGACCAAGCCCGACACCCGCATCGGGCGAGAGTTGGAATTATACTCGTCCGTGAGATAAATATATCGTTCACGGGAGTTCGCGTATGAATCTCCATCACTATCAATCGTTGGGTCTGAGAGGGCGTAGATGCGTACGGGTAAGCCGCTGGCTGTACTGGAATCCGTCCATGACAGGATGTTCGAACCGACGGTGGGCAAATCGCGGGCCGATATCGACCAAATCCTGCCCATCAAATCGCTACAGGAATACACGTCCACTCGATTGGAGGGCGGATCGTAAACTACAAGCCGCAGACCGTTCGTAGCCTTGGTAATGTCTTCACAGATGAATCCCTCTTGCGCTCTTGCGGATACCGACAGGACGACCAACAGCAAACAACCCCAGCCCCATGACCACTTCATGCCTTCTCCCCCCCTTGTTTATTTTCCATACACGATCATGCTATTGAATCAAGGATATACCAGCAATTGCAATTATGACTCAGGCTTGACTCAAGGTGTCCATCTTGACTGTCCCTCCTCAACGTCTGGCACTGGAAAGAAACCACCGGCTTACGCCGACGGCTATGTAGCCGCGTCCGTAAGGACGTGGATTCTTATTCGTATGCGCGGGGGCAGTGCCAAGATGCACCCCTTGACTCATAGGGAGTTTCTTAAAGGACCGCGGCCATTCCTGACCGCGATGGCGGGCAAGAATGCCCGCCCTCCCATGAAAAGCCCCGCGTCAACGCAGATCTTAAATCCTATCTTCTTCATAATCATAATCTTAATCGTAATCTTAATCCTCATTGTTGTATCGATGAAGAGATTAAGATTATGATTAGGATTACGATTAGGAGGCAGAGGGGAGCCCTACTGAAATACGCTGCTATTCTCTACGATTCCCACCAAGTAAACAGGGCGCCTTAGAGAGGCGCCCTGCTTCAAAACAAACAATATTCGTCGTCTTATTGTCCGGTCGTCGTCGTTGTCGTCTGAATCAACCCGGCGGTCCCGGCAGACAACCCATCCACGCCCGAACTCCCCGCTCCCACTTCAATCCAGTTGCCTTGCAGCCGGTATTGCGTGTTGGCTTCGGTGATTTCGTAGGTCGTAGTGGAGGTTGTTGCCGAAGAGCTGTCATTCTTGATCGTCACCGTCTGTGTGCGGCTCAGTTCCACACCGGTCTCGCGATCATAACGAACTGTCGTTGTGGTTTCTCGTGTTTCAGGAGAACCTTCGATATCTTCAGTTACAGTTATTATATCAATCTTATTAGTCGCATCGAAAGTCGACGTTGTCGTGGTTCGCGTCCCGCCGTCGCTGGATGAAGTCGACGACGAATCCGTATCCGTCGAAGTCGTGCCTTGAATATCCTTCACCGCCACGGCATGAATTACACCGACGAAGTTGATTTCGCGGCCGCCGGCGGAGTTGTCGTTGCCGGTGAAAGAGACTTGAGCTTGCGCTAGTTCGGCGCCCGTGGAAAACGAACCGTTCACGCCATCCGCGACCGCTCCGGGGGAGCCGATATTTCCGGTATAGGTCGAGCCGTTATTGTCGGTTATTTCGAGCGAATTCCCGGCCTGGAAAATGACCAACGAAGTTACCGGCGCCCCCCCCTTTGAAGCCACCAGTTTCCCGCCGCTCATGGTTCCACTGTAGACGCCCGAAAAATTCAATTGGACGCCCGCGCCTTGGGAGGTATTGAAGCTGCCGTCGCCGCCCGACGAGCCCCACTCACAACCGCTAAACAAAACCAATCCCAGACAGGTTGCTGCCATTGCCCCGATTACAACTCTCGACTTCATCGGCTCTCCTTTATCAGCTTTTTTGAATTGCTCTTTACTTTTAACGATATTGTTCCCATTGGTCAAACCAATCCTGTCCCCTACAGCGACGTAGCCGCCGGCGTAAGCCGGTGGTTCTTTGTCCCGCCCCCTTACAGCCCCGTAACCAACCACACGCGATACACTCGCAACGGCGTAGCCGACGCATCCTGAGCGGTAGCGGTGCTGCTATTGGCCACCACGGTATCCAATACATGCCACTGCCACTGCCCATTAACCATTGTGTCGGCGTATTCCACCAAATACTGGCAGCCCGGCACCGCCGGCCATTCGATGGACGCAGAATTGCCGCCCAGGATGGCTTCCAAATCCAGAGGAGGGACCGCACTATTTATAAACATGGAGGTATTCGTCTCACTCAGCACGCCAAAGGCATAGCTGCCCAAGGGCAACAAGCCGAACTGGAACAATCCATTGGCATCGGTCACCGTATTCGTCACCCCTTCGCCATTCGAGTGGATACCCAACAGGCTGACTTTGACGCCGAACAAGTTGGTCATCACGCCCGAGATTTCGGACGCCTGGAGCAAGGCCACATCGTCGATATACCAGCCGCCGGCCACGCCCGTCGCGTCCGATTGCAGGGTGAAGCGGAAGTACACATTCTGCTCGTTGGCCAAGTTGTCCAGCGGAACCACCACCCTCCGCCAATTGCCGCGCGAATTGAACGCGCTGCTACGGTTCGGCAACAACGGCAGAACGGGCTTGTTCAAACCCGACTGGTGCGTGTTGATATCAGCCGGCGTTTCAGGCCGCACGGCCTCCACGCGAACCACATCGTTGGAATCGAACAAGTCCAACCACTCGTAAAAGACGAGGAAGTAGTTGTTGTAGTTGTTCGTCGACGTCGCATTCGACGGCGGCAGCGTCAACTGGACCAACGGGCTATAAAGCTCCATCATCGCACTGTTGGGATAGTTGCCGTCCAGAGCCGTTCCGTAGCACCAGCGTCCGCTATGGGCATAGCGAGGAGCTCCGTTGGAACCCACCGCTGAATTGTTCGGCACCCCTCGTTTCCAAACGTCCTTCGTGTTGAAGGGATCTTCGATCGAGTAGCGGTGGTACCAGAGATCCACTTGAACCTCCTGTTCCGCCTCCACACCGTTTTCAAATTGTCCTGATTGTACGCGGCGGACTGCGTCCGGCTCAGCGAAGTATTCATAAGGCAGGTCGTATTTCGCAGCATATTCGCCATCGTCGTTTCGGAGCGACTCCATGTCGGCAACTGCGCCTCGCAGAGTCAACGGGAAAGGCCATGCATACGCCGTAACACGAGGAATAGGACCGATTTTATTGAAAGCGTATGGGACTGTTTCTGTCGCATTATTGGTTTGAACCAGCTTATTCACCCTGGGATCGCGGCCTGCCGCCCGACCGCCCAGTTCGTGCTCAATGCCATCGCTTACCATGTCGAAATCGGTGTCGTAAGCCGTGTTCATGGCGCCGAAACGTCCGCCGAACAAATATGCGGCCGGTTTGGCTCCGCGAGGGTCGCCTAGATCCAGAGTAACCGTACCTTCATCGTCAGCCTCGTCCTCCGTGTCCTTCGTGTCGCGGAAGGTATAGCGGCCTGTTTTATCCTTGCTGGAACGCCCGTTCTGAGCCCAAACCATTGACGAGAAGGCTCGGGGAGAAGGACCTTGGGAGAGCGGTCCGGTCGGGTTGACCAGTATCCACCGATTCGTTGCGCCACTGGACAACACCCAGGTATCGTTGAAGTAGGCATTGCCGTCCGTGCCGCCGAACAGAACGATCTTCTGCTTGTTGGCGCTAACAAAGTAATCGCCTACGCCTCGATTGTAATCAAAGTCGCCGTAGTAGATCATCGAAGCGCCACCGCGAGGCTGAGGCCGTTCCTTATTCTGGAAGCCCGTAATCTGGACCCATTCCGCAGCGTTGGTAATCGTGCCGTTCAGCACATTTGTGACCCCATTCTCGACATTGGTCACTGTGAAATCGGTGGTAGGCTCACGGTAAATCCACAGGTCATTCAATGGGCGGTGATTGGCGTCGAAGCCGCCGAACAACACCACCCGTTGGTTACTTCCGTCATAGACCATGGAATGTCCCCAGCGCGGCGAAGGACTGCTGGCCGTCACCTTCTGGAACCAGTTCAGCTTATCCGGATCGCCGCTGACCTTCCAACTAACTTCGCCTTCGTGCGTATCGCCGAGAACCCTCCGACCATCGATACCGCCAAACATCACGAGCTTCTGCCGTTTGAAATCATAAACCACGGCAGAGGACTTCCGATCGGACACGTCTTGCGAATAGTAGGTTGTAGTAATTTCAGGAGACGCCCAGTGTGGATCGTCCGCATAACTCGGCTTGAAGGATATTACCAACCGAGTCTTCTGAGGCCGTATTTTGGCGGTTCTTCCGGTCAAATTAGTGCTATACACGACGACGCCAAACGATTCCCGCCCAAACCGGCCATAATCGTAGGCTTCCTGAACAATGCGCATAACATCGACCGTCACTACACCCGATGAGCCTTGAGGAATGTTGGTGTACAGAGGCATGCTGTTGAAATAACGGCCGTTTGTCTTAAACAAATCGCCCAACGACGCCCAGCCTCCAGGCTCGTTGCCGAAGCTGTTGAATTCCGTAAACATAGCAATGTCGATGTTGGTGGAAACTGGATCCACCAGCTCGAATTCAAGTTGAGCCGAGAGAATTTTCTCGCAGATGCTTCCCAAACCGTTCAGTTCGGCAAACGCGAAGGCATTTGTACCGTAGAACGAGTTCGTGACATACGTCGTTATGCCCTGCGCTATCGTCGTGCTGACTTCGTGATACGGACCGCCAAAGAGCAGTTCGCCCTGCTTGTTATAGCCAACCTTAATAGTAATATTCGTGGTGACATTGGTCACGCCCTGGACCTGAACTTGCGTTTCAACGGATTCCATCCCGTCCTGGCTGACAAAGTTCCTCTCTTCCACCACCTGATCGTCGGTAGATTTGTAGAAGAGATGATTAAGATAGTACTTGTGACTATTGTCCCAACCACCAAAGAGGAAAGTCCAATCCAGACTTCGACTCGTCGACCACGGCCTATTTTTGGGTTCCAGGAAACTCGTTCCGTCGCAGTTATAAGGGACATCCGTGCATCCACAATCCTTCTCTTTGGTATTACCGTAGGTGAAAAGAGGAACTGCCGAGAGTTCGCTCATAGCCAAGCTGGTATATAAGGGATGAACCGACGTCAGAGGCGCCTTGCTCTTCTGCCAGCAATTGGATTTCATGCTGAATTCCCAAACATCGCTATGCTTGGTCACGCCATCGCGACCTCCAATCACCACCAACTGACGATTGTCGAGCAGGATCGTGCCTGAATTGTCGTTTCGAGGATTCTTGGTCTCAAAGACCGGGATATAGGACATGGCCGCGCCCCAGCGCGGAGCAGGCACATCGCCCGTGCTGTTCGGACGGACCGATTCCCAGTGCGGCAGATCATCCTTGCTGGGCCAAACCAAGCGCCAGAGGTCATTCAAGGCCTGATCATAATGATTGGTCACAGTGGGAAGATTATCCCATTGAACAACATAATGGTCGACCGACTGCTCATTCGTTACGGTCCTCAGCGCGCCAAAATAGTCCGAGACAATATAATTGACTTGGCCTGAAGGATTGGGCGCAACTTCCCAGAAATACTCATCATTGAGCCAGTGCCAAGCCCCATTGGTATAGTAGCCGCCGAAGGCAATATTTTCCATGAAAGGAGTGAAATTATCCGAAGCGTACAAGAGGCGGTCGCTCATTTGCATGACGGCTAAATGCCCGGTAATGCTGTTGAACATTGGATGAGGAATCCTGGCCGACGCACTGACGGCTTCCCAAGTGCAAGTCGGGCAGGCTGCCACCACTTGAAACTCGGTGCGGCGCAATTTCGATTCGACTTCGCCCCATTTGCCCGGCACGGACGCGCCATCCATCAAGCGATCCGTATCCGAATCCTGCAGGATAGGGTTGGAGCGGAAGATGCGATCTTCCTCGCCATCGCCCAACCCATCTTCGTCCGTATCGGGATTCCACGGATCGGTGCTCAAGCTGTCGATCGCATTGGAGCTGGCGGTCGGATCCAAATGGAAGCGAACTTCGTATTCGCGAAGATTCCACAAGCCGTCGCCATCGTTATCGCCATCGACGCCAACGGACGTGTACCGGTACACAAAGACGCCATAGGGCGTAACAATATAGGTTGGATCAACACCACCCTGATCCAGCGGATCGAGATTGTAATAACTGATGGGCACCGGATCCATCGGATGCAGGCCTTTGAGCACTTCCCAACCATCCGGCATGCCGTCGCCATCCGAATCAGGATTGAACGGATCGGTCGAGAAATCCCAAACATAGCCCGACATGTTATTGCCAAACATGCTGTCCCGAACCAAATACTCCTGAAGATTCGAGAGGCCATCGCCATCCGGATCGTCGTCGCCATCATTCGGGTTATAGGGATCGAGCCGCGAATCGTTGCGAAGCCGTCCAAAGGCGTCGATCACTTCAAAGCCATCCGGCATACCGTCCCCATCCGTATCCCAATCGGTCGGGCCATCGGCATAGCCGTCGCCATCCAAGTCGCCGCCGTTCCAGTTCGGGAAGAACCCACCGTCACGAACACCATCCATGTCCCTGTCCCAAACTTCCCGGCCATCCAGCAAACCATCGTTATCCGTATCGATATCCAGCGGATCAGTTCCGTAGGTCAAGACTTCAACGCCATCCGGCAGATAATCGGCATCGGTATCGGACAGCTTCGGATTGGCGCCATAATAGAACTCGCCGTAGTTCGGCAAGCCGTCATTATCGGGATCGAACCAGGCATCGGAAGGATTCAAGGGATTGAATCCGTAGTAAACCTCCCAACCGTCGGGCATACCATCTTCATCGGTATCGCCTGCTGTAGGATTAGTGCTGTCGAAGTTATTCGTAAGGGCCTGGCCGTCCTGGCCGAGGAACTCCGACAAATTGCTCAGGCCATCGCCATCCGGGTCTTCCGCCGTGAGCCGAGCTTCGATCGGATCGAGCTTGGCAATGGTCGAAAGTCCATACAAGGCCTCAAAGCCATCCCACATGCCGTCGTTATCGGTGTCAACAATGTTGGGCAAGGCGTCGGCATACAGCACGGCGCCCTTGTTGTGGCCCACGGTCACGGACTTGTCTACCACGGTCGAAGGAACGCCCATGAACACAGTAACCGCCTTGCTCGCAGAAGGCATGGGCAGGTCCGGATGGGTCAAGTCGCTCGAGATGAAGCGATCGCCTTCAATGGCCACCGCCACATGGCCCGTACCAAAATTATCGATGCCTTCCAGATATCGGCCGCGGAAGAAGGAACGGACGAAGGAGGCGCCTTGTAGCACATTGGTTTCAATGGTGGAGAAGGCCAACCGGTTGGAAATCCCGTCGTAGCCCAATTCGCTGCCGTCCATCATTAGATCGCCATCGGTATCGGCATTGAACGGGTTCAGGAATACGTTATAGAGCCTGAACTGGTCGAATTCCAGCAGGCTGTTCAGGCCATCGGTGTCCGGGTCGGAATTGCGGTCGTAGCGGAAAATATTCGTATAGCCCGCGACTTCCACGGAATCGCCCACCCGGTCATAGTCCTTATCCGCATCGTACAAAATAAACTCGAAGGCATTGGTTATACCGCCGAAGACATTGATCGTGCGGGTTTCCGTGTCGCGATAACCCGGCAATGTCAGAGTAACATTGTGCTGGCCGGACCGCAAATCGGATACCAGCGCCGGAGTCAGGTTGGTCACATCGATCGACGGATGCGAGACGGAAATCCCATCGATGAATATCTCGGCCCCGCTCACCGCATTGCCGCGTATGTCGACCGTGCGAATGAAGGTTCCGCCGGTAGGACCCGCGGTTTCATTCGTGGCAAACCGGATCGTCGTACGGGATCCATATGGAACGGAAACCGTCTTGGGTGCGATCCAGAGATTGTTCGTAGCAACAAGCCTCACCTCATGAAGCCCGGCCGGCAGAACCCAATGGCTGACGGGAGTCAAGTTGGTAGTCGACCGCCCATCAAGCCAAATCGGATAAGCTTTTCCATCTTCGGCCGCAACCGAAAGGAAACCGGACGCCTGAGACGTGGAGACGTTGACCAGAGTAACTTCCCCTTCCCGAAGATTAACCACAGGCGGCGGAAATGCGGTTAAATTGGATCCGACAAAGAGCCAATGATCTCCCGGCGCGAGATCGCCTAAAAGCGTGGGCTGCCTTGCTTGTGTAATCCAGTCCGGATAATTATTGAGCAACGTGGCATTGGTAGACGTCCGATACGCCGCAAAGCTGTTCAAGGCCTTGTTCGTATCAGCCACGCCATCCCAGACTGTCGCCTGCAAGTTGGACGACAAGCCGTTGACATAAATGTCGTACGCCAACCCGGCGGGATTGGGGAACATCACGCCCAGGTAGGAACGGCCGCGGCCCTTCTCTAACTCGAAATGGGCATTGGTGATGGACGAGCCCGGTGCGGTCAGATCCACCCAGCCATTGGTGGCCAACCCCACATCAGCTACGCCCGGATTAGCTTGCCGTGCAAAACCATAGGGACCATTGAAGAGCCGGCCATTGAAAAATTCCGCCTGATGGCTGGCTTCGCTGGCTTTGACGAAATAGCGTCCTTGAGGCAGGCCGGAAATCGCATAACTGCCGTCGGACAGGGTGAGCGCCTCGCCAAAGGATTTACCGGGCAACACAAAGCGATGGCCCTGGATCAGATTGGTGATGCCTCCTCGGCCCAACGCCTGCACGCGGGCGCCGGAGATCGGGGCGCCGTCGATATCGCGAACCCAACCCGCAATCTTGACGCCTTCATAGATCATCACGTCGTCAACGTACCAGCCATGTAAGAAATTATTGATGGCATTAGCCACGAAGAGAAAACGAACCTGCACATTGGACATGCCCGCAAACTGCGAAATGTCGAGGGTGCGATTCACCCAACGCGAAGGCACGTTGGATTGCGTGTTATCTTCGACGCCGCTCTTTCCGGACATGGCTGCCGAGACGGGGAACCAATTGGTATTGGCGCCGCCGCGGGCGAAGACCTGCACAAAGTCGCCGTTGGGTTCGGTGTCATAGTTTTCGTTCCAGGAAACAAACAGCGTGGCCGAGTTGGTCGGCTGACACTGAGGGCTTTCGAGCGCCGCGCGCAGGGCCGTAATGATCGTCCCATTGGTATATCCCGCCAGGACATTCGTTCCATACTTCAAGTCGCTAGCAAAACGAAACGCCGTATTGGTGGATCGTTCATGCTGATAGGCGATACCGCTGGTATTTGGATAGGGCTCAGCCTGCGACAAATGCCAGAGGTTGAACGGCAGAGCCGGGTTGACAGCGCGCGAGAACCAGTTGGTGCGCGAAACCGAGTTTGTTTCGAAGTTGGCGTTAAGGAATACGCGCAGAACCGGCGGGCTGTTAGTCGGATTCCACCCCAATTGAATCATGTCCGCATCGCCGGCCAGACTGCCTTTCGTATCGGCCTTCCGAGGATCGGCGCCGATCGCCAACTCGTTCCCATCATCCAAGCCATCCAAATCGGTATCCGACAAGGAAGGATTGGTCAGGCGATTGGTCACTTCCATGCCATCGAGTTCACCGTCGCTATCGCTATCGGCATAGCGCGGATCGGTACCCCATTGATATTCCTGCAAATTGTTCAGTCCATCACCGTCCGCATCCAGGACAGCATCCGCCGGATCGACGGGATTAAAGCCCTGCATCATTTCCCAGCCGTCCGGCATGCCGTCAGCGTCCGTGTCCCAGAGGGTCGGGTTGGGACTGAGCAGATTCGTCGTCCAGGTCACGCACAGATTGGTATGGCCGAGATACCACTGGTATTCCTCCAGATTGGAGGCGCCGTCGCTGTCCATATCCGCGCCAGGCATTTGATTGGTCTGCCCCCAGTCGCCGGTTCGGATATTGATCGTGCCGTTATCCAGGGGATCCATGGCCACGGCATTGGTATGAAGAGGATTGTCATAAGAGAAGAACCACTCCCAGCCGTCCTTCATTCCATCCGCGTCGGTGTCCGCAATGCAAGGCTCCGTACCCACCGCAATTTCCACGAGATTGCTAAGACAGTCCCCATCCGTGTCGCCATTGCCCGAAACAGGTCCTGCGGAGCGGATGATGGTGTTGCGGTCGAACAGATCGGCATCGTCAACCGCGCGAACGCCAAAGCAATAAATGCGGTCATTTACCAGCCCGTTGTTGGTCCAGGTGTTGATATTGGTGACAACAGCCACCACGTGACTGAAGACGTCCGTTTCAGAGCAAGCGGGCGTGATGCCGCAAGGCCACGTATTGGCTCCGCGATATACCCGATAGGTAATGGTGGAAGAAACGTTGTCCACCGCGTTCGACCAATGAAGAACGACATTGCCGTTCGTTCCGCCGATTGCGGACTGCAACCCGCCAAAGGAGGGCGATGTCCGGTCGCCGACTAATGCATACGACACAACTTCATCTAAGCCAGATGCATCGTTTCTATTCTGGAATGTCACTACGGGCAAGCCAACGCTATCGACCAGCAAGCGGGGCTTTAGAACACGACCGCCCATCTGAGATATACCCGGAGCTTTGTCTGATCCCGCCACGCCGGACCAAGACACACCATTGAACTTGCGGACCAGGATAGAATTGCCCACGTTCGTGCCAGCCTGCCAGGCCACCGTGACATGGCCGTTAAAGCTCTCGGCGATGGTCGGACAATCGGGTTGTAGAATGTAATTCGTGGATGCACTGACGCCAGGATAGGTCATCGACCCCCCAAAAGCACTCCAACCACCACTATAGCGTTGTGCAAAGACTTGCACATAATATTCACCTGCACTTGTATCAGGATATCGGATCCACGTGCGGTAAATCGAGCCTCCTGCACCGACACTTAGACTGGGCCGATCAAGAAACTTTTCGGAGGTAACAGCACCAAGATTAGCCCATGCAGATCCTGTCCATCGATACGTTTCAATCGACCAGGGGGAGGACATGCGGCTCCATGCCACGACCGGATTGCCCGATTGATCGAGTACCATATCGATGTTGTTGGCGCGAGCGGAGACGGTGATGCCTGTGACATGCGAATTCGCAAAACCTGTCCAGTTGTTGGAAATTGCGTTCCATTTAGCAACATAAATACGAATGCCATCCGTACCTACAACCTGCTGTTTCCAAGCCACCACAGGATTGCCGTCAGCCCCAACCCGAACAATCGGGACAGACGAGTTGTAGGTTTGGACCCCGCTAACCCCAACGTCATGCCCGGAGTTGCCCAACTCGACCCAGTCGCTGCCGTTATATTGACGAAGGTAGATACGAGTCAATGTTTCCGGCGCGCGGGGAAATTGTTCCCAGGCCACATACATGTATTGGCTGTGCACGGCTACGGACGGATAGCCGGAATCTTCGAACAGCTTGCTGACGCCGGAACCGCGTGTCGAACCGCGGACATCGAACCACTGGTCGTCCATTCGTTTCCACTGGCCGATGTCGGAAGGGGCGCCCACGGAACCCACCCATTTCTTCAGGTAAACGGCCTTATTGGTGACATATCGATCCGCGCTATTGCCGGCCCATACAACGACCGGCTTGTCGTTGGCGTCAAGCGCCACGGCCGGGCTATCGCCGGCTGTGCGGCCTTCGATACCGATGCCCTTCATAATGGCCAACGCAAAATCCTGCGGGCCTTGGGGAACGCTATGACCGTAGACGCGAATGGTGTACGTCCCAGGCAGTCCCGGCGGAATCACAATGGTTTCGACGTTGTTGAACATGTCGGCGTAAATCGTGTCGACACTTTCAAGTTTATAGGAGTGAACGCCGTCCGGCGAAAAAACGTCGCCCAGATATCCGCCCCCACCCGGCGCCAAAACCATTAGATCCAAATTGTTAACCAATTGGATGGCATTACCTGGGGTGCCCGGAACGTCCGTCCAAGCCAGCGTGATTTTCAGCCCGCCATCGCCGGGTTCCAGGGTAATCGGATAGGAATAAAATTGCCCCAAGCTTAATGGCGTAGTTTGAGATTGATCGATCAGGATATTTTGATCGGAGTTTTGAATGCCGGCGCCGTCCACGGCCCGCTGAACGTCCAACATACCCCACCCCTGATCAACCACGTCCAAGTCGTAGGACTGAATCGGATATTTATAGACCAACGAGTTAACCATACGGGCGCCGTTGACCATCATGGCCTTCATCATGGCAGGACTCGGAGGGACAGCGAAATGATTGGTGAAGTACTGATAAGCCAAAGCACCGGCGCCAGCCGCCAACGGCGTGGCCATCGAAGTACCGCTGAAGAACGCAAAATTTGTCCCGGAATTCACATTCCCATAGCGATAGTCGTCGTTCAGGATGGGGGGATCGCCTTCATAATCGTCCGGATGCGTTTGATGAGACTGGACGGAGAGGACATAAGCGCCGGGGGCAACAAGGTCGGGTTTCACGCGTAAATCCGCCGGGCCCACAGGCCCGCGCGAGCTGAAATAGGTAACTTGCCAGTCGGAATCCGTTTCCTTCTCCGAATTCGTCACGCGAACGGTTCCGCTTGACCCAACCCAGGCAATATTCAACAAGTTGTCGGCAAAGCGAGGTTGCTCCACCGCACCGACCGTGATGACGTTCTTCGCGTTACCCGGCTCGCCAACCGTGCTGGGGATGCCGCCCGTCCCATCGTCGATGCCGTCGCCGGCATTTCCAGCCGCGAAAAAAGCGGTGTATTCCTGCTGGCCGGCCAAGGTGGAATCGGCATCGCGAACGAGACCATCCCAGATAGCGCTCATCGTACCGTATTCAAAGAAGCTATTTCCCCAACTGTTGTTGGAAAGTCGCGCGCCCTTCGTATAGGCAATCTGCGCCTGCTCTTCAAACGTGAAGCTGTTGAAGTCCTCGATCATGACAAGCTTGGCGCCAGGGGCGACACCGGCGAAGTGGTTTGTGCCGAAGGGCGCTATTCCAGAGCCGGGAGCTTTGAGAACGGAAAGCGAATTAGCACCGTTACCTAAAATTGAGCCGGACACATGCGTTCCATGCCCGTATGTATCTCCAGGAATGCCGTCGCTCGAAACGCCTTCGCGGTAAGCATAGTGAACGATACGGGAATTAACCCCGGTGGTGGAGGTCTGGTTCTGATTGAGAGCAAAACCGCGGTTGACGAAATCGATGCCGGTATCCGTCACTCCGACGATCACGCCTTCGCCGGTTAGGGTGGGGTGCAAAGATCGCAGACCCGAAGCGCGGACCTTCTTGGCGCCCACATCGTTCATGGGCTGAGCCAGCAGACGGGGTTCAACCCATTGGATTGAGTCATTACGAATCAACTGAGTCAGTTGGGACGGCTCCATCTTGACGGCCAAGACCGTGCGACCTTCGGACGCCTGCTGGTTGACGATCTCCGCGCCGAGTTTTTTCAGTTCTTCGGCGGCGGTTGCGCCGCGGAAGGTCATTACATTGAACACGCCATTGGTGACCATCTTTCGAATGGGTTCGTCGGCCGAGCCCGTCAGATAGGACAGCACGGCGGTGCTCATCTTATAGTAAGGATGATAAGGCTCGACAAATTGAACCCGGTCCAATTGGCGGAGGGCATCGACCTTCTTGGGGTCGATCGTCACGGCAAACGCGTAATTGGGAACGTAGTGACTGATGGCGGCGCCGTTCTCTTCAAGGAGCCGGCGATCGGCCTCCGAGACGGTCTGCTTGAATTGAACGATGTAGCATTCGGAGGCGGGGTCGGCTCGGAATTCTTCCGGCACCTCGACCGATTTGCCGGTCCGGGCGGCCAGTTCGGTGTCAATCATCGCATTCTGAAGCAGGATCGCCAACGAATCGCCCCGGCTCAGGTCTCTGACGGACTTACGCGTGTTGGAGAGTACGCCGCGGGCCTTGAGCAAGGCATCTTCTTCCGGAGTCCGATCTCCTGCCTTCTTAAATACTGGAAGGATGGAAGCTTCAGGCTTAATATCGTCTTGCTGGGAAGTCACCCGGGCATCGGTCAACTGTTCGCCTTCCTCGTTTTTGGCGTAGGTGAAGGAATGGCTTTTGGAGACGGCGCTGATAAGTTGATCGATGGTGACATCTTTCACATCCAGGGTAAGTTTTTCGGCCAGGCGGGAATCCACATCGATGCGGACGCCGCTCAGCTTGGCGACTTGATCGAGAACTTCGCGCACATTGGCGTCCTTGGCCGCCAGAGTATAGAGATCATTCGATTTCGTCAGGAGATAATCCTCACCCCCAGCACTCGTGGCTGTCGTCGAGGTCGCCGAGACCGCGACATAAGAAAGGAGGGTACACAACACGAATGCTCCGAGAACCAACGATGCCTTGCAGCTTGCGGCCTTGATTGTCACATCTCACCTCGCCATTTATTTTTTAAAGATCCTGCTTCGATTTGTTGAGTCATGATTACGCAAAATTGCTGCATTAGGGTTCCGCCCCGTGGTCGATGGCCATGATTTCGTTCATGAGCAACCGTTCGTCGTCTTTCAGTTTCTGGATGTTCTCGAAAAGCTCTTGGCGGTTCTTCTTGATGTCCTTCATCTCCGGCTGAAGGCTCATTTTCGCATCCAATAGACGGCGTTTTTCAACCAGTTGTTTTTCGAGGGCCGTGATCTCTTCACGCAGGGCGGCACACTCGGGATTATTGTATTCGAGATCGTGCTGGCGGTTCCAAATCGTCTTGGCCTGTTCGGCCAAATTGGTTTGGGCCGCGACGAGTTCCTGTTGTACGCGTCCTAATTCAGCAGCCAGGGATTTCCGTTTTTCGGCGGAGGTTTCGGCCCAGGAAGGCAGACAAGATAGACCCAGGAGTAAAATACAGGAAAGAAAAACCAGATTGCGAAATGAACCCGCCAGGCCGAAATTTACGGGCGCCGGCTTATGACCGCGTGATCGAAGCATCATCATGCTCACCTTTTATCCCATTGGTTGTTTTCGAACCAGATTCGATGGTTTAGGACATGAGTCGATTCACAAAGCGTTCGTGGGAATGTCCATGAAGCTCGGCAACGGATGTGAAATAATCATGCCCTTTCCATACAAAACCCGTCATTTTCAGACTCCTTTCCCGCCGAGACCCCTTTAACGCTCGTCAGGCTGAAAAATGACATAAAATTCCTGAGTGAGTTAAGGGTTTTTACTCGCCAAAGGCAACTAAAAAAATATGCAATATTTCAATCATTTTCCGAAGGAAATCGAGAATTTGACCGCCTCGCACCTCAGAATCAGGTCCGGCTTCTTTGTTTGTCTTGAAAAGAAGCGGGACAACCTTCGACCTGCCATTGGGATGGAAAAGTCCTGCATTGGCTGGGGCGAACCGGGTAGATGCGGCATTGCTGGGCGTCCAAAAAGATGCAGGCGCCGTCGGGGGCGTCTTGGAGGGTCAATTGCGACCGGTTGGAAGCGAGGGCGGCGTAGCGGTCGATAAAATCATTCTCTGACAGGCCCAGATGGGTGGAGATGGCGGCGATATCGGAGGCGGTCAGGAGCACATGACCGGACCATCGGCAGCAGGTTCCGCATTGTTGACAAACAAAATCCATGAGTACGCGTCTCTAGAAAATTAAGATTTTAACACAAAGGCCGCCAAGCAAGAACTCGCAAAGGTCGCAAAGAAGCTCCAACACGATATTAAACGACGAAGATTATTTCCACAGAGATCACGGCGCAGCGAGGCCGCAACCATAAAGAAAACAGAAAGATTTAACCACAGATGAACACGAATGCACACGGATAAAATAGAGAAAGGCAGAAAAAGGCCAACCTCAAAGGACTCAGCCATTGTAATTATGACTCACGAAGCATCGAACAACTCATTTTATTAGAGTGTATTTCGATCGGGTGCCGTTCTAATTCCTACTCGTAATCGTAATCATAATCTTAATCATAATCTCCATTTTTTCATCAAGAAGTAGATTAAGATTACGATTAAGATTATGAGAATGGTGGTATGGCCAATCAGCGGCCGTTGGAGGCGGGGCCACCTGGCCCCGCTGCCGGGACGGGGTCGTCCCGGCTCCATTTCGCAAGCCCAATCCTATTGAACGTATCAAAACCGGGGATTTCTATAATCCCCTCTATGTGTTCTTGTTGTTTATCCCTTTGCGACCTTTGCGAGTTCCTGCTTGGCGGCCTTTGTGTTTAACCTCTTCGTAACTGCTCAGTACATTTTCTCATACTCGCCGGAGCTGATTTTCTTGAGTTTGTGAAAACCGGCTTTGCGGGCGCGGTCGTCGAGGTGTGTGCCATTCATGACGCGCGGGGCGGAATAGACTCGATGCACTTGCGAGCGGCAGCGAGGGCATTTTTCGAGGACAGGGCAGGACGGATGCTCCAACTGCTCGAAGACTTTCGAGCAATAGTCACAGCCCGGCTCACCGTCCCGGCGGATGTATTCGCGAATGGGCATTTTGGGGGACTCTGGGAAGAAGTGATCAGTTATCAGTGATCAGTAATCAGTTATCAGTGATCAGTAATCAGTTATCAGTGATCAGTGATCAGTTATCAGTAATCAGTTATCAGTTATCAGTGATCAGTAATCAGTTATCAGTGATCAGCATGGCACGGGATATGGCTTGAAGGCTTCAACATGGTCAGGTTATCCGTGATTTTTTTGCGGTAAGAACGCCGGTTCGCGACAGCCACGTTGTCGCATGAGGCGACTTGCAGAACCGACGTTCTTTATTCCCGGTCTCCTACGGTGCGGGGGCTGCCGCAGGAGCTGTTTCCGCGGCGGGTTGTTCGGTCGTCGGAGCGGGGGCCGCTTCGGGGGCTTCTCCGCTGGGGCGGATGTAGACTTCGGTTCGGCGGTTCTTTTGCATGTTGGTTTCGGTGTCGTTGGCGACCACGGGGCGGCTGAAGCCGTAGCCCTTGTAGGTCAGGCGCGTGCGTTCGATGCCGCCGACTTCAACCAGGTAATCCACGACGGAGCGGGCGCGGCGCTCGGAGAGACGAATATTGTAATCCGCTTTGGAGTTTTTGCGCTTGTCGGCATGCCCTTCCACGCGGGCGGTGGCGCCGGGATCGCGCTGGAGCACTTTGACGATCACGTCGAGCTGCTCGAAGTATTGGGGTTTGAGAACCGCTTTGTCATAATCGAATTCGATGTTCAGCGTGAAGAGCTGCAGGTCGTCCGCGGGATTGAGAGGATCGGTGTTGTCTTCGATGACCTCATGGCCGTCGGTCACGCCGCCCTTGTCGGTGTCGCGATCCAGCGGATTGGTTTTGTAGGTGAGGACTTCCGCGCCGTCCTTCAAGCTGTCCCAGTCGGAATCGGGATTGAGGGGATCGGTTTTGTACACTTTGACTTCCTCACCGTCGGAAAGGCCGTCCTTGTCGGTATCGGGATCGTACGGATCGGTTCCAATCTGCACTTCCTCGGAATCCAGCAAGCCGTCGCCGTCGCTGTCGATTTCGCCGCCGGTGACTTGGAATTCGGATTTGATGCCGGCGCCGAAGCGGTAATTGACGCCGACGCTATAGAGCGTGTTGAAGTCGGTGTTTTCTCCGGCCACGCCGATGCGGGCATCGGCCCGGATCGCCCAGGCATCGTTGAAGTGATAGAACATGCCGCCGCCGGCGAAGAAGCCGAGTTCGTCGCTGCCGTGTTCGAGGGCTTCTTCGTAATGCGTCCAAATCAAACCGCCGGCCAGAAACGGATCGAACCGGAGATTCTTGGTATTGCGCAAGTGGAAGAGCACGTCGCCGGAAAGCCGCAGGGCCCAGATCGAGTCCGCGAGCTGTTCCCGGTCGTCGGTGAAGGTATTGTTTTCCAACGTAGGGGTGTAATCGAGTCCCATTTCGAAGGTCCACCGGGGCGAGAAATCGTATCCGACCATGCCGTAGATGAAATTGCCGTCGTCGACCAGTTGATCGCCCTCGTATTTGATCCGTCCCATGCCCAAGCTCAGGCTCCAGGGCGCTTCCTTGAAAAGATCCCGTTGTTGAGCCCACCCCTCCGAAGAACCGAAGAGCAGGATGACCCCCGCCAGCAACCTGCCGAATAGTTTGATTGAATTACGCATGTTCAAAACCTCCAAACGATTTTTCATAAGTCGAAACGCAGGATTTAAGGTAGCAGGAATGAAAGGGAACGCAACAGAAAAGGGACGGGAGAAAATGCCGAATGCCGATTGCCGAGTGCCGAATTGAAGAGAGGGAGGGCAACGCCGATTGCCAAGTGCCGATTGCTGAATTGAACAAGGTTTGTATTTTGGAGGGGCGCGCTCCGTCGCGACCGGAAGAAGATGGTTCCGACAGAGCGGAACCCTCCAAAATACTAACCTTTTTGGCCCGGCTTCGGCTTGTCTCTCCGTAGCGAAGCCGGGCCATCTTTTGCGGCGGTTAGGCCGGGTTCAGGATTACATCGACTTTTACTTGGCGGCCTTTCGGGGCCGGGGGGATGACGTTGCCGGTTACGGGTTGTCCATCGACCAGGAGCTGCACGGTGCGGGGCTTCGAACCGGCGCGATTGATCACGCTGATTTCGTAGGCGGCGCCGCGGTAGTGCCGGACCATGCTGAAGTTCTTCCAGGCGCCGGGAATGGAGGGCTGGATCAGCAGGCCGTCGTGCGTGGGCCGCACGCCCAGCAGGTAGTCGGTGAGCGCCCGATACATCCAGGCGGCGGAACCGGAATACCAGGTCCACCCACCCCGTCCAAAGTTCGAGGACTCGGGGCCATCGACGTTGCCGGGGGTGACGTAAGGCTCGGCGCGGTAGTCGTCTGGCTTCTTGCCGCGTTGGATGGGGTTGAAGCTGTTGAAGACCTCGAACGTACGATCAGGCGTGCCGGCCAGCGCTTCGGCGATGATGGCCCAGCAGCCGGCATGGGTGTAGAGTCCGCCGTTTTCGCGCAGGCCGGGGGCGTACTGCGTGATGTGGCCGATCGAGGGATCGGGTTCGCTGAAGGCCGGCGTGAACAGCAAGGGGCCGTATTCTCGATAAAGATACTTCGACAACGATTTCAGGATCTTCTCGCGCCGTTCTTCCGACGGTATGCCGTACATCAAGGCCCAGGTTTGCGCGTTGAGCCAGATCTTGCCGATCTTGTTCTTGTGCGAGCCAAGCTTGCCGTTGACGTAGGTGGCGCGGATGTACCAGTCGCCGTCCCAGGCATATTTGTTGATGGCGTCCTTGATCTTCGCGGCCGCTTTTTCGTAGCGGGCGATCGCAGCCTTGGCGCCGGGAGCGTTGAGCTTTCGCAGCAGTTCGCACCATTCGACGAGGATGCCGTAGTAGAACTCGCCCAGCCAGATGGACTCGGACGTGCCGTCAAAGCCGATGCAGGAGAGGCCGTCGTTCCAATCGCCTTCCACCATCGTGGGGATGCCGCGCGGACAGGGCCGGCCCAGCACCTGTTCGATGGCGGCGACGCAATGTCCTTCGATGGTGGTCTCGCCCTTGTCGAAGAACGGGACTGTCTCTTTCAGGAAGGCGTAATCGCCGGTGGCCTTGAGATACTGCATGGTCACGAAGGGCAGCCACAGAAGATCGTCGCTGTTCTTCTTTTTCATGCCGTCCTCGGTGATCGGGTGCCACCAATGGAAGGTCGTGCCGTCGGCAAACTGATGGCGCGCGGCGCGGGCGATATGCTCGCGGCAGATACCCGGCTGGAGCGGCAGCGTGGCCAGGCTGTCCTGCAATTGATCGCGGTAGCCGTAGGCGCCGCCGGTCTGGTAATAGGCCGTCCGGCCCCACATACGGCAGGAGATGGCTTGATACGGGAGCCACTGGTTGACCAGCAGATTGACCGATTCGTCCGGGGTCTTGACCGTCAGCTCTCCGACGCGTTTCTGCCAGTCGGCCTGGACCTTCTTCAATTCGGCGGCCGCTTCGCCTTTGCGGGCATAGCGTCCTAGAATCCGCACGGCTTCGGCTTTCGTCGGCGTGGCGCCCAGGAGGAAGACGACCTCTTTTACTTCGCCGGGTTTCAGGGAGATGCGCGTTTGCAGCGAGCTGATGCCATCGGTGCAGCGGCCTTGCAGGCGTCCGAGCTTGCCTTCACGGACAGCCTTGGGGGCCGCCAATTCGCCGAGCTGGCCGAGGAAGGCGGATTGATCGCTCTCGAACGAAATCGCCTTGGGCAGCGTGGCATGGAAGCCGAAGAAGGGATACGGCCGCGACCAGGGGCGACCGCTGGGATCGGGAAGCGCCCAGCGCGTCTTGCGGGCAAAAAGGGCTCCGCGCGCGGCATCGAAGGACGTCTCGATAAAGATCTTGTCGAATTCGCGATGGGAATCCGGGGCAACGCCGAGGCACCATTCCAGATAGGTGAAGGTACTCAGCTTCCGGACCTTGTCCGTCGTATTGGTCAGGCGCAGAATCCAGACTTCGACCGGATCTTTGTGGTCCACAAAAACGGTCATTTCGGAGCGAATGCCGTGGCTGGCGCCGGAAAGAATGGAATAGCCCATGCCGTGGCGGCATTCGTAATCGGACAGGGACGTTCCGGCCGGTTTGGGGGTCGGGGACCAAAACTCGCCGGTTTCCTCGTCGCGCACGTAAACGTATTTGCCCCAGTTGTCGCGGGTCAGATCCTGGTCCCACCGCGTCAGCCGGTTGAACTGGGCGTGGTCGCGCCACGTATATCCCGACCCCGCCTGCGACAGCGTCGTACCGAAGTCCGGATTGGAAATGATGTTCACCCAGGGCCGCGGCGTATCGGCCCGCTTGATCACATACTCGCCCCGTTCCGCATCGAAATAGCCATATTTGTTTTCGAACAATTTACTCATGAGGTCTCCTGTTTGCATATTCACTAAACCGACACATCTGATTCTTCGTAAGGGCCCGGGCGTCGACAAGCGACGCCCCTACCCAACTCCCAAAATCACTTCAATCGAATGAACGCTGTGATCGCGAAAGATCGGCAGCACGTCGCCCTTCAGAAGCTCCCCGTCCACCTTGATCTCGCGAACGCCGCGGCTAACGTGGTCGGGGTTGAGAATGCGAATATCGTAACGCGCGCCGCGGAAGCGCCGCGAAATGCGCGCTTCGGGCCAGGCAGCGGGAATGCACGGGTCGATCCGCAAGCCGTCGAAGGACGGCTGGACGCCGAGCATTTTCTGAATGACCGCGATGAAGAACCAGTCGGCGCTGCCGGTCAGCCAGGTAAAGGCGCCTTCGCCATAGCGCGGATTGCCCGGGCCGACGACGTATTCAGGGAACACGTAAGGTTCGGCTTTATAGATGTCGATGTCCTTGTCGGATGCGTTCGGGATGATCTGGCGCATAGTTTTGTAGGCCTCTTCCGCCCGGCCCAGCGAGTAGTCCATCATGATCTTGAACGCCCCGCCATGAATGAAAATGGCGGCATTCTCCTTCGTGCCGGGGGCAAAGGCCGTGATCCGGCCCAGGTCGGCGTTGTACTTGGTGTAAGGCGGCGCGAACAAAACCGGTCCATAGGGCGTAGCCAGGGTGTGATCGATATGATGCAGCACCTTCGGCAGTTGCTCCGCATCGGGAATACCGGCGAGAATGGCCCAGGTTTGCGAATTCAGTTGGCAGTTGCCTTCGACGTTGACCGGGGAGCCGACGGGCTCGCCCTTGTCGTTGAACGCGTATACATAACGATCCCCTGCCCAAGCGTACTGGTTGATTAACGAGCGCATGGCGTCATAGCGCTGGCGGCATTCTTCAACGGTGGGCTGATCGCCCAACTGCTGCGCCAATTCCTCCAGCATTTTCAGCCCCAGACACAAGCCCATACCCAGCCAGACGCTTTCGCCCTTGCCGCCGATCCCCGTGCGGTCGAAGGCGTCGTTCCAATCCTGCGTGCCCATCAGCGGCAAGCCCCGCTCGCTCTTCGCGCGGTCCTGCAAGAACTGCATCGCCTTGCAAACATGCTGGTAAAGCGTGTCCGAACCGCCGTCATAGTAAGGAATGACTTTTTCGAGAATCTTGAAGTCGCCGGTTTCCTTGACGTAGGCGGAGACCAGCAAGGGCAGCCAGACCGGGAAATCGGCCGGCGCCTTGCCTTCGTTCGTACCGGTGACATACGACCAGCCGGCCATGGGCTGGCCGGTGTTCCGCTGGTGCTTGGCAAGCAGGATCATGCGCTCGCGGGCATAGTCGGAATCCAGCGGCAGGAAACCCCAGGCGTCCTGGGCCGTGTTGCGGAAGCCGAACTCGCCGTGCCCCTCGTGATAATACGTTGCCGAACGGCCCCAGTGATTGTTCATCGCCACCTGATATTTCAGGCTGGCGTTGACGAAGTTGTTCAGGTCGGCGTCGGGCGTATCGATCATCACCCGGTCCATCAACGAGCGCCACATGCGCTTGGTCTGCCGGAAGGCTTCCTCGGCAGCCGCCGGTTCGCGGTACTTCGCGATCGTCGCCAGGGCCTCGTCCTCCTGCTCCGCCAAACCCATGAGCACCGTAAAATATTTCGTTTCGCCGGCCGGGATCGTCAGCGTGTGCTTGAGCGCGCCGACCATGTTGCCGCCGCGCACGCGCGAATTTGTGCACCCCTTCCCCGCCAATGCCGCGGGGTGCGCATAATCGCCCGCAGGGCCGATGAACGATTCGTAATCCACGTCATAGCCTTCCACCGGAAGGCTGGAGGCGAAATACGCGTGGAACGGCCAGGGCTTGTTGCCCAGCGGAAACTTCGACACCCAAATCGCCTGCAGCCGGTCGTTGAAATAGCCCTCGTTCATCAACACCGTCAGATTCCGGACCACCAGTTCCGTCTCCCACACGCCCAGATGCCATTCGAGAAACGGATAAACCTCCACCGTCCGCGGACTGCGCGTCGTGTTCTTGACTTCCACCGCCCAGATTTCCATTCGCTCTTTTTCGGGCACGAAAAACGTGGTCGTGGTCTGGATGCCGTTGTAGCGGTTCTTGATCTTGCTGTAGCCCAAGCCGTGACGGCACTCATACCGCTCGCCGAGATTCACCGGCGCATAAGTGCCGCTCGATACTTCCTTCGTTTCCGGGTCGCGGATGTAAATGTAGCGGCCCGGCCGGTCGTTCAGATAATTGGCCGGCGCCCAGCGATTGATGCGGTGCTGATTCGGATCCAGATACCAACTGAACCCACCGCCCGTTTGAGAAACTACTCCCGCATACTCGCCATTCGAGATGTAATTGATCCACGGCCTTGGCGTATGAGGGTCCGTAATCACAAATTCCCGCGCCTGCTGATCAAAATCGCCCAATGCTTTAAAGGATCTCATAACAGCTTACTCCTACAAATTTCAAACAATGAAACCGCTTACATTGATGAATAATACCCAGTTCAATGGTTTCATCAAGGGTAAAAACGCTTTTATGAGAGCGATTGCAAGAAAAGGCCGTCTTTATTGGCTAAAATGACGATTATTTCTTAAAAAAGGGGCAAAAACCTTGTCGAAAGCGGGTTTGTGTAGAATTTTCCTCTAAAAGCGGCCGAAAATGCAGGGTTACACCCTAAAAAGCGGCCGTTTGACGTGAAAAAGAGCCCGTCTTCGCCCGCCTGCGCATCGCTACGCGAAGCGTTGCGGGCAGGGAGAAGCCGGGCCACCTGGGTTCGCAATTACAATTGCTGGATACTGATTACTGACCACTGATTACTGATCACTTCTTCTCTACGTCTTCAGCAATCCGGTAAGCAACGCCACCAGCATGAGGACGGCAATGACGAAGAGCGTCTTGGCGAAGTAAGACTTCGGCGTATTATCCAAGGCTCTGACCTGCTTCTGCGAATACAGCGCCAGCACGCCGAGGGCCAGCGTCACGAGCAACATGCAGAGAAAAGCTATGAAGTTTTGAGTTGCATGGGCGGCCGGTCCGGCGCCGGGGGAACCGGAGCCTTTCATGGCGGCGGGGCCGACGATCGGCAGGATCATACATTGGAAATAGAACGCCAAGGCGAACAGGACGGTAAGGACCTGGCTCACCATAGGGATCGCAAAAAACGGGCGATCGACCGCTTCAGTTTCTTTTTTTGTGGTTTTCATAGGCGTGCTGACATTTTTCGCAAATGAAGAAAAAAGTCAAAGGTTATATTCGAAAGATCGCTGCAAAGACTTGCGGCTGGAAAGAAACCACCGGCTTACGCCGGCGGCTACGTAGCCGCGTCCGTAAGGACGTGGATTCTTATTCCTATGCGCGGGGAAGCGTCAAGATGCACCCGCCGCAAAAGGTCGCGGCGATCGTCTCCTTGCTTACTCGACATTCACCCCCGCGATATAGTCGTCGATTTCTTTCTGCTTGCGCTGTTCATCCTGCTTCAGGGCGTCAAAGCGGGTGTTCAAGCCTTCGATCTCGTCTTCTTGCTGCGTAAGTTTTCGCTCCCAGCGGGAGAAGCTTTCCGAGTTTTTATCGACGGCTTCCATATTCTTGCGAATACGACCCTGCTCCTGGACGATACGTTGAATCTGCTCTTCGATGGTTTTCCGCTCGGTGCGAATTGCCGCAAGTTGGGACTGGAAGGTCACCAGCTTCTTCAACGCGTTTTTGATTTCCGAGGGGATCTCCTTTTGGCTCAGGAAAAGGTCCACACTGCGATCGTTCAGGTTGGACAGGAGAATCTGCTGTTCCCCCACCCGCTGCTCCTTGACGTTGAAGTCCCGCGTCTTGCCGGCCGCGAGTTGCAGCCGAAAACGGTATTGATCCGTCGTTTTTTCGACGTCCTTCGAGGGCTCGATCAAATCCCATCCGGCCTTGATGGGCTGCTCGATCGTCAGGGTCCGCTCCTGGCCGCGCTTGCTGGAAATGGCGTACTTCGTAGTGGTCAGGTACCGTTTTTGCAGGAACAGGGCGCCCCGCACAATCTTCACGGAGACGATTTCCTCCGGCTTGTTCTCGGTTTCCATGCGCACTTCGGTCGCCAGATCCAGCGAGTAGGAGAGCAGGACTTTTTCGGACGGGCGCGTATCGGGCAGGCGCGCATCGCCGGCATAGATGCCTTCTTCGAACACGCTCACGGGGCCCTGCATGAGAAAGAGCTTCGAGCTGTTGTCCAACTCCACGCCGTTCATCGGATATTTCGCGTTCGCCCGGCTGCTGTAGATCGAGAGCGGCGCGCCCTTGACCGATTCGTCGACAATCGGAAGCATGGCGGACTGCTGCCGGGGCAGGGTCACCGGCGTGTCAATGGCATATTCGAACAACTCCCCCGCCGACTCGCCGGTCGCAGCCGAGGCCACGCCGGAATCCCTCATCCGCGCCAGGTTCATCCGCGGCGGGGCGGCCATCGGCGCCGGAGCGGCGGCATCCATGGCAAACATTTCTGCCTCGGCAGGCATGGCCTCGTGCAAGGCGCCGGCCATCCCCTTGCCGTACATCTGCGGCGCGGCGCCGCCGTACGTCTCCAGCTCGACCACGGGACGCTTCACATAAATGGGATCGTACAAATTCTGAATAAAGGAAACCGGCCGACCGGACACCAGCGAGAGGCTCACGCCGGTCCAATCCTCGTCGGTTGTGTTCTCCACGTGCGCCCAGCCTTGCAGATATAAGGATGGGCCTTCGATCACCATCCGGTAGCTGGTCTTCCATACCGGCGTTTCGAGCATGTAGCCCACGGACACCTTCCGCTTCCCTTTTCCGTTAAACGACAGCTTCAAACTCTTCTTGTCGCGATCCAGATTTCCAGCCAGCGTACCCAGCGCCGCGCTTAAATCCGCACGGATGGCTTCGTCGGTAAATTCCAGCGATTGCAAATCGTCGAAGCGGAATGTGCGCAGGCCGCCGGCGCCCGACAAGGTCAGGTAATCGATCGTCCGGACCACGTCGTCCTCCTTGAGCTCCTTCTGCTCCACCCCGAGAATCCGGCCTTCGAAATCCGAGCCGCTGGTCTTCACGCGCACGGCCACGCCCCTCATACGGTTGAACAGGGTCAGGCGGTCCGGGCTGTCCGACAGATCGATCCGGTACGTCTTTAACGTCCGCTCGACGGGATCGCGCGAATCGTACGTCACCGCGCCGATCGACCCGCCGTTTTCGTCGAACAAAACCAGGGATTTGATGACGTCGTTGATCTGGTCGACGGAAAACTGGAGCACCGAGGAATCGTCGCCCTCCACCACGGCCCGCCGGTCGAAATAGCCGACGCCGCTATTAAAAAGCACCACCTGCTTCAGCGGCACATCGGCAACCGCCCAAGCCCCGTTCACGGTTGCGCAACAGGCCACCAGGGCCAAATAGAATCGTCCATTCATTGCCTTGTCCTCCCATGCATTAGTCGTTGGGGAAAACCATACGACTCCCCCGGGGCTTTGTCACGAACGGAAGCAGACCGCCGGCGTACGCCGGCGGCTACAGGGATCATGGGCTCATGTATTTGGTCGGCGGCAGGTAGAGAAGCCGGTTGGTCCAGGTCCAGTCGTTGGTGTGGATCGTCATGATCAGGATGCCGTCATCCGGGGTGAAATAGCCGCTCGAAACGAGAGACCCGTTGACGCCGGTGGCTTGACGCCAGGTAGAATCGTTGGTTTTAAACCAGAGTCCGGCCCCTGCAATCTGGCCATTGATCCGATCGTATTTGAAGAGCTTGTCGGAGTTGGACGGCCGGCCCGCGCCCTTGAAGCCCGACTCCAGCAGATTCATCTGGCTGGGGTGCAGGTTTCGAGGCATGGCAAAGGACGTAAAATTATAGGCCGGATTCCGAGCCGTCCCGCCGGAAATGACCTGCTGCATCGCATTGGTCGGCACGCGTCCGATAAACAGGAGGGTCTGGGCGGTCGGCAGGTTGGTTGGAATTTCGATCACCACGCCCTGCTCCAGAGGCACGAGCAACTCGTCGGCATTTTCCGAATCCAGTTGCCATCGCAGGGGCGACGACGAGAGCCAGATGGTTTGGGTGGCGATGGCCAGGGCTTCCCGCCGATACCAGGACACGCGCGTGGCCAAGCCCTCGGCGGCGGCGCTGGGCAGATCGTGCCCGAGAACGCGGGCGGCGGTGCAGGTGTCGGGATAGCCCGGGAAGGAGACCCAGTTGCAGCCGGGTTGGAGGGCAATGGCTTTCATCACATAAACCTCTTCGCTGGCGATGCGCCGGGTCAGATTGGTCAGCCATCGATCCTTTTGCGCCGCCCGATAAAAGCGCATGAGGTGGCCCAGTTGCTTGGGCGGCGCGCGCCCTTCGGCGACGTCGCCCGTGTCGCTGAGCATCGAGCCCACAATGCCCCCGATCTTGCTCCACCGGTTGCTCAGGGCGGAGGAAAAATCGGCGGCGTCGCAGTAGAGCAAGTCATAGGCAACCCCGTTTGCGGCGGTCCAGGCGATGTCGGCCCGGCCCAGCGGAGTAGACGCTTCGACGATGCCCTGCGTGACAAAAAAGCCCGGCAGCAAGACCGTGAAGGGAGGCGACAGATCGCCTTCGTTTCCGGCGGCATCCACGCCGGAGACCGAGAGGTTATATTCCGTACCCCAGACCATGTTGCTCAGGACGATCGATTCGGTCAGGCGATTCGTCAGACACGGATAAAGCTCCATCGATACATGCGGGCTGTTGGTGGTCGGAATGACCGAGCTGTCCGTGTAGTAAACTTTGTACGCACGCCAAGGGGACAGCGGCGTACCCGGCACGCCTCCCCCATCGTTGGGCTTGCTCCAGGCCACCTCGACTTCGGAGAACTCGTCCGCACCCGGCGTTGCGGACACGTTTACAATCTGGGTGGGGGCAATGGCATCGAACATGAGGGCGAAATTCGTGATCGGGCTGATCAGCCGGTCGCCGACGCGGTCGTCGTCGTCGTCCAGGGAGAAGAACCAATTGGTCGTGATGCCGCTGGGCGCGTTGGTGTAGATCACGCCGCTGATCGTCGGCATCGTAACGATAAAGGACAGATTATCCCAATAACCGGTGCAAGCCAGCGCCGAATTATGCCCGCTGATGCCGCAGCTAAACCGGATGAATTCCGTATCGGCGGATCCGTTGGTCACCGTCAGCACGTTTTGGGTCCAGGTCGTGGCATTGACGCCGGTCAAGGGGGCATGATTATGATCGTCGTCCCATTCGTTTTCAACAATCCATGTACGGCTGGAATTGGCATTAAAACCTTCGGCTTTCAGGAAGGCCGCGCACTTGTTGCCGCCCACGCCGACCCGCGAGAGATTGCCCCTGAAATACCCGCCGAATTCGATGTAAGGACGTTGTTTGTCTTGATTGTAAATATAAACGTCCTGGGAACACAGCGTATACCGCGGAGAGCCATCCGGACGCGAACCCGCCTCCAGAATATGGCGCGAGGCCAGGCTGCCGTCCTGGCCGCCGATATCGCCGGCAAAGTGCAGATAGCCGCCGTCCGAATAGCTTTGCCAACTGTTGGTGCACTCTGGATAAGGAGGAATGTCCAGCTCATCCGATCCCACCTCAAAACTGCCGTTGCTGATCGCGAGGGGAAGCGTGTTGGTGATGTAGGTCGCGGGAAGCGGCTCGCCGTCCAGCCAGGTGGAAGGCATCGCCGTGTTGGTGGAAACCCGGTATTCGTAAATACCGGACCGGTCCGTCGCCCGATCGAAGGTCAGGACAAAGTGATTCCGATTGGTCCATGTGACGGGCGACAAGAAGATGTTCGACGGGGAGGTCGGAGGAATTTCGTCGTCGTCCGCCACGAAGAACTCGTTGGTTCCATCGAGGATGGCGCCGTTGTTCAACGTTTGAACCGCGTCGGAGGCCCGGTCATTATCCAGGTCTTGGGCGGACCAGACGAAGCGATAAAGCCCGGTCTGAACCAATTCGTAAGGGATGCCGTTGGCCGCACGGCTTACGATCCACACATTGCTAAGCGCCATTTTCGTGGAGACGTTCCATTTGATGTCCGCTTGCACAACGTCGCCGCTGGAATTGACGAGGCTGTAGCTAGGCGCCAGATAGTTGCCGTTGGTCGACATGGGAATGCCGCTGTAGTCCTCCAACGTCAGGCTTATGGCCCAAAGACCAAAGCGCAAGTCGCCGTCGGTAATGGTCTCGCCGCCCTTCAGCATCAGGTCCCGGGCGATGGGCGCATTCGTATCGTCGTCGATGACGCGCAGGCATCCGTAAAGCGATCCCGCCTGGAAGGCCTGATCGCTCGCCCGGTCGTCGTCGTCGTCGATCAAACGCGCCGTCACCCGGTTGGATCCCGCGGCGATCATGCTGTTGACCTGGGCGGCGGACAAGGTATTCCATCGCCAGACGCTGAAGGTCCCGGCGGTGGTGCTCGGACCGCCGGAGCTTTCGGCGGCGAGATAGTTGGCGACGTTGTTGGCGGTATAACCCTCCACGGAAACGCTCGACTGGGTCGATGAATTTGCCGTCCCTCTGGCCATGCCGCTCTGCACGTCGTAAGCGCCCAGATACAACCAGAGGGCGTTGGTTCCCAGTTCGGAATCCCGGATGGTAAAGACGGCATTGGTGGTCGCCTCGCTGCCGGCCATGAAGACATTTCCAACCCGTACGGCCAGCGGCATCGAGGGACCGAACATCACATCGTCCAGCTCCAGCGCGCCGCCCGCGGGGTCCGACCCGGAGGACCCTGTACCCTGGACTTCCGCCACAAAGCGCACCCAGGCCGTTTCCACAGGAGAGGTCTTGGACAGAGTAATCTGCGTCCACGTTTCGCCGGGCGGCATAAAAGGCTGCACCGCCGAATCGATCAGATTGAAGGCGCCGTCGAAGAATTCGATCTTCACCTGGCACACCGCCGCCGTAAAGACATAGAGCCCGAGGCCCGCATCCACCCCATTGTCGCTCCAGAACCAGGCCGACCCGTTCCACGTTGTGCCCGCCGTCGAGTTGTTCGTGACCTGCTGCCAGACGCCGGCATTCGTGCCCAGCGACCAATTGTTCAGGGCCAGGGCATACGCCCCGCTCCGGGCGCGCCAGGGCTCCCGCGTTGCCGGCCCCCAGCACATCCCGTGGCCGTCCGACGTGCCGGGTTCCCAGGCGTAGGCCCGGTTGGAAGCCGAGCCCAGGAGTTCAAAGCTGGAATTATACAGCAGCGTGCCCGCGAGAGGCCCCGCCGTCGGCGCCGTTGTATCGTCGTCGATCACGCGCAAATAGCCGGCCAGCCGATTGGAGAGACTGAGCTGGTCGTTCACCCGGTCGAAATCGGCATCGCGGAAGGTGGCCAGCACCGCATTCGAACCGCCGTTCATCAGGGCCTGGATGGCGGGGCCGGTCAGGGCCGACGTCCATTGCCAGGCGCTGGTGGCCCCCGGCGTCGTGGTCAAAAGCGAACTGCCGGCCGGCCAGTAATGCGCCCCGTCGTTGGTCGTCAGATTGCTGACGTGTAGAACGGTTCCTGTGCCGGGATCGGCCGCGCCGCGCAGCAGGCCGCTGCCGCTGTCATATCCTTCCAACACCAACTGCAAGGAGGAAAGATCCGCCAGATCGCCGTCGGTGACGGTATGAACGGCCACGCCAAAATCGCTGGAGGTCGCGTTTGTGCCGTTTACGAAGACCTGCAAAGGCCGTCCGAGGCTCAGCGTGGCATTATCCCATTTTAACGAACAACTGCTGCACGAACCGCCCCAATTTCCACTGACGATCATCGGCGCGATGCGCGTGATGCCGTTCGCGGAGTTGGTGCAAGTAAAGCGGAAGGGCGACCAGTTTCCGGCGTTGGCCAGGAGCTGGGCATAGATGTCGTTCGTCACGGCATACGCCATGGAAGCGCCCGACCAGAACTCGATCTTCATGAAGCCCTCGGAAGTGAGGGACGTAAAATTCGGCTCGGCATTTCCCCAAATCGTAAAGGTGACCACCTGCCCCGCGTCGAACTTGGCCTCCACAAACTGCCCGAAAGAGCCGTAGGACGCATTCCAGCTCCAGAAGGCCATGCCGGCCACGCCGTTCATCCAGGCCCAGGCCTCACGGCCGGCGTCTGCCGTGCAAAACCAGCCCGTCGCAGCGGCGCCGGCGCCCTCTTCAAAGCCCGGATTGACCAGCAGATTGCCTACCACCGGATAGCCCGGATCGTCGTCGATGACCGTGAAAGCCACAGAGGATACGCCGGTGATGGAATCGGACGGACGATCCAGATCGTAGTCGGTCGAGGTCACCCTTGCCGTCCAGATGCCCACGGTAATCTGGCTGTACCCCACGGCGGGCAACAGATCGGACAAAGGCTCCGGCGATGCGGCCGCGCCGTCAACGGCCGGCTGCTGCGAGAACGCATGAGCGGTCACGCAGGCCGCGCCCAGATTGTTATAAATGGCATAACTCGGCGCGCTTTCCGAAATATAAATGCCGCTGGCGTCCTGAATCTGCCCCGTGATCGTCACGAGGCCCGAACGCAAATCCCAATCGGTCGCCGGCCCGCTATGCGAGCCCAGGAAGTCAAATGCGTCCATCGCGTGGGATTCCCATTGCGAGGCTGCATAGGTCGTACTGGGATTGATGACGGTCATCTTCCGGACCAGGGTCGCGTCCTCGGCAAAGGTTGCAGCGTCGCCGATGACGCCTACCACGTCCACGGTGGTCAATTGGTGCAGCAGGGCTACGGCGTCGTTGCCGTTGAAGCTGCAGTTTCCGCTCGTCTGGTCCGGCACGCCGCTCCAGCCGGCTGCGGACGAATGGGCCAGCACGTATACCGCGCCCGGCAGCAGACTGCCCGACAGGGGAATCGGGTTGTTGACGCCGGTCGGCGTGGTGTTTCCGTCAAAGTACACGGCGATAAAATAGCCGCCCAGATCCACCGGGCTGTCCGTTCCGTTGAAAATTTCGATGTATTTGTTGAAGGAGCTGCCCTCGACATATTCGGAAATAAACAGCTCGCCCGAGCCGATGCTGCCCGAACCGGCGGTCAGTTTTCCGCCGATCAAACTCGGCGGCTGGGTGTCCTCGTCCACGACCAGGAAGGCGTAATTCGTCGTGGTCGTCGTGCGGTCGCCCAGCCCCCAGCCGTCGTCGTCCAGGTCCGTCACCGAGACGCGGGCGGTCCAGGTTCCCAAGATGCGATCGGCAAAGGCCACCGGCAAATTCGTGCGGCCGACGGAAACCGGGGCGACGCCGCTGCCGTCGGCGACGAGGGGATTGGTCATGAATTCCGTGCCCGAGATGGCGCCGGCAGGATTGAATAATTGCAGGGTCGGATTATTCGTTCCTACGATCCCGCTGGCATCCTGAACCAGCCCGGTGAAGGAGAACCCGCTTGCGGCCAGCGATTCGTCCGTCACCCGATTGGTCACGCCATTGAAGTGGACGCTGGAGAGCACGGGCTTGCTGGAATCGTCGTCCACTACGGACAGCCAGCCCACGCGGTCGCTGGAAAGCACGGCCTGGTCGTTGGTCCGGTCGGAGTCGGAGTCGGGAATGGTGACCCAAACCGCATTGCTCCCGCCGGGGACAAAAACAAGATTGGAAATCACGTCGCGCGTGATGAACGAATTGTCGGTGAAGGTCCAGACATTCGTCATGACCGCATTGGTCGTCGGAGGAGAACTGAGCGTCTGATCGAATCCGGTAATGACGCCGGACAAGGCGGTCCCCACGGAATAACTCATGTACACATTGGTGGCCGAGCCCTCGTTGGTCCGGCTCAACCCGCTGCCGACGTCCATGGCGCCGAACACCATCTGAAAACTCTGGGCAGGCGATAGCTGGGCCAGATAGCCGTCGGTCACGCGGAAATGCACGTTGACGGACGAATCGCTGCGGGTGGAGACGATCAGGCCGTTCGTGGCGACGATGAAATAATTGGCCGACATGCCGGCGCCCCAGGCGTTGTCGCTGAACGTTCTTCGGACCGGCGGCGCCGTGTCGTCGTCGACCACGGTGAAAGGCAGGTTGGAGACCACGGTAAAAGCGTCGCCGGGGCGGTCGGACTCGAACTCCGTCACGGCGATCAGGCAGGTCCACGTACCGAGCACGCGGTCGTCGTAGGGCACCGGCACGTCCACGCCCAGCACCTGACTGGACTGATAGAGGCTTTGCGCCGAGCCTTCCACGGGCGTGACGATCCAGTTGCTCGGCCCGAACCACAGGCCGGACGGCTTGTAGAGCCAGAACTGGTTGCTGGCGCCCCCGAACACGCCGCTGGCAGCGTCCTTGACGCGGGTGGTGATGGTCAGGTTCCGGGCCAGGTCGGCGTCGCTGATTGTGGAGGCATTGCCGTTGAAGCGCAGATAGGACCCGCCCAAGCCGGAGATGTCCGGCGGCAGGGCATCGTCGTCGACGATCTTTAAATAGCCAACGACCACGTTGGACAGGCAAAGCTGGTCGGCCGGCCGATCCACGTCGGCATCGCGAACGGTGATGGAAACCGCGTTGGAGCCGGCGTCGATCATGGCCTGAATGGTCGCGCCGTCCAACGCCGACGACCAGCGCCAGGTGTTGGTGGAGTTGAGGTTGGTCGTGATGACCGAGCTGCCGTCGGCCCAATAATGCGTCCCGTCGTTGGTGGTCATGTGGTCGACATGGATAACCGTATCGATCTCCGAAGAACCGGTCTCGAAGGCCAAACCGCTATCCTTGTCATAGCCCTCCACCATCAGCCGCAGAGGCGATGCGCCGCTGAGCCCGGCGAGCTGGCCGTCGGTCAAATTATGCGTCACGATCACACCGGCCGAACTGTAGTCCGTGGCGCCGACATACACCCGCAACGGCTTGCCGGTCAGCGTAAAGGAGGTCAGCGAGGCGTCATCCCATTTCACCGCGCAACTGCTGCAACCCGCCCCGCCCCAGTTGCGGCTGTCGATGACCGGGACGACTTTCGTAATTCCCGCCGCGTTGTTGGTGCACAAGAACCGATGCTGCCCCCACGAACCGGCATGGGCCAGCATGTCCGAATAGATGTTGTTGGTCAGGGCATACGCCATGGTCGCGCCCGCCCAGAATTCGAGAATCATATTTACGTCGGAGGAGGTGGACGTAAAGTTGGGCTCCGCGTTGACCCAGATGCTGAAGGCGAGCAGTTGTCCCGCGCTCACCGAGACGGTCACGTTCTGCCCGAAATAGCCGTAAGAAGTGTTCCAGCTCCAGAAGGCCATCCCATACGAACCGCTTCGCGCGCCCCACGGTTCCCGCCCCGCGTCCTGCATTCTAAACCAACTGGAGGCGTCCGCTCCGGACCCGGCTTCGAAGCCCGGATTAATCAGCAGATTGCCGCTCTCCACCAGCGTTCCGGAGCCCGAGGACGGATAGTCGGCGTCGTCGTCGATCACGGCAAAAGGCAGGTTGGAAACCACGGTGAAGTTGTCGTCCGCGCGGTCGGTGTCGCAATCGGTCACGGCGATCGCGCAGGTCCAAACGCCAAGTACGCGGTCGTCGTAGGGCACTGGAACTTCCACGCCAAGCGTCTGGCCGGCATCGTAGGAGCTTTGAGCGGAGCCTTGCGCGGGCGTGACGGTCCAATTGCTCGGCCCGAACCACAGACCGGTCGGCTTGTAGAGCCAGAACTGGTTGCTGGTCCCCCCGAACACGCCGCTGGAGGCGTCCTTGACGCGGGTGGTGATGGTCAAATTATTCGCCAGGTCGCGATCGTAGATCGTAGTCGGCTCCCCGTTGAAGCGCAGATAAGAACCGCCCGAGCCTGAAATGTCGGGCGGCAGGGCGTCGTCGTCGACAATCTTTAAATAGCCCACCAGGACATTCGAGAGACTGAGTTGATCGCCTGCCCGATCCAAGTCGGCATCGCGTATGGTCATGGACACCGCATTGGAGCCGGCGTCCATCATGGACTGAACGGTCGCCGCAGCCAGCGCCTCCGTCCAGCGCCAGGTGTTGGTTGTGCCGCTATTGGTGGAGCTGGACGAACTGCCCTCGGCCCAGTAGTGCGCGCCATCGTTGGTGGCGAGGTTGTCGATATGAAGAATGGTTTGAATATCCGGGGCGTTGGTTCCGCGCGACAGGCCGCTGTCCTGGTCGTAGCCTTCCACGATCAGCCGCAGGGGCGAACCGGCGTTGAGCCCGACGAGTTGGGCATCGGTCAGCGTATGCGTCACGATCGTGCCGATCGTGCTGTAATCCGCGGCTCCGACAAATACGCTCAGCGGCTTGCCGATCAGCGTAAAGAGGCTCAACGAGGCGTCATCCCATTTCACCGCGCAACTGCTGCACCCGGCCCCGCCCCAGTTGCGGCTATCGATGACCGGGACGACTTTCGTAATTCCCGCCACGTTGTTGGTGCACAGGAACCGGTGCTGGCCCCACGACCCGGCATGAGCCAACATGGCGGAATAGATGTTGTTGGTCAGGGCATACGCCATCGTTGCGCCGGCCCAGAATTCGAGGACCATTTTTACGTCGGAGGAGCTGGACGTAAAGTTGGGCTCCGAGTTGACCGAGATGCTGAAACATACCAGTTGCCCCGCGCCCACCGCGACCGTCACGTTCTGCCCGAAATAGCCGTAGGAGCTGTTCCAGCTCCAGAACGCCATGCCATACGAACCGCTTTGCGCGCCCCACGGCTCCCGGCCTGTGTCCTGCATCCGGAACCAATCGGCGGCGTCCGCCCCGGACCCGGTTTCGAAGCTTGGATTGCTCAGCAGGTTCGCGCTTTCCAGCAGCATGCCGGCGCCTGCCGCCGGGTAGTTCGTGTCGTCGTCCACCACCGAAAAAAGCAGGTTGCTGTTGATGGTCAACGCGCGGCGCACCGGCACGTCGTCGGCGCCGTTCGGCGCCGCAATATAGCCGCCGGCATCTGCGGTCTGCGGATCGGTTTCGCCGCTGACGGCCACATAATAAGTGTCGTTCCAGGACGTATTGGTGAGGTTGAAGGCGTTTTGCACGTAAGTCGTCACGCAGACGGCCCCGTTATAGCCGACCAACCCGGTGAAGTTGGTGTCCTTGCCGAGAGCAGTTTCCACACCCGCTCCCGCGCGCGACAGCGGGTCCCAGTTCGGACAGACTCGCCCGTTCCTCGAACTCAGGTTGAACGACTCGTTCTGATTGGTCATGAATATGCCGTAAGGGCTTCGCCAGCGCACGGCAAAATCCAGCGGATCGGACGGATTGACCAGTTGCCCATCGGTGATAATCAGATCGTTGGTGGCGCCTATCGTGTAATTGGTGCCGACAAAAATCAGCTCGGCGGTCGGGCCGGGCCGCAGTTGGTTTAATTTCGTCAGTCCATCCCGGCGCGCGACTTCAAACCAGTTCGTGCCGATGCGGAGTTCGTCGAAGTAGACATTGCCGATGTTGTTGAGGTTGTCGAGATGAATGCCGCCCTTCATCCGGATGCCGGTGACTTGCTGAATATGCCCGGCGGCCAGCGTAGCGGTCACATCCCAGTACCCCTGGGGCTCCTCGCCGATGACTTCGTTCGTGCCGTACGCATTCGCGCTGAGCGCCCGCGTCGAGAAATCGTACTTCGCCACGAAGACATAATCGTTGCCCGTTCCGTTGAGCACGGTGCGCTGGCTGTTGGTGTCGGCGGCGGCGCCCAGCCACTTCAAACCCAGCACGTTGGCGCCGGGAACCTTGCCGACAAAAACGGATTCGGCGTCGTTGGACATCAGGTACAAGCCCGCATACCCGTTATCCGCTCCGCCCGCATGGTCGAAATTCTGTATCCAGGAAAAATAGACCTGGCCCGTGGTCATGACGAGCGACGAGTCGAATTGGCGCGTGGCGTACAGGAGGCTCCCGTTCGCCGTGGCGTCCAGCTTGCCCTTGTTGCCTGCAACCGACGGATAGCTCCATCGATTGCTGGGCATGCTTCCGGCCGCGTACGCATGCTGGTCGTTGTCCAAACACTCCCACAAATTGGTCCCCCAGCCCGTCCCGCCGCTCTGGTGGTACAGCCTTCCGCTGGACGGGGCAAACCCTTCGTAGATGACCCGGACGGTCGGCGTCGGAATCAACAGCAAGCCTTCCCAGTTGGTAGCCGCCCGCACTTCGTCGAAGTAGCACGCGCCCGGCGTCTGCCCCGCGGGCCCGCCCGCTCCGATGCGAAGGCCGTTGATGAAAACAATCCGATCCACCGAAACGGTGACCGTCGCATCCCAGGACACAGGTTCGACCGACGGGATCTCGTCGGTCTTCCAATAAGCCTTTCCCTGGAACGTCCGTTCCCCGAAATCGTACTTTCCCACGATCAGGTAATCGTTGCCGCCGCCCGCCGTCAGCGTGTAGGACGAGGTCGCGCAGTTGCCGCCGTCTTCATAACTCGAAAGCCCGAACCGTTGGTCCGCCGCGCTGATCTCGCCGAGAAACGCCCGCTCGCTGTCGTTGCTCATGAGCGAAAGCCCCATCCATTTGTCCGCGCCGGAAAATTCATAATTCACCAGGCACGCAACGTACAGCGAGCCGCCGGCGACGGGCCGGATCGGTCGGTAGGCCGCGCGTACTTCACCGTTGCCGGGCGTGACGACCGCCTTGTTTCCGTGGTTAATCGGATAGCCGGACACGTTGCCGAAACTGCCGTCGGCGATGGTGAAGCTGCCCGGATTGCTTTCGATCCAGTGGTTGGTAAAACCGTTTCCGCGATCCTTGTCGTTGAGCGCGTTGTCGTAATCCGGGTCATAGGAAAACTCTTCCACGATTTCCCCGTCCGCGTAATTCAGAGTGCGGTCATACATCAGGGCGCCATCCCACTTGTACGACTGACTGCCCGACCCCGTCGGCGGTCTCGCCGGATAGGAAATCTCCGGACGCACATACGCCGTCCCCGCCAGGACGGCGCCCGTCACGGAGTAGGTCTGCCACGACCCCGCCGCAATCGATCCGGAGGGATAGATATTGGTGACCGCGCCGATCAGCGTCGCGGCATCGCTCTGATAAAACTCCAGCTTGCACGCGATGTCGCAGTTGGCAAATTCGTTGTCCTTGTAGCCCCGGACGCGCAGGTAATACCGGGTGTTGGCGCCGGCCGAAATACTCAGTTGCCGGAAGCCGCCCCCGGCGCTGTTCCAGCCCCAAAAGGCCATGCCGTAGCTCCCCGACTCGGCCGCCCAGCCTTCGCGTCCGCAGTCCGACCAGCGGCTCCAGTTGTCGGCATCCGTTCCCGACCCGCTTTCAAAGCCCGGATTGCTCAGCAGATTGCCCTGCGCCGTCATGGCCCCCGCCAGCCAAAACACAAACCAGGCGGTTTTCCAACGATTGGAAAAAACGAACGTAAATTTTCCAATGATTGGAAAATTTGCCGGCAGATTGTTTTTTTTCATGAGTACACTCCCCACCTTACTCCTCCATCAAGCGAACCCGATAATGACCGGACGCGCTCAACTCATCCTTCGGAATGGAGGTCTCCGTCACGGGACCGGTCGCCGTCACCACCTCGCCCAACGGCATAAAGTCCGGATGCGAGTGCAAGTCGTCCCGGGTGAATTCCACTTGATATCGTTTGCCTTCCGCCGACGGCCAGAAAAGCGTCATCGTCCCGTCGACATTCAGACGAGCTATCGCCAGGACAAAAACAGACTCCCGGTCCGTCGGATCGGTTCCCGCCCGCAGCTCCAGATCGTCGCTGATGCCGTCGCCGTCGGAATCGGTTTGGTCGGGATTCGAACCCAGACTTTCCTCCATGGAATTGCTCACGCCGTCCCCGTCCGAGTCCTCGCTGTCGAGCGGATTCATCGCGCTCATGGACACGTCATAACTGCTGCTCGAGCCATCCACCGTGAAGACTGCGGAGTCGCTGTAAAACGAAGCCTCCTGCCGGCTCGGCGCATTGAACGCGCGGACAAACAAGCGCGCGCCGGGAAGCGGTTTGTTCTCGGCAAAGCGAAAATAAAACAGACCGGAATTTGTCAGGCCCATCGCCGTGCGGCTTCCAATATGGGAAACGCCCCCCGTGATGACCACATTGCGCGGATCGGGCGTTCCGTCGAGAGCCGGCGGATAAACGACTCCATTCGTCGTCAAAAGAAGTTCCACTCGATCGCACCGATCGGTCGACATCGTCGCCGCCCCCGTCAGATTCCGGCCAAACTCGTTCTGAACGGGTTGGGAAACGCCGATGTACATCGGATACGAAAGATAGGCTTGAGCCATCGGCACAAAGAGAAATGCCATCCAGCCCAGCATGATCGCCGCCCCATGACGGGAAACACGGGTAATTCTAAGATGAGCCCTATCAGGTCCTCCACGCGAGAGGCCCTGCCTTCTCCCTGTTGCGTACTCCATACATCCTCCCTCATCAGCTTCCTGCCCGCGAAGGGACTCCTCCGCCTGATTTGGGCAAAATCAACCAATATATTGAGAGCGGTTGCAGGTTTATATGCAATCGCTTGCATTGTCAATGTGTATTTTTGCAATCGGTTGCTATTGCGGATGCATTTTCGAGGATAGATTTGAATTTAGAACGGCCTGTAGAAAAGGAAAGCCCGTCTTCGGAGAAGCCGGGCCACCAACCATCAAATCACCAAGCCCCCTTGGACGTTGGACTTTGGACTCCCCTGGACCTTGGACTCTATTGGACTTTGTTAGATCAGAATCCGAATTTCAACCGGTTCGTTGGCGCTATCGACGGCCACTTCGCAGAAGGTATGACCGGACGTCACCGTTCCCGCCAGGCACTGATTCGTCTTGCGAGACTTGGCGGTTTTCCATTCGCCCGATCCGACTTTGACTTCGGCCAGGACATGGGCATCGGCCTCCACCCGGCAGCGGACGACATAACGTCGCTTGGCCGGCATGCCCTTGTAGGCGCCGCGAGGAGCGGCAATCTGGAACAAGATCACGCCCTGGCTCAGACGCCCCGACACCTGGGTAACGGCAAACTTCCCTTTTTTGTAGTCGAGGCTCTCGCCGTCGTCTTCGTAGAGTTCGTATTCGGATTTCTCCACAGCACTCGGGAAATAGTCAAAATGGATTTCCTCCGGCACGCTTGTACCGAGGCTCTTGCCGACCTTCTGACTCGGCAGGATCGCCCCTTCGCGGACATACGTCGGGATGCGCTCGATGGGAATATCGACATAGCCGTCCAGCATGCCCTGGTAGCGCTCGTCGGTTTCCAACCCGAACCAGCGGCCGTTCGGGAAGTAGGCGCGCTTGCGCTGAACGCCGGTTTTCTTTTCGACGGGACCGTCGGCCGGAATCACCAGCAGCTCGCGGCCGATCGCGTACTGATGCTTGCGGTAGAGCGCGCCGCCGTCGTTGTCGTTGAATTCCAAGTACAGCGGACGGATCAACGGCAGGCCCTGGTCATGAGCCTCGCGCGCCAGCCCGTAGAAATACGGAGCCAGCGCATAGCGGATGTGCGTCTGCTTGCGGAAAAGGGCTTTCGTGTTTTCGCTGTAGTGCCAGGGCTCGCGGATGCCGTGATCGCTGTGCGTCCGGAACACGGGGCTCATCGCGCCGAACTGGCACCAACGGACGAACAACTCTTCCTCGACTTTCTCGCGGCAGAAGAAACCGCCGATGTCGTGCGACCAATACGCCGCGCCCAGCCCGCCGGAGCGCACCGTGAATTCGATCTGGTATTGCAGCATGTTCCATTCCGACGGCGTATCGCCGGAAAACTGGACCGGATAGCGGTGCGAACCGATGCCGCCCCAACGGGACAAAATCATGCCGCGCTTGTTCGTTTTTTCCTCGGCCAGCTCGAAATACGTCTTGTTGGCCCAAAGCTGGCTGTCGAGATTCGCGAACGGCGATTTGATCCAGCCGTCCACCCACCAGAAATCCATCCCCTGATCGAACAGTGGTCCCAGCACCAAGTCTTTCCACGCTTGCAGGGCCTTCGGATTGGACCAGTCGCACGCCCATTGGCCTTGATGCGGCAAGGGTCCCAAGCGCTTCTGAATGGCCGGTATGTGGCTGTCCTCGGGCGGCAAACTGTCGTAGTTGTCATAGCCCGGATGATCGTTCAACGAAGTCTGCAGACCCATATCGTGCAACGCCTTCATCGTCTTTTCCGGCTTCGGGAAATATTTCTTGTTCCAGTCGTAGCCGCCCCAGCCGCCGCGCCAGTCGGTATCGACGATCATCACGTCGATGGGAATATCTTCTTTTTGGTAGCGACGGGCCAACTCGAGAATTTCCTTGTCGGTGTAAGCATACCAGCGCGAATACCAGAAGCCGAACGTCCAGCGCGGCACCATCGGGATAGGTCCGAACACCGTCACGAAATCCTGCAGAGCGCCTTTGTAGTCGTTGCCGTAGGCGAAGAAATAACCGTCGAACTGAACCACATTGCCGCGATTCTCGGGCCAGTTGGCCTTTTTGTTCAAATACACGCGCGGCTCGTCCGCCAGGAAATGTCCGCCGTCGGTGCTCAAAATGCCTTCCACGGGAAAATGATTCGGGCCGCCGCACCACTTCCACTGATCGAGCGAGCGCGTCACCGTGCCCAGATTGCCGCCGTCCTTCTTGCCCGGCGCCCAGACCATCCGCTGGCCCTCCTTGTTCTTATGGACAATCGTTAGATTCTCCGCCGAAAACACCTGGTTGTTGTCCTCGTAGCTCAGCTCGAATTGAGCGGTCTTGATCGTCAGCGTTTTTCCCTCGATCGCCACCTCCGCCTTAGCCGCCTTGGCCATTTTCTCCCCTACCAACAGCGACGGCCCCTCGCTGAACCTCCCACCCCACGAAAATTCCAAACGAACGCACCGGGACGAATAAACCGTGAAACGCGCATTACCGAAGGTCACAGGGGTCTGCCGGACGGACATGATTCAATCTCCTTTAAAAACAGCCTGCTAAAGCGTTTTAACAAATCGGAACAAAGCCTACGAAATGCCGGGGAAAATGCAAGCGGTTTTTGGAGGGTTGTACATCTTGCCCAAAAGCCCAAATGCTGCCGCTGTCGCAGGATCGCTCATTTGTCATTATCCTTTAATTGAGCGTTAAATCGTCTCTCAAAATCTCCGACCACCTTCAAGACCTTCTCAAATGAGGGCACTTCACCGAAGAACATTTCGGCGCCCATGGCTTCGTAGTCCGCAGCCCATTCCTTCAACTGATTCGCGGGAGGGACAAGGCGCAGGGAGCCGCGGCACATGGTGGTGTAATCCATCCAGGACCAGCGGAAGAAAACCGCGCGGTGGGCAAGCACTCGCTCGAACAACCCGTCATCAGCCAAAGCTTGGTCTGCGATACCCTTGGCGATCAGACACCAGAGGTCGTAGTAGTGGCGAGCGAGCCTTGCCTTGCGAAGCTTGCCCGCCGGACGAAAAGTTTCCTCATGAAGGAGCAGGGCCTTCTCCCAAAAGGTGCGACGAGCGGCTACTGCGCGCACCGGAAAAGCATTCATCCCCCGGATCTCGGGAAGCGCCTCGGCAACATACGGACGGATCGGTGGCGTTTCAAAAGGCTCCGTGTCCGAGCGAGCCCCCATCTCGATCTTGACCACCGGACGCACGTAGTCTGACGGCAAATGGACCGACGAATACTGCAACAAGAGAGTCTGTTCATCGGGATCGTCCGGATCATTGATTAAATTACACGACTGATCCTTCGGCAACGCGACAGCCATGTGCTTAATGAATGCCGGCTGAAGACAATCGCGAATAGCGTGTTGACAGGCCGTCCGCAGATCCTCAAGACGTTGCCGCCGCTGCTTCTTGCTGTGAGCCCGTTCAGGCGATGAATCTCCGTCAAAGCCCAGATAAGCACGATCAATAACGATGTCGATGTCCTCAGAAAACCGATCGATAAGACGCCAAGCTTTCGACAGGGAGGTGCCTCCCTTGAAGAACAGATGAGCGCCAATGTCCGGTAGCTGGAAGAGTTCCCGTAGCGTCCAACAGACCCATAGGTCTTTCTCCACACTGGTACGGTTCAATCCAAGTCGGGCTTCGGTCTCGGCAAACGCATTGCGGCGTTGCTCGGCGGAAAGATGAAGAAACGCGTCCATCCGTCAGGAGTCCTCCTTCCGTGCAACACGTCTCATGATGTCGGCGACCCAAGCCGGGGCAAAGCGAAGATCTTTAAGCAGTTGATTCCTTTGATCCGGCTTCAAACGCCGCCGTAATCGAGCGACCATCTCATCATCGATGTGATGGCGTCCGATCCAGCGAAGAGCTTGAATGACATCTCCGCTGATTCGTCCGGCGGTAGCCATCTGACGCGACGAGGCCCTTCGAAAGACGATCTGGTTTTTGCCAATCTGTACTCGCCGCGCACGGCCATCCGTAAGAAAGACCATGCGCATGGGCACCTGATTGGAAAGGCCGAGGAGATTGGCCGCAAGAGCACCGCTGGGCTGTAGTCGTACGGCATCGCGCTGTGCAAGGGCCTGGGCGACGGCAGCGAGCTTCGGAGAGAGCACACCCAGCACCGGGTCTTTGCGCGGCACGTCGTACAGACCACGCGCAACCTTTCGAATGACGCCCAACCGGCTATTGCGGGACAAAGCTTGATCTATTGCGTCACGACTGCCCAGGTCCAGGAAGTCGGTTGCAGCAAAAACGACCCCATTCCGCCCCGCCTTAATTCTTGCAATCACCATTACATCAATAGATTGTATATGTTTTCCCATAACTTTTTGTCAGAATAATGCATCAATATTTCTGACAAATATAGACATATCTTTACCCTCTACGAAGGTCAATCAAGAAATTTCATTACCCCTCTATAACGAGAAGTACAGATGACAGCGATTAGATGAAGAAGAACAGACCGGAGGGGTGAGTACATTCGTACAAACATCAAAATGGTGGCTGGGAACGGGATCGAACCGTTGACACACGGATTTTCAGTCCGTTGCTCTACCAACTGAGCTACCCAGCCATTGAAAAATACGAAGCCGACATACTAAGGATTTTCTTTTTGATGTCAATCCCGGTTTTGTCCGAATTCCACGGGGACGGGGAACATCCCGACACGGCCGCAGATTCATTCCGTTCAATGAGGATCGGGCTTGCGAAATGGAGCCGCGGCGACCTCGCCTGTCTTTTATACACATCTCCAAGGAATCAGAATCCCTTACCGTGGGGCCTCTCTAACCCTGAAAGAGTGGCCCCACGGATGGCAAAGCGGTCCCACGGATCGTCAAGTCCGAGACTTAAGGGTCATGCAACCGCCCCGAAGAAGACGGGCTCTTCGGCTTGAAAAAGACAGGGATCATGGGCAACGAATAGGATAAGCAACCAATGAAAGACGCGGATGGAACGGCTCTTTATTCGTTGCTAAATCCAAAAGATCAAAAATCTTCTGGAGGGTTCCGCTCTGTCGGAACCATCTTCTTTCGGTCGCGACGGAGCGCGACCCTCTAAAAAAATCCCTTGTTGCGGCAATCCTTCTTGGCCCAGCTCTGCATGAAGGAGGATTTGCGTATAAAGCGCCCCGGCAGATGGGCCAAGCTCATTGCATCGACAATCGGACCCGGTAGAACTGAATTTGCCATGAAGGCGCGCTGGTCCAGGTGGTGATGGAGCCTTGCGATGGATAATCGGCCGCCACCCACAACCATTGGTTGGTGGTGAGCGTTTGTCCGGACGGAATATACAGATCATAGAAGCGCCCGGGTGCTGAAATCCAGCTTAAGAGGGTGTTCGTTCCGCTTCGGGCCACACTGGACAGATGAAGATAATCCAGCCCATTGGTGGGATTGCTTCCGGCGGCGGCTTCGTGTCCGTCGGAGTAGCTGTCGCCATCGGAATCGACGAGCATGGGATTGGAACGATTTCCGGAGGGGTTCAGGGGGAAGGTCGTTTCCGGGAAAATCGTGCAGCCTTCATCCACTCCGGAATACTCCTCGAAATCCGTGAGCCAGTCGCCATCCGTGTCGATGGGTTCGTCCAAAGCGGTCAGATCGGCGCCCGGCGAAATAAAATCGGAAGAAAATGCGAGCGTACAGGGCCCCGCCGGCGGCGTATAAACCCAGACATCCCGCTCGCTGCCGGATGCGGCGCCGATACGGGCGGGGCGGTCCAACGAGAAGTACACCCGATTGTTCGTCGCCACATACAAGGCATCCAGGCCCGCCTCTTCCGGAATTCCCAAATCCGTGACGCCATCGTAGAGCTTCTGAAAGGCCGCGCCATTCCATCGGATCACGTCTTCGTCGGCGATCCAGCCCACGCCGGGCAATGAAGCGGACACATCCAGCGAAAAGAGAAAGATGGAGCCGGAAATCCAAGCCGCGGCGTCGAGGTTGGCGTTCGCGGGCAAACCGGCGGCAGTTCCATTGAAATACATCGACAGGGTCTGCGTCGCCGGATCGTAGGCGAGCAAATCCTGGCGCTTGAATCCATTCGTGCCCTGCACAAAATCGACATCGGTCGAAAAGACAATCCGGTTGCTGATGACCATGACGGCATCCACCCCCACCCGATCCGCCCAGGAAAAGCCCGAGAGATCCAACAACGCTCCCGCTCCATACGGGCCTACGCTGATGGATTGATCATCCTCATAATAGACGCCGCGAAGCCGGGTTGACACGTCGGTCGCATACCGGATTTGATTCGTGGCCGGGACCGCCCACGACACCGATAGCGCGCCCGTAAAAACGGCGCAAGCCAAGGCCCAAGCCCAGTTTCTTCGGTTAATGCGACATATTTCCATAAGAGTTCCAATCCTGGAACGGACTGCTGACGGCCCGGCGACGGCCGACATGGTTGGGGCCGCCGGAGGTGATGTCAAAGTTCGTCGAATTGCCGCTCGCCACCTGGGCGCCCACGAGGTTGTTGGAGGTGGCCAGCCGGAACCCGGCATAGTTGCCGATCAACGAATTGGCTTCCATCCGGTTGCCTGTGCCCAGCGTTAAGGTGCCGGCCGACAGCGATCCCACGCCATTGCTGGCGACGTGATTGTGCAGCGCATACGAAAAGCCGGACAGCTCGAGTCCGTTCAGCACGTTGCCGGAGATGTCGCAATCGATCACCAGGGCTCCGGGTCCGGCGCGCAAGCCGGAGGCGCCGCGATTCGCATAACTCCGGCAGTCGCTGATGACGCAATTGCCTTGAGCGAGCATCGCCACGTCGAAGGCGCCCGATTGATTTCGAGCCGCGGTGCAGTCGACCAGCACCGAATTGGTTCCGCCAATGGCCAGCAGATCGCCGCCGGACGAATTATCCGCGACCAGGCAACGATCCAGCACGGAACCCGCGCCGGCTTGAATGCCGACCAATCCCAGCGTCGCCGCATTGCTGGATACGGAGCATTGCCTTACGACGCACCCGGCCCTCGCCACAATGGCCTCGTAATCGCCAATCTGGTTGCCCGCCACCGCGCACTCGCTGACGAAACTACCGGCGCCCACGGAAAAGCCAAAGCCGCTTCCCGCCAGGGCCCCGCTCCTCGTCACGCTGCATTTTTCGATGCGGGCGCTTTTGCCCGCCCAAACCGCCTGGCGCACGCCGGTGAATCGACAATCCTCAATGCGCGTGCCGTCGCCCAGGGCAAAAACCGCAAAAGATCCCGCTTTCGTCCAATCGGCCAAAACTCCATTACGAAGGCTCAAGCGGGCATAGCCGGAATCCTGGAAAACACAGTCCGAAGCTCCTGTGTTTCCCTTCAGGGTAAAGCCGTTCAAGTCGATCGCCACATCATCTGCTTGAATGATGAGGCCGAAGGTATGGCCGGTGATGCTCAAATTTTCCGTCAGCACATAGCTGCCGCTGTTGGTGATGACATAAGCGGTCCCTTGCACCTGGCGGGCGGAAATCTCGTAACGTCCTTCGTCGCCGTAGCTGCCGGCAAGCCCGGCGGCAAGAATCAAAAAGACCAACAAGCTATGTATGCTTTTTACCATATGACATCGTGAAAGTTGTAGGGCGCCGCAAGGGCGTTGAAATCGATGCCTGGCGAGAGCAGGGCCAGCGGCAGATTGTTGGAGGGTCCCACTGAACCCGCCTGCGTGTTCGCATGGCAAGAATTCCGGGCAAAGAAGGAGTTGCTGGCGGTCACCTTCACTCCGTAATGGTTTTGCACCAGATGATTCTCCAGCACGCGGTTTCCCTCGTTGAAGACCTTGATGCCGGCCACCCCGTCGGCGCCCGTCCCATTCAAGCTGGAAATATTCCAGCGAACCCAGTTGTCCCGCGACAGGCTGATGCCGTCATATCGATTGCCCCGAACCGCATTGCCCTCCGCCCGGCCGTATTGAGACAAATAAATCCCCGACCCGTTGCCGGAGGACCCGCCGCAACTCGACACCGCACACCGCTCGACTCGCCCTTTGTCGCCGCCGCCAATCGCCGTGCTGGCGCCGAAGGCCGTGGACGCCTCGATGCGCGATACGGAACAATGCCGGACCGTGCTGCCCTCGGACGCCTCGATGCCATACGCCACATCCGCCGCGCGCACGATGGAAACCGCACAGGCTTCAATGCGGTTACGACCATCCCCAAAAATCCCAAATGCAACCGAGGAGCTGTACGCCTCGCTTACGATGCAACCTTCTGCCGAGCTATCCTCCTCCAGCATGAGCCCCCCGAAAATCCCAGCCGCCTGATTGCTGACCACCTGGCAATGTCGTACCTGCGACGCCCACCCGACGGCGATGCCGTAGCCGTCGCCGGCCGTCGAATTGCCTATTGCCGTACAACGATCGACCCGCGCCGCTTTCCCGCATTGGATGGCCTCGTTGCAGTTCAGGACTTGAACGTCCTCCACCCGCGTATTGCTGCCCTCCAGCAACAATCCATATGACGACGCGCCGGTCCATTGGCGAACGATTCCATTTCGAACCGTCAAATCGCGATACGTGGCCGGTTGATAAATTCCATGATCCCCCGCGACGGTTCCCACGAGGGCAAAGCCGTTCAAATCGATCGTTACGCCATTAGCCATGACCGTGATCCCGTTGCTCGTGCCCGCATACGCGAGCGGGCCGGTCACCCGATAGTCGCCAGGCTGCGTAATCGTCTGCGGCAGCCTATCCGGGGATATCTCGCGCGCCGATGCCGACGCCAGCGCCCATAGCGCCAGCCCTAGACCTATGAAAATACGCGTCTTCATCAATACCTGATATTCGCCCATGAGTTGGATCGCAGCTCGTAAAACATCCCCGGCGACGAAACGACCTGCGCCCGATGATTGGTTTGGCCTACAAAATCCCAAAAGCCGCTTCCCGCCCTGGAGGCCGTATTCAACAACAAAAGACTGGTGAAGCCCCTGATTTGATAGCCATATCCGGAGGTGCGGGCCGCGTGGTTTTCTCGCAGCACCACGCCGCCGCGAATCACTTCGTAGCCCAATCCGGCATGGCCTGAAGAAACCGACCGCACCACCCGGCCCATCGAGTCGAATTCCACGCCGGTGCCTGCGACGTCCGTAATCGTGCAATCCGACACTGCCGTTCCATACGTTCCATACAGCCCCGTGGCCTGAGATAAGGAAGACGTAACGGCATTCACCCGACAACGAAGGACCATCGCCCCATGAGAGGCACGCAGCCCAACAGCCGATCCATTGACCACCTCAATGCCTTGTACGGCCGAATCCACCACCAACGATCCGAATAGGGCTTGAATCCCAATCATGGGACCGGCCCTGGTACGGCAATCCGCCACCGTACAGCCGGCGACCAAACTGCCCGCACCCGCTTGCACCACCCAACAGGCGCCCGTTGTCGCTTGATGGGCAACATGAATGCCGCTCAACAGGCTTCCCGCGGAACCTTCGACGATCGCGTCGAACGGGTATTTCGAAACACTGTCTCCGTAGAGGACGTTCTGAACAATCGAGCCGGGTCCGAAATCGATTGGGTTGCCTATATCCACCGTCGAATTGGAAAACACCTGGCAGTCCAGAATCAGACAACCTTCCCCCGCCCCAACCGCCTGGCCGCAACCCGAAATCGTTATGCGCTCCATCCGCCCGAAGTCGCCCAGGCCCACCGCAAATCGGCCAAAATCCTCCAGATGCCCATTCAAAATGCGCACCCCTCGCCACCCTTCAAATACGGAAATCGCCGATGAAAAGGAGGTCCGATTGCCCTTGATGGCATAGCCGTTCAAGTCCAGCGTCACATTATTGGCCGCAACCTGGATCGCGCTGCCGCTGCCGTTCGTAACGGATTCCGTCAGCACATAACTGCCGCTGTTGGTAATCGTCAACGGAATGTTGCGCTGCCCCAGTTTGATTTGCCCGTTCGCGGCCCAGCATGGCGCGGCCAGCAGCAGCATCAGCGCCGCGCAGGCTCCCTCCCCCCATCTGGTCTTTCGGTTTTTCATGGGTTGATCGAAAAATTCGCCCAAGGTTCTTCCACCGTAAAATCGCGGCCTGGATTGGTTCTCAGCGTTCCAAGACTATTGCCCGCCGCAATGGAATAGTTCGTCGTCGTATTCAGAAGCCCCGTATTCCGCGCGAGAAAATTGGAGTGGTTCATCAAGGCATAGAAGCCGATATAATTTCCGATCGCATCGTTTTCCCAAAGCTGATTTTGATACCCGGCCGTGCTGAATCCGCCCCAGGCGTTGCTGTAGGCGTAATTATTTTCCAAGCGGCACCGCGAAGTGAACTGGAATCCATCCGCATCGGCCTCCGCCGCCATGCAACCTTGGATCAGCGCATCGTTTGCCACCTTGATCCCAACATCGTTGCCGTAAGCCAGCGAATCCTGAACGATCGCAAAATTCCCGCCGGAAAAACCTTGAGCGGAACTCGATGCCGCGTGATAAGTGCTAACGCATTCCCGGATCGAACCGCCCTCGCCCACCGCCAGACCATAGACCGTCGTCGCATTGGAACAGGCATAAGACACGCAACGGATCAATCGCGACGCCGCTCCGGCGTTAATCCCATAAATCGAAAAACCCGCCGCCCCGGAAAGCTCCGACACCACGCAATCCGACACCACGCAACCGGCTCCCGTCAGAATTCCGTGGGAATTATGGCCCGTGGAGCGGCTTTTCCGCACGATGCATTGCTGGACTTGACTGCCGTCCCCGACGCGTATTCCATAGGCCTCCACAGCGCTCGCATTGGAAAACGCGATGCAGCGCCGCACCATGGAATCCCGGCCCGAATAAAAGCCCCGCGCGCTGCGACACGCCAGCAGATCTTCAAGCGTATTCTGAGCCCCGGCGGCATTCACGCCCATCGCAGCGCCCGTGCCCCCAGCCCAATTTTCGATGTTGCCGTTTCTCACCTTCAAATGGCGGTTCCCGGCACTCTGATAAATCGCGCTGACCGACGTATTCCCCGGTCCAAAGATGGTGAATCCATTCAGATCCAGCTCCACATGATCCGCCATCACCCAAATCGCATTCGCACCCGCCTGGGTCACCACCAAAGGACTGGTCAGGATATAACTGCCGGAAACTTCGATCCGGTAAGGCGGGTCCTGCAGATCCTTTTGGCCGATTTCGATGCGACCGCTGTCCGCTACAACCGACGATTGATTTACGAGGAGGCTGACAACAGCCAAACAACTTCCGATGTCGATTCTCAAAGCGTGAGACAGGTTACGTGTGCGATGCAATAACATAACAGGAAAATACCGGCGCGGGAAGGAAGCGTCAAGGACACCCCCTGGACGTCAGCAATTCTCATTATGGTCTCTTTTTATCGACCATGGACGGCGAGGCCGCCGTCCCTCCCGTCAAAAATGCCTATGGCCGATATCGGGAGGGGCTGCGGCCTCGCGGCCCAGGGCCATAATTACAATGGCTGGGGCCTGAAACTTGACGGGACGTCATGTTGTAACTATAGTTATAACATGAAAACCAAAGTACGAAAGATCGGCAACTCGCTGGGCATTGTACTGCCCAAGGAAGCCATTCAGGCCATGAAAGTCAAAGAAGGCACGACGCTTTATATCACGGAAGCGCCGGAATGTTCGTTACGGCTGTCCCCAGAGCAAGAGCACTTTGACAAGATGATGACTATTGCAGAGCGAGGCATGCAACGTTATCGGAATGCCCTCCGAGAACTGGCCAAATGAAAGAGCCTTTGTGGATCACTCAAGAGGTCATTCTCGCTACACAGGAAGAACTGTTAGCCCGTTTTGGCGGCCTTGCCGGAGTTCGAGATGAAGGTCTGCTCGATTCCGCACTAAACCGCCCACGCCACGCCTTTGCCTATGGAAGCCCCTCGCTCTATGAGTTAGCGGCAGAGTATGCTTTGGGGATCGTTAAAAATCATCCGTTTATCGATGGGAACAAGCGTGCCGGGTTCATGGCTGCTTATATATTTCTTGGCATAAATGATATTGAATTCAACGCCCCCGAGGAAGAAGTAGTCCTGCAAACCCTCGCACTGGCCGCCGGCGAAATGGGCAAAAAAGCTTATGCTTCCTGGCTGAAGAAATCCTGCAACCAGTAGCCCTACTCGTCGCCGACGGGCCAGGAGAGGAACTCCCACTTCAATGTTCCGTTATTCCTTCGCTCCAGCGTCCGCCGGAACTTTCTCCAGAACGACGCCTTCATCTTCCAACTGCTTGATATATTTTTCCGGGTTCTTTTTCACTTCCGGAATGCAAGCGCCGCAACAGACATAAATGCGCTTGCCGTCATGATCCACATACATCTCCTTATTGACAGCTCCTTTCATAACGGGACAACTCGTCTGAGCTTTGCCTTCTTCGGCAACAGCGCTCCAAGCTATTATTCCCGACATAACCGTCACAGCCGCAAACATCGCAAGCCATTTCCTCGTATTCATTCATTCTCCTTTTAATTACGGTTATTACCTAGCGCACTAAAACAAGTTGCGCAGCCGCTTTACCGCCATTTGGGCATGATAAAGTACGGCTCTGCGCATTCCTCACTCAGAAACGAAACGAAAACAGACCATTTCGTCGCAACCCAGTTCTTTATTTTCATTTCATTCTCCTTTCACCCGGTGTGTTTACCGGAGGAGTAAAATACTCCGGGGTAAAGGATTTTCAAGAAATTGGCTGGCCCTCGTTTTCACACGGTTTTCATTGCCATTTCCGTAGGGAATAGTACTTTCCTGCACATTCACGATTCAAAAACGAAATGAAAACAGTTCATCTCATCATGGTTCGGCACGGCGAGACGGTTTGGAACACGGAAAAACGCCACCAAGGTCACCTCGACAGCCCTCTGACCAAGACCGGGCAAGCCCAAGGCCAAGCGCTGGCCGAGCGGTTGGCCGGCTTCAATCTCCAGGCGATCTATAGCAGCGACCTCATGCGCGCCCTGGATACCGCCCGGCTGATCGATCCTCACCGCCAACTTCCCATCCAATCGGATACCCGCCTTCGCGAGCGCCATTTCGGCATCTTTCAGGGACTGACTCTCGAAGAAGTCCGGCTGCGCTATCCGTTCGAATACGAGCGCCATCAGAGCCACGATCCCGACTATGTCATTCCCGGCGGCGAAAGCCTGCGCCAATTTTATCGGCGAACCACGGAGGCCTTTGCCGAGCTGGTCGGTCGCCAGGAGGAGGGAACCATCCTGGCCGTCACGCACGGCGGCGTGCTGGTCAACCAGTTCAAGCACGTCCTCGACATTCCGCTCGAAGCCCATCGCCGCTTCAGCATGCTGAACACTTCGGTCAATATTTTTTCGTTTTCGAATGGGCGCTGGATGCTCGAAACCTGGGGCGATTCCCAGCACCTGGTGGACATGGAAGCGCTGGATGAGTTATAAACGATCCAACGAGGTGCGACATGGGTTGGACAAACATTCTATTCTGGATAGCCATTGTCATGCTGGTCGATGCCGCCATCGGACTCTGGGGCGCCAACGTCTGGCAAAAACTCGCCCCCCGCTTCCCCATCCAGCGCATCGCCCTGATCGAAGCCGCCGCGGCCTTATTGCTCCTCACGATGTATTTCGTTCTGAAGCATTGATTTGAAATTGCTTTCATTTTTGAAAAACGTTAGAGACAACCTAGATTGCATGGGTCCGACCCGAAGTATAGAGTCGCAATGCAGGATTGATTCGTATCATTGGAGCCCAAACAAAGCCGGTATAATTCGGTAAACGACGAATGGAGTATCCATGAAGAAAATGCTCGCCGGGTGTTGGTTCTTATTTGCTCTATCGCTTTTAACGACAGCTTGGGCCCAGGGATCGCTGCTGCCGCCCGGCCCGCCGAGCGAGACGATGAAGTCGCTCGACCAGGTTGAGGCCCGGATTCCCATCACGAAAACCTCCTATACCTGCGATGTGGCGGGCGCTTCGTATTATCTGACAAGCGATTTAACGGCCGGCGCGGGCCAGAACGGAATCGAAGTCACGGCCGCCAACGTCACGGTGGATCTGAACGGATTCGCCCTCTACGGATCGGGCGCGACAGCGGGCACGGGCATTCGCGGTCTGCCGGATGCGCACAACTTGCGAGTGCTCAACGGGACCGTATACAACTGGGGAGGCATCGGCTACGGCATCTTTTGCGACGGGAGGAATGTCGAAGTCGCGTCCGTTCGCGTGGGCGACAGCGGCGCCGGCATCATGCTTTCGGATTACGCGCGCGTCTCGGATTGCGTTGCGGCAAACAACTCCGGGGGCGGCATCGTCGTTCGGCACAACGGACAGGTGGAAAACTGCATGGCCCTGAGCAACGGCTGGCACGGGATTTATGCATGGAACGGCGCCAGCGTCCGGAACTGCATGTCCGCTCAAAACAGCAGTTCCGGGATCGAACTGCAGAACAACGGCCACATCAAGGACAACACCGTTGTCGGCAACGGGACCGGCCTGCGCGTGACGGGAACCGGAAGTTATGTGGCGGACAACACCGTCAACGGCAACGCCGCGAACTACGATTTCGCCCAAGGCAACCAGCTCAACCTGTTAATATCCGAAGTGCCGGTCACGGTTTCCTGGCCCGCCTATATATTGCTGGCTGGAACGCTGACCAGCACCGGCACGGCGATTTACATCGATGCGCCTGGCGTGACCGTGGACTTGGGCGGACATTCCCTGCTCGGGCCGGATCGCGCCGGCGGATCCGGGGTACTAACCTCCAGCGGCAAGCACGGATGCACGATTCGCAACGGGGCGATCCTCAACTTTAACAGTGGCGTGGACCTTTACAGGACCAAAGGCTCTCGTGTGGAAGGCGTATCGGCGGTTTCCAACATCAACGGGATATGCTTCCTGGCGTCGGAAGGCTGCATGGCCGAGGCAAGCCGCTGCGAGGGGAACGAGGGGTCCGGATTCGTTTTCGGAGATTCGGACGGCTGCGTGGTGCGCCACTGCGTTTCCGTCGGCAATGCCCTTCGGGGATTTGATTTCGATACCTACTCCATAGGCGGTAAAGGGAATGTAATCGAGCAATGTGAAGTGAGCGGCAACGCAACAGAGGGCATAATCTTCCGAGCCTACTCGGGAGACTGGTTGAACAATACCATCCGCGATTGCTCGATCGTCGACAATGGCGGAACGGGCATCCTTTTCAGAGCGACCGGCTCAAGCGGATATTGCAACGGCAACTCCATTCTGCGATGCAACATCAGCCAGAATGCCGGCGCCGGGATTTGCTTCGCCACGACCAACGGCTACCACTACGGAAACGTCATCGAGGGTTGCACCTTGACGGACAACTCGGACACGGGGATCGCCATGTATAGGACCCGCCGCTCCCGGGTGGACGGCAATCACATTGCAACTTCCGTGGCCCGTCCCGCGTCCGTATATGCCATTTTTTCGGATAGCGTTTCGTGTCAGGAAAACCTGATCGTTCGTAATTCCGCGGCCGGCTACACCACGGAATACAATCTAAGCGCCAACGATACCTACGGCCCCATGGTCACGACAGTGGGGGCGCTGGGCACGTCTGGAGGAGACGCTCATCCCTGGGCCAATTTTGCGAGGTAGGCGATCATAAAGCAGTAGGCCGGAAGCCTTCTTACGGCAGTTCAACCCACAGGCGATAAAACGGCCCCATCGGCGGCTCGTTGGTATCAGCCATCGAATCTGCGCCGCCGGCGCCCGATCTGGGGCCGGCGCCGGAAACGTTTGTCCAGGCGCCGCCGGATAGTTCACCGCAGCCATAAAGCGTGTACACGCGATTCATGGACCCTGTGAAGAAAACAGAAATTCCAGACGCCGCCGTTATCTCCGCAACATACAAGACCGACAAGGCATTGGTCGGGTCGGTGTCGGCGACATATTCCCGCCAGGCCTGCTCGTCATCATGGTCGGTATCGGTCAACTCCGCTGAATCGAAAGACAGACCGCCCACCGTCAAACCATGAAAATCCAGCCACCAGTGCGGTGTGCCCAAGGCGGCCAAGCCCTGCGGGAACGGGAAGGCCCCCATGTCAGCCCGCGTACCGTCGGGGTCGGGCGCAGAGGCTGGATCGCCCGAATCTATGCAGGCCGATTGGGTCTCGTTGGTCACGGGATATCCCGGCCAGTCCAGCTTGAAGTCCCCCGCGCCGGAGTTCCTGAAAAGCGGGTTGTTCGTGATGCATCCCGTTCCAAACCAGGCTTCGCCGGCGGCCTCCTCAACGGCGGAATACGAAAGACTCAGCGAACCGCTTCCGCTCCCGTACGAGTACCCGAACGCGTTGGGAGTACTGCCCCAGAGAATATTGTTGTTCAATTCGCTCTGGGCCGCAACCTGGTCCAGATAGACATATAGCCCCCCGCCATCATGGACCGCGCCGTTATTGAAAAAAGTGTTGTTGCGCGCGTCCGCCGAACCGGTTGTGGCCGCCATGCTCAGAGCGCCTCCGCTGTTGCCCGAGCTGTTCGAGTCGAAAACATTCCTCTCGACCTTCATGCGGCCTGAGTCAGTGGCCAGAAACAGCCCGGCGCCGTTGTTGGTGGACCGATTCGATGTGAAGATATTGCTCGAAATCTGCGCGCTGCCGCTGAAATGACTGATCCAGAGTCCACCGCCGTCCTCTCCAGCACGATTGGCGATATGCCGGTTTTCCGAGTAATTCAAAAAACCCTCATCGATATAAATCAGCGCTCCGCCCCCACTGCCGCTCGTCGTCCGGTTGCCGAAAAAGCGGTTTTGCCGGGCGGTCACCTCAGCCGACTGATTGAAACGCAGGCTGCATCCGCCGCCTCCCAAACCTGCCGTGTTTTCGAAGAAATCATTAGCCTCCAACCACAAGGTGGATCCGCGGCCCGACTGGTAGGTCATCAGCCCGCCGCCGTCGGGATTGCTTCCGCCGGCGGCGGTGTTGCCGGAGAAGATATTGCTGCTGATGACCGCATGGCTGGCGCCGTCCGAGAACACCATCAGCCCGCCGCCGTCTCCGAAATATTCACTGCCCCCGGAGTTGTTCACCACATTGCCGATGAAGGCGCATTCGCTAACCTCAACCAAACCGGAAGAGGCGCCGATGGCCATGGCGCCGACATTGCCGGACGATACATTCAACAGAAACTCGCAGAACCGCACCGTCACGGTTCCCGACACGGAATTAAGCATCGCTCCGCCGCCAATGCTGTCCCCCTCGGTCGCGGCGCAGTTGCTCACCACGCAATTCCGAATCTGCATGCCGCCTGTTTCCGATGTAAGTTGCAGTCCGCCGCCGCTGGAGGCGGTCGTGCCGTTTTGAAACGTGATGCCCTCAAGGGCAATCATCGCCCCGGATTCCATGGTCGTCATCGAAAGGAGCTGTCGCGATCCGCCGCCATCCAGAATGGTTGAACCCGCGCCGGAGCCCTCTATTTTAATAGCATGGTCTTCCGTTGAATTAAAACTCAACGTCTCCGACAGGGCATACGTTCCGGCGGCCGCCTCAACGACATCGTCCTCCCCGTTCGCCGCGGCCAAGTCCAGTGCAGCCTGAAAACCGGCCGGCGTGCTGACGTTGAACGTCGCGCCCATCGCCCCGGATGTGACAAGGATAAGCAATCCCGCGATGATCAAACCAATATGGGTTCTCATACTGTAGAACATTCTGCACGGAGAAGCCACGATCTGTCGATAGGGTAAACGAGGAAGTTCGGAAGGGATGAAACCCGATCGGGGTATGCGCAGGAGCCTTTCCGCGGTCTTGAACACTTGTTGAACGAATCGTTGGGCTGCGTCGGGCTTGTACAAAGCCATACATCATGATCCGCTATAGCATTTTGTTCTGGATATGGCTGAACCAGAGGCTACGACCCTTGCAGGAGAGAGGCGAGGCCAGGCAACGCCTGATCGATCGGACGCACCAGCACTCCTTCTTCTTCGCGAGGCGTGGATCCTCCATACAGCAGGTAGCAGCGAGCCATGGGGTAGTCCTTATTGAAAGCGCGCAGCCCCGTCAAATCGCTTCGGGTGTAGCGGTTGGACCGTTTGATCTCGAAAGCCAGCATGCCGCGCGGACCATACAGCACGAAGTCCACTTCCGTGCCGTCGCTCGTTCGCCAGTAGAACGGTTCGTAGTCCAAGCCCAGGGCGTCGTTTACCGCGCGCAGTTCCTGCAGGAGGATGGTCTCAAGGCCGGCGCCCTCGGCTTCTGCCGGGCTGTCCAGAGGTCCCATCGGTCGGATCGTCCGGTAGACGCCGGCATCGAAAAAGTAGAACTTGGGATGCGCGACCATGCGGCGTTGCGCACGTTTGGTGAATACCGGTAGGCGATAACCTATCAGCAAGTCGTCCAGAATGCCGAAGTAGTTCTCGACCACCTTTCGGTCGAGAGCGGCCTCACGCGCCACATGAGCGACATTCAAGGGAGCGCCCTGCGAAAAACTTGCGGTCTCCAGAAAACGGGCGAAGTTGGCGAGATTGCGCGCCAAGCCCTCCTGTTGCACTTCCTCTCGCAGGTAGGTTTGCACGTACGAAGCGAGAAATTCGCTGGGCGCTTTATGGCCGATGACGGAAGGCAACTGGCCAAAGCGAAGCGCTCGCTCGAGATCGAAGTCCTGTCCCAGCTCTGAGGCCGTGAGGGGGTGCATCTGGAACGAGAGGGCGCGCCCTGCGAGCAGGTTGACGCCCTTGCGTCGCAAGCTCCTGGCGCTGGATCCTGTCATGGCAAAACGTAACCCTCGCCCTTCGATGAGCCGGTGCACTTCGTTCAACAGTGCAGGAACCCGCTGAATCTCGTCGAGGATAACCCAGTCCGGGTGGGCTGTTCCGATCAGGGTTTCGAGGCGGTGCGGACGCGCCAGCAATTCCGTATAAAGATCCCCGTCCAGGAGATCGACGAAAAGATTGGAACGCGATCCGAAGTGCTCTCGCAACCAAGTTGTCTTTCCTGTTCCTCGCGGACCGAATAAGAAGAAACTTTGCCCTAATTCAAAAGGTCTTTTCAGTAATCTGGCGTACATAACACCCATAATACAGATATTTATTGCCATGTAAATGGTAATAATCCATAGATTTGCAGGCGGTCATTGCCCACACTTTCGATGTGTCTTGAGTCATAATTCCAATGGCTGTTGCCGCCGGCTTATGGGTTGACCTGAAAATCAATGGGATTGCTGGGGATGCCTTCCCAGTCGAAAACGATCAGCGGACCGGAGGTCGCGCCCATTGGAACGGTCACCGAGATGACGTCATTGGAGAAACTGACGACGGGGGCGGACAACCCGTTGAAGGTTACGCCGGCCTGCCGGCGAAGGGCGCCGAAGCCGTCGCCGGCGAGGGTCACCGTATCCCCCACGGAAGCGCTCTCGGGAACGCAGTTCGTAATAGAGGGGCCGTTCGGTCCGTTTCCATGAATTACAAAGGCGCTATTCACATAGTTCTTCGTCCAGGCGTAACTGATCCACAGGAACCCACGCATATCGACGTTCCAATGGTCGCCCCAGCAATTGACCATCAGGAAACCGCCCCGATGATCCGGATCCGAAGCGGAGGGGTTGATGTTGTCGTCATAACCGCATAGCGCCACCCAGTGATTGATGCCTGATTTGCCCGGCGGATCATAGAAGGTGGAGGGAGGATTCTGACCGTTATCCGGAAAATCCCCATTCTGGGTGCCGATCTCAGAACTTATGACGTAACCGTTCGCCAGCCAGGTTTTGGCGTTCTCGATATCGTTATCGGGGTAAGGGGGTCTGTTCGTACCGTGACTCCAGAGCGTCTCATAGCTATGAATTCGGAAGGGCTTGGCAGCCTCTTCCTGGGCCGAGGTGGGAACGGGATTGCCGAGACGGGGATCGTAGGGCATATCGGCCAAGTCCACACAACCATTATTTGACAACACATTAAAGGCTTCATGGTCATTGCCATTCATTCTAAACATAAACATGGGGCTCATCTGGTATTCCGGACGCGCCAGATCCCAGTTGGGACGTTTGGAGTGTTTAATCCATTGAGTCAACTGATAATACGCGATGGCCCAAGGCCCGCAGGTCTGGCCGCCGTATTGGACATCGGTTTGGTTATTGACTGGCGGCAATTCACCCCGAAGGTCCACTCTCGTGGGCAATGTCTCCCCGGGCGGAGTCCAAGGATCGAACGAATCGGCGATGGGCTCATGGATGGCAACGGGCAATCCTCCAGGCTTACCCTGCAAAATTAAAGCAGACTCGGAGACGTTCTCGCCTACGGCCCAGACATGGTTCGTATCCGCCGCGCACACGCCCCAAAACCAATCCTGCTTTCCATAACAGCGCCGGTTGAGGCGCCACTCCCTGCCATTCCAGTGAAGAATGATGCCTTCTCCGGCTACGGCCCAAACATTGCTGGCATCCAAGGCGGACACGCTCCAAAAAGCCCTCGAGATTTCCGAGGTCTGGGCGGTCCAGCTCGCGCCGTTCCAATGCAGCAGCGTTCCGAACGCCCCCACGGCCCATACTTGGTTGGGCGCCAGGGCGGACACTCCGTAGAGCGCGTAGGAAGTGCCGGAAGTCTGCGCACTCCAAGTCGCGCCGTCGTAATGCAGAATCGCTCCCCCTTCTCCCACGGCCCAGACGTTTTGGCTGTCGCAGCCCGAGACCGCATGGAGGAAACGGGTCGTCCCCGATAGCTGTGAGGTCCATGCCAGCCCATTGTACCAAACAATGGAACCCTCGCCGCCCACCGCCCAAACTTGGTTCGTCGCCAGCGCGAACACCCCGTTGAGATTGACGGTCGTGGGAAGTCCTGAAACCTGGTTGCTCCAGCTTATGCCATTGTGATGGACGATGACATTGCGGTCTCCCACCGCCCAGATATTGTTTGAATTTAGGACCGTTACACCCAAGAGGTACTTGTTCGAAACGGCGCCAGTCCGGACAACCCAATTCGTGCCGTTGTACTGGAGGGCGGTGTAAGGGCCCACGACCCACGCGTTGTCAGGCGCGCTGGCGGAAACGGCCATGAGTTTGTAGGCCCTTTGATCGTGACGATGCGCCTGCGCGCCATCGAAGAAAGAAATGGAGCCGTAAAACCCCACCAACCAAACGTGATTGCAGTCGAGGGCGGAGACGTTGAAGTTGCCATGGATGTCCGAAACAGCATGCCAGCTCGTTCCATCGTAGCGAAGAGTTGTAACATTATAAATGCTCACCGCCCAAACGCAGTCCTCGTCCACGGCGAAAACACTCTTAAGTTCTAAACCGGGTGCGGGCGCAGTCTGGGGACTCCAACCGATTCCGTTGTAATGGAGGATGGCGCTCTCATAGCCCACGGCCCAGACATCCGTCGCGGTCCGGGCGCTGACGCCGCGCAGGTGCTGCGAGCTGCCGGAATTCTGGGCGGTCCAAACGACGCCGTCGTAATGAAGAATCGTGCCCTGGTCTCCCGCGGCCCAGATGTTTGTCCTATCCGCGACGCTGACGCTGCGCAACTGGTAGGAGGTCCCTGAATCCTGCGAGTTCCAGTTTGTGCCGTCGTAATGAAGAATCGTTCCGCTGTAGCCCACCGCCCAAATGTTGCTGGCATCCAGGGCGGATACGCTGTAGAGCCATTGCGTCGAGCCGGAGGCTTGAGGCCGCCAGCGGTCGCCGTCGTAGTGAAGGATCGATCCCCGGGCGCCCACCGCCCACGCGTTGTTGGAACGAAGCGCGCAGACGCCGAAGAGGCCGTTCGCCAGCCCGGACGCCTGTACGCGCCATCCGGCGCCGTCGTAGCGAATCACCACGCCGTCGGCCCCGCCGTGTATGCTGCTGCCCACCGCCCACACGTTGCCGGAGTCCAAGGCGGAGACGCCATAAAGCTCCTGCCCTTGCGGCAGCGGCCTCTGCCACTCCCACTGGTACGGAGGCTCGATCGGGGCGGGCAGATGAGAGTCCGATTCCAACCGGAAAAAGGAAGGGGACAAACCTGTCGCGTTGGTGAAGGTCATCGAAGCGCTGCCGGCCACGTTGGTGCTGAGCGCAATCCAGCCCGCCAGATCGGTCGAGGCTTGCAGCACATTGGTGCTCCCCACCGCCAATTCCGTCGCATCGAATACAATCCGGCTGTCCTGTTTCTGCGGCGGCCCGAGCGTGGCGCTGGGCGTTACGCCGATCAGACCGGCGCCAAAGCCCATTTCGTCGTGGTAGGTGAACGTGCCGGCGCTGTGGAACGTGTGCAAAAACGTGTCGAGCTGTCCCTCCATGACGCCGCTCCAATAATTCGCGTTGGAAACAGAAAGATCGCTGGTGGTCGTGTGCGGAAATCCTTCGTCGTTTTCCCAAACCACCGTGTCGCCGACGTAGATCGAAAGCGAGGCCGGAGAAAAAATCGACCCATTGACGCCGACATGATACGTCTCCGCCAAAACCGGAAAGCCCACGAACGAGAGCAGCCACGCCAACAGAGGAACGGTCAGGAGCAGACGTTGATTGCACGAGGAATCGAACCATTTCATTTGCATTTGGATACCGCCTTGTTGGCGTAAACTATACAAATTTACGCCAGGAATTTCAAATGAATGCGTTCTTTGCTGTAGGTAGGGCGCTCACTCCGCTGAGCGCCTTCTTTTCCCCATGCGACCCACTTCTCACTCTGTCGAGGCGATGCCTTGGCCTTTTAATCTTTAGCGATGGCCATCTTTACAGCCGCGCTTCGGAGCGCCTTGTCTGTTGTCCACAAGGGAATGCCAGCAAGAAGGCTTGAGGCCAGAAGGTGAATATCAACGATGCCCATTAACTTGGGTAAACCAACCTTGACGATTCTCGTCAGCAAGACACAATGCGATTGTTCGCTCATCGGTATATGCCCTTCCGATCACCGATGACGACGACGAGGACAAGAAGCCGATCTTCATGTAATTCGTAGATCACCCGAAAAGAACCGATACGGATGCGCCAAGCCGAACGGCCGGAGAGTTTCTTACAGCCCGAGGGGCGAGGGTTTTCCGCGAGGCCTCGTATCGCATCAATAATACGATTCTGTTGTGTACGATCGATTCTGGCGAGTTGCTTTTGTGCCGATCGAAGGATTTCGACCGAGTAGCTCACGCTTTGTAATCCTGCTGGATCTCACGCACGGCTTGCTCGAAGGGGACAGCCTCCTGTGATCCTGCTTTGGCCTTATCGAAAGCCCGTATATCGTCGAGTTCCTCAAGTTCCTCGACGACGCGTTCCCATTCGGCAACTGGAAGCAACACCGCTTTTAGGCGCTGCTGTTCATCAACAACATATTCTGGATGTACCGTAACCATATTTGCACCCTTTTTATGAATATCGCATCTCCTGGGCAGGGAATCAATCCGTCTTTCAAGCGAACAAGTTATTGGGGTGCATCCGGGAACTGCCTGCCCCCGATTCTGCGATAATTCCCGGATGCGCCTGCATAGCTTGTCTTCGTCATCGATATGGGTCCGTTCTTCTTTGCGGCCTTTGCGTTAAAAATCATCGCCGTTCATTCCACTCCGTGTTCCTTATTAACATCCACAGGTCACGGCGGTATAGAATCACTTGTTGCGCCTAAAAAGGAGGTACTATGGCTATCGAGCTGGAAACGATCCTGAGACCTGTTGATCACCCCGTCCCCCCATTCCCCCCCAAGTACATGCAAGTGGCCAGCGGCGAAATGATGGTGGTTCGCCAGATCGATCGCGAAGAAGTTCCCGAGCTGCTGCCCCATGTGGAACCGCTGCTCCACGTCGAGCGCGATTATTACGACATCGTATCCGCCCGCGTTTACGCGGAGTTGCTGGCATATTATCGCCATCGCGTTCAGGACGAATACGTCTTGGTCGCCCAGATCGACGGCGAACTCGCGGCGATTGTGAACGGGCGCTTTCTGAATGCGGACGTGGGCGTTTCCTATCACACGCTGGCGTTGCGCCGCGGTTTGCGCGTGGGCGCTCATGCTTTTGCGGCGAAGATGGAGTACCACATCGACATCGTGAAACAAAAGGAAGTCCTGATCGTCGCGGAGTCGCCCATCGGGTTTCGGCGCTGGATGATCGAATATCAGCTCGAAAAGCGCTTCGAGGTGGCCCATGAGTTGGGCGGCGTTCCCTCCTGGGCGCTGACCAAGGAAATTTTCGACAAGGCCCGTGAGACGCTGGTGGTCGGACGCCGGCCCGTTCCGGAAGCGCTGTTGAAGAAAGCCCAGGCGGCCATCCTGCCGCCGTCCAGTCCGCCGAAGCCGCCGCAGGATTTGCTGGCCGCTACGCGCGCCATGAACGATCCGACCGGAACCTCGCTGATGCTGCAACGCTGGAAACAGGAAGGGAAGGTGTAACCATGCGCGAAGTCTATGTCGTCGGCATCGGCATCACCAGTTTCTCCCGGCTGGAATATCCGTTAAGCGAAATAGCGGCCTACCCGGCGATGCAAGCCATGAAGGAATGCGGTCTGTCGAAGATAGATCATTTGTTCGTCGCGAACATGGGCGCCTCGCGGATCAACCAGCAAACCGCGCTGGCCAGCGCAGTGGTCGACACGCTCAGCCTGACCCCGGCCGGAGCGGAAGCCATCGAAAACGGTCCCGCGTCAGGCGCGTCCGCCATCAAGACAGGCTTCATGGCGGTCGCCTCGGGCGTACACGACGTGGTCATGGTGACCGGCGCCGAACGCATGAGGGCGGTCAACAACCTGGAGGCGACGGATTTTGTCGCGACCTTGTCGCACCCGCTGGCGGAATACATTTACGGCGTCACCCTGCCCTCGCTGGCCGGCATGTTCACGCGGCTTTACATGGAGAAATATGGCGTCACGTCCAGACATCTCGCCATGGTCGCCGTAAAGAATCACGACAACGCGATGCTCAATCCGTTTGCGCACCTTCATCAGAAGATCACCGTGGAAGCCATTTTGGATTCGCCGGAAGCGGAGACCAACAATCCGTTTGTGGCCGATCCGTTGCGCTTCTTCGACTGCTGCCCGGTATCGGACGGCGGCGCCTGCGTCATATTGGCCAGCAAGGAAGTGGCCCAGGACGTGGCAAAGAGAAACAAGAAACCGATCGTCCGGCTGACCGGCATTGGACAAGCCACGGATACGCACGCGGTGCAGGAACGCGAGAACCCCACCGACCTGCTGGCCGTGCGCGGCGCCGCCCAGCAAGCCTTCAAGATGGCCGGCGTGAAACCGTCGGACGTGAATGTCGCGGAATTGCACGATGCCTTTACGATCCTTGAAATCGTGGAGAGCGAGGAAGTCGGCTTCTTCAAGAAAGGCGAAGGCCATCTGGCCCTGGAGAAAGGCCTCACCAGTCTCACAGGTCAGATCCCGATCAACACCTCGGGCGGCTTGAAAGGCAAGGGCCATCCGGTCGGCGCCACAGGCATCGGCCAGGCGCACGAGATTGTAACCCAGCTCCGTGGCGAGGCCAGGAAGCGGCAGGTCAAGAACGCCAAGATCGGCTTCACCTGCAACTTCGGCGGCTTCGGCAACAATGTAGTATGTCTTGTCTTCGCGAGGGAGGATTGATCTATGGAAATCTATGCCTATAAATGCAAAAAATGCGGACAGATTCATTATCCCTATCGCATGGTGTGCAAGAAGTGCAAGGCCAACGAGATTTTTGAATTCGATCCGGTTCCCCTGCCCCGCAAGGGAACGCTGCTGACTTACACCAACCTATACACGCTCCCGGCCGATTTCAACGTGGCTACGCTGGGCCTGGGCATCGTGGAGTTGGAGAACGGCGTGCGGGTCACGGGACAGTTGCAGATTCCCGATCCAAAGATTGGAATGAAGGTGGAAGGCAAAGTGGAAGTCGTGCGCCGCGGAACCTTCAACAAACAATTCGGCATGGTGTTTTACAAGTCATGATGCGGTCATGAAGAAATGGAGCGATGGAGTAATGGATCATTGGAGTCACGGAAGTTTAAAAAGCAGTACTCCAACACTTCAGCACTCCAGCACCCCGTCCTTCGAATTGATCAGCATCGGAGATCGTGTTCGACCGGGACGTTATACGGTTCACTCCCGCTTTCGGCGAGTGACCAATTTTATCCACGGCTCGGAGCTGGTCTTTCTTGCGGAAGAAAGCGTGGGAGGAGGTCCGTTGACCTTGCTGGCGCGAGGCGCGGACCTTCCAGCCATCGACCGGCTCGAGATCAGCGACGAACGGCTGGCCACCAGCCGGGAAACGATCCTGCTGAACGGCATTGCCCGGTATATCTCGAGCGTCGAATGGGAAAAAGCGCCCGCCCAGCCTTCCCGCGCGAAGATCGAGGAACTCAAGCGACGTATCCTCCTGGAAGCCCATCCGGGAAGCATGGCGTTTCTTTTGCGTCACGGCCCACAAAAACCCTCTTCTTCAGAATTTGATAGAACGCTGGCGCAGAGACTCACCGACGGAGCGCGCCTGCTGCAAAATGCCTTGGCTTACAACCACCCCACCTGTCTTGCGCGGGGAATTCAAACCCTGAAAGGTTGCGGAAAAGGACTTACGCCTTCCGGCGACGACTATCTGGCGGGCTGTCTCACAGCGCTTCATTCCATCCCTGAAATAAAGCGCCGAAAAAAAGAAAAACTGATCCGTCGGATCGAGCATCTGTCCGAAGGTAATAATCCGCTCACGAATGCCTTTCTGCGCATGGCCGGCGAATGCCGGTTGTTCGAACCGATGAAATTATTCATTGAAGCTTTCTCCAGCGGCGGCAAAACAGAGCTGGCCGCCGGGGTGCGCCGCATCCTGGCTCACGGCGAGACATCCGGTGCGGACTGGGCTACCGGCTTTGTTATGACGCTCGAATCGATGACTTTGGGGAGGAACAATTAATATGACCGTAATCGGACAAATCCGGAAAGGCGCATACTTCGATTCCGTGACGCTGATGCGCGTCGGCAAGGAAATCGCCGGCAGACCGGGAATCGTAGATGCCGCGGTCGTCATGGGCACCCGAGCCAACAAAGCCATTCTCGAGGGTTCGGGCTTGATGATTCCCAGCTTCGAAAATGCGGGCGATACGGATCTGCTCGTCGCACTAAAGGCCAAAGATCGCAAAGCCGCCGACGCAGCTTTAGCCGCCCTTTCTGCGCAATTGAGCAAAGCGATATCCCCAACCGATGCAGCCGCCGAAAAAGCGTCGCCCCACAGCCTGGACGGGGCCTTGAAAATCATGCCGGATGCCCAAATGGCCTTGATCTCCGTCGCAGGTCGCTACGCCGGACTGGAAGCCATGAAGGCCTTGAACAAGGGCCTGCATGTCATGCTCTTCTCCGACAACGTTCCCCTGGAAACCGAGATTGAACTCAAGCAACTCGCCCGCAAGAAGGGCTTGCTGGTCATGGGCCCGGATTGCGGAACAGCCATCGTCAATGGAACCCCCCTCGCCTTTGCCAACGTGGTTCGCCGCGGTCCCATCGGCATCGTCGCGGCCGCCGGCACCGGGCTTCAGGAGGTCAGCACGATTATTTCCAACGAAGGCTCCGGCATTTCCCAAGCCATCGGAGTCGGGGGACGGGACGTTAAGAAAGAGGTCGGCGGCCTTATGTTTATCGAGGGCATCAAAGCCCTCGCGGCGGACCAGGACACGCGCGTGATCCTGTTGGTCTCCAAGCCGCCCCACCCCGATGTCCTCAAGAAAATCCGAGCCGCCATGACCCGCGTCAAAAAGCCCATCGTCAGCCTGTTCCTGGGCGCCGGGCAGGCCGGAAAAGATCCGCAAACGCTCGAAGAAGCCGCTTTGATGGCCGTCGAGTTGGCTCGTGGAGGAAAACCGAAAGCCGTGACCGATTGCGATGAAGGCACGGCCCCGCAACCCCTCCGCAAGGGACAAAAATATATACGCGGCCTGTTCAGCGGCGGCACCTTCTGCTACGAAGCGCAAATCCTGCTGGGAAATACGCTTCGTGACCTTTATTCGAATGCCCCCACGGCCAACGCCCGGCCTTTGAAAAACTCGCTGAAAAGCCAGAAACACACGCTCATCGATTTGGGCGAAGACGAATTCACGGTCGGACGGCCGCATCCCATGATCGATTTCACGTTCAGAAATCGTCGCATCCAACAAGAAGCCGCCGATCCGGAAACAGCCGTGATTCTGCTCGATGTCGTGCTGGGCTACGGCGCTCATCCGGATCCGGCCGGCGAGCTGCGCGAGGTCATCCGCAAAGCGAGTCGCCAGGTCTGCGTGATTTGCTCCGTCACCGGCACCGACGCCGATCCTCAGAACCGCACGCACGTCGTGGAAGCCTTGGAAGCTGCGGGCGCGCTCGTACTTCCGACCAATGCCGCGGCCTGCCGTCTGGCCGGCCAAATCGTCCGGCAGGGGAGAAAATAAGCCATGTCGATCAACCAACTCTTCAGCAGCGAACTCAAAGTGGTCAACATCGGGCTGCAATCGTTCCGGGATGCGTTGGAAGCCGTAAAGACCCCGGTGGTTCACGTGGACTGGAAACCCTCGATGGAGGTCGCCCCGGACGCCCTGCACATTCTTTCGGCGCACCGCAAGGAGATCGACAAGGCCAACCAGAAAGCGATGAAGCTCATCCTCAGCGGCCAACCTCAGCTCGTCGGCATGGAACGGGCCGTCGACGTAGTGCCCGGCCTAAAAAATGACATGATTTTGCACGCAGGCCCGCCGGTAACCTGGGAACGGATGTGCGGCCCAATGCGAGGGGCGATTGTCGGCGCGCTGCTCTACGAAGGCAAAGCTCGCTCGCCTCGCGAAGCCGAGCGGCTGGCGGCCTCCGGCGCGATCAACTATTCGCCCTGCCACGAACACAGCGCCGTCGGCCCGATGGCCGGGATCATGTCTCCATCGATGCCCGTCTTCATCCTGAAAAATGCCGAGCATGGGAATTACGCCTATTGCACCATGAACGAAGGCCTGGGCAAGGTCCTGCGCTATGGGGCCTTCGGACCGGACGTGATTCAGCGGCTCAAATGGATGGAAACCATTCTCTATCCCACGTTGAAAAAGGCCCTATCCAAAACAGGCCCGATCGACTTGAAGAACCTGATCGCGCAGGCACTGCACATGGGCGACGAGGTGCATAATCGCAACCGCGCGGCAACCTCCCTATTTTACCGAACGATTGCGCCCGCGGTGGTAACGACGTGCAAGGACACAAAGGACGCCAGCGACGTGTTGGAGTTCATCAACCACAACGATCACTTCTTTCTTAACCTCTCCATGCCGGCATCCAAGGTAACGCTCGATGCCGCGCGCAACCTTCGCAACAGCAGCATCGTCGTCGTCATGGCGCGCAATGGAACGGATTTCGGCGTGCAATTGGCCGGAACGGGCAACGATTGGTTTACCGGGCCGGCCGCCGTGCCGGATGCGCTGTACTTCCCCGGTTTCACCAAGGCCGACGCCAATCCCGACATTGGCGACAGCGCCATCACGGAAACCAATGGCTTGGGCGGCTTCGCGATTGCCGCCGCGCCGGCCATCGTACAATTCGTCGGAGGCCAGGCGGCCGATGCTCTCAACTATACCCGGCAGATGTATGAAATCACCGCCGCCGAAAATGCGGTCTTCCAAATTCCGTCCCTGAATTTTCGCGGCACGCCAACCGGCATCGACGTGATCAAGGTGGTCGACAAAAACATCCTGCCCTTCATCGACACCGGCGTCGCCCACCGCAAACCCGGCGTAGGCCAAATCGGCGCCGGCGTCCTCAGCGCCCCGGCAGAGCCGTTCCAAAAAGCTTATGAAGGTCTGGCAAAAGCAATGAAGAGCTAAACCACGAATGAACACGAATAAACACGAATTAATTAAACAGATCTTCATTCGTGTCTATTCGTGTTCATTCGTGGTTTAATAAATTCCTGAAAGGAGTTGGGTGTGAATACGACGCAATTTCTGGATTTCATGGGCAACGTGCAGGTCTTTGATCTCACGCAACGGTTAAGCATCCACACGCCTCCCTGGCCGAGTTACATGCCGATGGGGTTGCAGTATTTCAAGCGTATTGCCGGGGCGCACATGGGCCAGGGCGCCAACGGTCAAATCATGACCACGAGCAACCACGTAGGCACGCACATGGACGGCGAAATTCACTTTCATGCCAGCGGACGCTCCATCGGACAAGTGCCCATCGAGGAATGGATCGGGCCCGGCGCGGTGGCGGATATTTCCGACGAGGTTGGGGACTACGATCTTTATTCGCCCGAAATGATCATGAAGAAAGTCGAGGTGAAGAAGGGCGACATTCTGATCATCAACACCGGCTATCATCGATATGCCTGGGACCAGAAGCAATCCGACGAAATCCGGTATTTCGTCAAGCATCCCGGCCCCGGCCCCGAGTTTCACAAATGGGCGCTCAAGATGAAGATCAAATGGATCGGCGTCGATTGCGGCAGCGCGGACCATCCGATGAACACCATCATCCGCACCTGGCATCCGGCCCGGTTCCTTGAGGCCGAACAGAAGCTGGTTCAAAAATACGGCAAGAAATGGGATGAGCTGTTCCCGCCTGACGAATACTACCAGGTCATGCATTTGAAGCTGTTCCCGAAAAAGCTGGTGCACGCCGAAAACATCGGCGGAGAGATCGAGAAGGTCAGCAACCAAAGGGTATGGATCGGCTGTTTTCCGTTGCGCGGCATCGAACTGGAATCGGCCATGTGCCGGATTGTGGCGATGTTGCCGCCGAAGTAAAACTATCGGGGAGGAACGGATCATGGCGATCACGCACGAATTCGAGTATCTGAGGCCTGCAACCCTCGGCAAGGCGCTCAAAGCGCTGGCCAAATATGGGCGAAAAGCGAAGGTGCTCGCCGGAGGAACCGATCTGGTTGGGTTATTGAACGACGAGATCTTGCAGCCGGATGCCGTCATTGACATCAAGGCCATCGAAGAACTGCGCGCCCTGGAATTCAAGAACGGGAAACTTCAAATCGGCGCCCTAACCACCTTCAGCGAGCTGCTGGAATCCGATGAAGTCCGCCGGAAATTTCCGGTCATCGCAGAAATGGCGGGCTGGGTGGCGTCCCTGGGGATACGCAACCGGGCGACGATGGCAGGCAATATCTGTTCGGCGGTTCCCTGCTGCGATAGCGGTCCGATCTTGCTTCTTTACGATGCGCTCATTCACGCGAAAAGCCGCGACGAGAAAAGAAAGATTCCCATCGCGCAATGGTTTGCGGGGCCTCGCAAGACGGTCCTGAAAAACAAGGAAATCGTCACGGGCCTTTCGATGCCGGAATGGGACATTCCCCATGCGGCCTGCTTCGTGAAGCTGCGCCGCTACGAGGGAGAAGATCTTGCGCAAGCCAGCGTCGCCGTGCTCGTCGACAAGGCAAACAATTATCGCATCGCCTATGGGTCCGTCGGCCCGAAACCCTTTCGCGGCGCCGCCGTGGAAGCTCTTCTGACCGGCAAGCCGCTGAACGAAGCCTTGCTCAAAAAGGCCGTGGAACTGGCGCGACTGGAAATCCAGCCGATTACAGACATACGTTCGACGAAGGAATATCGAAGCCACATGACAGGCGTCATGCTCGAACGAGGACTTCGCGCCGCCGTCTCGCGATTGGCCGGAAAAGGCCCGGCCTACGGAGCCAGCTTGATTTAGGGGGATGAATCACATGAAAATTTCCATGCAATTAAACGGCGAGTTGCGAGACGTGGAGGTCGATCCCCGGGATATCCTCCTGGATGTACTGCGCGAAAAGCTGGGCATCAAGAGCCCCAAGATCGGCTGCGAAAAAGGCGATTGCGGGGCCTGTACGATTTTGATGAACGGGAAAACCGTCCGTAGCTGCCTGATTCTGGCGGTCGAAGCCGACGGGCAGGAAATCGTCACGGTGGAAGGCATCGGACGCCAGGGAATGACGCCGCTGCAAAAGGCGTTTGTCCAACACAATTCGTTTCAGTGCGGTTTTTGCGCGCCGGGCATGACGCTCTCGGCCACGGAGTTGCTGTCGCGCATCCCCCACCCCACCCACGAACAAATTCGGGAAGCCCTGGCAGGAAACCTGTGCCGATGCACCGGCTACACGCCCATTGTCGACGCCGTTTACGAGGCCAGCCGAAAAAACGGAAAACGGACGACGGGAAAACGGAAGATTTAGCGAACTAGGGAGATCGATATGACGGACTTCAAGACGGTTGGAAAGCCGGTCAGTCGGATCGACGGCTTGGACAAAGTCAGCGGCGCGGCGCAATATGTCGACGACCTGGATTTTGGTCCCGGGCTCCTGCACGCCGCGATCGTGGAGAGCCCCTTCGCTCACGCCCTCATTAAGAAAATCGATATTTCCCAGGCGCTGAAAGTGCCTGGCGTCGTCAAGGTCGTCACGGGCGAAGACTTCCCCTACACGTTCGGCCTTTACATGAAGGATCGCTTTATCTTTGCGCGGGACCGGGTCCGATTTGTCGGCGAGCAGGTCGCCGCCGTGGTGGCGCGGGATGCCCGTACCGCGCAAAAAGCGGCTCGTCTGGTCAAGGTGGATTACGAAGAACTCCCTCCCGTTCTGGATCTGGCCGAAGCGCTCAAGGAAAAAGCCACGCTGGTCCATCCCGATTTGAAAAACTATGGCCGCTGTCCCTGGTTCTTCCCCCGGCCCGACACCAACATCGCGCACTGGCGCAAGACCCGCAAAGGAGATATCGAAGCGGGATTCAAAGATGCCGAGGTGATCCTGGAAGACACCTACACGGTGCCCCGCTATGCCCATTGCGCCATCGAGCCGCATGTGATTGTGGGCTTGTACGACATGGCCGGACGCTTGACGTTATGGTCCTCGTCCCAGTCTCCCTACACGCAACGCCATGTTTTCGCGGAAGCGCTCGCGCCGCTGGGCCTGACGCACAAAGACATCCGCGTCGTCACCCCGTATGTCGGCGGAGGCTTCGGAGGAAAAGCCGGCGTGTCCATGGAAATCATCGGCGCGGCGCTCGCCATCGCCGTCCGCGGCCGGCCGGTTAAAGTCCGCTGCACTCGCGCCCAGGAATTTTACAACACCTACCAACGGCAAGGCGTCATCGCGCGCATCAAACTGGGCGTCAAGAAAGACGGCACGATCACGGCCTTGGAGCACACGATGCATTGGGATGCGGGCGGCTATGTCGAATATGGAGCGAATGTCGTCAATGCCGCCGGCCTATCCGCCACGGGCCCTTACCGCGTGCCCAACTTGAAAATCGATTCGGTCTGCGTTTACACCAATCTTCCGCCCGGCGGCCCGTACCGCGGATTTGGCTACTCGGAGTTCCATTTCGGCTTGGAATCGCACATCACCCGCATCGCCAAAATGATCGGCATGGACCCGGTCGAGTTTCGCCGGAAGAACGCCATTCGAGAAGGCGACACGCTGGCGTACGGCGCCAAGATGAATCCCAACGGACTGCACGAAGCCATCGATCGCGTGGCTCAGGAAATCGAATGGGGCCGCAAAGAAACATCGAGCGATCCGGAGAAGGCCATCGGAAAAGGCTTCGCCTTATTCTGGAAAGCGCCGGCCATGCCGCCGAACGCGTCTTCGGCGGCCTTCATCAAGTTTAACGAAGATGCCAGCCTGCACCTGATGGTGTCCGGCATGGAAATCGGCCAGGGCTACCTGACCGTCATGGCGCAGATCGCCTCCGAAATCCTGACTGTGCCCATGGAAAAAATCCGCGTCGAAACCCCCGACACCGATCGCAACGCCTACGAATGGCAAACCGTCGGTTCGCATATCACCTGGAGTTGCGGCAATGCCGTCAAAGCCGCGGCGATGGATGTACGCGACAAGCTCTTTGAAGTCGTGCATCGGGCACATGGGGTCGACAAGAAAATGCTGTATCTGGAAGAGGAAACGGTCAAATGCCGGGGCCGTTCGGATTTCGCGATTCCGTTAAAGGACTTCGTGATCAACGGCATTCAGACGCCCCACGGCAATTTTCTGGGAGGCCCCATCCTGGGCAGCGGCATGTTCATGCCGGAATTCACCTCGGCTTTAAGCGATCCGGAAACCAGCCAGGGCGGACATCCGAACGTGCATTACACGGTCGGCGCCGCGGCCGCCACCGTCGAGATCGACCGACGTACGGGCAAAATGAAAATCCTGAAAGCGGTCCTGGCGGTCGATGCCGGCAAAGCCATCAATCCCGATCTGGTCAAAGGCCAAATCACAGGCGGATTGCTGCAAGGAATCGCCACCGTGCTTTATGAAGATATTCGCTACGACTTAAAGGGCCGATTGCTGAACCCCAATTTCACGGATTACAAAATTCCCACAGCCAAGGATGTCCCGGTCGAGATCGTGCCCATCGTCGTCGAAGTGCCTCAACCCGACGGTCCTTTCGGTGCGCGCGGGGTCGGCGAGCACACCATGATCCCGGCCGCGCCCATTATCGCCAATGCCCTGGAAGATGCCTTGGGCCTTCGCCTCAAAACCTTGCCGCTAACGGCCGAGAAAATTGCCCTTGAGCTTAATCAAATCTCTTACGATGACGTGAAGGGTCATTACATGGGACTTTGCTTTCTGGGCAAACCGAACGAGTACGACTTTAAAATGCGCGCAAAATAAGAGCCAAACTGAAATGGGTTCGATTGCGCCAAACGGAGAACCAGGCGCAACATGTCCGGCTCTGGAAACGTACGTCCACTGCCCGCCTCATGGACGCGTCCTGAGTGCTAGTTTCTCGGTTTGACCCTAATAGTCCCCGTTAGCCAGTTTCTGAACATCTCTATGGCTTGTTATCGTACATGGGTACTCACGGCATGTAAGGGCGTTCCCGCGCATCGTGCCGCCAGTTAAACAGGTTCTGAGACGGATCGAACTCCAGGTTCCGGTCGTTCGCCGTCGGGTTGAAGTAGCAAGTAAAACGGACCCCTCCCCGGTTTTCCTCAACCTTTCCTATTCGCCCAAATTCGATCGGGCCGTAGATTTTCCCGTATCGTGCACTCGTGATATTGCCCTTGTCGTCGAGAACCATCCGCACGCGGAAGATTAGATACTCCTCCGCGCCAAACAGATCTTTCTTCAGGATCTTGTCCTTGGTCATGTCAAGAGACAGAACCACACCCGTGTCATAACCATCGTTCGGCGCTTCGTAGGCGGAAAGGAATTCGCTCCACATGTCTTTTCGCATGCGGACAAGCCCATCCATTTTGTTGCTGCATGCAATGGTCAGTTCATACGACCCCGTCCAGAAGTCTTGAGCATTGGCTTTGTACGTGAAATACACGTCTGCTTGTTTCCCGGCGCCATGCGGCAACACCCAGTCGCCGACTTCTAGATCAAACCCAACGGGTGTATCACGGACAGGCACCGGCGCATCAATCCTCTTCGCGTACATGGCGATGGGTTGACGGCGTTCTTTAAGCACAAGTGTAATAGTTGGATTCCACGGCTGCCAGCGATCATCCTTAACGCTGTTTTCTTGCTGATGATATAACCAGTATTCCCCCGAGGTGGGACTTGCGGCTGAGTTCTTGTTTGAATCCAGGCCGCTCGGTCGGTAAAACCAGTATTTCCCGGTCGTCTTGTAATAACCGTCCTTGGTTATTGTGTAATTCATGCTGCCGATCGTCTTGCCTGCAGCGACGAATAGGCCATTGGGGTCGGTCTGTCCTTCGGAGGCAACAACATCGGCAGATGAGTCCGAACCCCAAAACGCCACACTCAGCTTAGCCTTTTCAACCGGCTTGCCAGTTGAATCAACGACAAGAAGCGTAACCTCACCTTGTGCTCCATGCTGTCGGGCCTTCTCAACTTCCGGCGGCGCCGCGAAAAGTTTTCCCGCGATCAGACAACCGGACAAAAGCATAACAATCACAATATAGAAGCGGTTCATTGCAGACCTCCTTGCGAAACGAGTTGGTTAAACAGATCATAGGTGTAGAAGTAAGCCATGTTCTTCAAATCACTGTGGAGCCAGCGGGCGCCATAGTCTCCTCCACTTCGTCCCCATCCATTCGGCTTGTGATCGTTAGCGTTGTAGTTTCTGTCCAAGCCGAGCGGAGCTATCGCGTCTATGCCCGCCGCATACGAGAGGGCTGGCACTCCTTGGGCGATGATGTCGTTTGCGACCTGCGCCGTGATGTTTGAAGAAAACATCGTAGTCGGCTCGTGCAAAAACACCGCATTGGTTCGAAGTTGAGCCGGAATGGCAGCATTAGCCTGCTCCATAGTGTATTCCGAAATCCATCCCTCAGAAGTCCAATAGCCCTCAAACCCCCATCCAGCCCAATCCGTCCCCCCTAATCCCCCTCGCCCCTTGAAAATTTCCTGTTTCTGCCAAGCATATTGCTCAAGATGGAATGGGCCACCGGAAAACACAGATGGCGTACCAGGATAGACTTCAAATACTTCGTCGCCAGTTGAGTAGAAATTGTATGCCACCGAGAGGATAGAAGGGAAACGATCTTGCCATGTCAGCTTTTCCCGATCATCCGGCGAAGAGAACAACCGAAACCAAGTTGAACACCATGTGTTGGAGTTGTATCCTATGTAATCTTCATGGAGCATGTAATTGCCCACCGTTGCGTCATTGAAAAGCGAGGGGGCATAGCATTCCGTCGCCACGGCGGAATCGAGCATGAAATACTCAGTCACGCTCAGACCGTAGTCCTGAATCGCGCTAGAGACAACCATGTTGCCGAGACTATGAGCAAGAACGATCTTCTCGCCGGTTATGCCCTGCAACTGCATACAGAAGTTCGAAGCCACGATCAGTGCACTTGCGACGTTCTCCTGATAGTGTAACGCATTGATGAGCCCCACATCGCCATCCCACGTCATGCCCCAAAATCTGGCTCGCGAACCTGATTGATAAAGCTTCTTAAACATTTCCGCATTCCACCCCCGCGACCCTTCAGCTGTTACGTTAAACCCGTGCAAGAAAAAAACGTTCTTGCGGGTGTTCAAATAGTCGGGATTGTTCGCTGGCTCTCCCGTCGAGGTGGGCGGCCCGCCACTTGGTCTTATGTTAATTGATCGATACATCTTCTCCACGCCATCGATGCTCAAAGGCATTTGCTGTTCGAAGATTTTGATCCCGCCTACCCACAATTCCAAGATGAGCGGCGCCGTCGTGGGCTTCGTGCCCTCCATCATCAATACGCCCTTATTCGCGTTATTCTTGATCTTTAAAAGAAAGCTGTTGTTCAGAACGATTCCGAAAGAGGCGATCGCGATGGCATCCGCCTCGAAAGCGTTCTGATTAAACGACGGGCCATAGGTATTGCCTTCGGTCGTCAGGAAGTTCCCGGCCTGGTCTTTGGTTAAGTCGGTGTAGACTATTTTGACGGCGGCATCGGCCTGCTTAAGCTTGTATTGAACGGTCGCGCTTGGCGGGAAAAGATTAAGAATTTGATTGAGATCCAACCAGACGGGGAAGAAGTCGGGCAAGTCGCAGCGACCGTTGACCTCGTCGTCCTCGTGGTTTGCATTTTCCTGGCCAGGGATATCGCTGTCGCCCTCGGCAACGTCCCCAAGATCATGGTCATCGTTGATCCAGAATCGAAACGGATTGAAAGCGGTGGCTTGATTCTGGTCCAAGGAGTCAATTTTACGGTCGTGGTTCCAGTCGGGAACGATGGTGGAGCTAATGACCGAATTCGACACCCTGGCGATGGAAAGAAGATGGCCCTTCCACTGTAGGTTGGGATGACTGGGCCATTGGAAGTCCGCCTCGGTCACCCGCTGTTCAACGTTGGGTTTGATCTTGGTCACAAAGCCTACCGTGCCGAAGTATCCGATACTTATGCCGGGACTGCCGCGGAAGAACACTTGAGCCGCCGAAGCGGAATTCAGGATTTCGTTGCCCATCAGCAGCGGATCGAATTTCAGCAAGACCCATTGTTCTTCGTCGCTTTCAGCGTGTTTGACGAAGCGCACTTCCGTGTCGCGGTATTGCTTGGTGGTGAGCGAATTTGCGGTGGCGTAATCGGTAAAGCCAAAGTGCGCCCAGGTCAATTGACTGGACAGAGTGATATTCACCAAAGAATCGATCGGCGCGTCGGAACAGTTACTGAAATTATAATTGGTCATAATCAAGCAGATTTTCCCTTGCCCTTCCGAGCGCTGGGAATAGGTGGCTGACGGTCCCATCCAATCCACGGAATTCCTAGCCGCCTGCCAAATTCTAGAATTCCCGCTTTCGCTATACGTTTTGTAATCCAGCTTATAGTTAAAGCTCAACATCTGATACTCGGTAAAAGGCGGATCGACGTAAAGGGATCGACCGTTGACGTTAGCAACGCCTTCGATATGGTTCAAGCCAACCGCCATGCCGACCGCTTGGGTGGTTTGGAAGGCCCAAGCGCCATTGGTGGGGGTTCCGATTTGGATGCCGACCCCGTTTACGGCGATCACTGCCCCGGTCAGATTGTCCGAGATTTCGCCTTTTACCACGATGTTGGTCCCGTTCATTTCGGCATAAGGCGCCGGATAGGTGATTTTGAAGACATAATTGGTGTCGCGGATGACCGCATACCGGCTGGTGCTCAGGTTTCCTGCGGCGTCTTGCGCCGCGACGCAGACCCAATTGCTGCCGGGGAACAACTCCACGCGCCCGAGCAATTGAGTCCCCAACCGTCCCATGGTCGTTTTCGAATTGGTGGCTCCGTTTCCATTTTCGGCATAGAGCCACACCCATTCCGCGTCGGCGTCGGCATGTCCCCGCACATACAAGTCCTTGGAGTCGGCGTAGGTGGTCCGGTCGAAGAAATTCGTCTGCTCGCCCGTGATTTCGTAATCCCTGGGAAGGTCCAGCAGGGCTTGCGGCGCGTTGGTATCGCCGGAGGTCTCCACCGTCACGGTAATTTGCGTGCTCACCGTATGCCCAACCTGATCGCTCACTTCGATGCTCAGCGTGTTCGTTCCGGGTTGTAGAAGATGCCTCACCATATAAAACTGTCCGCTGGAAATGCCGTCTACCCAATTGCTGTTTACCAACACTCTTACAACGCCCAGATTGTCGGTGGCAAGCCCCGTGATGTCCACATGCAGCCGATTGGTCAGACCTCCATCCGCCGGACTAATCGCCAAAAGACTGGGCATTTCCGTGTCCAGGATCGCTCGTCCCATAAAGAGCGCGTTGCGGATGTTGTTGGTGTAGCGCAGATACATGTATACGTCGCGGAGGCCGTTGCTGTTGTCCGGCAGAGTATGGTCGATCAGGCGAGCGAAGGGGTAGGTAACCGCATCGACGAATTCTTCGTTATGAGCCACGACCACCTGATCGGCCCACAGAAACTCGTTGGTAAAGGCCAGGGTCAA